>NZ_JADWYQ010000002.1 GCF_022414575.1 Streptomyces sp. MUM 178J | reverse complement strand
CCCAGTCGGCGTCTACCAGGACGTCGCTGCGGCTCATGCTGTTTCTCCTCCGGGGCAGTTGCGGCGGGGCGTGCAAGTGATGAGGGGTGCGCTCGCTTGGGATCGAGGGGCGCACAGGTGCCCTGGGCAGGGCTGGGGGAATGCGGAAGCCGGTGCTTCCGCTCAGAAGGTGCAACAGAGCATCGCGGCGGCGTCCGCTTCGAGGGATTCGGAGCAGGCGGGCCCGCGCGTCTGGCGCCGAGCGTGTCAGCCGAGGAAGCGGACTGACTTCACCGTGGCGAATCCGATGGCGGAGAGATCCTGGACATTCCCGCTGACCACCTTCACGTTGCCGGTGCAGTTGGGGCCGTCCCAGATCTTGAGGGCGCCGCTGACCTGGATCGAGCCGGAGAAGCGGACGTTGCGGCAGCCGGGGCCTGCCACTCCCTGGGAGGGGTCGGCGAAGTTCGCGCCCTGGAAGAGGGTGGCGCCGCCCGCGGGCGAGGCCTCTGGATCGGCGTCGGCGCCGGCGTCGGCTCCGGACTGATCGGCATCGTCAGCGGGCTGACCGCCACCGGCCTTCTCGCCGTCCGGCGTGACGCCGAACCAGGCGCCTCCCACGCCCTGGCCGTTGGTGTCACCGGCCTTTGTGTCCTTGTTGAAGAGGTAGACGGGCCAGCCGCCGATGGTGACCTGGAGCGCGCCGTCGCGCTCGATGAAGCCGATCGCGGACTTGTCGATCCCGTCGAGGAAGACCGTGCCGCCGCGCGCGACCAGATACGGCGGCCACGTGGTGGCGCACTGCCCGCTGCAGTTCGACTTCGACGGGTCTGCGGTGTCCTCGTCGAACCGGTACAGCGTGAAGCCGGCCCCGTTGACCACGACCGGGTCCAGTTGTCCGGCGCGGCCGGCCGATAGCTGTACCCACTTGCGGGCCACCGGCTTCTTGGCCGCCGCGGGGGGCGCCGCGTCAGGCGCGAAGTCACCGGTCTGCGCAGGCGCGTTGTTCTGCCGTGCCGTGCCGTTCCGGAAGGACGGATCGCCGGCCCCGGATGCGGAGGACGATGCGGATGCGCCCGCGTCGTTGGTGTCATTTCCGTCGCAGGCGGAAAGCAACAGGACACCCACGGTCGCGAGAGAGGCGAGCGTTGTGGCTCGTGTGCGGAACATGAAGAGATACCCTCGAATGCTGCTGGTCATGCTGCTCCGGACGTTCCGAAGCGATCAGCTCCTGCTACGGGCCCGGCTCTTGCGGGGTTCTCAGCACACGACTCCGAGACACAACCGTGACCCGTCTCGCTGCCGCGGTCCTCCTGTCGAGAAGTGCGGAGAACCCGTCATTCTGTCTCCGCGTAGTCAGGGGTGTTACAGCAGTGACGCCGTCGCGAGCCCAATGCGGAAGACATCGAGGAGGCGGCGCACTGGCTGCGCTATCAGAGAGACGCTCCGGACTGCTCCCGCAGTCTGGGCCCCTCCGGGTTACGGCGTGACCAGGCGACGAGGTGAGGCAACGTGGCAGCCAGCTGCATCCCGGGAGATGGACGCGGATTCCGGCGCCGGCTTCCAGGGAAGCGGGACGTCGCTTGTCTCAGTACGTACGAGGTCAGTGCGTTCTCTCCGGGGTCGAACACCACGTCGGTGTCCAGTGCCGACGGGGACACCTTGGCAGGGCGGGAGGGCGCGCCGGAGGCGTACAGGCCCTGGTCACGTCGGCTCTACCGCCAGCTCAGCATTGCGGCCAACCTCGGACGGAAGAGAACCGCACCTCCGAAGCCCCTGACCGTGAACCCAGCCGCTGAGCAGGTCGTAGTGCAGAACGTACCCCTGGAAACCATACGGGAGATCTGCATGCCGAATCAGCTTGACGTCCTCGTGGTCGGGGCTGGCATCGCCGGCCTGGCGACCGCCATCGCGCTTGAGCGCGAGGGCATGTCCGTCGACGTCATCGAGCGGTCCCCTGAGAGCCGTACCGGTGGGGCCGGGCTCTTCCTGCCCGGGAACGGCGTCCGCGCTCTGACCGCGCTGGGGGTGGGAAAGCACCTCAGCGAATCGGGAGCGCCCGTGCCCGGCCAGCGGCTGATGGACCAGCGGGGCAGGGTGCTGGCCGATATCGACATGGCCGAACTGTGGCGGGGAACCGCCGGCTGCGTCGGCATCACCCGAGACGACCTCCATGCCGCCCTCCAGGACGTCGTGCCGGTGCCCGTCCAACACGGGGTCACCGTGGACTCGCTCAGGCATTCCGACGACGGCACGCACGACGACGGTGTGAATGTGACGTTCACCGACGGCGGGACCGGCCGGTACGACGTGGTCGTAGGGGCGGACGGCATACAGTCGGACCTGCGGGAGTCGGTCGATCAGGCGGCCGGGACCCGCTACCTCGGGCAGGTCTGCTGGCGTTTCCTCACCGACGCCCCCGACATCGATCGGTGGACTGTGTGGCTCGGCCCGGGAACGGCCTTCCTGGCCTACCCGGTCGGCGGGGGCCGGGTGTGCTGCTACGCCGACGTGACGGCGCCCTCCTCCGAGAACCCGGCCAATGCTTCCGACCTCCTCGGGCATTTCGCCGGCTACGACCAGCGTGTACGGGACCTGCTGGCCACACCCGCCGCTCTCGACGCGTACGTCTCACCGGTGGCGGAGGTCAATTGCCAGACGTGGGCGCGCGGACGCGCCGTGCTCGTCGGGGACGCGGCCCACGCCAGTTCGCCCAACATGGCCCAGGGCGTCGCCTTGGCGGTGGAGGACGCCCAGGTCCTGGCCGAGGTGCTGGCCGAGGGCGGCAACATCGAGGGCCTCCTCCAGCAGTTCGTCCAGCGCAGGCTCCCCCGTACCCGCTGGGTGCAGCGGCAGACCCACCGGCGCGACCGGACCAGGTCCCTGCCCACGGCCCTGCGCAACATGGCGTTCCGCTACGGCGCCAACGCCTTGTACGAACGCGGCTACGCCCCGCTGCGCGACCTGCCCTGACGCGGACCGTACCGCCGCCCCCCACCACAGGATGCCGGTCGGGAGGCGGCGGGGGCTCCTCCGGGGGCGGTTGGTTCGCCCGCAACCCGGCCGGAGCTGGTGAGCAACACATTCATCGGGCCGACCGACACACCTGGCCGGCCGGGCCCCGTCCGGGCGAGCCTGCGGAGGCGCTCTACCGGCGTGTCAGCGACAAGGCGGGTTCGTCGTGAGGGTATTGAGCTGGGCTCGGACGGCCTTGCTGTCGGCATGGCCGAGTCGTTCCAGAAGGGCGAGGGCCTGTGTCCATGCCGCGCGGGCCTGTTCCACGCGGCCTGACGCGAGGTGGGTGTTCCCGAGGCGGCGCAGCGTGTCGGCCTCGGCCTGGGCGACGCCGACTGTGCGGTAGAGGGCGAGGGCCTGTTCGTAACCGGCGACGGCATCGGGATGTCGTCCCAGGTGGTGCAGGGCGAGGCCGGTACTGTCCCAGATGTCCGCTGCGAGGTAGGGACGGTCGTGAAGCTCTGGTCTGGCCAGAGCTTCCTGGCAGTGGGCGAGCGCCTGTCGGTGCTGTCCGAGCAGGATGTGGCACCAGCCGACGGCGTTGAGCGCGGCAACCATGCGCGGGCCCAGGTCGTCGGCCGCCCGATGCCCGGCGAGGGACTGCTGTGCGTGGAACAGCGCTGCTTCCAGGTCACCCTGCTGTTCGGCCACCCAGCTCAGTTGCCGGTGGCTGTCGGCGCAGGCGGTGATCTCACCAGCGGCGGTGAAGAGTTCCACGGCACGCTCCATGTGGTTGCGCGCCTCCTCGACCCGGCCCAGACAGGCCGCTGCCCGTGCGAGACTCTGGTGGATGTGCGCCTGGGCATTGGGGTCTTCCAGGCGCTCGGCCGCCTCCAGCGCCAGGTGCTGTGTTGCTTCGAGGTCGTGCCAGTGAGCCTTCCGGTCGAGGTGATGGCCGATGGCCCAGGCGAGTTGCCAGGTGTGCGTGTCACACCCATGGGCGGCCGCTGTTCTGATGGCCGCCATCAGTACGGCTTGTTCGGTGTCCAGCCAGGTTGCGGCTGGGCCGGCGCGTTCTGCGCCCGGGGGGAATTCCTCCGCCTGGACACCCTGAGAAGGCGCGGACAGCGCGATGGCCTGCCGATCGGGGGAGAACGCACGCCCCGCGCGGTGCGCGCTGTGCAGATAGTGGTCCAGTACACGAAGGCGGGTGGCGTGCTGCTCGTCCGGTTCGTCGGTGCTGCGGATCAGCTCGTCGGCGTAGGCGCGCAGTAGGTCGTGGAGGGAGTACCGGCCGGGCACGGGTTCGTCCACGAGGTGGGCCTCGGTCAGTTCGGCCAGCAGTTGGTGCGTGTGCGGGGCGGTGAGGCCCGTGAGGCTCGCTGCGGCGGCGAGCGAGATGTCCGGGCCCGGGTGGAGGGCGATCAGCCGGAACAGGCGTGCGGCGGCGGGGGTGAGGGCGTGGTACGACCATGAGAAGACGGCGCGGACGTCGGCTGCCGTGTCGCGGTCGCTCAGGGTATTGAGGCGGCTTTGGCCGTCGGCCAGTTCACAGGCGAGAGTCGCAAGGGGAAAGGCCGAGCGTGTCAGCGCGCGTGCGGCCGCGATCGACAGGGCGAGTGGCAGGCGGGCGCAGTGCCCGATGATCTCGTCGACGGCTGCCGGCTCGGCGGCCGTCCGGTTGGCACTCAGTCTGCGTACGAGGAGGTCGCGCCCCTCCATGACCGTGAGCATGTCGAGGTGGAAGGGGCGGGCCCCGTGGGTGGCGATCAGGCCGGACAGCCGGTTCCTGCTGGTGACGACCACCATGCAGCCAGGGTTCGAGGGAAGCAGCGGGCGCACTTGCTGGGCGTCGCGGGCGTTGTCCAGCAGGAGCAGCACCTGCCGCCCGGCGAGTTGCGTGCGGTAGCAGGCCGCGAGTGCTTCGGGGTCCTGCGGCAGGCTGATCGGTTCGGTCCCGAATGACTCGAGAACGGTGCGCAGCGCCCGATCCGGGGAGACCGGGAGTCCCACCGAGTCGAACCCCCTGAGATTGATGTACAGCTGGCCGTCAGGGAAGCGGGGGGCGACGCGGTGGGCCCAGTGGACTGCGAACGTGCTCTTGCCGACCCCGGCCATGCCGGTGATGACGGCGACGCCGACATCGGCGGGTATTCCGTTGTCGCCGTCGAGCATCATGTCGACCTGGGCGAGTTGCGCCGCGCGCCCGACAAAGGTCGGCAGATCGGCAGGGAGCTGTGCGGGCGCCGGCTGGCGGGGCGCTTGCTGCGGTGGGTCTGGGGCCGGGCCTGGGTGTGTGGGTGCAGGTGGGGTGGTCAGCGCGACGTCCGCCCGCAGGATGCGCTCATACATGTGCCGGAGTTCAGGTCCCGGGTCGATCCCCAGCTCGTCGGCGAGGAGCGAGCGGGCCTCGCCGTAGGCCATGAGTGCTTCGGCCTGGCGTCCTGACCGGTACAGGGCGAGCATCAGCATCTTCCGGAACCGCTCGTCCAGCGGGTGCTCGGCTACCAGCGCGGCCAGTTCCCTTGCGACGGCAGCGTGCTCGCCCAGCTCGAGCCGGACCGCGCAACTCGCTTCCAGGGCCGAAAGTCGCAGTCGTTCAAGCCGGTCGCGCTGTGCCTGGGCGTACTCGCCGCGGATTCCGGTCAGCGCAGTCCCCTGCCAGTGAGCGAGGGCGTTGTTCAGGCACCGGGCGGCGGTCTTGTCGTCGTTGTCGCGTTGGGCCTGGTCCGCCTCGGCGACGAGGCAGCGGAAGGCGGTCAGGTCGAGTGTGTCGGGCGAGGTGGGGATCCGGTAGCCGTCACGCATGGAACGGATCGCCGTGGGGCCGAGCAGTTGACGCAGCCGGTACACATAGCTGCGCAGCGAACTAAGCGCGGACCCTGGTGATCCGGTCCCCCAGACGGCGTCGACCAGCGTCTGGACCGAGACATGTGCGCCTTCGCCGAGCAGCAGCGTGGCGAGGACGGCTCGCTGCTTCGGTGGTCCGAGATCAATCTCGTCCGGCCCCCGCCAGCCACGGACGGGCCCCAGAACTGCGAAGCAGAGTTGCTCCCCCATTCATGTTCTCCCCTGCTCGTACCGCGTGCTGTTTCGTCCACCGGTGAGTGTTCCGGCCGTGGATGACGTCACTGCAGCCGTCGGCGCGGCTGGCTGCGACGCTACGGTCCGCCGACCGGACAGTCCATGATCGGCCGTCTGGGGAATCTGCGCGATCGTCCACGGTGTCATCCGCTGCCCCGCAGCGCTGTGACAGCCTCGGCGGTGGACCATGTGGCGTTCGCCAGGAAGCGGAAGTTGATGAGGGCGGCGAGATAGCCGTCGCCTTCCGGAAGCTGCGGGCCGGCTGTGGCATCGCGGACGACGACCACTTCGAAGCCCTGCTCGATGAGTTCGCGGAGGTGGCCCTCGACGCAGAGATTGGCTGCCATGCCGGCGAGCAGGACCTGCGAGATGCCGCGCTTGCGCAACTGGAGGGCAAGGTCGTTCGACTCGGGCCCCACGATCTTGTGCGGCGAGGCGATGACGGTCGTGCCGTCGAGAATGTACTGGCGGTACGCGGGCAGGAAGTCGGCCCCGGAGCCGGCGAAACCGTCGAGGAGGAGCGGACCCTGGCGCCTGAACATGCCGACGCTGTGCATGTACTGCTCCAGAGGGCCGCCGAACTGCCAGGCGTCGTCGGACGGGTAGTAGTAGTGAGGCGAGATCGCCACGGTGATGCCGGCGGTCTTGGCAGCCTCAAGAAGCTGTCCGATGTGGGCGACCGTGTCGTTGTCCGTGATGCTGGCGCCGAAGATCTCCCAGGTGACCCCTTGCGGACTGAGGAAGTCGATCTGCGGATCGGTGACGACCAGGGCCGTGTGAGCAAGGTCGAGCTGCAGGCCGCTGGCCGGGAGCGCGGGCGTGGAGGGTTCCGCGTAGAGGCTGGTCCGGGCGGACGTCATGGTCGGACTCCTGGTCGTGGGAGGTGGATGAGGACTTGCGAATAATAAGCGACCAGTCGTCTGTTTATGAAGACGGAGCTGCCCGCCCCTGCGCGGGGTGTCGGGTGGGGCGGCGAAGGAGCAGGTCAGAATGATCGCCCACTGCGCCGCCTCGGCGCGGCACGCCAGGCTCAACTGCTCGGTACGGTCGGATGAGCAGAGGCGCGGGCCACAAGGTCCAGGGCGATGTCCGTGAGCAGGTCCTCCCGGCAGCCGACCATGCTCGGGGTCGTCGAGCGCGGCGGTGACCTCGTCCTGGACGTACTGCGGATACGTTCGGTAGTAGCGGCCGTGCCGCCACGCGGTGAGGTAATAGGCGCTGCGTTCCATGTACTTCGGCAGGCAGGTGGTGCGCCGCTCGGCGATGACGCTGCGGCCGGTCTCCGGGTCGATGGTGCGGGCGAGTACGAGGACGCCGTGGCAGATGGCGCCCACCGGCCGACCCGTCGCCCAGAAACGGGAGACCTTCGTCTGCAGGACAGGCGAGCCGAGGTACTGCCGCATGCCCGGGGCGTGCCCGCCGGGCAGCAGCAGCCCGTCGTACGCCTCCGGCGAGACGGCCTCCCAGGCGAGCGGATCGCGGAAGGCGACGTCGCCGGTGAGTTCGCGGTAGAAGTCCTTCGGCTCCGGCTCCGCACCGAGTTGCCCGAAGATCACACCGCTGAGCAGCAGCGCCCACCCGTCCCGGCGAGCTGGTTCACCACTCGGGTTGCCGGCCCCCGCGCCTGAGTGGTCACCGCGGACGACACCACGCGCTGAGCCGGTCGCACTGGCGCCGCCGACGCCAAGCAGTCGCCCGAAGCTGTCACTTCCCGCGGCGTGGTCGCACGATCGAGGGGCGGTCCCCGTGAGGCCGCCCCCGCACAATCGAAGTCCCGCTACACCCCCGCCACCCGACGAAAGACCAGGTCAGACAGCAGTGCTAACTGCTTCGGTGTCGCGGATCTTCTCCCGGGCCGCCGGGCGAGGTCAGAGGAAGCTCACCCCCTGGGCGAGCGGCAGGCTGTCGGAGTAGTTCACGGTGTTGGTGGCCCGGCGCATATACGCCCGCCAGGCGTCCGAGCCCGACTCGCGTCCGCCGCCGGTCTCCTTCTCCCCGCCGAAAGCCCCGCCGATCTCCGCCCCCGACGTGCCGATGTTGACATTGGCGATGCCGCAGTCGGAGCCGTCGGCGGCGAGGAAACGCTCCGCCTCGCGCTGATCGCGGGTGAAGATGCTCGACGACAGCCCCTGCGGCACGCCGTTGTGCAGCGCCAGCGCCTCGTCCAGCGTCCGGTAGGTCAGCACATACAGGATCGGGGCGAAGGTCTCCCGCCGCACGACCGCGGTCTGCGCCGGCATCCGCACCACCGCGGGGCGCACATAGGCCGCCCGCGGGGCCTCGGTCTGCAGCACCCGCTCACCGCCGGTCAGCACCTTTCCGCCGTCCGCCTGCGCCGCCGCCAGCGCCTCGTCCATCGCCTCCCGGGCAGCGCAAGAGATCAGCGGCCCGACCAGCGTCCCCTCCGCCAGCGGATCGCCGACCCGCAGCTGCCCGTACGCATGGACGACCTTCTCCAGCAGCGCCCCGGCGACGTCCTCGTGCACGATCAGCCTGCGCAACGTCGTACAGCGCTGCCCGGCCGTGCCCGCCGCAGAGAACACGATCGCGCGGACCGCCAGATCGAGGTCGGCGGACGAGGTGACGACTGCCGCGTTGTTGCCGCCCAGCTCCAGCAGCAGCCGGCCGAAGCGGGCGGCCACCCGCGGGCCGACCTCGCGCCCCATCCGCACCGAACCCGTGGCGCTCACCAGCGCCACCCGCGCGTCGTCGACCAGCCGTTCGCCCGTCTCCCGCCCGCCGAGGACCAGCCGGTGCACCCCGGCCGGAGCGTCGGTGTCCGCCGCGGCGCGGGTGAGCAGCGCAGCGCAGGCGAGCGACGTCAGCGGGGTCTGCTCGGACGGCTTCCAGACCACGGTGTCACCACAGGCGAGGGCGATCGCCGTGTTCCAGGACCAGACGGCGACCGGGAAGTTGAACGCCGAGATCACCCCGACCACGCCCAGCGGATGCCAGCTCTCCGACAGCCGGTGGCCGGGCCGCTCGCTGGCCATGGTCCGCCCGTACAGCTGACGGGACAGACCGACCGCGAAGTCACAGATGTCGATCATCTCCTGCACTTCGCCGAGCGCCTCGGAACGGATCTTGCCCGCTTCGATCGTCACCAGCTCCGCCAGGTCCTCCCGGTGCTCGCCCAGCAGCTCACCGAGCCGTTTGACCAGCGCCCCGCGCGCCGGGGCCGGCCGCATCCGCCATACGGCGAAGGCCTCGGCGGCCTCGCCGACCGCCGCCTCCACCTCCTCGGGGGAGGCGGCGGGCAGGCCGCACAGCGTGCCGCCGGTCAGCGGGGTGCGCGCGGTGAGCCCGCCGTCCCGTACGCCGTCCCCTGCGCCGGGCCGTACGCCGCAGGCCGACAGGCGCTCCTGGGCGCGGCGGCGCAGATCCTCGGTGCGGGGAAGGGACGAGCCGATGCCAGATGTCACGATGCGTCCTTACGGTCCTCGGGGATCACGGGGAAGTCGGGGAACTCGGGAAAGGGGAGCGAGAGGCGGGCGCAGGCGTCCCGCAGCGAGGTCTCCTGCTGTGCGGCGTACAGCGCGAACGGGTCGTGCACGGGGCGTTCCAGTACGCCGGACAGCCACCGCCGGTCGTAGTGGACGCCGCTGCGGGAGGCGTTGCGCACCCCTTCGTCGGTGAGGTTGGACTGGAAGATCCCGGCCGCGGAGCGCGGCAGGAAGTCCTCGTAGACGATGGGCCGGGCCCGCAGCCAGCCGCCGTCCAGCAGCCCGGCGAGGTCGCGTGGCGGAGGGCCGCCGCCCGGTGGAGGGCCGGTGGCCGGCTCATAGCGGAAGTAGGCCATGCCCTCGGCGGCCAGCCTGCGTTCGCTGTCGGGGAAGCGGGCGGCCCAGCGCTCGGCCGACTCGCCGGCCAACTCGTCGTACAGCGCCCGGCCGGCCCGGGTCAGCGCGATGCCGCGCGCCTCGACCTCGCCGAACCGCACCCGCAGCGCGCCCCTCGTCACCGTGCCGGCCGACTCCCGGAAGCGCCGCTGCTCGGCCAGCGCCCGGAACGACGTCTGACGCAGCAGCACATCCGGGCCGTCCCAGCGCGGCGGGCCCTGGATCCTGTCGATCATCGCGATGCCGCGGTCCGCCATCCGCCGGTAGAGCTCGTCGATGTCGAGGACCCGGGGCGTGAGGTGGTTGACATGGGTACGGCCCACCCCGCCGATGTCGGCCGCCACCGCTGAGACCTTCTCCAGCTCGGCGTACCAGGCCCGGTCCACCGGCTCCCGGGACAGCTCGAACGACGCTGTGGCGAGTGTCAGAAACCGTTCCGCAGAGGCCGCGTCGAGTCCCCCGTCCCGCTCGGCCCGGACCGCGAGATCGAGCAGCTCGGGAGGGAAGAGCCGACGGCGGCCGAGGAACGCCTCGAGCCGCCCCCGGAGGCCGTCGTCGAAGAAACGCCGGTCGGCCGAGGTGAGCAGCGAAGTGAAGACCCGGAACGGACTCCGCTCCAAATCGTCGGCGCCGACCGGGCGGAAGGCCGTGGAGACCACGGGCACGGAACTGGCGGCCGCCTCGCGCAGATCGTAGAAGCCGACCGGCTCCATGCCCAGCGCGGCGAAGATCTGCGCGGCCTGGCGCATCTCCAGCCCCGTGCCCACGCGGATCGCACCATGACGCTCGGCGGTGACCCGCTCGATGCCGCCAAGCCGACCGGCGTCCCCGCCCCGACGGATCACCTCGTCGTTGACCTCTGCTGAGACCTCCAAAAGCGTGGTGTACGCGGGGACCTCCCGCCCGTACATGTCGGACAGGCGGCGGGCGAACGCGGCGCGCAGCCGCCATGAGGGCACCGGCACGGACACGATGGACCTCCAGTCGCGGTCAGATGACGTGGGCCTGAGGGCGTACGGCGGCGCCGCCCGCGCCGCCCGTGAAGCGGTCTGCGGACAGCGCGCCCACGTCGACGGGCGGCTCGACGCCGAGGAACGGATCGCGGGCGATCTCGCGCACGGCGGGCGCCTGTAGGAATCCATGCCCGAAAAACCCGGTGGCCCGCGGAGAACGGCTGATCCCCGCCGCCTGGCCGATCTCCTCTGCGCTCTCCCGTGTCCTGTCCCGCGTCAGGCTCATGGGGACAGGGTGGCTGCCGGCGGCTCCTCGCGTCCATGGCGCCCTCTTGGACCGCACCCGTTCGGCGGGCCGTGCGCCGGGGCGGCAGGATGGGAGCATGCCAGACGCCTTCACCACCACGACTCTGACCGTCGCCACCGGCTCGCGGGAGACGGTGACCGACCTGACCCACGCCTGCGAGGAGTTCCTCCGCGAGGTGGCCGGCGGCCGGGACGGGCTGCTCCATGTGTTCGTGCCGCACGCCACCGCGGGCATCGCTCTCATCGAGACCGGCGCGGGGAGCGACGACGACCTGCTGGCCGCGCTGCACACGCTGCTGCCCGCCGACGAGCGCTGGCAGCACCGCCACGGCAGCGCGGGCCACGGCCGGGACCACGTCCTGCCCGCGTTCGTGCCGCCGCACGCCACCCTGCCGGTCCTCGGTGGACGTCTGGAGCTGGGCACCTGGCAGTCCGTCTGCCTGGTGGACACGAATGTCGACAATCCCCACCGTGAGGTGCGGTTGAGCTTCCTGGGATAGGACGCCGACTCGGTTCGGCCGAGATCACTCCTTTGGCGCTGCTCGTCCGCACTCAGCTCCCGTATGCAGTATCCCAAGTGGCGTGCAGACAGTCAGCAGCTGACGGTGGGCCATGTCGCTGCGTATGAAAAGCCGACAGCGGGTCAGCTTGCGCAGCGGACGAAAGGAAGTCATCGATGCGCTCTGCCCGCATTCTTTTCGCCGCGACAGCCGCCGCCGCCACCCTGGCGATCACCGCACCCGGTGCGTACGCGATCACCGAAGGAGGGGACAAGGACGGTCCCTCCCACAGCCAGGAGCGCGACTATGGCAAGCCGAAGGGCGGTATGCACGCCGGTTCCGGCGCGCTGGCTCGGGTCAGTGGGGATGACTGGTCCAAGGACGAGCATGGCAAGGACGAGCACGGCAAGAAGGACTATGGCAAGCCGAAGGGCGGTATGCACACCGGTTCCGGCGCGCTGGCTCGGGTCGGTGCGGATGACTGGTCCAAGGACGAGCATGGCAAGGACGAGCACGGCAAGAAGGACTATGGCAAGCCGAAGGGCGGTATGCACACCGGTTCCGGCGCGCTGGCTCGGGTCGGTGCGGATGACTGGTCCAAGGACGAGCATGGCAAGGACGAGCACGGCAAGAAGGACTATGGCAAGCCGAAGGGCGGTATGCACACCGGCTCCGGCGCCCTGGCTCGGGTCGGTGCGGATGACTGGTCCAAGGACGAGCATGGCAAGGACGAGCACGGCAAGAAGGACTATGGCAAGCCGAAGGGCGGTATGCACACCGGCTCCGGCGCCCTGTCCCTCGTCAACGCCGACGACTGGAGCAAGGACAAGGAGAAGGAAGGGGGCGGCTACAAGCACGACAAGCCCAAGGGCGGCATGCACACGGGCGGGGGCGGCCTCGCGAACAGCACTGCGAATGTGACCGGTGCCGTGGTGGTCGCGGGCGGACTGGCCGCGTTCGTCCTCTACCGTCGCAGGAAGGCCGCCGGCACGGCGTCGTGATTGCGCAACCGGACGCAGAGGCTGCTTCCCAGTAGGCGGTCTCTGCGTCCGGTGTCTCTCTCCCACCTCCCGATTGCCGCCCGAACTCGAAAGGTGCCTTGGTGACGACCCGACCAGACCCCGCTGGTGTGGAAGAGCCCCGGCGTATCACGCGCTGGGCTGTCCCCGCTGTGCTCTGGACGCTGGTACTGGCTGTGCCTCTGCTCGTCTTCGGTCCGGGCCTGCTTGCGCAGGACGCGACCGCCCCGGCCAAGCCCGGGGCTCCTTCCGCGGCAGGGCACGCTCGGGCGGCCGCACCGGAGCCCGCCCCGTCGTCCTCCCCGGGCTCATCGCACGAGGCCTCGCCGAGCGCAGCTCCACCGTCCAGCCCGGCGATGCCGAGGTCGGCTCCTACGCGATTGAAGATTCCCAAGATCGGAGTGGACGCGCCGTTCACCGGCTTGAAGATCGGCTCTTCCGGCGCCCTGGACCCGCCCCCCGCAGATGACACGAACCTCGTCGGCTGGCATGCCTCTGGCATCTCACCCGGTGAGCGGGGGACCGCACTCATCGCGGGCCACCTCGACACCGCCACCGCCCCGGCCGTCTTTGCCAGGCTCCGCGAACTCAAGCGCGGAGACCGCTTCGAGGTCAGGCGCGCTGACGGCACCACAGCCGTCTTCCTCGTCGACGCCGTGGAAAGCTTCCGGAAGGACGACTTCCCTGACAAGCGCGTGTACGACGACACCCCCGACGCCCTTGTGCGACTCATCACATGCGCAGGCGCATATGACCGCAAAGCGAAGGACTACACGGAGAACCTCGTCGTCTTCGCCCACCTCGTTCCCGCTGCCCGCTAGTCATCGCATCGGCATGCCGGCGTCGAGCCCATCGCGCCCATCGCGCCCGCCGAGCCCGCCGAGCCCGCCGCGCCGACGCGGACAACCCCGGCCTGCGCGCCGCCGCCCGAAAGGTGCGTGCCGGAGCCCGCAGGGGAAGCAGAACTCCGCTTGAGCCTCTGCTGGGCCGCGCTGCTCACGCGCGGGCAGAACACCCGGCTTACGGCCGTCGGCTGGGGCACGGTGAACTGCGCCCGTATCGCCGTACGCACTTGCCCGGGGCGCACGGCGGGTCCGGGGGGAGGCGGGCGTGCCATACCCCCTCCCCGTACGATGGGACGCGTCCGGCCCGCGACACGGGGTGACGGGGCGACGCAGAACGGAGACCGAAGTGGCACGGCGTCAGAAGACCGCGACTTGGCTGAGCCGGTGTGTGCTCGCCGTCGCGCTGCTCTTCGGCATCGTGCTGATGCACGCCCTCGCTCACCCCGGCGAACACACGGCCCCGAGCCCGGCCGGCGGGCACGCGTCGGCAGCGTCCCACGCACCCGCCGCGTCGACGGCGCAGGTGGCGGTCGCCGAGAGCCACCATGCGACCCACCCCACACCCGCACACGGCGTGGGAGCCGCAGCCGTGTGCCTCGCCGTGCTGGCCGTGGGCGTCGGGGTCCTGCTTCTGGCCCGTGGCGCCCTCAGGCGGATGCCCGTCGGCGATGTGCTGCCGGCGATCGGACGACTGGCTCACGCGCTCCGTGCGATCCCGCCGCCCGGCCCGCCCGGGTCCCTCCTGACACGTCTGTCGTTGTTGCGCATATAGGCGGATCGGCCGCTCCTCGCCGTGAGCGGTACCGGCCCTTCTGCATACAACGATCACGTCAAGAGGTTCTTCGTCATGTTCCGACCCCGACTCCCTCGCCGTACCGTCCTCGGCGCCGGGCTTGCCGCCGCCGGCACCGGTCTGCTCGCCGCCTGCTCGGGCGGCGGCGCCGGACACTCCTCCCGCGGAGACGGCATGGCGCCGGCCGCCGACTACATCACCCCCGACAGCAAGGAGATCGGCGCGACCGAAGCACTGCGCAGGCCCGGGTCCGAGCGCAAGGTGAAGCTCACAGCCGCCGAGACCCCGCTCGACCTCGGCGGCGGGCGTACGGTCCGCTCCTGGGCGTACGGAGGCGAACTTCCCGGCAGGGAGGTGCGGGTCACCGCCGGCGACACCCTCGCGCTCACCCTCGCCAACAACCTTCCCGTGGCCACCACGGTCCACTGGCACGGGCTCGCGCTGCGCAACGACATGGACGGCGTGCCCGGGCTCACACAGCGCGACATCAGGGCGGGCGGCTCCTTCGACTACCGGTTCGCCGTCTCCCACCCCGGCACCTACTGGTTCCACCCGCACTCCGGCACCCAACTGGACCGCGGCCTGTACGCCCCGCTCATCGTCGAGGACCCCAAGGAGCCCCTGACGTACGACAGGGAATGGGTGATCGTCCTCGACGACTGGCTCGACGGCGTCGACGGCTCCACCCCCGAGGCAGTGCTCGCCGAACTCCGCAAGGGCATGGGAGGCATGGACCACGGCGACATGGACATGGGCGAATCCGGGAGCATGGAGGGCCACGACATGTCGAACATGTCCATGAGCGCGGCCACGTCCCCGGCGCCCACGCCTTCCGGACCGTCCAGGATGCTCATGGGCGCGACCAGCGACCTGCTGGGCGGTGACGCCGGAGACGTCGCGTACCCGTACTACCTGATCAACGGCCGTACGCCCGAGAACCCCCAGACCTTCACCGCGAAGCCCGGTGACCGGATCCGGCTGCGGATCATCAACGCCGGCGGCGACACCGCGTTCCGTGTCGCCCTCGGCGGCCACAGGCTGACCGTCACCCACACCGACGGCTTCCCCGTCGAGCACACGCGGGCGGATGCACTGCTGCTCGGCATGGGCGAGCGCTTCGACGCCCTGGTCACCGTCGGGAACGGAACCTTCCCGCTGACCGCGCTGGCCGAGGGCAAGAACCGCACCGCCCTCGCCGTACTGCGTACCGGCGGCGGTGCCGCGCCGAGCGCCGCCGTACGCCCGAAGGAACTGTCCGGCAAGGTCGCCCAGGCCGGTCAGCTGAAGGCCGCGGAATCGGTGCGGCTCGCATCGCGCAAGCCGGACACCACGATCGAGCTCAAGCTGACCGGCTCGATGATGAACTACGACTGGGCCGTCAACGGCAAGACGTACGACCCCGCCCAGCGTTACCCGGTCCGCTCGGGCGAGAGGGTCCGCCTGTCCTTTGTGAACACCACGACCATGTGGCACCCCATGCATCTGCACGGCCACACCTTCGCACTCGCCGGCGGCGGCGCCCGCAAGGACACCTCGATCGTGCTGCCGGGCAAGCGGCTCGACGTCGACTTCGACGCCGCCAACCCCGGGCTGTGGATGATCCACTGCCACAACGTCTACCACGCCGAGTCCGGGATGATGACCGTTCTCGGCTACCGGAAGTAGGCGGAGGGGCGGATCGAGGGGCGGTTCGGTTCAGGGCTTCCCGTCGCGCACCTCCTGGTCGCGGGTTCCGCCCTCCGGCGCAGGACGGGGACCGCGCCTTACGCGACGGTCAGCGTGCCCGTCATGCGCGGGTGGATCGAGCAGAAGAAGGGGTATGTGCCGGGCGTGTCGGGGGCGGTGAACGTGGCCGAGCGCCCACCGGCGATCTCGCCGGTGTCGAATGACTCGCCGTCGGTGGCCGTCACCGTGTGCGAAGCCGAGTCCTGGTTCACCACTGTGACGGTGGCGCCGGGGCTGACCGTCAGAGTCGGAGGCGTGAACGCGAAGTCGCGGATGGTGATCCGCTCCTCCGCGTCGGCGGTGGCGGTGGCGGTCGTCGGTGGAGTGCTGGTCGCGGCAGTGGTTGCGGCGGTTGTCTCGGCAGTGGGGTCGCTCTCCTCACCCCCGCCGCCGTCTCCGCAGCCCGTGACGAGCAGGACGAGAAACAGACAGCCGATCGCGGCGGCGCCTGCACGGTGTGAGCGGCGGAGTGCGGGCATGGAGTGCTCCCGGGGTGGTCAGGCGGACTGCCGGACAAGGGCGCCGACCGCCGTCGGTCGGCCTGCCGTTGCCCGGAGCCAGCCTCTCCGGGACGGAGTGGGCCGGCGCCGTCCGCTACGCCGATCGCCAGCGACACTCACCCGAACGTGCTGGAAGAGGCTCGCGAACTCCTGCCGTCACGCCCGCTCGCGCCGGGAAGCGAACACGGCGACCGCCCCTGTGCCGTGCCCCCTGCGTCGTGCACCCCGTGTATACGGCGCCCGCTGCATACGGTACGTACGGTCCCCGCCCGCGTGGGGCGATCAGCCCGAGCAACGCGGGCGGGGAGCGTCATCTGCGGCCACCTGCCGAGCCGCGGGGCCGCAGTCTCTCCCGTCGGGTCGGACGGCGGGTCAGACGGTCACCGGCTCCGGGCGGGCCTGGGCCGGGGGCGTGTCGAGGCGCCCCGACCGGTGCAGCCCGTACAGGGCAGCGGTGCAGGCCAGGCCGAGCGCGGTGAGCGCCAGCCACGGCAGAGCGGACATCCCGGCCCCACGGGCCGCGTCGAGCGCCACCCCGGTCAGCAGGTTTCCGAGCGTGATCCCGATGCCGCAGACGGTGTTGTAGAGGCCGTAGTGCGTCGCGACGAGGCGGTTGCCGGAAAGTCGGACGATGGTGTCCATCTCGAAGGGGTAGGCGGCCATCGTGCCGAGTGCCAGGAGCAGCGCGGACAGCGCCGATGGCACTGCGGCGAGCAGCCACAGCCCGGCACCCCCGGCCGGTACGGGAACGGCCGTGGCGGCGAGCAGGGGAACGAACGCCACCCCCATCGCGAGCAGACCCCAGGTGAGAGCCCGGCCCGGTTCCATCCGGGCCTTGCACCAGCCGGTCACCCTCGTCTGGAAGAGGATGGTGCTCAGCCCGGAGACGGCGAACAGGACGGCCACGGCCGCCGTGCCGAACGTGCCCTCCCCTCCGAGCCGCCGCACCTGAAGAGGCAGTGCCAGATAGACCTGGAAGGACAGGACGTACGAGCCGATCATGGCCATGGAGAAGAGGAGGAACGGACGGTTGGCGAGGATGCTCCGCCACTGGGCCAGCACACCCTCGCCGGTCTGTCCCTTCGCTTCCGCGGCCCGGCGCGCGGGCAGGGCGCGAACCTGGACGATGCTCAGGACGGCGAAGATTCCCGCCGCGGCGAGGCATGTGACGCGGAAGTCGACGCCGGTCAGCACCATGCCGACCAGCGGCCCGAGCAGGATGCCCGCCTGGTAGAAGACGTTGAACAGGGCGAACGCCTCCACCCGGCGTTCGCCCGCGTCGACGGCGAGGTACGCGCGGCTGGCCGGGTTGAACAGCGCGCCGGCCAGACCCGTCGCCGCGGAGGCTGCGATCAGCGCCGGCACGGAGTCCACCAGGCCCAGGGTGGCGAAACCGACGGTGCGCAGGACGAGCCCGGCGATGATCATCGGCTTGTAGCCGAGCCGGTCGGCGAGGGTGCCGCCGACGAGGAACATGCCCTGCTGGCTGAAGTTCCGCGCGCCGAGGATGAGGCCGACCAGCCAGCCGGCGAGCCCGAGGGGCCCGGCGAGGTAGGTCGCGAGATAGGGCATCAGCATGTAGAAGCCGAGGTTGATGGTGAACTGATTGACCATCAGCAACTGCACGCTGCGGGGGTACGAGCGGAACTGGGACACGGTGCTCTTCATCGGGCCCGCTCCTCGGCGGCGTCCCGGACCCCGGCGCCCCCGGACCCGGCGTCGTGGGTCGTTGTGTCCTCGTCGTCGAGCCTGAGGGGGTCGACCACGGTGGTGCAACGGGTCCAGCGGGTGACCTCCTTTTCGTCCAGTCGGCCGATTACGTCCGGTTCGGCGGCGGGAGGGCCCGTGAGCAGGCCGTGGGCGGCGCAGTAGTCGTCGTCGTACACGGTGCCGAGGTAGCGCTGCGGTCCGTCCGGGAAGATCGCGGCGATCCGGGTCCCCTTGGGGAGCGAGCGGGCGAGCCAGCCGGCTACCAGGGCGACGGCGCCGACGCTCCAGCCGCCGGTGGCGTAATGGGAGGCGGCGAGCCGGCGGCAGGTCCACACCGCCTCGCCAGGCGCCACCCAGTGCACCTCGCTGAACTGGTCGTACGCGACGTTGCGGGGGTAGATGCTCGATCCAAGCCCGCGCATCAGCCGGGGCCTGGCGGGCTGGCCGAAAATGGTCGAGCCGATCGTGTCGACCCCGACGAGGGTCAGGTCCGGGTAGAGCTGGCGGAGCACGCGGGACACGCCGGCCGAGTGCCCGCCGGTCCCGACGCTGCACACCAGGACGTCGACGTGCCCGAGCTCGGTGGCGAGTTCGAGGGCGAGCGGCGTGTACGCGGTGGTGTTGTCCGGGTTGCTGTACTGGTCCGGGCACCAGGAGTCGGGGTGCTGCTGGAGGAGTTGGGCGACGCGGTCCCGGCGGGCCTGCTGCCAGCCGCCGGCGGGGTGCGGCTCGGCGACCACCTTGACCTGTGCTCCGTACGCGGTCAGCAGCCGCGTCATGGACAGCTCCAGGCCCGGGTCGGTGACGAGGGTGACGGGGTGGCCGTAGACCATGCCGGCCAGGGCGAGCCCGAGCCCCAGCGTGCCGCTGGTGGACTCGATGATGCGTGCGCCGGGGCGCAGGTAGCCGCGGGCACGGGCCCGTTCGACCATGTGGAGACCGGGACGGTCCTTGATCCCGCCGGGGTTGAAGCCCTCCAGCTTGGCCCAGAAGCCGCGGCCCGCCGGGGCGAGCGGCTCCGTCACATGCAGCAGAGGGGTGTTGCCCACCAGCCCGGACAGGGCGGAACGGGTGGGAGGGGTGACGTCGGTTGTCGAAGAGTGCATGGTTTCGCTCTCGGGTCGATGGTGCGCATCAGGGACAGTTCGTCCGCGAGCCGGGTGAGGACGGCCGCGGCAGGGAACGGCCTAGATGCGCCACCGGCACACGCGTATCTGCGTCGCTCGGCCGGAGCAGGCTCTGGGCGCCGTGTTGCCGGTCGATGCCATGGACCGCGCGTGCGGAGCCGACGCCGTGGAAGCCATGGGCAGTGCTGCGCAGAGGACTTGCGGGTCGACGGCAGGTGCGGGCTGCGCCCGCGTCGCGAGGCCGGTGGGCGCGCAGTCGACGCCGTCGTCATGGTGGTGGCCCGAGTCCAGGGCGGACGCTGCGGCAGCGGGGGTTCCAGCGGTCGGGTGCGGCGCGCTCTCGCTCAGATGGGCGAAGCAGAAGACGGCCGACAGGAGGAGGGCGCCGACAACGACGACAGTTAACCGCGCTGCCCCATGGATGCGTTCGGCGCAGGGGCGTGCGAAGGGGTGGTGTGACACGGTCTCTCCGCGCGGACACGCCGCGCCGGCCCTGCGGCGGCAGGGCGGACGGTCTTCCGCGAAAGCTCAGGGGGGTGGTGGGAGACGGGGCGCCGCTCACGCCTCGGCCGTGCGGCTGCGCATCGGCGGCGGGGCGAGCGCGGGAGAATCTAGACCTGCAGGATGGCGGCAGTTCTCGGCGGCACCGGGGCGAGGGCGTGGGCCCGCGGCGTTGGGGCGGGCGCGGGCCGACCGGAATGGTCTGCCTGGGGCCTGTCGCACCACTGCGGCGTGAGCGGTCCGTTCTGAGCCTGCGTGCCCACCGGTGACCCGGAGTGGCACTCGTGCGAGGGGTGCGGCGGTTCCGGGTCGCCGGGGGCGCCCATGACGTCGGCAGGCGCGATGATCGGTGCGCTGGAGGTGAGTTCGGCGGCGCCGTCCTCGGTTCCTCCGTGGCCGGCCAGAAGGCCGAACAGGAGGAGCACGGTCAGGCCGACGAGGCGCCGCATGGCCGCCGTGGGGCGGGAATGCGGAACGCGAGGGCGAGACCGGTTAGTCGTCACGCCGTGATCGTAACCCCCGTTTTCGAGCGCACCCGGAATTGCGTGGAAGCATGGCGTGAATCATCCGTATGAGTGCTCGACCGGTTGTCGGATTTCAACGCTTCTATCGAGGTGCTTACTAAGGACACCAGGAACAAATCGAGTACCCATCAGTGCTGAATCAGCCAGTTACCCTGGCCCATGACGGTGACGGGCAGCCTCTGAGGGAGAATGTCTGGCGATGACCGTCACCGCTTCCACCGCCTCGGCCGTTCCGGATCCCGAGCCGGCGGGATTTGGCCCCTTCGCCCACCTCACCGTGCGGAACACCCCGCTCTATCGCGGGGCGATGCGGGTGTTCCTGGTGGCCAAAGAGCGGTTCGCGGTTCATCTGCGCCCCGAGGACGTGCACGCCGCGCTGCCGGCGGACATCCGCCCCGCCGAGTTGGAGACCGTCGTCGGCGCGCTGGACAAGCTCGTCGGCTGGGGCAATCTGCGGGCTGACCCGGACACCGCCCGCGTGACCGCGGTCGAGGACTTCTACCGGAAGCGGTTCATCTACCAGCTGACACGGGAGGGGGAGGCCGCCGAGGAGGCCCTCTCCGCCTACGACGAAGCGCTCGGCCGTCGCGGCGCGCTGCAGGCCGTCGCGCTGCACGACATCGTCACCCAGTTGCGCGCCCTGCTCGTCCTGGCCGCCGAGGACGAGCCCGACCCGGCCAAGGCGCACCTGGCACTCGACGCGCTGGCCAGCCGCTTCGCGGCGCTCGCCGACAACGCACGGGCCTTCATGGGCTCGCTCCAGCGGACCATCGACCTGCACGACGTCGAGGAGCGGGTCTTCCTCGCGTACAAGGACCGGCTCATTCAGTACCTGGAGCGCTTCATCCAGGACCTCATCACGCTGGGCGGGCGCATCGCCCGGCTGATACTGGAGCTGGAGGAGGGCTCAGGCGTCGAGCCCCTGCTGAGGGCCGCCGCCGGCCGGGAGGCCGCCGACGCCGCGCCTGAGGAGGCCGAACGCGCCGAGGACGAGGCGTTCGAGCGGTGGGCCGCGCGCTGGGCGGGGCTCGGCGCGTGGTTCGTCAGCAGGGACGGGCGCGAGTCGCAGGCCCGGCTGCTGCGAGGCCGGGCTCTCGGTGCGATTCCGCAGCTCCTGTCCGTCGTACGGGCGCTGAACGAGCGCCGGTCGGGGCGCTCGGACCGGTCCGCGGACTTCCGGACCCTGGCCCGCTGGTTCGCCGAGGCGCCCGACGACGACGCCCGGCACCGGCTGTGGCGGGCCGCCTTCGGTCTCTATCCGGCGCGGCACCTCGCCGTCGACGCGGACACCCTCACCGCCCGTGCGGCGCGGCCCGTACCGGCTGCCACCCCTTGGGCCGAGGCGGAGCCGCTGCGGATCAGCCCCCAGCTGCGCCGCACCGGGAGTTATGAGCGGCGCGGCAAGCCCCGCAAGGTCGAGGACCGGGAGGAGAGGCGGCGCGCTCTCGCCCAGACGGCCGCCAAGCAGGCCGCGGAGACCGCGGCCGCGCGGGCCCGGCTCGTCACCGACGGCGTCACCCGCCTGTCGGGCCTCGGCGAGCTCGACCCGGCCTCCTTCGGGCTGTTCCTCCAACTGCTCGGAGACGCGCTGGCCACCTGGCGGCCCGGGATGAGGCAGACCGTGGCCACCAGCAACGACGGCTCCATGGAGATCAGGCTCACCGCTCTCACCGACGGCACTGCCGCCGAGATCCGCACGCCCGGCGGAGTCTTCAGCGGCCCGGACCACCTCGTCGAGATCGTCGACCTGACGGACGGAGACGACCTGACGGACGGAGACGAGCCGGTGGACGGAGACGAGCCGGTGGACGGAGACCCCGACCGATGACCGCACCGCTCGCCGAGGTACTGGAGGGCCAGCACGCTGCCGACCTGCGCAAGGCAGCACGCGCCCTGCTGAAACACCCACTCCTTCTCGCCCGCGGCCGGCACGCCGACGAATTCCGTCTCGTCCGCCGGCACGCGCCCGAACTGAGGGAGTGGTTCGATCGCAACACGGGCTGGTCCCTCCAGGTGGACGCCGAGACGGCGCGGCTGCGCAAGACCCCCGGCGTCCTCACCGACCCCACGCACCCGGCCCGGGAGGTGAGCCGGAGCGCCGCCCCCTTCACCCGCCGCCGCTATGTGCTGTTCTGCCTCGCACTCGCCGTCCTCGAACGGGGCGAGGCCCAGATCGCCCTCGGACGCCTCGCCGACCAGATCGTCCTCGACGCCGCCGATCCCCGACTCGCCGCCGCGGGTGTCGAGTTCGTTCTGGAACGCCGCGACGAGCGCCTCGACCTCGCCGCCGTCGTACGGCTCCTGCTCGACCTCGGCGTGCTGCGGCGGGTCGCGGGCGAGGAGGAGGCGTACGTCAGCGGGGTCGGCGACGTCCTGTACGACGTGGAACGCCGGGTCCTGGCCGGCCTCCTCGCCACCCGGCGGGGCCCCTCCACCGTGCGGGCGGACACCATCGAGGACCGGCTCGCCGAACTCGTCGCGGAAACCGCACTGGACAGCGACGAACTGCGCTTCCGCGCCATGCGCCGCTCACTCACCCGCAGGCTCCTCGACGACCCGGTGCTCTACTACGACGACCTGACCGACGCCGAGCTCGGCTACCTCACCCGACAGCGCGGCTTCCTCACCATCCGGATCACCGAGCTGACCGGACTCGTCGCCGAGGTGCGGGCCGAGGGGATCGCCATGGTCGACCCCGACGACGACCTGACCGACCTCCGCATGCCCGAACAGGGCACCCACGGCCACATCACCCTGCTGCTCGCCGAGCATCTCGCCGGCGCCGACGGGCCGGTCACCCTCGACGCACTGGCCCTCCGCCTCCGCGAACTCGCGGCCGAGCACGGCGGCTTCTGGTCGAAGTCCGCCCGGGAGCCGGGCATGGAGTCCGAACTCGTCGGTCAGGCCGTCGCCCGACTTGCCGCGCTGGGCCTGGTTTCCCGCACCCCGCATGCGGTGGTGGCCCGCCCCGCCCTCGCCCGGTACGCGGTCGGGGCGACCATCGTCCGCGAGCCCCGTTCCGCCTCCGTGCCCCCGCAGCGAAAGGCCGCTCTGTGACCCGCCTCCCCACGCCGCGGCGTTCCCGCTGGCAGCCCCTGCGCGTCGGGCTCGTCGACCTGTTCCACTATGACGTGGAGGAGTTCCACTTCCGGGACGGGCGGCTGTTGCTACGCGGCAACAACGGCACCGGAAAGTCCAAGGTGCTCGCCCTGAGCCTGCCGTTCCTGCTCGACGGCGACCTCAGTCCGCGCCGCGTCGAACCCGACGGCGACCCCGGCAAGAGGATGGAGTGGAACCTGCTCCTGGGCGGCGAGCACCCGCACTCCGAACGGCTCGGCTATACGTGGATCGAGTTCGGCAGGCTCGACGACACGACCGGCGAACAGCATTTCCGTACGCTGCTGTGCGGGCTCAAGGCCGTCAGCGGGAGGGGTGTCGCCCGCCACTGGCACGCCGTCACCCGCCAACGTGTGGACCATGGCTCCGCCGATCGCACAGAGGACACCTTCCGGCTGCTCGACGCCACCGGCACGGCCCTGTCCCGGGACCGGCTCGCCGAGGCGGTCGCCGGGTACGGCATGGTGTACGACCAGGCCAAGGCATACCGCCGAGCCGTTGACGAAGCGCTTTTCGGCCTTGGAGAACAGCGGTACGCCGCCATGGTCGACCTGCTCATCCAGCTGCGCCAGCCCCAGCTCTCCAAACGGCCCAACGAAGCCGCACTCTCCCGCGCCCTCACCGAGGCCCTGCCGCCCATGGACCAGGCCGTCATCGCCGACGTGGCCGAGGCGTTCCGCTCCCTCGACGAGGAGAAGGACGAGCTGGCCGCCGCCTCAGCCGCCGAACGGGCCGCCTCTGCCTTCCTGGAGCACTACCGGCGCTACGCCCGCATCGCCACCCGCCGCCGGGCACGGCTTCCGCGTGCCGAACACTCCCGCTACGAGCGCGTCCAACGGGATCTGTCCGAGGCGCAGGAACGGCGCAGGCGCGCCGAGGAGAAACGGGCGGCGGCCGGGGAGGAGGTCACCTCCCTGGCGGAGACCGCGGAACGCCTGCAGGCCCAGGAGAAGGCCCTGCGCGAGGCGCCCGAGATGCGCGACGCGCGGGAACTTGAACACGCCGCCCGGGCCGTGACGCGAACGGCGCAGGCGGCGGACCGGGCGCGGGAAGACCGGGAGCAGGCGAGGGCCCTTCACACCAAGGCGCTCGGGCGGCTCGACGCAGCCGAGAACCGGCTCCGTGCCACGCGGCTCGGGGTCCGGGAAGCCTTCGCCCAGGCAAGGCAGCACGCCGCCGCCGCGCACATCGCCCTGCCCCTGGACGACCGGCTGCCGGAGCCCGAACTGCGGCGCGCCGCCGAGGACGCCGCCGACCGCGCCCAGCGCTCCCTCACCCACGTCGAAGGCCTCCTCGAAGCAGCCGAGCGGGCCGCCGCCGTGCACCGCCGGGCGTCAGGCCGTCTCGACGAGGCGGAGACCGACCTCGCCCTGGCCGCCGAAGCGCACGGCGCGGCGGAGGAGGGCAGCGCGCGGGCCGGACGGGCCCTCCTGGACGACGTACGCGACCGCGCCCGCGCCTGGACGGAGCTGGCCTTCCCCGACGTGACCGGCCTCCTCGACGAACTCCAGGAATGGACCCGCCACCTCGACGGCCCCTACCCGGCACGCGCCCACGCGGCCAGGGCGCACACCGTCCGCTCGGCGGACCTCGCCGACCAGGCGGCCGAAACCGCGCGCCGGGCCTCGGAGCTGGCTCAGCGCACCGACGAGGCGCGGCGGGAGCTCGCCGCCCTGGAAGCCGGCGGCCAACGCGAGCCCCGGCCCCCGGCCACCCGCACCCCCGGCCTTCGCGAGCAGTTGCCGGGCGGACCGCTCTGGAGCCTGGTCGACTTCCGTGACGACCTGCCCGAACCCGAACGCGCGGGGCTCGAAGCGGCGCTCGAAGCCTCCGGCCTCCTCGATGCCTGGGTGTTCCCCGACGGCTCCGCCCTCGCCGTCAACGGGCACGACGTGCTGCTCTCCCCTTCGAACGGACCCGTGAGCGGGCCCTCGCTCGCCGATGTGCTGCGTCCGGCCACGGGCCACGGGGACGGGAGGACCGAGAGCCCGGACGAAGCGAGGGTGATCGGTCTGCTCGCTGCCATCGGCCTGGACGGCGGGGGAGGCGCCGGGACATGGGTGGCGGCGGACGGGCGCTTCCGTGTCGGCGCTCTCACCGGCACGTGGGCCAAGCCCGCCGCCGTGCACATCGGCGAAGGCGCCCGCGAGGCGGCGCGGAGGGCCCGCGTCGCCGCGCTCGGCATCGAACTCGCCTCCCTGCACGAGGAGTCGGCAGTCGTCGCGGAACGATCCGAGGCGATCGCGGGCCGCCGTCGCACCCTCGACGCCGAACTCGCATCCGTCCCCGACGAGTCGCCGCTCACCCGGGCACACGCGCTGGTGAGCGCCGCCGCCGACACCGTACGCAAGGCCCGCAGACGGTGCGAGGAGCGCGCCGCCGAGGTGACCGAGGCAGCAGGGCAAGCCGAGCGTGCCGCCGCCGAACTCACCGAGACCGCTGCCGATCTGGGGCTGCCCGCCGACCGGGCCGGACTCACCGCCGTACGCCACGCCCTCGGCTCCCTCGCTGTCGCGCTGGCCGCCCTGTGGCCCGCCGTGCGCGAACAAGGCGAGGCCGCACGCCGGGTGGACGACGAGCGCGCCGAGGCGACCGACGCGGAGCGGCGGGCCGTCGATCTCACTCAGCGGGCCGAGGACGCGGAGCGTGAGGCGGCAGCGGCGGACGAGCGCCACCTGACCTTGCGCTCCACCGTCGGAGTGGCAGTCGCGGAACTGCAACGGCGACTCGCCGAGACCGCCGAGGCGCAGCAGATGTGCGAGGCCGACCGGAAGTCCGCCCTGCGGCGTCACACGGAGGCGGATCGGGAGGCCGGCCGGGCCGAGGGGAGGATCGAGCAGCTGGAGAAGGACCTCACGGAAGCCGTCGGCACACGCGCGGAGGCCATCGCCGCGCTCCAGGGCTTCACGGCCACCGGCCTGGTCGCGGTCGCGCTGCCCGAACTCGCGGTCCCCGCCGCGGACGACGGCCCCTGGGCCGCCACCCCGGCCATCGCGCTCGCCCGCGCGATCGAGACCGGACTCTCCTCGGTCGACGACACGGATGCCGCCTGGGAGCGCGTCCAGCGTCGGCTCAGCGAGGAGCTCAAGACCCTGCAGGACACCCTCTCCCGGCACGGACACAGCGCCTCCGCCCGCATGGTCGAGGACGGCATGGTCGTCGACATCGTCTACCAGGGCCGCGAGCGGGCCGTACCCGAACTCGCCGAGGCGCTCGCCACCGAGGTCGGCGAGCTCACCCGCATCCTGTCCGCACACGAACGGGAGATCCTCGAAACCCACCTGATCACAGAGGTCGCCGGCACACTCCAGGAACTCATGGGCGCCGCCGAACGCCGGGTGCGGGACATGAACGCCGAACTGGAGGACCGCCCCACCTCCACCGGCATGAAGCTCCGCCTGGTGTGGCGGCCCTCTCGCAAAGCCCCGCCCGGGCTCGCCCAGGCCCGAGAGCGGCTGCGCCAGTCAGCCGACGCCTGGACCGCCGAGGACCGCACGGCGGTCGGCGAGTTCCTCCAGGCCCAGATCGCCCGCCAGCAGTCCGACAACGGCTCGGGCAGCTGGCTCGAACACCTCACCGCCGCGCTCGACTACCGCTCCTGGCACGAGTTCGGCGTCGAACGCCACCAGCACGGGCGCTGGGTCCCGGCCACCGGCCCCGCCTCCGGCGGCGAACGCGTCCTCGCCGTCTCGGTGCCGCTGTTCGCCGCCGCCTCCTCGCACTACGCCAGCGCGGGCAGCCCGCACGCGCCCCGTCTGGTCACGCTGGACGAGGCGTTCGCGGGAGTGGACGACGACTCGCGAGCCAAGTGCCTCGGCCTGCTGAGCGCCTTCGACCTCGATGTGGTGATGACCAGCGAACGGGAATGGGCCTGCTACCCCCAGGTCCCCGGCATCGCCATCGCCCAGCTGTCCCGGACCGACGACGTGGCAGCGGTCCTCGTCACCCGCTGGGAGTGGGACGGCACGAGGCGACGGCGCCGTGACGACCCCGTGCGGCAACCTGCGCCGGACGCGGCGGGCCGGCCGGAACGGGAGCCACAGTGGAGCTGACGCCCGACGGGCACGCAGCACCCGGCGCCGTAGCGCAGCCGGTCACGCGTGCCACGGTCGACGTGCCCCGACTGCGCCGCCTGCTGGGCACGCCGGAACTCGAGTGGCTCGTCGAGCGGATACGCGGCCGGCTTGTGGCCGGGCAACCCCTGGCCGGGGCCGTCTGCCTGGCCGCCCCCACCCCGGGCCAGCGATCCGCCGTCGAACGGCTGCTCGCCCGCCCCCCGGGTGGCGGCCGTTCCCTCACCGTACGGCTGGAGGCGGTCGACGCCGTGCTGCGCCGGTCGGGCACCAGCCCCGATGGCCTCGCCGCCGCCGTCACGGCGCTCACCGGTCCCGTCACTCCGCTCGCCCGGATCAGGGCCGACAAGGACGCCGCCTGGGACCGGGCGTACGCACCCCTCGACGCGCTCGTACGGGACCGGCCCGAGCTCGCCGACTGGGCCGCCAGGGTGCGGGACGACGGCCTTGCCCGGCGACTGGGCCGCACCCCCGACTCCGTGCACACCCTGCTCACGGGAGTCCGCGCAGCCCTGCGCGTACTTCCGGCCGACCCCGCCGTCTCACTTGCCGCCTTCGCCGCCCGCGTCCTCGGCTCGGCCCACGCGCTGGACGACGGCGCCCCGCACGCCACCCTCACGCTGTCCGGGATCCGCGCCCTGACCGGGTTCGCCGACGGCAGCGGCGTCGAATGGCGGCGGGAGGCCTGGGCATCGGCAGGCCTGCTGAAGGACGAACTGTCCTCGACGGTCCTCACCCTGAACCTGCGAGGGACCCCCGCCCTCGACTGGACGGCCGACGAGGGGGAACCGGCCGTTCTGACACTTCGCCAACTCCTCCGACGCCCGCCCTCCACCGCCTCCCCAGTGGTGCGGATCTGCGAGAACCCGGCCGTCCTCGCCGCGGCGGCGGACGCCCTGGGACCCGCCTGCCCGCCCTTGATCTGTCTCCAGGGCCAGCCCTCGGCCGCCGCACTCGCCCTGCTGCGCCACCTGCACGGCAAGGGCTCGGCCTTGCAGTACCACGGCGACTTCGACTGGGGCGGGCTTCGGATCGCCGGCGCACTGCTGCGCCGCGTCACATGGCGTCCCTGGCGGTACACCGCCGCCGACTACCGCGCGGCCCTGGCGGGAAGCGACTCGAGGCTCGAGCCCAGACCTCTCACAGGCGTCCCGACCCGGACACCGTGGGATCCCGACCTCGCCGAGGCGCTCACGGAAGCCGGCATCCGGGTCGAGGAGGAGCGAGAACTGGACCTCCTGCTGTCCGACCTGAGGGGACGGCCCTGAACCGGGTGCCCACGGCACACGGCCGGACGGGGCAGCGGCGGTCGCCGCGGCCCGCCCCCGCCGCCGACCGGCCGCACTCCGCGTCGCCGTCGGACGCCCGGGTGAGGCGGCAGACGACGCCATATGCTCAGGGCTGCCCTTGCGTAGGTCGGCGGACATGAACAAGGACAATCCGGAGCGTCAGGTGCGGCCGCCGTTCCCGGGGCAGCGGGCGGGTTTACCGTGCGCTGATGCGATCTGTTCCCAGATGGGCCCTGCTTTCGTCGGGGTGCGCCCCCGTCCTGCTCATCGCAGGCTGGATCGTCGCGGCACTGCTGGAGGGGCCCGCCTACGATCCCGTGACGCAGACGATCAGCGTTCTGGCGTCCTACGGGGCTGCGGGTTTCTGGGTGATGACCGCGGCGCTGTTCGCCCTGGGCGTCTGCCATCTGCTGACCGCCTGGGGGCTGCGCGCCGCCGCGCCCGCCGGACGGGTGGCACTGGGCGGCGGTGGAGCGGCGGCGATCGCGGTGACCCTGTTCCCGGCCCCGAGCAGCGGAGGCTCGCTGAGCCACGGCGCGGTCGCGGTGGTCGGCTTCGTTTTCATGGCGGTGTGGCCGGTCCTGGCCGCGGATTGGGACGGCGCCGCACCCTGGGGGCTGCGGCCGGCGCCCGCCCTCGCGGCCACCGCGGTGATGGTCGTCGGCGCCGGCTGGTTCCTTGTCGAGATACACCGGCAGGGCGCCGCCGGCGTCGCCGAACGGCTCGTGACATGCGTGCAGTCCCTGTGGCCCCTGCTGGTCGTCACCTCCTGCCTGCGCAGTTCCGACGAAGAAGGGTCTGCGACGTGACGGGGCGGAGAGCCGGGGCGGAGCTCAGCCCCGGTCCCCTCAGCCGCTCCTCAGAAACCGGTATGCCGCCTCGGCCGTGAACGCCTCCTGGCCGCCCGCGAACAGCAGACCCGCCGTCGCGAAAGCGGGGTCGCAGGCGGAGCCGGGGACGTACGGCACCGCGATGCACCGCATCCCCGCCGCGTGCGCGCCCGCCGCGCCCGCCGGGGCGTCCTCCAGGACCACGCAGTCGGCCGGCGCCGCGCCCAGCCGGGCCGCGGCCCGGAGGAAGACGTCCGGCGCGGGCTTGCCGTGGGCGACCTCTTCCGCGGAGACGGCGACCTGCAGATGCGCGTCCAGGCCGGTGCCCACGAGCACCGCCTCGATCGCGGCACGCGACGAGCCGGAGGCGACGGCCATCGGCACGCCCTCCGCGGACAGCCGCTCCACGAACACCCGCATCTGCGGAAAGACCTCGGTGGAGGCGGCCGCGAGCGCGAGGTAGTGCCGGTTCTTCGCCGCCAGGAGTTGCTCGACCGAGGCGTCGATGCCGCGCTCCGCCCGCAGAGCGGCGAGCGTCTCACGGGTGCCGATGCCGATGAAACGCGTGTGCTGCTCCCAGCTGAAGCCCCCCGCGCCGTGCTCGGCGAGAACCCTGCGCCCCGCCTCGTGGTAGTTCGGCTCGCTGTCCACCAGCGTGCCGTCGAGATCGAAGATCACAGCCGTGTTCATGGCGTCCAGCATGCCAAGCGGGGCGCTCAGCGGCGTTCGCCGGCCGCCTGCCCCACCGACTCCACCAGCGGCAGCAGGCGGTGCGGCACCCTCTCGCGCAGCGCCATCTCCGTACGGGTGCGCACCACGCCGGGCAACCGGATCAGCCGCTGGATCACATCCTCCAGATGGCCGTTGTCCCGTGCGGCGACCCGGGTCAGCAGATCGCCCCCACCGGTGATCGAGAAGGCCTCGATGATCTCGGGCACGGCGGCCAGCGCATCGCCGACTTCGTCCAGATGCCCCTGGGTGACCTCGATATGTACGAAAGCCAGCACGGGATGGCCCAGGGCGGCGGGGGAGAGGACCGGTCCCGTGCCCATGATCACACCGTCCCGCTCCATCCGGTCGATCCTCGCCTGGAGGGTGCCGCGCGCGACGCCCAGGATCCGGGCGTACTCGCGCACGGAGGTGCGCGGCTGCTCGATCAGCAGCCGAAGGATGCGTGTGTCCAGTGCATCGACCGCCATGGTCCGTTGGCCTCCTTCTGGAATGCCTCACCTTGACTCCACTATGCCATTGGCTCAGTTCAAACCACCTCGGTTGAGCCACTGACCGTGCTGGTGCTTTCCTGGGAGCAGAGATGGCGCCGCAGCGCCGGACGGCGAGGAGGCCGTGCCGGTCCCGCGGCGCCTTTGCCGTGTCCGACAGGGATGCCACAGGGACAGGGGGCGGGACGGCCACGTGATCAAGGTGATCGACGCGAAGGATGCGAAGCAGGTGCGCATGGGTGTGAAGCGGATGTTCGTCGCCCCCGACCCCGGGCGGCTGCGGCTGCGCACCTCGACGCGCGCCGTGCTCGGCGTCGGCCTCGCCGTCGCCGCCGCGGAACTCGCCGGGCTCTCGCTGGTCGCCTCCATCACCGGCGGTCTGGCCGCCCTGCTCGCGCTCTTCACGGTCACCGACGCCACCCTGCGCCGCCAGGCGGTCACCACCGCCCTGCTGCCGCTGGCCGGCTTCCCCGTGCTGGCACTGGCGACCGTCCTGCACGGGCAGCCGCTGCTGCGCGCCGCCGCCTGGCTCGCGGTGGTGTTCTGCGGCGTGTACGCCAGGCGCTGGGGCCCGCGCGGGCACGCGCTGGGCATCTTCGCGTTCATGATGTTCTTCGTCACCCAGTTCCTGCACGCCCTGCCGGCCCAGCTGCCCGAGCTGTACGGCGCCGGGGCGCTGGCGCTGGCGGCCGCCTCTGCTGTCCGCTTCGGACTGTGGCCCGTCGAGCGCCGCACGCCGCCGCCCGTGGCGCCCGCGCCGCTGCCGGGGACCGGGCTGGCCCGCCCGACCACCCGGCAGGCCTTCCAGTCCACCGCCGCCTGCGCATTCGCCATCGCCGTCGGACAGCTCATCTCGGACGATCGCTGGTACTGGGCCGTCGGCACCGCATGGTGGATCTTCGTCAACACCGCCTCGCGCGGCGAGACGCTCGTCCGCGGCTTCCGCCGGGTCCTCGGCACCGTCGTCGGCATCGCGGCCGGACTGCTGATCGCCATCCCCCTCGGGGGCGCGCCCGCGCCGACCGCCGCGCTCGTCGCGGTCTGCGTGTTCGGCATCTTCTACACCGCCGCGCCGTCGTACAGCTGGATGATGTTCTTCGTCACGGTGATGGCGGGCCTGCTGTACGGGCTGCTGGGCGTCCTGCACCCCGGGCTGCTTCTGCTGCGCTTCGAGGAGACCGCCGTCGGCGCGCTCGGAGCGGCCCTCGGCGTCGCGCTGGTGCTGCCCGTCACCACCCATGCCGCGACGAACGCCTGGATCGGGCGAGCCCTGAGCTGCGTCCACGGCTGCACCGCGGCGGCCGCCCGCCGACTGGCCGGGGACGAGCAGGCCGACCCCGCGCCGCTGGCCGCCGAACTGGAGCTGCTGCTCGGCCGGGTACGGCTGGCGCTGGCGCCGCTCGTCCACCCGCTCAGCCCGCTGCGCGCCCGCAAGGCACGTGCCCGCCAGGTGATCGCGCTGCTCGACGACTGCGCCCGCGAGGTCCGCGGGCTGGTCCAGGTGGCCGGCGACCCCGACGCCTCCCACGACGCCCGGCTGGCCGCCGCCTGCCACCGCGTCGAGGAGGCGGTCCACGCCCTTGTGCCCTCCGGCGCGCGCTCCGCCGCCGCGCGTGCGGCCGGGGCGCCGGCGCTGCCGCCGCACCACCCCGGGGCCGAGGCGGCCCTGAGCCATCTGAACGGACTGGAGAAGGCGCTCACCGAGCTGTCCGCCCCGCTGCGCACCGCGCCGCGCGCTCCGCTCGCGCCCGCCGCCTGAGAAGCTGACAGGCCCTCAGCACCGGCAGCCGGCGGTCGCCGCCATGGGCCCCGGCCGAGACCGGATGCCGCCGGTCGGGTACCTGTGCCCGGCCCTTCCGCTCGCACGCGACGCCACCGGGAGGCCGGAACGCGGCTCACACCTCGGCGCGTCGTTCCCCTGCGGCAGCCGGATCGGCCGACCGTCGGCTGTCGGCTGTCGGCTGTCGGCTGTCGGCTCTCGGCCCTCGGCAGGCTGTGTCCATCGGACGGCCGGCTGCCCCGGCCTCCCGGACGGGCGTGGGCCTGCCGCCGCGCCTGCGTGCGTCGACACTCCCGACGATCGCGAGCCTGAACCTTAAGGGTTGCTCAATAAGCACTTCCGAACGCTCTCCGGCCAGTCGTGCGCAAGTACCGTCCCAGCCATTCGCCCGTGAGCTGAGTCACGGAAATCCCACGACACCGAGGAGCGCTTCATGGGACGACAGCGCCGCAGACATGGCTTCGGCCTCGCCTTGGGCCTGTGCATCACGCTGCTGACCGCCGCCTGCAGCCAGCCCGCAGAGTCCGGCAAGAGCAACACCGGAGAGGCGCCGAGGATATCCATCGCCACCGGCACGACCGCGGGCATCTACTACCCGATGGGCGGCTCGATGGCGGAGGTGATCAACCGTAAGGCGAAGGGGGTGGAAGCCAGTGCAGAGACCACCGGGGGCTCGGTCCAGAACCTCCGGCTGATCGCCGGGGGGCAGAGCGACATGGCCATCGCGCAGAGCGATGTGGTCCATCAGGCCTACCACGGCCAGGGCGAGTTCTCCGGCAAGCCGGTCAAGACCCAGACCCTGATGGTGCTCTATCCGAACGTGTACCACGCCGTGTCGCTGCAGTCGCGCCACGACGACCTCGGCCTCGACTGCTTCGGCGACATCAAGGGCAAGCGCTTCTCGGTGGGCGCTCCCGGCAGCGGCAACGAACTGGCCACCAACCTGGTCTTCGACGCCCTGGGGATGTCACCCGACAAGGACATCGAGCGTCAGCGCTACGCCTACTCCGAAACCGCCCGAGCGCTGCGCGACGGGCAGATCGACGCGGGCTCCTGGGTGGTCGGCGAAGGCCACGGATCGCTGCGGGAGCTCGAAGCCACCGACGCGCTGCATCTGATCCCGATGTGCGACGACGAGGCGACCGAGGTCACCGAGAAGTACCCCTTCTACAACAAGCACACGATCAAGGGCGGCGTCTACAGCACGGTCAAGAAGGACGTGCCGACTCTCGCACTGTGGAACGTGGTCGCCGTCCCCACGGACATGTCCGAGGAGCGCGGGTACGAGCTGGCGCGCGCGCTCTACGAGAACGTGGCCACCCTCAACAAGGTCTATGAGGCAGGCGCCAAGTACCTCGTCCTGGAGAACCTGACGAAGAGCCCCGTTCCGCTGCACCCCGGTGTCATCCGCTACGCGGAGGAGAAGGGAGTGGAGATCCCCGACAGGCTCCGCCCCTGACCGGAGCAGCCGCGGTCCCGGGACGAGGCATCGCGCCGGCGAACCCCCACTGCCCGGACCCGCAGGTGACGGCCCCCGGCGCAGCCGTGCCGCGATCACCTTGACGCCGGGGGCGGCCGGACCGCCCGCGTCGCCCGGCACCGTCCTTGAGAACCCCCAACCAGCGATCCAGAAAGGGGCAGGGCGCCCGTCGCGTGTCTGCTGAGCGAGCGCGCTCAGCAGACACTCCCCCCGCGCAGACCGGGCGCCCCCAAAGCGCTATGAGACAGACCACCGCCCCGGACACCTCCGACGACGCGCCTCCCGCCGAGGCGGCCGACGACCGGCCGCTGTGGCATCGGCTCGCCGCAGCCCGCTGGGGCCACAGCCGGGCCGCGACCGCCGTGGGCTACGGCGTGCTCGCCATCACGCTCGCACTCGGCTGCTTCCAGATCTACACCGCCGTCAGTCTGAGCCTCAACTCCTACCTGCAGCGCGTGCTGCACCTGATGTTCGTGCTGGTGCTGGTCTTCGTCACCCGGCCGGCCGGCCGAGGCCGCTGGGCGCGACGGCTGCCGATGGCCGTCGTCGACGCTCTCCTCGTGCTCGCCGCGGTGACCGTGAGCCTCTATCCCGTACTGGACTACGACGGGATCGTAGCCCGCACCGGAATCCCCTCCACCGCCGATCTGGCCATGGGCGCCGTGGCGACGCTGCTGCTGCTGGAGGCATGCCGGCGGACCATCGGAACCTTTATGGCCGTGCTGGTGACCTGCTTCCTGGTCTACGCGTGGATCGGGCCGCTGCTGCCCGGTCTGCTGTCGCACCGCGGCTACACCGTCCAGCGCATCGTCTCCCACAACTATCTGTTCCAGGAGGGCATATACGGCCTTGCCCTCGGCGTCGCCGCCTCCTTCGTGTTCATGTTCATCCTCTTCGGGGCGGTGCTGGAGAAGACGGGCGGAGGCAACTTCTTCATCAACATCGCCTACGTGCTCACCGGCAAGTACCGCGGCGGCCCCGCCAAGGGAGCGGTCGTGGCGAGCGCCTTCATGGGATCGGTGTCCGGCAGCGCGATCGCCAACACGGTCACCACCGGCGCCTTCACCATCCCGATGATGAAGAAGGTCGGCTACCGGCCGCACGAGGCCGGCGGAGTGGAGGCGGCCGCCTCCACCGGAGGACAACTGCTCCCACCGATCATGGGCGCCGGCGCCTTCGTCATGGCCGAACTGATCGGCGTGCCCTACATCGAGATCGTCAAGGTGGCGATCATCCCCGCGCTGATGTACTTCGCGGTGATCTTCCTCTTCGTCGACATCCTGGCCCGGCGGCACGGGATCAGCGGGCTGCCCGCCGAGAACGTGCCCCGGCTGCGCGAGGTGATGGCCGGCGGCTTCCACTTCCTGCCTCCCTTCGTCCTGCTGATCACCCTGCTCACCCTGCACGTCACGCCGCTGCTGGCCGGTCTGTACGCCACCGCGGCGCTGGCCGCCGCAGCCATGCTGCGCGCCGGCAGCCGGCTGACTCTGAAGGAGGCCGGAGAGGTCTTCACCCTGGCCGCCCGCAACACGCTCTCCGTCTCGGTGGCCACCGCGGCCGCGGGCGTCGTGGTCGGAGTAGTGGGACTTACCGGGCTGGGGCTGAAGTTCTCCAGCATGATGCTGAGTTGGGGCGGCGGCTATCTGCTGCCCACGCTGCTGCTGATCGCCGCCGCCTCGCTGGTGCTCGGGATGGGGCTGCCCGTCACAGCCGCATACATCGTGCTGATCGTGCTCGCCGGTCCCGCGCTGCTCGACCTGGGCGTGCCGCTGATCGTCGCACACATGATCGTCTACTGGTACAGCCAGGACTCCAACGTGACACCGCCGGTGGCGCTGTCCGGTTTCGCGGCGGCGGGGATCGCCGGCTCCTCTCCCATGCGGACGAGTGTGGCGGCGTGGAAGTTCTCCAAGGGGCTCTACGTGATCCCGCTGCTGATGGCCTACTCGCCGCTCCTGCTCAACGGACCGCTCACCGAAGTCGTTCTCGCGGTGGTGACCGGCCTCATCGGCCTGCTGGCCTTCGCCGTGGCCATCGAGGGCTTCTGGCTGCGCAAGACCACGCCACTCGAGCGGCTGGCGGCGGTTGCCGCCACCGGCCTGCTGCTCAGCCCCTATCTGGTGGCCGACGCCATCGGGGCGGCACTGGCGCTGGCAGTGGTGGCGGCGCAGCTGAGGGGCCCCCGGCCGCCCGCCTCGGCGGCCCCGACGCCGGAGGCCGCCCCGGCGGTCTGAGGGGAGGCCCGGCGGTCTGAGGGGAGGCCCGGCGCGGACTGCCTCTCGGGCCGGGTCGACTCCAGACCCGGCCCGAGGCCCCTGCCGCCGCCACGGAACCGACGGGCGTCCTGGACTAGGCTGAATCGCACGGGCCGTCGGAGCCGCCGGCCGGCGGCTTCGCTGTCAGCCGGTTCGCCGTGTCCAGGGAGGCCTCCATGCGAGTGGCACGTCTCCTCGCCGCCGCCGTCGCCCTGATGACGGCGCTGCTCACCGCATGCGCGGGAAGCGATGCGCCGCCCCGGCCGACCGGGGAGATCAGCGTGGCCACCGGCAACCGGGGCGGCGTCTACGCGGCGTACGGAGCGGGATACGCCGAACTCCTCGATCAGCAGCTGCCCGGCGCGACCGCGCCGGTCCTGTACACGGGGGGCAGCGTCGACAATCTGCGCCGGGTGGGCGCCGGCGAGGCGAGGGTGGCCTTCACACTCGCCGATTCCGCCGCCGACGCCGTCGCCGGGCGCGCGCCGTTCAGCGCGCCGGTGCCCGTGGTGGCGCTGGCCGCGCTCTACGACAACTATGTACAACTCGTGGTTCCCGCCGACAGCCCGGTGCGCAGCGTGACGGATCTGCAAGGGCGGCGGGTCTCCCTCGGGGCCGTGGGTTCGGGCACCGCGGTCATCGCCGAGCGGATCCTGGAGGTGGCGGGGCTTTCCCCGGACGGCGACGTGGACGCAGAGCGGCTCGATGTGCGCGCTTCGGCTTCCGCGCTGGCCGAGGGGCGGATCGACGCGTTCTTCTGGAGCGGTGGTCTGCCTACGGCGGCGATCACCGAGCTCCGCCAGAACACTCCTATCCGCCTTGTGGACCTCGGCAACGTGGTCGGCGCCCTCACCCGCTCCTACGGTGAGCTCTATACGGAGACCACCGTGCCGGCCGTCGTCTACGGGGAGCAGAGTGCGGTGACCACCGTGAGCGTGCCGAACTTCCTGGTGGTGCGGCCGGACATGCCCAAGGCGGAGGCGTACTGGCTGACCCGGCTGCTCTTCGACGGCCAGCAGGAGCTCATACGCGCCCACCCGGAGGCCCGCCGACTCGACCGCCGCACGGCGATCGCCACCTATCCGCTGGAGCTGCACCCGGGCGCAGAGCAGTGGTACCGGGAGTCCCACCCCTGACGTGTGCCGTGTCAGGACGCCGTGTCAGGGGTCGCGGGAGCGGCGGGCAGCCGGACGGTCGCCGCGAGGCCGTGCGGCCTCGCCTCCGCGAGCCGCAGTTCGCCGCCGCCCGCCTCGACCACGATGCGTGTGAGAGCAAGCCCCAGTCCCGTGCCCCGCACGTTCTGGTGACGAGGGCTGCGCCAGAACCGCCCGCCCGCCTGGGCCAGCTCCTCGGCGGTCAGCCCGGCGCCGCCGTCGCACACCGTCACTTCCACCACGCCGTCGCCTCGCCCGCCCCGCGCTCCCTCGCCGCCGCTGCCGTCAGGGGGGTCACCGCCTGGGGACCGGGTGACCGACACGCTCACCGGCGTGCCGTCGCCGAACTTGAGGGCGTTGTCGAGCAGGGTGTCCAGCGCATGGTCGAGACTGTCGGGCAGGGACAGCGCGCTCACCCCGTCCGGAATCCGCGTGGTGAGCGGGACGCCCTCCGCCTCGTAGGCCGTCCGCCAGGCGTCGACCCGGTGGGTGACCACCGCTGTGACGTCGACGCGTGTGCGCTCCGCCTCGGACGCCTCTGCCCTGGCCATTTGGAGCAGTCCGTCGAGGATCTCGCCGAACCGGTCGGCCTCTTCCGCGGCGACATGCAGTTCGTGCAGGCCACGAGGGTCGTTCACATAGTCTTCGAGGTTCTCCACGCGCAGCCGGAGCGCGGTCAGCGGATTGCGCAGCTGATGCGAGGCCTGCGCGACGAACGCGCGCTGCTGTTCCTGCGAGGCGTACATGCTGTCCGCCATCGCGTTGAAGCTGTTGGCGAGGCGGCGCAGCTCCGGAGCGCCCGTCCGCTCCGAGACCTTGGTCTTCAGCCGTCCGAGGGCGACCTCATGTGTGGCCCGGTCCAGCTCATGGACCGGGCGGAGCACCCACCGCACCATCGGGGTCGCGACGGCGATCACCACGGTGGCCAGTGCGGCGAGGCTGCCCAGGGCGACGAGGGTCAGGTGGTCCGAGACCTCGGAGCGGGCCCGGTCGGTGGGCGAGACGATGAGCACGGCGCCCAGCACCCGGCCGTCGCGCTTGACCGGCTCGGCCAGGACGAAGGGGCGGTCTTCCCACGGCCACATCAGGCCGGGCTGCCGCGCCGGGCGGTCGGCAAGGGCCCGCAGCAGCGCGGTGCGGACCTTCGGCTCCTCCAGGTCGAGCGGGCGCGGGGCGACGACGGTCTCGCCGTCCGCGTCGACGACGGCGACCTGCGAGTCGTACAGGGCGGCATAGCGGTCGGCCGCGGCCTCAAGGCGGTCGGTCCGGCCCGACTCCAGGGCGGTGGCAGCCATGTCGGCGAACCAGGCGCCGTCTTGGACGCGTCCGATGAACGAGGTCTGGACGGTGTGCTCCGCCGTGGCCCGGACGAGCGGGACGCTGAGCGCCAGGATGAGGCCCGCGACCAGGGCGAAAACGATGATGAGGAGTCGGCGGCGCATCGGCGATCGGCAGGCTCAGGCCTCGGCCGCCGTGGGCGGCGAGGCAGCGGGCGGGTGGTCGGCCTGCGAGGCCGGGGGCGTTTCCGGCGTGGCGTCCGGAGCCCGATGCGAGGCCGAAGCCGCGTCCGGGGCCGTCCCGCAGGCGGCGGCGAGGCGGTAGCCGACGCCCCGCACAGTCCGCACCACGCCTCCTGCCCGCCCCAGCTTCCCGCGCAGGTTGGCCATATGCACGTCCAGGGTGCGCGACATGCCGTCGTACGTCGTGTGCCATACCTCGACGATGATGCGGTCCCGGGACACGGCGGCGCCGTCGGCGCGCACCAGCACGGCCAGCACGTCGAACTCCTTGCGGGTCAGCGGCACCGGCTGCCCGTCCAGGGTGACCGTGCGCCGCCGCAGGTCGATCTCCAGTCCGTCGACTGTGACGAGCCGGTCGTCCTCGGCGCGCTGGGGCATGCTGCGCCGGAGCACCGCCTCGATACGGGCGAGCAGTTCGGCGGCGCTGAAGGGTTTCACCACGTAGTCGTCGGCGCCGCTGCGCAGTCCTCGCACCCGGTCGGGTTCCCCTCCCCGTGCGGTCACCGCGATGACCGGCACCCTGCCGCGGGCACGCAGTTCCCGGCACACCTCGATGCCGTCCCGGTCCGGCAGGCCAAGATCGAGCAGGACCAGGTCCGCGGCGGGCGCGGCCAGTGCCTCGGCGGCGTTGGCCGCGCGCCACACCTCGTACCCGTTGCGGCGCAGCGAGCCCGTCAGGGCGTCGGCGACCCGGTTGTCGTCCTCGACAAGCAGTATGTGCACAGAGCCTCCCAGTGCCTCATGTGCCGGGTCCCGGTCCCCGCCAGGGCTCAGGTCCGAGGGCAGGGCTTGTAACGGGCCTTCGAGTCGAGCGTAGAAGTGATCTCCATCACTTAACCCTAAACCTATGTTAAGAGCTCGGTCGTGCCCTGTTGCCTGCTCGTCACGGCTGCCACGGTTCGGAGTAGAGCGAAGTGCCTAGTCCCAGGAGATGGCCGAGATGAGCATGGCAACAGTGCCGTCCGAGCCGCGGCGGCGAACAGTCGGCCAACCGGTGGCCCCGTGGGACGGTGCGGGCGTTGCAGGGGCCGCCTCCCCGGCGACTGGGCGCCAGGACCGGCTAGGAGGCCGGCGTCACATGTATACGACCGACACCTCAGGACAGCCGCCGGCCCACAGCTTCACGGTCCCCGCAGGGGACCCGGCCGCAGTGCCCAAGGCCCGTCGACTGCTTCTGTCGGCGGTCCGCACCTGGGAGCTCCCGCTCGTGGACGAGACGCTGCACGACCTCGCGCTGCTGTCGGGCGAGGTGATCGCCAACGCCGTGCTCCACACTGCCGGGCCGTGCTCGGTGACGGTGCGCTGGACCGGCGCCCGGCTGCGGGTGGAGGTGAGCGACACGGCGGGGACGCTGCCCACACAACGCGATCGCGAGCTGTATGCCGAAAGCGGCCGGGGCCTGATCCTGATCGAGACGCTGGCGGCGAGCTGGGGCAGCGCAGGCACGGCCACGGGCAAAGTGATCTGGTTCGAGGTGACGCCCGCGGAGCCGGCCGCAGCCCTCGACCGGCTGGCGTCCTGATCCCGGCGACCGCGCACTTTGACCTCCCGGACCCGGCCGTGTGCCGGACGGCAGCGGTGCGCTCCCCTCTTCTGGTCTAGACCGACTGCTACCGTCGGCGGCGCATGGCAGGACATGGCAGTGCGTCAGCAACGCACCGGCAGCGCAGCAGCAGGCGGAGAGGGGAAGCAGTGGGCCGCACCAGCCCCGCAGGGGCGAACGCCGTCCGGGCATCTGCCGTCCGGGCGTTCATCGGGTCGTTCACCTCGGCCGGGGGCCGGGGCGTCATCGCCGCGGCCGTGGACCCGGACTCGGGCGCGCTCACCGAGACGGGGGTGAGCGACGCCGTCGCCGACCCCTCGTATCTGGTGCCGGGCGCGGCCTTCGGCGGGACCCTCCTCTACGCCGTCTCCGAGACGGAGGACGGCGCCGTCGCCGCCTTCGACGTCACCGGGCCGGCGCCACGCCCCATCGGAGGGCGTGTGCCCGTGCGCGGCGCGGGCCCCACACATCTCGCACTCGCCGCGGGCCATCTGGTGACCGCCAACTACGGTTCGGGGAGCGTGAGCATCCTTCCGGTCGGGACGGACGGCGCTCCCGGGCCGGTCGGCGCGGTGCTGCACCACCACGGCAGCGGCCCCGACCCGGACCGGCAGGCCGGCCCGCACGCCCACCAGGTGGTCGCCGATCCGACCGGGCGCTGGGTGCTGGCCGTCGATCTGGGCACGGACCGGGTGTACGTCCACGCATGGGACGCGCAGGCCGGTGCCCTGACCCCGCACGCCGAGACGGCCCTGCGACCCGGCGTCGGACCCCGCCATCTCGTCGTCCATCCGGCGGGCACGCATGTCTACGTCGTGGGCGAGCTGGACCCCGTCGTCACCGTGTGCCGCTGGGACGCGGACGGCGGACTGCTGAAGACGGTCGGCGAGCACCCGCTCACCCCGGGCGGCGCCACCCGGCCCGCCTACCCCTCCGAGGCCGTCGTCTCGCCCGACGGCCGCCGTCTGTGGGCGGCGGTACGCGGCCCCGACGTCATCTGTGTCCTCTCGCTCGACCGGGGTCCGGAGCGGCCCGAGCCGACGGCCGTCGTGGACTGCGGCGGGCGCTGGCCGCGGGATCTGGCGCTCGACCCGGCCGGCCGCAGACTGTACGCCGCCAACGAGCGTTCCGGGGACGTCACATGGTTCGACGTCGATGTCGACGCGGGCGGCGGCATCCCACGGCGGGCCGGGTCGTTCGCGGCCCCTGCCGCATCCTGTGTGACCTTCATCTGACCGGACGTCGTTCCGGGTCCCGGCAGACCGCAGAGCCCGTACCAGCCGTGAGCGGCGTGTACGGGCCCTGTGCCGGATGCGGTACGGGGTCTTCAGCGGGCGGGCGCGCCCTGCGGCTGCTGCGGGGCTATCCCCAGCGTGGTCGCGTACTGCGACAGCACGAGCTTGCCGATCGCCGGGTAGGCGCCCAGTGCCTCGGACGCCGGGCAACCCGCCTCCTTGGCGGCGGAATCCAGCAACCCCGCCGGCGCCTCCGGGCCGACCAGGCAGGGGGCCAGCGCCAGCTGCACGGAGCCCGCGCCGCGCAGCTGCTCGGCGATGGCGGCGACCGCGCCGTCCTGGTCCAGGCCCGCGGCCATCACCGGCACGGCGAGCCGGGCGGCCAGCAGCATGCCCGTGATGCCGGCGGCCTGCACGGCCTCCTCGCCGCCGACGGTCGCCAGGATGATGCCGTCGGCCGCGGTGGCCACGGTGAACAGCCTGGCCCGGTCGGCGCGCGCCAGGGACGCCTCGGAGAGGCGGACGTGCAGGCCCTCGGCCAGCAGCGGGTGCGGGCCGAGCACATCGGTCAGCTCCGCGCTCGCGCCGCTGTCCGCGACGGCCCGGCGGATCCGGCCGGTCAGCTCGGCGTCCGGGCCGACCAGCAGCGGCACGACGACCGCCGCGGGGCCCTCGGGCTCGGCGACCTCGCGGCCGGCCGCCTTGGCGATCTCATGCCGCTCGGTGCGCCGCTGCGCGGTGTACGCGAGGACGGAGGCAAGGGCGGGGTACTCGGCGTCGTCGCCGTCGAGGTAGCCGATGGCCGCCTCAAGGCCGGGCAGCTCGGACCGAGCGATGCTTATGACCTCTTCGGCCAGGCTGCGCGTGCCGGGTTCAGGCGTTCCGGGCACGGCCAGGATCAGCGCGGGCGCGCCCTCGGGAGCCGTCACGGGCTCCGGCCGGCGGTGCCGACCGGGCTGGCGGGGTCGCGGCATTCGTACAGGCAGGCCAGATGCGGGCCCAGTGGGGGAGCTCATGCGCCCGCATGCTACTGGTTTTGCCGGTGCGGCTGTTCGGGGAGGGGCCAACTCCATGACATCTGTCCGAATATGCCCGATGGGTCCTTGCGCAAACCCCGTCCCGAGGCGTTCCCGGTGTCCGTCAGGTGTACGGGCGGTCAACTGGCCGTCTCCGCAGGCCCCGGCAGATACAGCAGCGTCGGGTGCGGCGGCAGCCGCAGATCGCCGAAGTGCAGAGCGGACGCCAGCAGCAGCGCTCCGCCGAGCGGGTCCCCGGCCGCGGACGTCAGCCGGGTGTGCGGCAGTTGCGCGGCGAGTTCGCCGCGCAGCGGTGCGAGCAACGGCTCGCCCAGCTTGAACAGGCCCCCGGTCAGGGCGATTTCGACGCTCGCCGCCGACTGGCTGCTCGGGGTCGCCCGGCTGCGCTCGACGGTCCCACCGCTCTCGCCGGCCCGGTCGTTCTGGGCGGTCCGCGCAGCCTGGCCGGCCTGGGCGACTCGGTCGGCTTCGGCAGCCTGGCCGGCCTGGGCAGTTTCGTCGCTGTGGGCGCTCCGGCCGGGTTCGGCGTCCCGGCCGACCTCGGTGGCCGGTCCGGCCTCGGCGGCCCAGCCGCCCCGGTCGGTGCCGAAGGTGCGTCCTTGCTCGGTGGCGCGGGTGGCCCGGTCCGCCCAGATCGCCCGGGCGGCCCGGTCGGTCCCGGCGGCCCGGACCGCCGGTGGGCACACGGCGGCGGCGGTGTCCGCGATATGGCGTGCGGCCTCGGCGAGAATGCCGGCCGCCACGGGGTCGTCCTCCGCGCAGGCGGCGACCCGAGGGGCGAACGACGCCAGGACGGCGGGCCGGTCGGGCCGCGGATAGAGCCGCTCCGGCAGTTCCTCGGCCGGTCCGAACGCCGCCTCGGCGTGCGAGAGCAGCGCCGCCGACCCGCCGCGCCGCCCGTCGTGGGCGCGCAGTGCGGCCTCCAGCCCGGCCCGTCCGATCCAGGCCCCGCCGCCCGCGTCGCCCAGCAGATGCCCCCAGCCGTCGGCGCGCCGCCAGCCCGACAGATCCGTGCCCAGAGCGATCACGCCGGTGCCGGCCGCGACGACCGCTCCCGGCCGCTGACCCAGCGCTCCGGCGTATGCGGTGACCCCGTCGGCCGCCAGTGCCGTACTCCGCACGCCCAGATCCGCGCGGAGGGCGCCGGGCAGCCGGGCGCGCAGCGGCCCGCCCAGCGAGGCCGTCCCTGCTGCGCCGATCACGGCCGACGCGATGCGGCCGCCCCCGGCCCGGCCCAGCAGCGAGCGGACCATCGGCAGCAGCTGCCGCAGCAGATGCCCGGCGTCGACGCCGTCCGGACCGATGCGCACCGGTTCATCCGATACGGCCGTCTCGGCGCGCGTGATGTCGTCGGCCGGGGCGAGCGCGGCGCGCAGCCCCGAGCCGCCCGAGTCGACGCCGAGCACCCAGGTCACGGCAGTCGCCAGTCCACGGGCTGCGCCCCCTGCCGCACCAGCAGGTCGTTGGCGCGGCTGAAGGGGCGCGAGCCGAAGAATCCGCGGTCCGCGGACATGGGGGAGGGGTGCGCGGACTCCACGGCCGGCGACTCGCCCAGCAGCGGGCGCAGATTGCGCGCGTCACGGCCCCACAGCACGGACACCAGGGGCTTGCCGCGGGCGACGAGCGCCCGGATGGCCTGCTCGGTGACCTCCTCCCAGCCCTTGCCCCGGTGGGCGGCGGGCCTCCGGGGCGCGGTCGTCAGCGCCCTGTTGAGCAGCAGCACGCCCTGCCGGGTCCAGGGGGTGAGATCGCCGTTGGCGGGGCGGGGCAGGCCGAGGTCCGTGTGCATCTCCCGGAAGATGTTCTCCAGGCTGCCGGGCAGCGGCCGCACCTCGGGCGCCACCGAGAAGCTCAGCCCCACCGCGTGACCGGGCGTGGGGTACGGGTCCTGGCCGACGATCAACACCCGGACCTCGTCGAACGGCTGCTGGAAGGCGCGCAGCACGTTCGGTCCCGACGGCAGATAGGTGCGCCCCGCGGCGATTTCCGCGCGCAGGAAGTCGCCCATCCCGGCGATGCGTTCGGCCGCCGGTGCGAGGGCCTCGGCCCAGCCCGGCTCGACGATTTCTCTCAACGGTCGTGCTGCCACGGAGCGTCACTCTACTGGTCGAGCGGCGGGGTCTTTCAACTCGAGCCCCTCGGTCCCGGCCGCCGTCGTCGCCGTCAACTCAGGGCCGCCGCACGCACGCAGAGCACATCGGGCAGATGTCGGGCGAGCTGCTGCCAGCTGTCCCCGTCGTCGGCGCTGGCGTACAGCTCGCCGTTGCGGTTGCCGAAGTAGACGCCGGCCGGGTCGGCGTCGTCGGTCCGCAGCGCGTCACGCAGCACCGTGCCGAAGTGGTCGCCCTCGGGCAGCCCCGCGGTGAGCGGCTCCCAGTTCTCGCCCGCGTCCCGGGTGCGGTAGACGCGGCAGCGCCGTCCGGCGGGAACCCGGTCGGCATCGGCGTTGATCGGGAAGACATAGGCGGTGTCGGGGCGGTGCGGATGGGCGGCCATGGCGAAGCCGAAGTCGGAGGGCAGGCCCGTGCCGATGTCGGTCCAGCTCGCGCCCGCGTCGTCGCTGCGGTAGACGCCCCAGTGGTTCTGCAGATACAGGCGGTCCGGATCGCCCGCGTCCTGGGCGATCTTGTGGACGCACTGCCCGAACTCCGGGTGGGGGTCCGGGAGGAAGACCGCGGACACTCCCCGGTTGGACGGCGCCCAGCTGGCTCCGCCGTCGCGGGAGCGGAAGACCCCGGCGGTCGAGACGGCGACGGTGACCGCGTCCGGGTCGCGCCGGTCGGTGACGACCGTGTGCACGGCCTCGCCGCCGCCTCCGGGCACCCATTTCGAACGGGTGGGGTGCTCCCACAGGGGACGGACCAGCTCGAAGGTCTCGCCGCCGTCCGCGGAGCGGAACAGGGCGGCCGGCTCCGTGCCCGCGTACACCAGGTCCGGGGTGTCCGGCCCGGCGGGGTGGAGCTGCCAGACCCGCTCCAGGGAGGCCCCGGTGTCCCGGGGGAACTTCACCGCGGGCCGCGAGGGCTCGGTCCAGGTCGTGCCGAGGTCGTCGGAGTGGAACACCGAAGGCCCCCAGTGGGAGCTGTCGCCGCCCACGAGGAGGCGCGGGGTGGCCCTGCGGGTGTCGATGCCGATGGAGTAGATCGCCTGCGCATTGAAGTACGGCCCCTCGAACTCCCATGTGCCGCGCCTTGCACGGCCGATGAAGAGTCCCTTGCGGGTGCCTACGGTCAGAAGAACATCGGTCATCGCCGACACCTCTTGTTCTCGAGCAGCACGGTGTGCCTCCTCAGTACGGAGTACAACACGGACGACTCCCGCGCATCAGGAAACTCATCGGCGTCAGGGGTGAGGTCGTCCGCGCGGTTCTCCGTGACCCTTGTACGACACCTCTCGTAATTCGATGAAGTTCGTAGTACGGTGTTCCTCGTACAAGGGGTCGCCCGGTCGGCCCCGTCTGTGAACCCGGCCCCGCCTGTGAAACGGAGTCCCCCGTGAGCGCCTTGTTCGAGCCCTACCCGCTGCGTTCGCTCACCGTCCCGAACCGCGTCTGGATGGCCCCCATGTGCCAGTACAGCGCGGCGGTGTCGGGGGCGGACACAGGAGTGGCGAACGACTGGCACTTCGCCCACTACGCCGCTCGCGCCGCCGGCGGCGCCGGGCTGATCCTGCTGGAGGCCACCGCCGTCGTCCCCGAGGGCCGCATCAGCCCCGCGGACCTCGGCATCTGGAATGACACCCAGGTCGCGGCACTGCGCCGGATCACCCGCTTCCTCAAGAGCCAGAACACCGTCCCCGGCATCCAGCTCGCGCACGCGGGCCGCAAGGCGTCCACCGGACTCCCCTGGCAGGGCGGCGCGCCCGTCGGCCCCGACGAGCACGGCTGGCAGCCCGTCGGCCCCAGCCCGCTGCCCTTCGACGACGGACACCCGGTGCCCGACGAGCTGACCGAGGCGCACCTGGCCGAGGTGGTCGGACACTTCGCGGAGGCCGCCCGACGCGCTCTGGACGCCGGGTTCGAGGTCGCCGAGATCCACGGCGCACATGGTTATCTCATCGGCGAGTTCCTCTCCCCGTACAGCAACCGCCGTACCGACGCCTACGGCGGCTCATTCGTCAACCGCACTCGCTTCGCCCTGGAAGTCGTGGACGCCGTCCGCGCCGTCTGGCCCGACGAGCTTCCGCTGTTCTTCCGGATCTCCGCCACCGACTGGCTCGACGGGGCCGGCTGGACGCCCGACGACACGGTGCGCTTCGCGGTGCTGCTCCGGGAACACGGCGTGGACCTGCTCGATGTGTCGAGCGGCGGCAACGCGCCGGGTGTGCGCATCCCCACGGGCCCCGGCTACCAGGTGCCCTTCGCCGCGCGCGTCCGGACGGAGACCGGCCTGCCGGTCGCCGCGGTCGGGCTGATCACCGAGCCGGAGCAGGCGGAGAAGATCGTCGCCAACGGCGAGGCGGACGCCGTGCTGCTGGGCCGTGAGCTGCTGCGCGACCCCTCCTGGGCCCGGCGGGCGGCCCGTGAGCTGGGCGGCGAGGTCCATGTGCCGGAGCAGTACCACCGCTCGGTCTGAGGATCTCCCCCGGAAGGGAGCGGAAGCGACCAGACGCGATCCCCGTCGTACTACGGTGACCCTCGTACGATGGAGGCGTCGCATCGCCAAAGGCCGCACCGAGGGATGGGTGGGAGTGAAGCCGTATGACCCGTGAGACCGGCGGCGGCCGGGTGCTCGAGCACCCGGAGCCCGCCGCGATCCGCCTGGAGGGCGTGCTGCACGCGCTCGCGGACCCCATGCGGCTGAGGGTCGTGTGCGAACTGGCGTCCGCCGAGTCCGAGCTGTCCTGCTCGTACTTCGACCTGCCCGTCACCAAGTCCACGACCACGCACCACTTCCGCGTCCTCAGGGAGAGCGGAGTGATCCGGCAGTTCTACCGGGGCACGGCGAAGCTCAACGCCCTGCGCCGGGACGATCTGGCCGCGCTCTTCCCGGGGCTGCTCGACGCCGTCCTCGAGGCGGCCGGCAAGGAGGAGGCCCGCCTCGGCGTCTGACCGGCTCCGCGATGCGAATGGGCCCGGGGCGGCGGACAGGGCCCGGGCTGCGTACGGGCCCGGGGCGGTGGACGGGGGTCGGGACGGCCCCGACAGCAGACGGGGCGAGGGCTGGCGCGGCAACGGGGGAAGCGGCCGCGCCGCGAGTGGGGCGGCTCGTACGGTGCGCCGCTCAGCGCGGCGTCGCCGCCTGCAACAGCCCCGGCCAGTCGGGGATCTTGACGATATGCCGGCCCAAGGACGCCCCGAGTGCCGCCTCCGCCGACTCGATCGCGAGCCAGCCCGGCCACAGCACCGGACGGCGGCCCCACTCCCGCAGCCGGGCCAGCGGATCGTCCGCCACCGCCCGCCGCGCCAGCTCCGGCGCATCCGCGAGCAGCGACGCCGCGGTCTCCTTCGCACACGGCCGGTTGGTGCCGATCACGCCCGTCGGCCCGCGCTTGATCCACCCGGCCACATACTCACCGGGCGACGGCGTCCCGTCCCGCAGCACCCGTCCGGCCCCGTGCGGCACCGTGCCGCGCCGCTCGTCGAACGGCAGCCCGGGCAGCGGCGCCCCCCGGTATCCCACCGCCCGCAGCACCAGCTGCGCCTCGATCTCCTCGTACGCGCCCGTACCGCGCACCCCTCCCGACCCGTCAGGCACGGTGCGCTCGAACCGTACGGCCCTGACCCGTCCTTCCCCTTCCAGCAGCTCGACCGGGCGCAGGAAGAACCGCAGCCTTATCCGGCGGTCCCGCCCGGGCTCCGCCCGCCGTGTGTCCTCCGCCTCCGCCCAGCCCCGTACGACGCCGAGGTTGCGCCGGTTCACCGCCGGGAGGGCGGCAAAGGCCGCTCCGGCCGGATCGGCGTACGCGGGATCGAGCTCCAGCTCCGCCGGGTCGACCGCCACCGCGGCCGAGGGCAGCGCGCCCAGCTCCCGCAGCTCCTTGGTGGTGAACTTCGCCTGTGAGGGGCCCCGTCTGCCCACCATGTGCACCTCGCGCACCCGGCTGCCCGCCAGCGCGCCCAGTGCCGCGTGCGGCATGTCCGTGTCCTGGAGCTCTCCCGCCTGACGCGCCAGGACACGTGCCACGTCGACCGCCACATTGCCCACACCGATCACCACGGCCGACCGCACGTCCAGGCCGAAGGCGCCGCCCGCCGCGTCCGGGTGCGCGCTGTACCAGGAGACGAAGTCGGTGGCCGAATGGCTTCCGGGCAGGTCTTCGCCCGGTACGCCGAGCCGCCGGTCCCGAGCCGCCCCGACGCAGTACACGACCGCGTGGTAGAGCTCCAGAAGCCGCTCGGGGCCGAGCCCGTCGGCGCCGACCTCGACATTGCCGACGAAGTCGATCCGGTCGTGCTCCAGCACGGTCCGGAGATTGTTCTGCAGTGACTTGATCTTCTCGTGGTCGGGCGCGACTCCGTACCGCACCAGGCCGTACGGGCACGGCAGCCGGTCCAGCACATGGACGCACACATCCGGAACCGCCGACTGCTGTACCAGGGACTGGGCGGTGTAGACCCCGCTGGGGCCCGATCCGACGACGGCGACGCGAAGCACGGGTGCGCTCCTTCCCACGGGGTGGGGTTTCCAGCATGGCACCGCCAGACGGCGCTGGGGAGTGTCCCCCTCCGCCCGGCGCGCCGCCGCCCGCCGAGTCGTCACATGGCGCGCATCCGGTTGATCTCGCTGGTCTGCTGGGCGATCACATCGGCCGCCATCTCCTCGATCAGCACGTTGTTCCCCTCCGAGAGAACCTCGGCTGCCATGGTGACCGCGCCCTGGTGATGAGTGATCATCAGCTTCAGGAACAGCTCGTCGAACACCGTGCCGCGTGCCGCGCGCAACTGCTCCAGCTGCGCCTGGGTCGCCATGCCGGGCATCAGACCGTGGTCGTGGCCGCGCCCGGTGTCCTGCCGCCGGTCCCCGCCGTTGTTTTCGAGCCAGGCCTCCATCGCGCCGATCTCCGGCTTCTGGGCGGCGGCGATCCGCTCCGCCACCTTCTTGACCTGTGGAGACGTCGCACGGTCGGGAACCAGGCCGGTCATCGTCAGCGCCTGGGCATGGTGGATGATCATCATGCGCGCATAGCTGAAGTCCGCCGCATTGGGACTGTCGTCCGGGGTGGCCTTCGCGGCCTCCTCGGGGGACAGCGTCCTGGCCGGCTCGCCGGGTTTGCCCGGCGCCACCACGGGCGGGCCCGCAGCCCCCTTGGCCTCCGCGGGAACGCTCGGTTGCGCATCGCAGGCGGTGAGGGCGAGCAGGGCCGCCGCGAGCGCCGCTGCGGCCGCGGGCGGCGTGAGCCGGACGAGGCGGGGGCGGGATCCGGTCATACTGCGACGGTTCATACTGCGACGTTTCACGCTGCGACGGTTCAACACGCGGACCTCCTGTGGCACTTGTGGTGGTTGGGGGTCGTGCTGCGCGCCTGCGGGCGGCCGCGGTCAGGTCGCCCTCACGTCGTCTCCAATGCCCACTGTTGATATGTCCATGCAAGGGACGATACTGCCGGGGTCCGTGAACCGTTCCACCGCGAACGGACCGAGGGAGGACGCAGTGACCCCGTTGCACACCACCCGCGTACGGCGCAGACGACTGGGCGTGGCGACAGCCGCCGCCGGCCTGCTCGCCGCCCTGCTGACGGCCGGACCCGCGGCCGCCGTCCCCGACCCCGGGGACTCACCCGTCCGGCAGGACGTCACCGCGCGGCAGGCGGCCGACACCCGCGCCGCCATCGCCGCGGGGGACATCCCCGATGTGGACGAGGTGGTCCACAGCGACAACATCGAGCACCTGGCCACCATCCCGAAGGACGCGCTGAAGGGAACCAACTCGGACCTCGCCTTCCAGGGCCGATACGCCTACGCCGGCAACTACGACGGCTTCCGGATCTTCGACATCGGCGACCCGGCGTCTCCCAGGACCGTCGCACAGGTCCTGTGCCCCGGTTCGCAGAACGACGTCTCCGTCTCCGGCGACCTGCTCTTCCTGTCCACCGACTCCTCGCGCAGCGACGACTCCTGCAGCAGCACCACCCAGCCCGCGACGGAGAAGTCGTCCTGGGAGGGTGTCAAGATCTTCGACATCAGCGACAAGCGCAGCCCCCGCTATGTCGCGTCGGTCGAGACCGCCTGCGGCTCGCACACCCACACCCTGGTGCCCGAGCGGCGCAACGTCTACGTGTACGTCTCCTCGTACTCGCCCAACGCCGCCTTCCCCGACTGCCAGCCGCCGCACGACGGGATCTCAGTGATCAAGGTGCCCCGCGCGGCGCCCGAGCGGGCCCGGGTGGCAGCCTTCCCGGTGCTGTTCCCCGGCGACGGCCCGGACGGCGGGGGCAACCCCGGCGGGCCGGCCAACCCCGGAGTCGCCAAGACCACCGGCTGCCATGACATCACCGTGCTGCCCGCCAAGGACCTGGCCGCCGGCGCGTGCATGGGCGACGGCATCCTGTTCGACATCAGGAACCCGGAACGCCCTCGGGTCATCGACCGCGTCCAGGACAACGTCAACTTCGCCTTCTGGCACTCCGCCACCTTCAACCAGCGGGCGGACAAGGTCGTCTTCACCGATGAGCTGGGCGGCGGCGGGGCGGCCACCTGCAACGCCGAGGTCGGGCCGGACCGCGGCGCGGACGGCGTCTACGACATCGTCGGCAGGGGCGCCAAGCGCAAACTGGTCTTCCGCAGCTACTTCAAGATCCCCCGGCATCAGGCCGACACCGAGAACTGCGTGGCCCACAACGGCTCGCTGATCCCCGTCCCGGGCCGCGACATCATGGTCCAGGCCTGGTACCAGGGCGGCGTCTCGGTATGGGAGTTCACCGACTCCCGGCGCCCAAGGGAGATCGCCTACTTCGAACGCGGCCCGCTCAGCGCGGACACCCTGCGCGGCGGCGGATCGTGGTCGGCGTACTACTACAACGGCCATGTCTACTCGAACGACATCGCCAAGGGCCTCGATGTGCTGCGGATCGACGACCGGCGCACGGACTGGGCGAAGCGGCTGCGGATGGACGAGCTGAACGTCCAGACCCAGCCCGACTACTTCCGCGACTTCTTCCCCTTCCGGGGCTGAGGCCGTTTGCCGGGGCCGTTCCCGGGGCCGACAGGGGTCGTGGTGAAGACCGTTGACCGGGGCCCGGGCCGCGCCGGGGCGGCATCTGCTGCGGCGGAGCGAAGCCGTGCTCAGCCGTGCTCAGCCGTGCAGCATCTCCGGCGCCGTTCCGCCGGGCGGCCTCTCGCCCGGCGGGACGCCTAGCTCCCAGTCCAGCCCGTACCGCTGGAAGAGTTCTGCGCGCAGCCGCTCCCGGGGCATCGGCGCGCCCGGGAGCAGCACCGCGAACACCGCACCCATGAGCAGGGCGCGCAGCATCGGATAGTCCGCTTCGACGTCCCGTGAGCCGTACCGCTCGACGGTGTCCCGCAGCAGGAACGCCAGCCGCTGCTGCTCAGGGCACTGGACGAAGCCCGCTGCCTGGAGCACCCCCGACATATGGGTGCGCATCAGCAGCGGACGGTCGACGGCGAGCCCCAGGATCGCGTCGATGGCACGCGCCAGCCCTTCTCGGCCGTCCTCGGGCCGCGGTTCCCGCTCCAGCGCCGCCTCGAGGGTCAGATGCATCAGCCGGTGCACCGCCGACTGCAGCAGCTGGCGCTTGCCGGGGAAGTAGTACGACACAAGCCCGCGTGCCGCGCCCGCCCGGTCGGCGATGTCGCCCAGCGTCGTCGCCTCGTAGCCGCGCTCGCCCACCAGATCGACCGTCGCCTGGAGCAGACGCTCTCGGGAACGACGGCGGAGCTCTTCATTGACCGATGGGCTCCGCGGGGACATGCTTGACTCCTGCGTTGACTGGCTCCGAGCCAATATACTCAGCGTGGCCCCGCTGTGCCGGTGCCAGGGCCTGGTCAGCGGGGATGCCGCCCGAACCGGGCGACGCGGGGGATCGTCCGGTTCGGGCGGTTTTGCCGCGCCTTCATTCTCTCTCTGACCGTCCGGTCTGCGGTGTCCGGTGCTCAGCGGGCCGCTGCCGGACCGGCCGACGGGCGGGTGATCCCGGCGCGGTCCAGCACCGGGAGCAGGCCCTCGGGCCGCTGGTGGACCGGCAGATGGTCCACGAAGTGCACGGCGCTGCCCAGCCTGACGGCCCCGCCGTCCGCCCTCTGGTCGTCGCCGACCATCAGCACCTCGCGCGGGTCCAGGCCGATTGCCTCGCAGGCCGTGCGGAACAGCCGGGCGTCCGGTTTCTGGACACCGTGCTCATAGGAGAGGACATAGGCGTCCACCAGCGGATCCAGTCCATGGGCACGGAAGACCGGCCGCAGATCCCAGCCGATGTTGCTGACGACGGCTACCGCGAGCCCATGGTCGCGCAGCGCTCCGAGCACCTCGGCCGCGTCCGGATAGGGACTCCAGGCGTCCGGCGTCATATGCCGGTCGTATAGGGCGTCGTACAGCCCCTCGTCGGGCAGCCCCACCTGGCGGGCGAGTCCCGTGTACGCCGCCCGGTGGTGCTCCCCGCTGATGTCGCGTGTGCGCCACAGCTCGGACAGCTCATCGGGCATCCGCTGCGGAAACGAGCCGCCGGGCAGCGCCCCCGCAGCCTCGAGCCCCTCGGCGCACCGGGCCAGTTCCGCCTCGGCCAGCCGCTCCCCGCGGGCGTCGAGGACCGCGCGCAGCCAGTCGGACGTCGACTCGATGCGGAACAGCGTTCCGGAGAAGTCGAAGAGCACACCCTTGATCGTCACTGCTTCCTTGACCGTCATGGTCCCGGATCCTCGCCGGACGGCCCCATGCGCCGCAAACGGGTCACGGCGCGTCCGGCCCCGGCGTACGAGGCGATGGCGAGCCCGGTGATCAGCGCCCCCAGCAGCCAGCCGCCCACCACGTCCGACGGCCAGTGCACGCCCAGATACAGCCGGGTGAAGCCCACTCCGGCCACCGACACGGCCGCGGCTGCCGCACACCACGCCCACGGCCGCCCCCGCACCCCCTCCCGGCGCAGCAGCCACGCCAGCAGCCCGCAGGCGACTGCCGCCGACATCGCATGACCGGAGGGGAAGGCGGCGTAGTCGGCCGAGTCGACGGGGTCCGCCCAGCGCGGGCGCTCCCGGTCGACCGCCCACTTCAGGCCGTGCTGGACGCCCGTGCCCAGCACGCTCGCCGCCGCGACCCACACGGCCAGCAGTCGCTCCCGGCGCGCCCACAGCCAGACGGCCGCGCCGAGAGTGAGCACTCGCATCGTCCAGGGGTCCCACACCCAGTCCGACAGCACCCGGTTCAGCCGGGTGAAGCCGGGCTCGGCGACCGCCGAGCGGTGCAGTTCCCCGGCCACCGCCCGGTCGAAGGAGAGCAGCGGGGCCCAGTCGAGGGCCACCAGCACCGTCAGCGCGGCCGCGGCGGCGGCGCACAGCGCGAGATACGCTCCGCGGACTGCGGTGGCCGCGGTGACGGGGCGGGCCTCCGGATGCAGCAGGTGCATAAGGAAATCCTCCCCGCTGCCGGGCCGTCCCACCGGGCCGTGCCGGGGGCGTTCATTCAGTCGGCGACGGCGGCCGGGTCCGCGGCACCCGGTGCGGACACCCCGACGCCTACCGGGCTCTTCTTCGGATTTTCGGCTCCCGCCTCTTGGCCTTTGCCCCGAACACCTGGAGGCTGCGGTGGACACGTCAAAGTGACGTGTTTCCAAAACCGTGGCTTCCAGGAGGACTTGGTGCTGAAGAGCGCACGAATCCGCAAGGTTCCGCTGATCCTCGCGGGTGCTTTCACCTTGGTGCTCGCCGTCCCGAACGTCGCTTTCGCCGCCCCGCCGCCCGCCCTGCCGGCCAACGCGGACACGCTGGACCGCACATTTCAGCCGGGGTACGACTACGACACCGACGGCTGCTACGCGGTGCCCGCCATCGGCCCCGACGGCTCTGTCAACGGCGGTCTGAAGACCACCGGGTCCCTCAGCGGCAACTGCCGGGACGCATCGGACCTCGTCAACACCAACGGGTACTCGCGCTCCAAGTGCAACAACGGCTGGTGCGCCATCATGTACACCTCGTACTTCGAGAAGGACCAGGCCATCCCGGTCTGGGACCCCTTCGGGCACCGGCACGACTGGGAGCACGTCGTGGTCTGGGTGCAGGGCGACGAGGCGAAGTACGTCGCCACCTCGGCCCACGGGGACTTCGACGTCTACCCCCGCGACAAGATCCGTTGGGACGGCGCCCACCCGAAGGTCGTCTACCACAAGGACGGTCTGTCCACTCACTGCTTCCGGCCCGCCAACTCGAACGACGAGCCGCCGGAGAACCATCAGCACACCTGGCAGTACCCCGCCCTGGTCGGCTGGAACGGCTACCCGGCCGGTCTGCGTGACAAGCTGGCCAACGCCGACTTCGGCAGCGCGCACTTCGGGATCAAGGACGGCAGCTTCGAGGGCAACCTCGCCGAGGCGAAACCGTCGGGGGTCCCGTTCGACCCCTACGCCTGAGCGGCAGCCATGCCTGAGCGGCAGCGCGTTGGACCCGTAGGTCTCCGCCGTCTGACGTTCAGGGCCGGCCCGGTGGCCAGGCCGTGTTCGGGAAACCGAAGCGCGGCCTAGCCCAGCGCCCGCAGGCCCGGGGCGAACGCCACCAGCAGCGGCGCCACGGGCGCCAGGGCGGCCGCCGCCGTCAGCCTCAGCCTGCGGCCCGCGGTGAGCCGCGGGGCGGGGGAGAGCAGCCGGTTCACCCGTTGCGGCAGCTGCCCGTCAGGCGTCGGGCACGGCCCGAACACGCCCCGGTCCTCGTTGAGTTCGACCAGTGCGAGCGCGATCGTGAGCCGGCCGAAGCGCCGCGAGGCCACGTCGTCGGCGGCCAGCTCCACCAGTCGGTGCATCTCGTCACGGAACGCCGCGAAGACCGGCACCTGCGGGAACCCGGCGGCCAGCGCCCCGGAGCAGTGCAGCAGCCAGTCGTGCCGCGCCCGTGCGTGGCCCTGCTCGTGCGCCAGCACCGCGTCGAGCTGACGGCCCTTCAGTCGCCGCAACGCCGCCGTGGTGACCACCAGTTGGGGGGTGCTGCCCGGAAGCCACCAGGCGTCCGGGCGCTCGCCCTCCAGCACGACCAGCGGCTCCCCGGCCGGCTTCTCCCCCGGCAGCAGCGGCGAGCGCGCCAGCAGCTCCGCACGCCGCCGCTTGCGCCGGAGCTGCGCCCGGCGGATCTCCCGCGCCAGCATCGCCGCCGTCCACAGGCCGCCGCAGGCCAGGGTGACCGCCAGCACCGCGGACCACGGCTCATGGGCGGCCAGTGCATAGGCCTCGACGACGGCATGCGGGGCGGGGGCGAAGACCTGGCCCCGTACAAGCTGCCAGGCGGCGGCTGCGCTGAAGGTCATCGACAGGGCGAAGGACAGCAGTACGGCGGCCACGGCGCACTGCCATACCCAGAGCGCCACCACCGGCTCGCGCTCCGCCCATTCGGCCCTGGCCAGCAGGCGCGGAGCGACGACGGCGACCAGCGTGCCGAGCGAGAGCAGCGCAAGGGAGACCACCATGCCGTCCACCCTATGAGCGTGCGCCTACCCGGGGGTATGGTCGCGGGCTCCAAGTGACGCACGCCACGGTTTGCACTCCGAGAGAATCCGTCTCACAGAGCGAGAAGCATCGTCAGCATCGCCATCCCCATCGACACCCGGCAGGCCAGTGCCAGTTCCGGCCGTGCCGCCCAGGCCACCGAGGGTGGCGTCGCCACGCCCGCCGCCGCGGGCGCGGGTATCAGCCGCGCCCCGGAACGCAGCACATAGACCGTGTAGTAGACGAGCAGCAGCCCGGTCAGCAGTGGCGCGCCCCCGGCCGGATGACCCCCGACGGCATGAGCGCCGTGCCCGGATGTGCCCGCCGCCACGGGGTGCGCCGTGGCCATGTAGACCATGGCCAGCGAGCCGACAAGATGGTGCAGATGGTGTGTGCTGCGCACCGCGGGACGCAGGGCCGGCAGTGCGACCGCGCCAAACACCAGCGCGTAAACCGCCCAGGTCCACTCCGGCGGGGTGAACACCGCGGTCGGGGCCGCCATCGCGGCCATGCCGATTCCCATCAGAGCTTCGCTCCCGGCCGCTTTGCGCGCCGCGCCCGCGCAGCGGCGCATCCGCAGCAGGCAGTAGCCGCCCGTCGCGCCGCACAGCGCCATGAGCAACCAGCCGACCGCCGACGCTCCATACACGGCGCACCCCCCTTCGACCGTGTCGAGGAGTGAATGCCCGTCCAGACGCCGCCTACGCGAGCGCACAGGTGTGCGAAGGGGGCGCGGGGCGGCGAATCGAGCGACGCTCCGCCCCGGCTCCAGCGGAAGGCCGCCCTCCGCGGTGCGGCGCCCGCACGACGACCCGTATGCGGCACCCGGACGCCGACGAGACGCAGAGCCGAGCCCCGCCCCGCAGAGCCGCGCCCCGCCGCGCTCGCGCGGCGGCCGCACGGCGCACTCGTACGCCGAAGAGGCCGCCCGTCTCCCCCGCCCCGGTCGGCCGTCGCCGTTCAGGGGCGGTAGCGCAGCGGATGGTCGGCGGGCACCTCGACCACGGCGATGCGATGGCCGTCCGGGTCCGCGATCCACATCTCGATCAGCCCCCACGGCTCCCGCACCGGCTCGCGCAGCACCGTCACGCCCGCCGCCGCCAGCTCCGCGTGGGCCGCCGCCGCGTCCTCGACCTGGAACCAGAGCTGCACCGCCGGCGTCGCCCGTGGGCCCTCCCCGTCCGGCAGACGCCCCGACACCTCAAGGAAGCCGCCGCCGAGGAAGTAGACCGTGCCCCGCTCCGGGCCGGTGCCGAACTCGCGGTAGACCGGCAGCCCCAGCTGCTCCCCGTAGAACCGCCTGGACCGCTCTGGATCCGCCGGACGCAGCAGGGTCCGGCTGCTCAGCACATGAACCATGGTCCAAACAGTAGGCCCGTCGGCGGGGTTAGGCTCAATGGCGCCCCAACCGACCATGGACGACGGAGAGTAGCCGCATGGACACCGCACCACCCCCGAGTGCCGGCGAAATGACCTACCGCGACGCGGTCGAGGCCGATGTGCCGGCGGTTGTGCCGCTGATCGAGTCCGCCTACCGCGGCGACGCGAGCCGGGCCGGCTGGACCACCGAGGCTGATCTGCTCGACGGACAGCGGACGGACCCCGAGGGCGTGCGCGAGGTGATCACCAAGGCCGGCAGTCGGCTGCTGGCGGTCGAGCGGGACGGCGAGCTGATCGCCTGCTGCCAGTTGGAGCGCCGCGGTGACGCCGCCTACTTCGGGATGTTCGCGGTCCGGCCCGAACTCCAGGGGTCGGGCCTGGGCCGCCGGATCATCGCCGAGGCGGAGCGCACGGTGCGCGACGAGTGGGGCGTGCGCGAGATGCATATGACCGTGATCTCTGTGCGCGAGGAGCTGATCGCCTGGTACGAGCGGCGCGGCTACCGCCGTACGGGACAGCGCAGTCCCTTCCCGTACGGCGACGAGCGCTTCGGCATACCCCAGCGTTCCGACCTGGCCTTCGAGCTGCTGGTCAAGGAGCTCGGCCCTGCAGAGCTGCCCTGACGAACTGCCCTGACGTACTGCTCTGAAGAGCCGCCCGGAAGAGCCGCCCGGAAGAGCCGCACGGAGGAGCCGCACGGAAGAGCCGGCGACTCAGGCCGTGAACCGGCCCGTGCGTCTGATCTCCGGGAAGTCGGTCGTCGCGCCGTCCAGCTCCAGGGCGCGCACCAGCCGCAGATGATCCTGAGTGTTGACCACCCAGCCGATCACCCGCAGTTTCTCGCCGTGCGCGCGCTCGACCGTCTCCAGCGTCAGCCGCCGGATGTTCAGCGCGAGCGCGCCCGCGCCGACCGCCTTGGCCCGGTCCACGATGTCCGCCCCCCAGCGGCTGGCGACCAGCACCGTGCGCACGCCCGGCACCAGCCGGGCGATCTCGGCGACCGCGTCGTCGTGGAAGGACGACACCTCGACGCGGTCGGTCAGATCGCGGCGCAGCATCACCTCGGCCAGTGACTGCGCCGCGGCCACGTCCTTGATCTCCGCCTGGAGTGGGGAGTGCACGGCATCCAGCACCTCCTCGAAGAGCGGGACGCGCTCGCCCTGGCCGGCGTCCAGCTCCCGCAGCTCCGCCAGGGTCTTCTCGGCGATGGGCCCCTTTCCGTCCGTCGTGCGGTCCACGTCGGCATCGTGCATGACGACCAGCGCGCCGTCCTTGCTGAGGTGCAGATCGAGTTCGATGGCGTCCATGCCGGACCGTTCGGCGCGGACGAACGAGCGCACGGTGTTCTCCGGCTCGACGCCCATGACTCCGCGGTGACCGATGGTGAGGAAAGTCAAGGTTCTCTCGCTTCCGTCGACGGCGGCTCCCGCGGCCGCCGCCCGCCGGCGGCCGCGCGGCAGCACGCAGCCTAACGGCCCCGTCCGGCGGCGAACCCGGTCCCGCACGGGAGGCGCCGCACTCCGTCACCCGCTCGTGGGCGTGTCCCGCACGCCTTGACGCAGGGGCCTTGACGCAGGGGCCGCGACGCAGGGGCGGGCGAGCCCTGCCCGGGCCCGGCCACGGTGCCTCGTGGCCGCCTCCGAGGCTCTGTGCTCTCGCAGAAGCGAGCGTCGGCAGGGTTGCTGACAGGAAAAACTTCGGCGATCAGGGGGTGTGGACGAGAGTATCTTTCATGGGCCCCCTTGCTGTGGGAATCCGGTGCTGGATACGGTGTGGTGACGCGAGGTTCTCCCGTGGAGGAAGTGACATGACGGAAATTCTTGTGCAGGACGCCGCCGCCGGAGGTGTTTCCCGCGGGGCCGCACCCCAAGGCGACCCGGTGATCGAGCACCGGGCCTGGCCGGCGCTCAAGAATGCCGTCGAGCAGATCCGCCCATGGCAGTCCAAGGACGGATCGATCGACTTCACCGCCGAGGACGCCCCCGAGCGCACCGCCGCAGAGGCCGTGCTGGGGCAGGTGATCAAGGGCGTCGAGGAACTCTCCCCGCTCGTCCCGCACGACGCCGCCTACCACCGTGCGCTGGTCGCCGACCTGCGCAGGTGGGCGGACGACGGCTTCGGCGTGCCCGACTTCCTCGACTCGCTGCTCGCCTTCCAGCCCGCCGCCGACCGCGTGGACGGGCTCCAGCACCTGGTGCTGTTCCCCATGTACACGCAGAACGGCAACCCGGACCGCAACCTCGAAGCGGTCGTGCTGCGCATGGTCTGGCCCGACTGGCTCGCCGAGCTTGAGGCCACCCGCTATGACAACCCCCTCTTCTGCGGCATCACCTTCGAGGACTTCACCGCGGGATACGACACCAACTCGGCCGTTCTCTTCCCCGAGACGATCGCCGTCCGCGAGGCCCCCGAGCGGTTCAGCTGGGGCGGCATCTTCTGCGACCGCGAGGCCGCGCGCTTCCGCCGCGTCACCGAGGAGGCCGTCCGCATCCTCAGCCTGCAGCTCCCCGACGACATCCGTGAGATGGTCGGCGACCAGGAGCGCTGCCAGCAGGCGTTCGTCCTGTGGGACATGGTCCACGACCGCACCCACAGCCACGGCGACCTGCCCTTCGACCCCTTCATGATCAAGCAGCGCCAGCCGTTCTGGATGTACGGCCTCGAGGAGCTGCGCTGCGACCTCACCGCCTTCAAGGAGGCCGTGAAGCTGGAAGCCGAGGGCAACCAGCACGGGCGCGACGTGCAGTACGCGGTCCTCTTCGACCGGATGTTCCGCTTCCCCGTCAGCGGCGACCGGGTGCGCAACTACGACGGCCTCGGCGGCCAGCTTCTCTTCGCCTACCTCCACAAGCACGATGTGGTGCGCTGGACCGACAACACCCTCAAGATCGACTGGGAGCGCGCCCCGCAGGTCACCAACCAGCTCTGCGCGGAGATCGAGAAGCTCTACCGCGACGGCATCGACCGCCCCAAGCTGGTCCACTGGTTCGCCGCGTACGAGCTGGTCTCCTCCTATCTCGCCCCGCACCCCGGCTCGCGCTGGGCCAAGGGCCCGGACGCCCTCGACCTGACCCAGCCGCCGCGCAAGCTCGTGGACGACGTGCTTCCGGACGAGTTTCCGCTGAGCATGTTCTATGAGGCGCTGGCCAAGAAGCTCAAGGGTGTGATCGCCTCCACGAAGGGCATCACCGCACAGAGCACGGCACAGAGCACGTCGGCCGGCGAGGCGCAGAGCGCCGGGCAGGCCGCCGCGTGAGCTCCCCCACCCACAGCACCCAGGAGGCGACGCCCATGAACGCAAACGGCAACGGAGGGCCCCTGGAGGGCGCCGTCGTCGCGGTCGCCGGAGCGGCGGGACCGGCAGGACGCGCGACCCTGCTGCGCCTCGCCGAGGCCGGTGCGACTGTCGTCGCCTCCGACGCCGACCCCGTACGCCTCGCCGAGGCCGTGGACGCCGCCCGCTATGCGCACGGCGGCGCGACCGTCACAGGGGACACCGTCGACCTGCTCGACCTCGGCGCAGCCCGCGAATGGGCGGCCAAGACCGAGAAGGAGTTCGGCCGGGTCGACGGACTGGTCCACCTCGTCGGCGGCTGGCGCGGCAGCGCCACCTTCGCCGACACCGACCTGGCCGACTGGAACCTGTTGGAGAGGCTGCTGATCCGCACCGTCCAGCACACCTCCCTCGCCTTCCACGACGCGCTGCTGCGCAGCGACCGCGGCCGCTATGTGCTGATCAGCGCCGCCGGAGCGAGCAAGCCGACCGCCGGGAACGCCGCCTACGCCGCATCCAAGGCCGCCGCCGAGGCCTGGACGCTGGCGCTCGGCGACGCCTTCCGCAAGGCGGGGGGCGAGCACGGCCCCGGAGCCGCGGCTGCCATCCTGGTCATCAAGGCACTGGTGCACGACGCCATGCGCGCCGAGCGCCCGAATGCGAAGTTCGCGGGCTTCACCGACGTCAAGGAACTGGCCGAGGCCATCGCCGGAGTCTGGGACCGGCCCGCCGAGGAAGTGAATGGACAGCGCCTGTGGCTGACTCCCAAGCCGTGACCGTGGTGAGCGCCGGGACACCGGTGAAGACCGACGCCCGACGTCACCACGACCCCGAGGTACGCGGCTTCGCCAGCGACAACTACGCCGGTGTGCACCCCGAGATCCTGGCGGCGCTCGCCCTCGCCAACGGCGGTCACCAGATCGCCTACGGCGAGGACGAGTACACGGGGCATCTCCAGCGCGTGATGCACAGCCACTTCGGTCCCATGGCCGAGGCGTTCCCCGTCTTCAACGGAACCGGCGCGAACGTCGTGGCGCTCCAGGCGCTGACCGACCGCTGGGGCGCCGTGATCTGCGCCGAGTCAGCGCACATCAACGTGGACGAGGGCGGCGCGCCCGAGCGGATGGGCGGACTGAAGCTCCTCACCGTCCCCACCCCCGACGGCAAGCTCACCCCCGAGCTGATCGACCGGCAGGCATGGGGCTTCGACGACGAGCACCGAGCCATGCCGCAGGTGGTCTCCCTCGCCCAGAACACCGAGCTGGGGACCGTCTACACGCCCGCCGAGATCAAGGCGATCTGCGAGCACGCCCACGGCCTCGGCCTGAAGGTGCACCTCGACGGCGCCCGGATAGCCAACGCGGCGGCCTCGCTCGACGTGCCGATGCGGGCCTTCGCCAACGCCGCCGGGGTCGACGTCCTCACCCTCGGCGGGACCAAGAACGGCGCGCTGTTCGGCGAGGCCGTCGTGGTGCTCAACCCGGACGCCGTCCGGCGGATGAGGCATCTGCGGAAGCTGTCGATGCAGCTCGCCTCCAAGATGCGCTTTGTCTCGGTGCAGCTGGAGGCGCTGCTCGCCCGCGACCTGTGGCTGCGCAACGCCCGGCACGCCAACACGATGGCCCAGCGGCTCGCGGAAGGCGTGCGGGCCGTCGAGGGGGTGGAGATCCTCTACCCGGTGCAGGCGAACGCGGTCTTCGCCCGGCTGCCGCACGCGGTGAGCGAGCGTCTGCAGAAGCGCTTCCGCTTCTACTTCTGGGACGAGGCGGCCGGCGACGTCCGCTGGATGTGCTCGTTCGACACGACCGAGGACGATGTGGACGCCTTCGTCCAGGCGCTCAAGGAAGAGATGGCGCACTGAGCGACGCGTGTGAAGCGCGCGCGTGTGAAGCGCTGTGGGCTCCCGTCCGGACGGACGGGAGCCCACAGCGCTTCAGCGGATCGTGCCGCCTCTCAGTCCCGTACGGCAGCCGGCGTCGGGGCGGTGCCGCCCAGGTGCGCCGGAATCCACCAGGTGTCGTCCGCGTCCTTCGGGCGCACCGGATAGGCGCGCTGCGCGGCTTCCAGCAGTTCCTGCACCCGCTCGCGCAGCCGGCGGGTGATCGCCCCCGCGTACTGGTCGGACGGCGCCTCGACGGGCTCGCCCACCCGTATCGTCACCGGGATGTGGCTGCGCCCGAAGTTGCGCGGTCGGCCCTTGGTCCACAGCCGCTGGGTGCCCCACAGCGCCATCGGGATCAGCGGCACACCGGCCTCCTGCGCCAGCCTCGCCGCACCCGACTTGAAGGACTTCAGAGTGAAGGACTGCGAGATCGTCGCCTCGGGGAAGACCCCGACGACCTCGCCGGAGCGCAGCGAGTCCAGTGCGTGGGCATAGGCCGCCTCACCCTGTCTGCGGTCCACCGGGATGTGCTTCATACCGCGCATCAGCGGCCCGGAGATCTTGTGCCGGAAGACGGAGTCCTTCGCCATGAAGCGCACCAGCCGCTTCTGCGGGAGGGCGGCGAGGCCGGTGAAGATGAAGTCGAGATAGCTGATGTGGTTGCTCACCAGCACCGCGCCGCCGGTACGCGGGATGTGCTCGGAGCCCTGGGTGTCGATCTTCAGGTCCAGTGCCTTGAACATCGTCAGTGCGGCGCCGACGACCGGCCGGTAGACGAGTTCTGCCATTGGGAGAACACCCTTTCGTCATGCCCGGGGAAGGAGTGTTCTCCCGGCGAAGTTACGCAGCCGTAGGTTTTCGGCATTGCGCAGATCGTGCCCCATGTGTGCCGTCCTGGCCAGCCCTGGGCGCTTCAGGGGGCGAGATTCTCGTCACGTCGCGTCACGGAGCGGCGGGAATGTTTGCGGTGCGGTGAGCAGTTCGGTGCAGGATGTCATGAGGACGGTAAGGAGGAGCTCAGTGCACAGTGGAACCGAGCCACACGGCCGAACGCCCGCCACACGGCTCGACGCGCGGGCGCTGGGGGCGGTCGCGCTGGGGGAGAGGGCCACGCTCGTGCAGTTCTCCAGCGCGTTCTGCCAGCCTTGCCGGGCCACTCGCCGCACCCTCGCGGAGGTCGCGGACATGGTCGACGGCATCGAGCATCTGGAGATCGACGCGGAGGAGCGGCTGCCGCTCGTGCGGAGACTGGGCATCACCGCCACCCCCACCGTGCTGGTGCTCGACGCGAGCGGCCGGATCGTGGTCCGGGCCGCGGGCCGGCCCCGCAAGGCCGATGTGATCGCGGCGCTGGGGCGGGCGGTATGACGACGTCCCGGCTCGACGCCGCACTCCCCGCCGCGCGCGACCGCTCCGCGGCGTCCGCTGCCGACGTGCCCGCCGCGCGCGACGGCGTCGCGGTCTCCGACGTCGCGGCCTCCGGCGTCGCGGCCGCCCTGCCCGGCTCCGCCGATCTGCTGCGGTCCGTCTTCCGGCGGCACGCGGCGGGCGTCGCCGTGATCACCGCCCACGGCGAGCGCCCCGTGGGCTTCACCGCCACCTCGCTGACCTCCGTCGCAGCCGAGCCCCCGATGGTCTCCTTCGGCGTAGGCACGGGCTCCTCCAGTTGGCCCGTGCTGGAGGAGGCCGAGCACATAGGCGTCCACATACTCGGCGAGCACCAGCAGGACCTCGCCGCCACCTTCGCCCGCAGCGGCGCGGACCGCTTCGCCCCGCCGACCCGCTGGCGCACGGGCCCCGAGGGCGTGCCGCTGCTGGAGGGGGTGCTGGCATGGCTGGTGTGCCGGGTGGTCACCCGTGTCCCGGCCGGCGACCACCGCATCGTGATAGCCGAGGCGGTGTCCGGCGACCCTGCGGGCGCCGGCCGTCCGCTCCTCTACTGCCAGGGGCGCTTCAACGCGCTCCGTGACTGATTCACGGCCCCTGGAGCGGGCGTCGGCACATCATGTGCGCCCCGGTGCAACCGCCGGTTACGGAGCGTTGGCAAGGTCACACTTCCAAGCGCTTGCTTACCGGAAATACAATAGGTGTACTGGTGAGTAATATTTCGTTCGGAGCGCGGCCCGCCCCGACCGGGATCCGCCTGATCGGACGCCTATGCTGCGTGCAAAGGCAGTTCGTTAGTGACGTAGTGACGATGCAGTAGGAGAGCCGGCGTGAGCTTGAGGATCGTTGTCTGTGTGAAGTACGTGCCCGACGCCACCGGCGACCGGCACTTCGCCGATGACCTGACCGTCGACCGCGACGACGTCGACGGCCTGCTGTCGGAGCTCGACGAGTACGCGGTCGAGCAGGCGCTGCAGATCGCCGAGGAGGCGGACGACGCGGAGATCACCGTGCTGACCGTCGGACCCGAGGACGCCAAGGACGCGCTGCGCAAGGCGCTGTCCATGGGCGCGGACAAGGCCGTCCACGTCGAGGACGACGACCTGCACGGCACCGACGTCATGGGCACCTCCCTGGTGCTCGCCAAGGCCGTCGAGAAGACCGGGTACGACCTGGTCATCTGCGGTATGGCCTCGACCGACGGCACCATGGGCGTGCTGCCGGCGGTCCTCGCCGAGCGTCTGGGCGTCCCGCAGGTCACGCAGCTCTCCGAGGTCTTTGTCGGGGACGGCGTCGTGAAGGGCCGCCGCGACGGCGACACCGCCACGGAGCAGCTCGAGGCGTCCCTGCCGGCCGTCGTGTCCGTGACGGACCAGTCGGGCGAGGCCCGCTACCCGTCCTTCAAGGGCATCATGGCCGCCAAGAAGAAGCCGGTGGAGTCCCTGGACCTGGAGGACCTGGAGATCGAGGCGGAGGAGGTCGGTCTCGAAGGCGCCTGGACGGCCGTCGAGTCGGCCGCCGAGCGTCCGGCCCGCTCCGCCGGCACGATCGTCAAGGACGAGGGCGAGGGCGGCAAGCAGCTCGCGGCCTTCCTCGCGGAGCGGAAGTTCATCTGATGAGCAGCCTCGCGAGCCGCAAGTTCATCTGAGCTTCGGTCATCACCCCAACCGCCCCGCACACTTCGCAAGCAGGAGAGAAGAAGTCCCATGGCTGAAGTTCTCGTCTACGTCGACCACGTGGACGGCGCCGTCCGCAAGCCCACCCTCGAGCTGCTGACGCTGGCCCGCCGCATCGGCGAGCCCGTCGCCGTCTCCCTCGGCGCCGGCGCCGAGGCCACCGCCGCCGCGCTCGCCGAGCACGGCGCGGTCAAGGTGCTCACCGCCGACGCCCCGGAGTTCGCCGACTACCTGGTCGTGCCCAAGGTGGACGCGCTGCAGGCCGCGTACGAGTCGGTGTCCGCCGCGGGCTCCCCGGCCGCCGTGCTGGTCCCGTCCTCCGCCGAGGGCAAGGAGATCGCGGCCCGCCTCGCCGTCCGCATCGGCTCCGGCATCATCACCGACGCCATCGACCTGGAGGCCGGCGACGAGGGCCTGGTGGCCACCCAGTCGGTGTTCGCCGCCGCCTTCACCACCAAGTCCCGTGTCTCCAAGGGCACCCCGGTCATCACCGTGAAGCCGAACTCCGCCCCGGTGGAGGCCGCTCCGGCCGCCGGCGCGGTCGAGGCGCTGTCGGTGTCCTTCTCCGAGAAGGCCACCGGCACCAAGGTCGTCGCGCGCACCCCGCGCGAGTCGACCGGCCGTCCGGAGCTGACCGAGGCCGCGATCGTGGTCTCCGGCGGCCGCGGTGTGGGCAGCGCCGAGAGTTTCTCCGTGATCGAGTCGCTGGCCGACTCGCTCGGCGCGGCCGTGGGCGCCTCGCGCGCCGCCGTCGACGCCGGCTGGTACCCGCACTCCAGCCAGGTCGGCCAGACCGGCAAGTCCGTCTCCCCGCAGCTGTACATCGCCTCCGGCATCTCGGGCGCGATCCAGCACCGGGCGGGCATGCAGACCTCGAAGACCATCGTGGCCGTCAACAAGGACGCCGAGGCCCCGATCTTTGACATGGTCGACTACGGCGTGGTCGGAGACCTCTTCGAGGTCGTCCCCCAGCTCACCGAGGAGATCAAGTCCCGCAAGGGCTGATCCTTTCTCGGCTCGGTCCCCAGGGGCGCGTCAGCGTCTGCGGCTCACTCGCCCATGGGGTGAAGGACCGGTGGTCGGCCCCGTGCTGTTGCGGGGGACCATTGACGCAGATCACGGCTGCGCATTAACTTCACCATACGGATGATTGATTCCGTTCAGCGGAATATCGAGAGTGTGGAGGGTGCGGGAATGGGCCAGCAGGACACGGTGGCGACAAGCCTCGCCGGAGCGGTCAGCGAGGCGGTCAGCGCCTCCCTCGCCCCGGTGGACGCGGAGCTCGCCCGCCGCTACCCGGGAGACCCCGGCACCCGTCAGCCCGTCCACACCGTGTACGTCCCCGGCGAGGCCTTCGCCCCGGACACCCTCCGCAGCTGGGGCGACGCCGCGCTCGACGCGCTCGACGAGCACGCCCCCGACGCGGCCGCGTTCGCCGCCGTACTGGGCCTCCCCGAGGAGCTCGCCGCGCCCGTCCACGACCGTGTGCGCTCCAAGCTGGAGCGGGAGCCCGTGGAGGACCTGCGCATCGACTTCGAGGACGGCTACGGCGGGCGGAGCGAGGCCGAGGAGGACGAGCACGCCGCCCGCGCGGCCCTGCTGGTGTCGGAGGCGTACGCGCACGGAACAGCCGCCCCTTACACAGGCATCCGCATGAAGTGCATGGAAGCCGGTGTACGCGATCGCGGCATCCGCACCCTGGACGTCTTCCTCACCGGCCTGATGCGGGCCGGAGGGCTGCCCGAGGGGCTCGTGCTGACCCTCCCCAAGGTCACCTACCCCGAGCAGGTCAGCGCCTTCGTCCGGCTTCTGGAGGCCTTCGAGAAGGCCCACGGCCTAGACGCCGGCCGCATCGGCTTCGAGATCCAGATCGAGACCAGCCAGGCCATCCTGGCAGCCGACGGCACCGCCGCGGTCGCCCGTATGATCGACGCAGCCGAGGGCCGGGCCACGGGCCTCCACTACGGCACCTTCGACTACAGCGCCTGCCTCGGCGTCAGCGCCGCCTACCAGGCCAGCGACCACCCCGCCGCCGATCACGCCAAGGCCGTGATGCAGGTCGCCGCAGCGGGCACCGGCGTCCGCGTCTCGGACGGCTCGACCAACGTCCTGCCCATCGGCCCCACCTCGAAGGTGCACGACGCCTGGCGGCTGCACTACGGCCTCACCCGGCGCGCCCTGGCCCGCGCCTACTACCAGGGCTGGGACATGCATCCAGGCCACCTCCCGACCCGGTACGCGGCCGTCTTCGCCTTCTACCGCGAGGGCTTCGAGCAGGCCGCGGCCCGGCTCGCCGCCTACGCCGGCCGGGAGGGCGGCGACGTCATGGACGAGCCCGCCACCGCCAAGGCGCTCAGCTCCTATCTGCTGCGCGGCATCGACTGCGGCGCCCTGGACGCCGCCGAAGTCGCCCGCCACACCGGACTGTCCCGCGCCGACCTCGACGGCTTCGCCGCGCCGCGGCGGGGGGACCTCACGCCGTAACCCCTTGTGGCTCGGCTCTCCCCCCGGACACCGTCCGGGGGCTCCACGCGGTTGCTTCAGCGTCCGTCGACGGTCGGCCATGCTCGGCCCTTGTGCCTGGGGGCCTGCGCGTTCCCCCGGCCGCCGCTGGGAGGCGCCCGCACCCTTCGGCGCCCGCGCAACCTCTCGGCTCACTCGCCCATGAGGTGAGGGGGGCTGTCCTGCGAGGCCGGGCCGCGTCGTCCCTTCGGTGACCGCGGCGTCCCTTCGGCGGGTTCCGTCAGATGTTCGCCGCCGGGGGCAGCTCGCCCGAACCGCGGGGTATCAGCGTCGTCTTGAGCGTGGCGCTCTCAGGCTCCTCGTTGACGCCGTCCAGCCGGCGGAACAGCCGTTCCGCGGCGGTGCGCCCCAGGGCCGCTGAGTCCTGGGCGATGACGGTGATGCCGAGCAGATCGGCGAGTTCGATGTCGTCGAACCCCACGAGCGCGGTGCGGCGGTCGCGTTCGGCCAGGACGCGCACCGCCGTGACCGTCACCCGGTTGTTGCCCGCGAAGACGGCGGTGACCGGCTCGGGGGCGTCCAGCATCGTCTCGACGGCCGACCGCACCCGGTCCGGCGAGGTCGAGCCGAGGGCCACCCAGCGCTCGTCGACGTCCAGTCCGGCGTCCTCCAGCGCCGCGCGATAGCCGCGCAGCCGCTCCACCGCGGTGTGGATGCGCGGATGGTCGCCGACGAAGCCGATCCGCCGGTGCCCGTGCGCGATCAGGTGCGCCACGCCCTCGCGGGCGCCGCCGAAGTTGTCGGAGAGCACCGTGTCCGCGTCGATCCGCCCGGCGGGCCGGTCCACGAAGACGGTGGCCACTCCCGCTCTGATCTCGGGCTCCAGATAGCGGTGGTCGTATCCGGCGGGGATCACGATGAGCCCGTCCACGCGGCGGGCGCACAGCGCGAGCGCCAGCTCCTGCTCGCGATCGGGGTCCTCGGCGCTCGAGCCGTTGATGAGCAGGGCGCCGTGGGCGCGTGCCACCTCCTCGACGGCACGGCTGAGCGGGCCGTAGAACGGGTCGGCGAGATCTTCCAGGACCAGCCCGACGGAGGCGGTGCGGCCCTTGCGCAGCACCCGGGCGCTGTCGTTGCGGCGGAACCCCAGGAACTCGATCGCCTCCTGCACCCGGCGCTCGGTGTCCGGGGTGACGCCCGGCTCGCCGTTGACGACCCGGGAGACGGTCTTGAGGCCGACGCCCGCCCTGGCCGCGACGTCCTTCATGGTCGGCCGATTGCCGTAGCGGTGCTCGGGAGCCCCGGGGCGACGGCCCGGCGACGACGGAACACGGTCGGTTTTGGCCACAGTGTGCTGTCCTGTCTCGATACGCGGCATACGGCGGCGGGCGGGACGCCGAACAAGCCGGTGACTCCGGGTGGTTGTCCGACGCCTGCCCGTGGGTGTTGGATCTGGTGTGCAAGGCTGCGGCGTCGAGCATAGGGCCTGGACAACGTTGTCAGGGCAGTGGAGACTGTTCCCGAATCCGCAGGTCCGACAGCTCACCGGGGGACACCGCACCGATGCATACCGACCTCGTCGCCGCGCTCGACATCGGCGGCACCAAGATCGCCGGGGCGTTGGTGGACGGCGGGGGGAACATACGGCTGCGGGCCCGTCGGCCCACGCCCGCGCAGGACGACGGCGAGACCGTGATGGGGGCGGTCGCCGCCGTCCTGGCCGAGCTGAGCGAATCGCCGCTGTGGGCGCGGGCATCGGCCATCGGCATCGGCAGCGCGGGGCCCGTGGACGCCTCCGCCGGGACGGTCAGCCCCGTCAACGTACCCGGCTGGCGGGACTTCCCGCTGGTCGCCCGGGTACGGGAGGCGACGGGCGGGCTGCCGGCGGAACTCGTCGGCGACGGCGTGGCCATGACCGCGGCGGAGCACTGGCAGGGCGCCGCCCGCGGCTTCGGCAACGCCCTGTGCATGGTCGTCTCGACCGGCGTCGGCGGCGGCCTCGTCCTCGGCGGCCGACTGCACACGGGCCCGACCGGAAACGCGGGACACATCGGCCACATCAGCGTGGACCTGGACGGCGATCCGTGCCCCTGCGGCGGACGCGGCTGCGTCGAGCGGATCGCCAGCGGCCCGAACATCGCCCGCCGCGCCCTGGAGAACGGCTGGCGGCCCGGTCCCGACGGCGACGCCTCGGCCGCCGCGGTGGCCCGCGCGGCCCGCGCCGGCGACCCGGTCGCCGTCGCCTCCTACGAACGTGCGGCACAGGCCCTGGCGGCGGGCATCGCGGCGACGGCCACCCTCGTGGAGATCGAGATCGCGGTCATCGGCGGGGGAGTGGCGGGCGCGGGCGAGGTGCTCTTCGCCCCCCTGCGGCGTGCGCTGCGCGACTACGCCGCGCTGTCCTTCGTCCGGCGCCTGACCGTCGCTCCGGCGCTGACCGGCACGGACGCGGGACTGGTAGGGGCGGCGGCAGCGGCGACCGCCGCGGCGACGCGCACCTGCGTCACACCGCCCGTCGTCGCCGGCGGGCGCGCCTGACCGGCGCAGGCCCCGTCATCGGGTGCGGTCCTGCGGAGCCGGCGTCCCGGTCCCCGGCTGCGGGCTCCGCCGCGGGACCACCACCAGGAACGCGTCCGCGTCCAGGTTCATCACGACTTCCGCCGGCAGCCCCTCGTCCTGACGTGCCCGGGCGAACTCCTCGGCGGGCCGGCTGCCGCGCGGGTCCCCTGCGGGGAACTGTTCCAACACCGTACGGTGCATCCCGCGCCCCCTTGTCTCGTCCGCTCCAACGACCGGCCGCGGCCGCTGTCACGGCCGGCCCGCGGCGGGCGCGGGTGAAGTCGGGTTTTCACTGCGGGGTGTTGCGGGCAATCCACTGAGGGCTACGGAAGAGGGGGAACCGTGATCGTCTGGATCAACGGCGCGTTCGGGGCGGGCAAGACCAGCACGGCGCGTGAACTGGTCGAGCTGGTTCCCGGCAGCACCCTGTTCGACCCGGAGCTGATCGGCGCCGGCATGCGCTGTCTGCTGCCGGCCAAGCGGCTGGCCGAGGCAGACGACTTCCAGGACCTGCCGATCTGGCGGCGGCTCGTCGTCGACACGGCCGCCGGGCTCCTCGCCGAGCTGGGCGGCGTGCTCGTCGTCCCCATGACCCTGCTGAGGCAGGAGTACCGGGACGAGATCTTCGGCGGCTTCGCCGCCCGCAGGATTCCGGTCCGGCATGTGCTCCTGTCTCCGGAGGAAACGATCCTGCGCCAGCGGATCGCCACCCGTGAGGAGCCGGACGTCCCCGACGCCGAACAGCGCGTACGGCAGTGGGCATACGACCACATCGAGCCCTACCGCCAGGCCCTCGGCTGGATCGCCGCGGACGCCCATGTCGTGGACAACGGGCGGATCGGCCCCGCCGAGACCGCGCGGCGCATCGCCGACGCCCTGAACAGCGGCGAGGCGGGGGACTGCGCCATCGTGCAGACCCCGGAGCCGACGGCCGAGACCCTCGCCGCGGGTGTGCTGCTCTTCGACGAGGAGGACCGGGTGCTGCTCGTCGACCCCACGTACAAACCTGGCTGGGAGTTCCCTGGCGGCGTCGTGGAGCCGGGCGAGGCGCCCGCCCGCGCCGGGATACGGGAGGTCGCCGAGGAACTGGGCATCACACTCGGCGAGGTGCCCCGGCTGCTGGTCGTCGACTGGGAGCCGCCCCAGCCGCCGCGGTTCGGCGGGCTCCGGCTGCTCTTCGACGGCGGGCGGCTGAGGCTGCACGGCGTCGGCGCGCAGCGCGTGCGGCTGCCGGGCGCCGAACTGCGGGGCTGGCGCTTCGCCGACGAGAGGCAGGCGGCCAAGCTGCTGCCGCCCGCCCGCTATGAGCGCTTGCGGTGGGCGCTGCGGGCGCGCGGGCTGGGGACGGTGCTGAACCTGGAGGCGGGCGTGCCGGTGGGCTGACCTGCCGGGGCTCCGCCCCGGGCCCCGCTTTACGGGGCTCCGCCCCGGACCCCCGCGCCTCAAGCGCCGGCGGGGCTGGGTTCGAGCGCTGGTGGGGTTGGGTGTGTGCCTCGGGCGCTGGTGGGGTTGGGTGTGTGCCTCGGGCGCTGGTGGGGTTGGGTGTGCGTCTCAAGCGTCGGCGGGGCTGGGCGTGTGCCTCAAGCGCCGGACGGGGGCTTAGGCCCCCTCAGGCCGCTGCAGCGCGGCGGCCGTCAGGGTGAGGTGACGGGTCAGCACCTCGGCCGCGGCGTCGGCGTCGCGGGCCAGTGCCGCCTCCTCCAGGCGGCGGTGTTCGCCCGCGGCGTCGCGGTCGGGGTTGCGGTGTGCCGACCAGCGGCGGGCCAGTTCGCTCGCGGTCCACATCCGGTCGAAGGTCTCCAGCAGGACGGGGTTGCCGCACCCCTCCAGCAGGGTGCGGTGGAAGAGCCGATGGGCCTCGGACCATGCGCTGCTGTAGTGCTCGCCCTCTTCCGGCATATGCGCCGGGGTGCGGGCCAGACGGTGGTGGGCGGCTCGTACACGGGCCTCCCAGTCGACGTCGCCGCGCTCGACGGACATGCGCAGCACGACCGGTTCGACGGTCCGGCGGGCCTCCGCGATCTCCTGCCAGCGGCGGTCGGAGAAGGCCGGGACGGCGAAGCCGCGGTTGGGCAGCCGGTCGGCGAGGCCCTCGCCGACCACCCGCACGAGCGCCTCCCGCACGACGGCCAGGCTCACGCCCTGTTCCTTGGCGAGGTCCTGCGGTTTGAGGGCGTCGCCGGGGGCGTAGTCCCCGCGCATGATCGCGTTCCGCAGGTGTGCGTACACCTGCTCGGAGAGCATCTGCTTCCCCGGCGAGGGCGAGGGCGAGGTGTGGGCGGTCTGAGTCATACGCCTCAGCATAACGATCAAGTAAATAATCGACTATTGGCGTTATGGTTGACCTGTTGGGGAGGAGGGGCGTCGCACCGCCTCTGCGCGACGCTGCGGGCCGCCTTCGGGGCCATCGGCCTCCCGATCGACGCCGCCCCTCGCCGCCCCGGCTTCACCGCGGTCGGGCACACCCTCGGCCGCGCGGTCCTGACCGCCACCGCAGAATCCCCGGCCCGGCGAACAGCGCGTCCGGACTGATCGACACCACGCGCTGAGCCCGGCCGGGCCACGGGGCGGCGGAGCCCCGCCTCAACGTGCCGCGTCCGCCGCCGCGACCAGCGACTGCGCCGCGCCTTCCGTCAGCGGCGCGCCATGCCCGAAGCAGACCGTGGACGGCGCGAGCGAGGCCAGCCGCCGCATCGAGACCAGCGCGGCCGCGCGGTCCACATTGAACGCGCCCAGCATCACCTGTCCCACGGCGGCGACGCTGTCGCCGGTGAACAGCACGTTGTGGCGCGGCAGATGGACGGCGATCGAGCCGTCCGTATGGCCGGGTGAGTGGAGCGCCACCGCGCCGTCGCCAAAACCCAGCTCGTCGCCGTCCTCCAACTCGCGGTCGACGCGTGTGGGCGGGGCCGGCGGGACCGTGAGCCCCCGCTCGTAGTACGGGATCTCCCAGTCGAGCAGCACGGGCTCCGGCGCCGGCGCCTCGCCGCGGATCACCGGCGCGTCCAGCCGGTGCGCCAGCACCCGGGCGCCGTGACGCTCCGCCAGTTCCCCGGCCGCGCCCACATGGTCGCGGTGGCAGTGGGTCAGCACGATCCGGCGTATGTTCCCGGGGGACAGCCCGGCGGACCGTATCGCCTCCTCGATCGAGCGGGCCGAGTCCACCCGGCCCGCGTCGACCAGCGTCAGTTCACCGCCGTCGTTCCAGAGGTAGGCCTGGCCGATGGAGAAGGCGAACATATGCAGTCGGGGCAGCACCTGGATGACGTCCATACGGTGACCGTAGGCGGTCGGCCGCGACGCCGCGGGACACTACGCCGACAGCGATCTCCGCCCAGAGCTGAACGTGCCAGGCCCGCGCCCGCTTCGCTACCCCTGCTTGGAGGCCGCGTAGTTGAGCAGGAACAGCGCCTCCGCCACCGACAGCCGCTCCAACTCGTCGGGGGAGACGGACTCGTTCACCGCGTGGATCTGCGCGGCCGGGTCGCTCAGCCCGATCAGCAGGATCTCCGCCCGCGGGTACAGCGCGGCCAGCGTGTTGCACAGTGGGATCGAGCCGCCCATGCCGGCGCTCTGCATCTCCTGGTCCGGGTAGGCCACCCGCATCGCCTCGGCCATCGAGGTGTACGCGGGGCTGGTGACGTCCGCCTGGAAGGGGTGTCCCTGCCCCACCTGCTCCACCGAGACCTTCGCCCCCCACGGGGTGTGCGCCTCCAGGTGCGCCGCCAGCAGCCCGGCCGCCGCCGTGACGTCCTGACCCGGCGGCACCCGCAGGCTGACCAGAGCCCGGGCGCTCGCCTGCACCGAAGGCGTCGCGCCGACCACCGGAGGGCAGTCGATGCCCAGCACGGTGACCGCGGGGCGCGCCCAGACGCGGTCCGCCACGGTGCCGGAGCCGATCAGCTCCACGCCGTCCAGCACCTTGGCGTCCTTGCGGAAGTCCTCCTCCGGATACTGCAGGCCGCCCCACTCCATGTGTGCGTCAAGACCGTCCACCGTGGTCGAGCCGTCCTCGGCGCGCAGCGAGTCCAGTACGCGGATGAGCGCGGCGAGCGCGTCGGGAGCGGCGCCGCCGAACTGACCGGAGTGCAGATTGCCTTGGAGCGTGTCCGTCTGCACCCGCATCAGCGTCATTCCACGCAGCGTCGCGGTCACGGTCGGCAGGCCGGTGCGGAAGTTGCCGCAGTCGCCGATGACGATGGCGTCGGCGGCCAGCAGCCCGGGGTGCTCCTCCGCGTACCGCTCCAGGCCGCCGGTGCCCTGCTCTTCCGAACCCTCGACGACGACCTTGACGTTGACCGGCACGCCGCCGTTCGCCTTGAGAGCGCGCAGCGCGAGCAGATGCATGATGAAGCCGCCCTTGCAGTCCGCGGCGCCGCGGCCGTACCAGCGGCCGTCCGGGCGCTCGGTCAGCGCGAACGGCGGAGTGGTCCACGCGGACTCGTCGAGCGGCGGCTGCACGTCGTAGTGCGCGTACAGCAGCACGGTCGGGGCGTCGACCGGGCCCGGCAGCAAACCGTAGACGGACTGGGTGCCGTCCGGGGTGTCCAGCACCGCGACGTCCTCGAAGCCCTCGGCGCGCAGCGCGTCGGCGACCCAGGCGGCGGCCGCCTCGCATTCGCTCTTGGGGAACTGGGCGGGGTCCGCCACCGACTGGAAGGCCACCAGCTCCGTGAGCTCCGCTTTTGCACGGGGCATCAGGGACACGACGGTCTCGGCGATCGGATGGGCGGTCATGGGCACGCTCCTTGTGGGTGCGACGTTGTCCGTGATGTGTGTACGGCGAATGCGTCTTCGATACTCCCACAGCGGAAATCCCCGGACCGCGCCGTAGGATGCCGTGCAACAGCATGTGCCATGCGTCGGATCGGGAGCAGAAACACATCGTGAGCAGCGAGAACGGGGCCGTTGGAGCGGGCGCGGAAGGTGAGCCGGGCGAGCCGGCGGGAGAGGTGTGGGACGTCGTCGTGGTCGGCGGCGGGCCCGCGGGGGCCTCGGCGGCGTATGCGGCGGCCGTCGCGGGCCGCCGTGTGCTGCTGCTGGAGAAGGCGGAGCTGCCCCGCTACAAGACTTGCGGCGGCGGGATCATCGGTCCCTCGCGCGACAGCCTGCCGCCGGGGTTCGAACTGCCGCTGAGCGACCGGGTGCATGCGGTCACCTTTTCGCTGAACGGCCGGCTGGCGCGTACGCGCCGTTCCAAGCGGATGCTGTTCGGCCTGGTCGACCGGCCGGAGTTCGACGCGGGCCTGGTTGAGCAGGCGCAGAAGGCGGGCGCGGCGCTGCGCACGGGCGTCACCGTCGCCCGGGTCGAGCAGCACGGGCCCGCCGTGCCGGACCGGCGCACGGTCGCCGTGGTCCTCGCGGGCGGCGAGACGGTCCTGGCCAGGGCGGTCGTCGGCGCGGACGGCAGCGCCAGCCGCATAGCGGCCCATATCGGCGTCAAGGTCGACCAGGTCGACCTCGGCTTGGAGGCGGAGATCCCGGTTCCGGAGACGGTGGCCGAGGACTGGGCGGGCCGGGTGCTCATCGACTGGGGCCCGATTCCCGGCAGTTACGGCTGGGTCTTCCCCAAGGGGCGGACGCTGACCGTCGGGGTGATCTCGGCGCGTGGCGAGGGAGCGGCGACCAAGCGCTATCTGGAGGACTTCATCGCCCGGTTGGGCCTTGCGGGATTTGAGCCCGCGATCTCCTCCGGGCATCTGACGCGCTGCCGCAGCGATGACTCGCCGCTGTCGCGCGGACGGGTGCTGGTGTGCGGGGACGCGGCCGGGCTGCTGGAGCCGTGGACGCGGGAGGGGATCTCCTTCGCCCTGCGCTCCGGGCGGCTCGCGGGGGAGTGGGCGGCGAGGATCGCCGAGGCGCACGACGCGGTGGACGCGCGCCGGCAGGCGCTGAACTACGCCTTCGCCGTCAAGGCGTCGCTCGGCGTGGAGATGAGCGTGGGTCGCCGCATGCTCACGGCCTTCGAACGCCGGCCCGGGCTGCTGCACGCGGCGATCACCGGCTTCCGGCCCGCGTGGCGCGCTTTCACGGACATCACGCGCGGCGCGACGAGCCTCGCGGGCCTCATGCGCACCCATGCGATCGCCCGCCGTGCGCTGGACACCCTGGACCGCCGCGGGGGGTAGGCCCGCCGCCGCCCGTGACCGGGGCTGCGTCCCGGATCCCGCGCGGGGACTCCGTCCTGGATCCCGTGCGGGGACTCCGTCCTGGATCCCGTGCGGGGACTCCGTCCTGGATCCCGTGAGGGGGCTGCGCCCCGGATCCCGTGAGGGGGCTGCGCCCCGGCCCCCTGCGCCTCCATCGCCGGCGGGGCTTCTTGGCCTCAACCCTGGACGGGCTTGGTTTTCCGGTCCGTCCGGAGAGAGTTGGCCGGGGCTTGAGGGCACGGGCCTCCGTGCCGTACCGGGAACCCGGGCTCCGCCCCGGATTCGGGAGCCGGACGCGGGCGGCCGGTGCGTCCGTCGTCAATCGGACACCGTGATGCGGAAGACCGGGTGCCGGTGCGCCGCCGCCAGGAGTTCGGCGTCGGTCGAGTCCGCGTTCACGTCGCCGAAGAAGCGGCCCACTTCCCAGCCCCACCGCCTGAGGTACCTCCGCAGCAGCTCCGGCTTCTCCTCGTCCGGCAGCTCCACGGCCGTGAACGTGCGGGTCCTGCGGCCGACCTGGAGGCGGCCGCCACCCGCGGCGCGGAGGTTGCGGACCCACTGGGAGTGGCCGCGGGCGGAGATCAGGTACGGCCCGCCCTCGTACGGCAGCGGGTTCACCGGGAGCCGTCGCCACTCGCCGCTCGTACGGCCGCGCACCGACAGCTCCGCACTGCCCATGAGGCTGACGCCGCGCCGCGCCAGCCACCCCACCGCGCCGTTGAAGACCCGGTCGAATCGTCCCGGCTTGATGTAGTGCGTCTGCTCCATGTCCCTCCGCCTCCCGGCCGCCCGACTGTGAGAGCGCTGCTCTCGCTTGAGAGCAGTGTGCGCCTATGTCCGCGGATTCCGCAAGAGCAGTGCTCTCATTCTTGAGCGGTGATCTGAACCCATGGAAGACTGTCGCCATGAGCGCGATCCGAGGGGCCAGAGAGCGGGCCCGCACCGAAGTGACCACGGCCATCAAGAACGAGGCTCGCAGACAGCTCGCGCAGGAGGGCGCCGCCAAGCTCTCGCTGCGCGCCGTCGCGCGTGAGCTGGGCATGGTCTCCTCCGCGCTCTACCGCTACTTCCCGAGCCGCGACGACCTGCTGACCGCCCTGATCGTCGACGCCTACGACGCCGTCGGCGTCGCCGCCGAGACCGCCCTGGCCGACGGCCGGGACGGCCCGGGGGGCCTCGGCCCCCGCGACCGCTGGAACGCGGTCTGCTCCGCCGTCCGCGCCTGGGCCCTCGCCCACCCCCACGAGTACGCCCTGATCTACGGCTCCCCGGTGCCCGGCTACACCGCCCCCGGCGACACCATCGGGCCTGCCTCCCGCGTCGGACTCACCCTGATCGCCATCGCCCGTGACGCCTCCCGCGCGGACGCGCTCGCTCCTCCGCCGCTCTCCGGCGAGCTGCGCCCCGAGGCGGCGCGGATCGCCGCCGACATCGCCCCCGATCTGCCGCCCGCCGTCGCCGTCGCTCTCGTCGCCGCCTGGGCGCAGCTCTTCGGGCTGATCTCCTTCGAGGTCTTCGGCCAGTTCAACCGGATGGTCGAGGAACGGGACGCCTTCTTCGCGCAGGCCGCGTCCCGCCTCGCGGAGGACGTCGGCCTGCGGGGCTGAGCATGCGCGCCGGCCCGGCTGCGCCCGCGACACGGCTCGGGGGACAGTCGTGGCTGCCACGCGGGGCCGACGCGGCTCGGCAGCCGCCGTGGGCTCGCCCGGCAGCCCCGCCCGTGCGGACTGGGACGATGCGCGGCGGACCGCGTCTTCGGCCCGGCGGAACACATTCGCGGGCTGCGCCGTGGAACGAGCGGCGTCGCGCGGCGCCTGGCGTGTGTCGCGGGGGTGCGCCGGCGGCAGTGACGGAGGCGGCCGGGCCGTGGTCCGAGACCGACGAGCTCCGGCGGCACGGAATCACCGTGGAGGTCGCGACCGGGGTGCTGGACCTTCTTTCGGGCCTGGCAGGTCGGGCATCCTCGACAGGATGTCGCCTGTACTGCAGATGGGCCCTGTGACTGAAGGCCCCGGGCGGGATGGGCCGTCCGGAGAGGACATCGCCCGCCGACCGGTCGTCAGTCCGCTCACCGCGGAGACGAAGGTCGGCCGGACCGCGACCAAGGGACGTACAGACGGCTGCGGCCGAGCTCGGGGCCCGGGGGCAGACCCAACCGGCGGCGCCGGCCTAGGAGTCGGGCCTGGTGAAGCCGCGCCGGCCCGGCCGATGCGGCTCCCGCACGGGCGTCGCGGGCGTCGCGGGCGTCGCGGGCGTTGCGGGGGCCGTACGGGCGAAACGCCACAGGACCGTGACGACCCGGAGGACGAACACCACGGCCGCGGCGGCCGTGCCGACGACCGGCAGACCCGCCTCCAGTGCGGTCGGCAGCGTGAAGGCCAGGGCGGGCCCGGCGACCGCTCCGAAGACCAGTGCGGCGGCGAAGGCCGCGCTGGCCAGCGCATAGCCGATCTCGACCGTGATCGCGTCGCGGTCCGCCCGGGTTCGCCTCACGCTCCGCCGTGTGGGTCCTGTCATGCCCGCAGTCTCACACGCGGGCGACTGAGACGGCCAGGAGCGGGCCGACGGCGAGACGGCTAGGACCAGGTGACGGCCGAGCGCTCGCGCCACAGTTCGGCCAGATCCGCGTCTCCGGTGACCGAAACGGCTGTCAGCGGAAGCCGGTTCCACAGGGCCAGATAGAGCCGGTCGGCCGGGCCGCTCAGTTCGCAGTCCGCGGGACCGTCGCCCGTGCGGGCGGCGCGGGGCGGCTCCGGAGAGAGCCGGACGGTCCACACATCGCCCGAGTCGACGGCCCGCACACGCAGCACGCGCGGCTCCTCGGTGCGCACCCGGCTGCGGGAGCGGGCGTGGAAGCCGCCGAGCAGTTCGTCTATGCCGTCGGCGGCGAAGCGCGCGACCACCGGCCCCGGCCTGCCGTCGCGCGCCCACTCGGCGTCCGCGCGGTGCACCGCCGTCTCGTGCGCCTGCCGCCGCGCCCAGAACGCCAGCGGTGAGGGCGCGGGCAGAAACGTCCAGCACTCGAGGTCGTCGGCCGCTTCGCCGAGTGCGGTCACCAGCAGTCCATGGCCGTCCCTGAACCACTCCAGCAGAGCCTCGCCGTCGAGGTCGGGCTCGCCGTCGCCGGGGCGGAACCGGGTGAGGCCCTCGGTCACGAAGGCCGTCGCCCACCGGTGGACCATGCCCGTGTGCCGCAGCAGATCCCGCACGGTCCAGCCGGGGCACGTCGGCACGGCTGCCGCGGTGCCGGCCGCCTGCGCGGCTCCCGCCAGCAACCGGCCCTCCCGGGCCAGGCACTTGATCAGTTCAGCGGTCTCCATGCGGCGATTGTGCCACCCGGCTCGGACGGCCGGCCGGTGCGAGCGCACGGTGCTCCTGCGGGGGCCGCGACTCCGCGCCCTGCCGGGACTCGTGTCCGGGGCGGACCTCGGGCACGGAGCCGGACCCGTGCCCCGGGCGGGAGACACCGCGTGAGCCGTATCCGATGACCGCGGACGCGGCCGCGAGCGCCGCCACGGTCGTCAGCGCCGTCGGCAGCGAGAACCAGTCCGAGAGGAAGCCGATCGCGGGAGGCCCCAGCAGCATCCCGCCGTATCCGAGCGTCGAGGCGGCCGCGACGCCCGCGGGCCCGGCGAGCGAGCCCGCCCGGTCCACCGCGACCGGGAAGATGTTGGCCAGGCCGAGACCGGTCACGGCGAAACCGAGAAGAGCCGCCCAGACGGTCGGGGCGAGCGCGCCGACGAGCATGCCGACGGCGGCTGTCGCTCCCCCCGCAACCAGGGTGCGGGTCTGCCCGAGCCGTTCGAGCAGGGCAGTGCCGCACAGCCGCCCGGCGGTCATGGCCAGCGCGAACAGGGAGTACCCGGCGGCCGCGAGGCCCGGGTGGGCGTGCAGATCCTGTTCGAGGTGGAGTGCTCCCCAGTCGGCCAGCGCACCTTCTCCGTACGCCGTGCACAGGGCGATGACACCGAAGAGGATCACGATGCGGCGGGTGCCGTGCGGCATGCGGTGCGAAGCGTCCGCACCCGTCGGCGGCGGCGTGTCCGCGGCCGCGCCGGTCCCCGGCCCGACCGGCGCGGGTGTGCGCAGCAGCGGGGGTCCGGCGGCCGCGGTCACCAGCAGCCCGACGCCGGTGAGCGCGGTCAGATGCGCCGTCGGGTCCAGGCCGCCCGCCACCAGCCCGCCGAGGCCCGCGCCCAGCATCCCGCCCAGACTGAAAGCGGCGTGGAAGCTCGGCATGACCGGCCTGCGCAGAGCGGCGACCAGATCGACGGCGGCGCTGTTCATCGCCACGTTGATCGCGCCGTAGGCGGTGCCGAAGACCAGCAGCACCAGCCCCAGGGCGAACGCCGAGTGGGTCAGCGGGGGCAGCGCGATGCTGAGTGAGAGCAGCGCGCCGCTTGCGACCGTCATGGGATGGCTGCCGAAGCGGCGGCAGAGGCTGCCGGTGAGCGTCATCGTCACCACGGCGCCGGCGGAGACGCCGAGGAGGGCGAGCCCGAGGTCGCTTGCGGACGCGCCGGTCTGCTGCTTGATCGCCGGAATGCGGACGACCCAGCCGGCGAAGAGGAAGCCGTCGAGGGCGAAGAAGACGGTCAGCGCGGTGCGAAGGCGGGTGAGGTCTGCTGGGCCAGGGCCTGAGGGAACGGCCGTTTGGGTTTTGTTTATGAGCGGCACAAAGTCAGGATAGGGGCCGTGGCCCATCGGCGTCCACTTGCCGACGGCCCGTCAGCGGCCCGCCCCATATCCCGCTTCACATCCGGTCTGCCTTCGGCCCGGCCCTCCGGTGCGGCAACCGCCGCGGCGGCGGCCGCTCGGCTCCGGAGACGTCGCCGGCCTTGCGTCCCCGTCACGCGGCTTGTGCGGCCCGGCGCACCTCCTCGGCCACTTCGCGGTCCAGCGCGGCCCTCACCAAGGCGGCGGCCAGGGCCGGGAGTTCCCGCTCCGGGACCAGACCGGCCAGCGCCTCCGGGTCGCGCGGCAGACCCAGCCGCTCCGCCCCGTCCAGCGCCTTGCCGTCCAGATACGGCGCGAGATCCGACCACACACCCTGCGCCTCGCGCAGGAAGATGCTCACCCCCGCTGGGCCGATGCCCGGTGTCCGCCGGAGCAGACCGCGCAGCGCGACCGGGTCGCCGTCCGCCTGTGCGCGCAGCCTGCGCAGATCGCCGCCGTACGACTCAAGCAGCAGCTCCGCTCCCTCGCCCAGCTGGGCGGCCGTCCGCTCGTCATAGTGCCGGTAGCCCCCCTCGCCGAGGGCGTCCACGCGCTGCTGCCGGCTCGCCTCCGCCATAGCTCGAGGAGTCCGCATCCCGGCGGCGAACAGCGCGCGTGCCGCGGCCACCGCCGTTGTGGCCCGGATCCGCGCACTGAGCAGGCCGGCCAGCACCAGCAGCTGGTAGAGGGGCTGCGGAGCGTCCTTCAACCGGATGCCGGCGTCCTCGGCGTATGTGCGGCCGTGCCGGTCGAGCAGGGCCCGCACGGTCGCCGAGTCCGGGGCGGAGCCCGATCCGTTCGCACGGTTCGTGCGACTCGTACGGCGTGCCATGACGACTCCGGGCTCTCGGTTTCGCTGCCCGCAGTACCCCACGACCAGGGGCTGAAACAGGCCATGTGCGCTCCGCGGCGGCCTGGCCGCCGGTCCGATCGCCCGATCATGGGAGACTCGCATCCATGAACGGCAAGGCGACGACGGCGAGAACGCGGCTGGAGAGAGGGCGCAGCGCCCTCGGTCCCGCGCTGGAACTGGTGCACACCGGAAGGGCCCCCACACGCGCCGTGCTCACCGCCGAACTGGGCGTCACCCGCGCCACCGCGGGGGCGGTGGCGGCGGAACTCGAGGCGCTCGGCCTCATCCGCGTCGACTCGCGGCCGACCGCCGCCGCGGGCCACCAGGGCCGTCCCTCGCACCGCCTCGCCGTCGACGACACCGGGCCCGTCGTGCTCGCGGCCCAGGTGCACGCCGACGGCTTCCGGGCCGCGCTCATCTCGCTCGGCGGGCGCATGGTGGCGACCGCGCCCGGCTGCGTCACCGTCTCCGCAGACCCCGCACAGGTGCTCGGCGAGGTCGTGCGGGCGGGTGCGGGTCTGCTGCGCGAGAGCGGCCGACGCTGCGTCGGCGCAGGTCTCGCCGTGCCCTCCGCCGTCGCCGAACCCGAGGGCACCGCTCTCAACCCGCTGCATCTGGCGTGGCCCGCCGGCGCACCGGTGCGGGACATCTTCGCCGCGCAGGTGCGGGCGGCCGGCATCGAAGGCCCCGCCTTCACCGGCAACGACGTCAATCTCGCGGCGCTGGCCGAGCACCGGCACGGGGCCGGGCGCGGCGCGCAGCATCTGCTCTGCGTGGCCACCGGGCACCGCGGCGTGGGCGGCGCCCTCGTCCTCGACGGCCGTCTGCACACCGGCAGCTCCGGCCTTGCCCTCGAGGTAGGCCACCTCACCGTCAATCCCGAGGGCCGCCCCTGCCACTGCGGCAGCCGTGGCTGCCTCGACGTCGAGGCCGACCCGCTGGCCTTTCTCACCACGGCGGGCCGCGAGCCCGGCCCCGAGGTGTCGCTGCTGCAGCAGTCCCGCGACCTGCTTCGCGGGGAGTACGACGACCCCGGAGTGCGCACCGCCTGCGAGGAGCTGATCGACCGCCTCGGCCTCGGGCTCGCCGGCCTGGTCAACATCCTCAACCCCGACCGCATCATCCTCGGCGGGCTGCACCGTGAACTCCTGGACGCGGACCCGGAGCGGCTGCGGGCCGTGGTCGCGGACCGCAGCCTGTGGGGGCGCAGCGGGGGAGTGCCGATTCTCCCGTGCAGCCTCGACCACAACAGCCTGGTGGGGGCGGCGGAGCTGGCCTGGCAGCCGGTGCTGGACGACCCGCTCGCCGCCCTCGCCTGAACCGGGGGCTCCAACCAAGGGCCGCCGCCGCTGCATCGCCGGAGGCCGGGGCCTTCCGGCCTCTCCGACGACGGGGCAGCCTGGGACACGGCCGAAGGCCGTACCCGTCGCCAGGGCGCCGGAGCGGACTCGTGCACAACGGTGTGACCCGTCCGGAGGCACGGGGGACGGGTCGCCCGCGCCCTGCGGGTAGCGAGCACGTATGAACCACAGGCGTGCCCGCGCGGCCCACCACGCCCATCGCCTCCGGGACCTGCACCACAGGATTCTCGAGTCGCCCGTCGGGCTGGGCTGGAACCGGGCCCGCCGGATGGAGCTGATGCACCGCGCGATGGGCTTCGCGGCCCTGGGGTTCCTCACGCTCGTTCCGCTGCTCATCGTGGTCGCCGCGGCCGACCCGGCCAGCGGTGAGGGGTTCGCCCGCTGGCTGGGGGAGGCCCTGGGGGTCTCGGAGTCCTCCCAGGAGGAGGTCAGGGACCTGTTCGGGGTCCCGGACGAGGCGCTGCAGCGCACCACCGCCTTCGGTCTCGCCGCGCTGACCGTGTTCGGGCTGACCTTCGGCTCCGTGGTGCAGACCGGCTATGAGCGGGTGTGGGACCTGCCCACCGCGCGCTGGCACACGATGTGGCGGCATGTCGTCTGGCTGGCGCTGCTGATCTTCGCGCTGGTCGCGTTCGTCAACAACCCGGTGCCGGAGGACGCGGGCTGGCTCGGCTACGCGGGGGCGCTGCTCGATCTGATCGGCACCTTCGTCTTCTTCTGGCTCTCGCAGCGGCTGCTGCTCGGCGGGCGGGTGAAGTGGCGGGCCCTGCTGCCCGGCGCGGTGACCACCGCGCTGGCGATGCTGGGCCTGCGGATCTTCTCCCAGCTCGTCTTCTCGCCGCTGATCGCGTCGAACGCGGTCACCTACGGGCCCTTCGGGACCGTCCTGGTCATCCAGTCCTGGCTCGTCGGCGTCGGTGTGGTCGTCTACGGCGGGGCGCTCGTCGGCCGGCTGATCCACGAACGCCGCACCGAGCGCAGGATCCGCAGCGATTTCGGCCTGCCCTGAGCGCCGCCGCGAGGAGCAGCCGCGGGTCCCGCACTCACCTCGCGGGCAGTACCGGCGGCGCCGTCGGCCGCACGGCGACCGGGTCGCCATCCGGCGCGCGCGTCTGTGATCCGCCACGGGCCGTCCGAGCTGTGCTACGGTCCTGGAGTTGCAGTTGTGGTACCCATGAACCTATGTGCGCCTGACGGGAATGCTTCTCCTTCAGGTGCATTATTTGTTTCCGGCATCTCCGGATGGGGCCTCTGCCTACAGAAGGAGAATGTCATGGCACAGGGAACCGTCAAGTGGTTCAACTCCGAAAAGGGTTTCGGCTTCATCCAGCAGGACGGCGGCGGTCCCGACGTCTTCGCCCACTACTCGAACATCGCGACCCAGGGCTTCCGTGAGCTCCAGGAGGGCCAGCGGGTCTCCTTCGACGTCACGCAGGGCCAGAAGGGCCCGCAGGCGGAGAACATCGTCCCCGCCTGACCGCCGGACGCGTATCCGCGCACCGGGGTCTGCACCGTCATGGTGCGGACCCCGGTTTGCGCTGTTTCCAGGAAGGTGAAAACCGCATGTCCCGCAGGCCTCAGAAGCCGAACCGGCGGGCCTCGTCGCCCCGACCGTCCGCGTCGCCGCCGAGGGAATTCCGGCTGCCGGAAAGCACGACACCCGCACTTCCCGCCGTCGAGGACTTCGCCGGTCTGGACATGCCCGCGGGGCTGCTGAAGACCCTCAGCGCGCAGGGCGTCACCACCCCGTTCCCGATCCAGGCCGCCACGCTGCCCAACTCGCTCGCCGGCCGTGACCTGCTGGGACGCGGACGCACCGGCTCCGGCAAGACCCTCGCTTTCGGGCTTGCGATGCTGGCACGCACGGCCGGACTGCGCGCCCGGCCCAAGGCGCCCCTCGCCCTCGTGCTGGTGCCCACGCGTGAACTCGCCCAGCAGGTGTCGGACGCGCTGACCCCGTATGCGACTGCGGTGAACCTCCGGCTGGCCACCGTGGTCGGCGGGCTGTCCATCACCAGACAGGCCGGTGCGCTCCGGCGCGGCGCGGAAGTGGTCGTGGCGAGCCCCGGCAGGCTCAACGACCTCGTGGAACGCGGGGACTGCGTGCTCGACGACGTACGCATCACGGTGCTGGACGAAGCCGACCAGATGACCGACATGGGCTTCCTGCCGCAGATCACCAAGCTGATCCGGCAGGTACGGCCCGACGGGCAGCGCATGCTCTTCTCCGCCACCCTGGACCGCAATATCGACCGCCTGGTGCAGCAGTTTCTGACCGACCCCGTGGTGCACTCCGTCGACCCGTCCGCGGGAGCGGTGACCACCATGGAGCACCATGTGTTCCACATCCAGGACGAGACCGACAAGAAGGCCGTCACCACGCGCATCGCTGCCCGTGACGGCCGGGTCATCCTCTTCCTCGACACCAAGAGGTCCGCCGACCGACTCGCCAAGCGGCTCCTGGCCGTGGGTGTCCGCGCGGCGGCACTGCACGGAGGCCGCTCCCAGCCGCAGCGGAACCGCACCCTGGAGCAGTTCAGGAACGGTCAGGTCAGCGCCCTGGTGGCGACGAACGTCGCGGCCCGGGGCATACACATCGACGACCTCGACCTCGTCGTCAACGTCGATCCCCCCGCCGACCACAAGGATTACCTCCACCGGGGCGGCCGCACGGCCCGCGCCGGCGGCTCCGGCAGTGTGGTCACGCTGGTCCTGCCCGCCCAGAAACGGGACGTCACCCGCCTTATGTCGGACGCCGGCATCCGCCCCAGGACGACCCGCGTCACGTCGAGCCATGCGGAGCTGGCCGCCATCACCGGCGCCCGCGAGCCCTCCGGCGTGGCCGTCACGCTCGAGGTCCCGCCGCCGGCGACACGGACGGCGTCCCGCCCGGACCGGGAGACCGGCGCCAAGCCCGGCAGGCGATCCGGCCGCCGCCGCCGAAACGGCGGCGGGGCCAGGGGGGCGGCAGGCGCTGCCGCCAGAGTGGGGAGCCGGGGTTCCGACCGCCGGTCCGAGGCCGGGGCGACGGCATCCGGCAGTGCGTCCGCGACCGGCGGGGCGGTGAACCGAGCCAAGCGGTAACCGGTCAGCCCGCCACCGCGGACCGCGCGGTCGAGGGGCCCCGCCGCCCCGGCCGGTCCTCCTCCGCCGCGAAGGGGCCGTCCGCCGGCGCGCCGTACAGGGCGGGGTGGGCGGCCGCCAGGGGCGGCGGGGGCGGCGCGGCGAGCGTGAACCAGACGACCTTGCCGTCCTCGCCGTCGGGCCGTGCGCCCCAGCTCTCGCTCATCGCCTCTATGAGGGCGAGCCCACGGCCGGATGTGGCGAACGGGTCCGCGTCGCCCCTCCCTCTCGTGCCGCCCCTCCCTTCCACGCCGGCAGCCCCTCCCGTGTCGACGTCGGCACGGGAGCCGAGACCGGTCCCGACGCCGCCGTGCGGGACGGGAAGGCGCGGGTCGTGATCGCGGACGGAGACCCTGAGCACCCCCCGCAGCAGCTTGAGCTCCACCCGGCACAGCTTGTCCGGCTGTGCATGGCGATGGACGTTCGTCAGCAACTCGGTGACGCCGAGCGCCGCGTGGTCGATCAGCGAATCGAGGTGCCAGTAGCGCAGTTGAGCGGAGATGATTCTGCGTACCTGACCGATCCGCGACGGCAGGGCCTGGAGCTCCACCGTGCAGTGCCTGCTTGGCTGGCTGATCACGGCTGCGACTCCCCGAATGAGGTCCGGAAGAAGACGAAGGATCGGATGCGTAAAGCCAGGGTGAACCAGCGCGTACCGCCGCGCAACTCATGGCATCCGGACGGACACGCTCAGTGACGGGGGCCCTGAACGGCCTCCAGGAAGTGCCCGGCCAGAGCCCTGCCGTCGCGTATCCGGCTGCTGCGCTGCCCCATGGTGAGCCGGTACCGGTGGCCGTTGAGCGTGGCGACCGTGCTGTCGTCGCCCGCGAACCACGGCTTGCCCGCCCGCACGGCACGCAGCGGGGCGCTGTCGATCACCCGGCCGTAGCTGGTCAGCAGCGCCAGTCTGCCGTCCTTGATCAGCACCTGTCCGGCCCTGGTGAGCGAACGCGGCCACCGCTCGATCCGCACACCGGTCGCGCGGAACTCTGGCTCCGTCATCTCCATCGGCACAGGCCCCTTTCGCGCAGGTTCCTGCTCGCAGTCTGCACAACAACCGGCCCTCGCACCAGAGCCTGTGGAACGACCGTCCACAAGTGACCCCTATGGATGCCCAAAGCGAATGTTTCCGCAGGTCGTGGGCTTACTGTTGCAGGTGTGGACCGATGGCGAAGAGGCAAGGACCGGCGCGCATGAGTATCAGTGAGCAGGCAGTGACAGGCCAAGCGGCCGCCACCGTGGACGTGGACCGCAGCGACCTCGGGTACCGGGAGTGGCTCAAGGACGCCGTGCGCAAGGTGCAGGCCGACGCCAACCGCTCCGCCGACACCCATCTGCTGCGTTTCCCACTCCCCGAGAAGTGGGGGATCGACCTCTACCTCAAGGACGAGTCCACCCATCCGACCGGCAGCCTCAAGCACCGCCTCGCCCGCTCGCTCTTCCTGTACGGGCTGTGCAACGGCTGGATCAGGCCGGACAGGCCGGTCATCGAGGCGTCCAGCGGCTCCACCGCGGTGTCGGAGGCGTACTTCGCCAAGCTGATCGGGGTCCCGTTCATCGCCGTGATGCCCCGCACGACCAGCGCCGAGAAGTGCCGGCTGATCGAATTCCACGGCGGGCGGTGCCATTTCGTCGACGACCCGCGCACGATGTACGAGGAGTCGGCGGCGCTCGCGGAGCGCACCGGCGGCCACTACATGGACCAGTTCACCTATGCCGAGCGGGCCACGGACTGGCACGGCAACAACAACATCGCCGAGTCGATCTACCAGCAGCTGCGGCTGGAGCGCTACCCGGAGCCCGCCTGGATCGTCGCCACGGCGGGCACCGGCGGCACGTCGGCGACCATCGCCCGCTATGTGCACTACATGCAGTACGACACCCGCGTCTGTGTGCCGGACCCGGAGAACTCCTGCTTCTTCGACGGCTGGACACGCGACGACCCCTCCGCCACCAGCGACTGCGGCTCCCGGATCGAGGGCATCGGCCGGCCGCGGATGGAGCCCAGCTTTGTGCCCGGGGCGATCGACCGGATGATGAAGGTGCCGGACGCGGCCACCGTTGCGGCGGTGCGGGCGCTGGAACGGGTCATCGGCCGCAAGGCGGGCGGCTCCACCGGCACCGGGCTGTGGAGTGCGCTCAAGATTGTCGCCGAGATGGTGCAGCGCGGGGAGCGGGGCAGCGTCGTCACCCTGATCTGCGACGCCGGCGACCGCTACCTCGACAAGTACTACTCCGACCACTGGCTGGCGGAGCAGGGCCTGGACATCGCTCCGTACACGGCGGCCGTCGAGCTGTTCCTCGCCACCGGGCAGTGGCCGGACTGACCGTGACGGGCCGTCGGCGGCGCCCCCGACGCGGCCCCGCCGCCGCCGCGTCGGGGGCGCCGGAGCATTGCGGTCGGGGAGCGGTCGGGGTGGTGGGAGTCGTCAGGGAGTGGTGGAACGGGCGAGCAGACGCTCGAGATTGGCCACCGCCTTGGCGAAGGTCCGGGCCAGCCCCCGACGGCCCAGACGCATGGCGATCCGCAGCGGCGCCGGGCCGTCCGCGGCCATGGTCCACTGCACGCGGCAACCGCCGGGGACGGGCGTGAGCCGCCACTCCTCCAGCAGCGCCCGCGGCCCGGGCGCGTCCGTTTCGTCCACCCGGTATACGTAGCGCGCGCCCGGTTCCGCCGCCAGGACCGTCTCGACGAAGCGGGTCCCGCCCTTGAGCCGTATCTCGCGGCCCGCCCCCTGACGCGTGGACCGTGCCGAGGTGACGGCCGTGAACCAGCGCGGCCAGCCGGCCACATCGTCCGCGAGCGCCCGGTACACCGCCTCGGGTGTGGCCGCGATCTCATCGGCGAACACCAGCCGCACCGGCGCGGACGGGAAGAAGTCGAGCTCCACACGGCGGAGAGAGCGGAGTCCTCGGGCCATGGACCGTACCTCCTGCGGGAGAGGGGTCGGACGGTCCGCCCCACCATAACTGGCGTCCCGTCAGTTGTCTTCGGCGGGCGAGCGCAGCGCACCGTCCAGCGCCCGGCCGAACACCACCCGCCCCACCTGTGCCACCAGCGGGTCCAGCAGCCGCGGCAGCGGCCGGAGGGACAGCTCCTCCGTCCATACGACGACACAGCCGGCGTCCGGCCCCGCCCGCGTCGGCAACACCTCGATCTCCGCCCAGCCCTTGACGACGTTTCCGCGCTTGACCAGCCGGCAGCGGCCCGGGCGTCCCGCCGCGGGCGGCGTCCAGCAGACGACCTCCATCGGATCGTCGACGCCGACGCGCCCCACGCCCGTACGCACCGTGAACACCGTGCCCTCTGTGAACGCCGCGCGCTGTCCCGAGGACGGCGGCCCGGCGGCCGCGCCACCGGACACGACCCCGGTGACGGACGTCAGCGGCACCCGGGCGGCATGCGCCCGCCAGTCGGTGACCCGCCGCCATGCCTTCTCGGCGGAGAGCGTCGTGGCGCGGGTGAGCCGGAAGACGGTCACGACGCCATACTCGCATGTGCCGCGGCGCATGTGAGGAGGCGTCCGGACGCGGGGAGATTCCGTGATACCCGTGTGCCCGGCCACCCCGGTCCGGGATCCTGACCGTTGCCGTCCCCGCGCCGCAGTCCCCGCGCCGTGCCGCAGAGAGCGAGTCGACCGTGCCGCCACCCCCTTCGCTCCCCTCCCCATCGCCCGTTTCCGGCCCGCAGGGCGGAGAAGGGCCGGCACTGGAGTTACTGGTCCACGGCGTCGGCGGCGCGACCCCGCAGGGCATGCTCGACGACCCGCGCACCGTGAGGATCAGCGGCGACGAACGTGCCGCAGTCTTCCGGCGCGCCGCCGACGCGGATGCGGAGCGGCGCCCCGAGCATTACCGGGACCGGCCCATCCCGGAGGCGTACTGCTGGTCGAACCTCACCTCGGGCAACGGCGCCCGCGCCCTGTGGCTGCTGCTCCTGCCGTTCATGGTGGTCAATCTCGCCCACTGGATGCGCCCCCGCGCGAAAGGGCTGCGCCGCACCACCCGGCTGTACGGGGCGCTGGTGCGGCTGGTCGCGCTCAGCCTCACCGTGCTGCTCACCGCCGCCGCCTGCGAAGTGGCCCTCGATCTGATCGCCTGGCAGTGCGCGGGGTCGGCCGGGTGCAGCACAGACCGGTCCTGGCTCGGCTTCCTGTCCGGCGCCCGGGGGGGCTGGTGGGCGCAGCCGGGCCGCCGTCTGGCCGTCGCCGCGGTCGTGCCCGCCGCGCTGGTCGCCCTGTTGTGGTTCCTGTCCAACCGCACTTGGAGCGCGTACGAGTCCCAGCGCCCGCCTGCCGGGGAGATGGACGCCCCGCCCGCGGTCGCCGACGCCGACGCCGACGCCGATGTCGATGCCGATGCCGATGCCGACGTCGACTCCGGCGACGGCGATCCCGGCGAATGCGGGCCGGCCGGCGGCGGACCGGCGGTGCGGCCCGCGCTCGGCAGGCCGGGCTTCTGGTACGGGCGGCGGCTCGTCGCCCGGCTGCGCGCCGCGCATACCGCGGCCGGCCTGCTCACGATCGCCGCCGCGGTCGCAGGGGCCGCGGCGCGTCACGACCGCGGCGCGGACAGCGCCGCGCTCGACGTCGCCGGACGGCTGCTGGAAGGAGCGCTCGCCCTAGCGGGCGCGGCGGTGGTGTGGGTGGTGCTGCGCCGCGGGCGCAGCGAGCGCCGCATCGACGCCCGCCTGGACCGCGCCGCCGTCCGGGCGCTGCCAAGCACGGCCGTCGTGCTCCTCGTCCTGTCGGCCGGGTACGCCTCCTGGTCCCGCCCGGACTGGGTCTCCGCGGGCACGCTCCCCGGCGATGTCGCCTTCCGCGTGATCGCACTGGCCCAGGGCGCCCTGGTCATCGCCCTCGCGGTCGCCGCATGCGCTCTGCACCGCCGGGCCCGCCACCCCCGCACCGTCATGCACGGACTCGCCGGACCGGCCGTCGCGATGGTGTCCTGCGCGCTGGGCGGGGTGATGACCGGGGGGCTCGCCCAGTGGGTCGGGGACTATCTGGACGGCGCGGGCGCCCCCGGCACCGGCGACGAGGGCGACATCATCGGTCCGCCGGTGCTGCTCAGCTGGCAGGCGTCGGTGATCCCCGTGCTGCTGCTCGTGCTGTTCGTGCCCGCGGCCGCGCTCGCCGTGCGGACCTCGCTGAAGGCGCGGCGGCTGCGCGGGACCGTGGAGGGGGAGTACGGCGGGGAGGACGGCGACGACGCAGTCGGCCGCCCCGACCCGGTGCGGACCCGGCGGATCGCCGGCGTCCGCGCCCGCGCGGCCCTCACCGACGCGGCGCCCGCGATCGTCGGCACCGTGTCCGCGGCGACGCTGCTGCTCGGAGCGGGCGGGGTCTTCGGCGCGTGGATCAGCGGGCAGGCGCCGGTGCGCGCCTTCGCCGACGCGCACCCGTTCACCGAGTCACTGGCCACCACCGTGCAGGCGCTGGGCTCCTGGCTGATCGGCGTGGGCTTCCTGCTCTTCGTCACCTGGGGCCGCCGCGCCTACCGGGACGCCTCCGCGCGGCGCACCATCGGCATCCTCTGGGACGTCGGCACCTTCTGGCCGCGCGCGGCGCACCCCTTCGCGCCGCCGTGCTATGCGGAGCGCGCGGTCCCCGACCTGACCTGGCGCATGTGCACCTGGACCGCGCGCACCGGCGGCCGGCTCGTCATCTCCGGCCACTCCCAGGGCAGTGTGCTGGCCGCGTCCGCCGTCTGGCAGCTTCCGGCCGCCACCCGGCGACGGGTCGCCCTGCTCACCTACGGATCGCCGCTGGAACGGCTGTACGGCCGCTGGTTCCCCGCGTACTTCGGCCCGGCGGCGCTGCAGGGGCTGAGCTCCGAACTGCACGTCTGGCGCAACCTCTGGAGGCGCACCGACCCCATCGGCGGACCGGTGCTCATCCCGCCGGACGGACCCGGGGAGCGGACCGTGGACCGGGAGGCGCTCAAGGACCCGGTGGCGTACGGCCGTTCCGACCGTCATCCGCTGCCGGAGCCGATACTGGGGCACTCCGACTACCAGGCGGATCCGCTCTTCGCGGCCGAACGCGCCCTCCTGCTGGACCGGCTGGCGCCGCCGGTTCCACACCAGGCCTCGCGCCGGCCCTCGCCTACCCCGGGCCCGGAAGGGACGGGAGGTCCTCCGGATACAGCAGCGTCAGCGCGTCCGTGTCCGCCTCCGTGAGGGCGGCCACACGTCCCGCGTGCTTCTCCACCATGGACTCGAACGTCTGGCGCGCGGTGCGGCCGTTGCCGAAGGCGGGGCCCTTGGGGAGTTCGGTGAAGTACTTCAGCAGCGCCTCGGCGGCGCCCTCGGCCAGCCGGTACTCGTGTTCCTCGGCCTGCTGCCGCACGATCCGCAGCAGCTCCTCCGGAGCGTAGTCACGGAAAGTGATGGTCCGTGAGAAACGGGAGGCCACACCGGGGTTGACGGACAGGAAGCGCTCCATCTCCTCCGTGTACCCGGCGACGATGACCACCACCGCGTCCCGGTGGTCCTCCATCAGCTTCACCAGCGTGTCGATGGCCTCCTTGCCGAAGTCCCTGCCGGAGTCCTCAGGCGAGAGCGCGTACGCCTCGTCGATGAACAGCACCCCGCCGCGAGCCCGGTCGAAGGCCTCCTGGGTGCGGATCGCAGTGGAGCCGATGTGCTCGCCGACGAGGTCGACGCGGGAGACCTCGACCAGATGACCGCGCTCCAGCACCCCGAGGGACGCGAGGATCTCGCCGTACAGCCGGGCCACGGTCGTCTTGCCCGTGCCGGGGGAGCCGGTGAAGACCAGATGGCGGCGGACGGACGCGGCCTTCAGTCCGGCCTCCTGCCGGCGCCTGCCCACCTCGATCATGTTGGTGAGGGAGCGGACCTCCCGCTTGACGCTGTCCAGGCCGACCAGCGCGTCCAGTTCGCCCAGCACGGCGGCGGAGTTGCGCGCCGGCGCGCCCGAGAGCCCCGGAGCGGACGGGGACGGCTCCGCCGGGCGCTGGTCCGGCACCGCCGAGAGCAGTCCGGGGGACTGCTGCGCGGTGAGCACGGCCGTGGTCCGCCCGGTCGCCGCGGCGACCGGCGGCTCGGCCGGGGCCTGCAGCATGCCGCTCTCATCGCTCGTGCAGTCGTCGACGGAGGCCGCCCCGTCCTCTCCCAGTTCATAGCCGCCGCGCGCACACCGCTCGGTGCGGCACCGGCTCAGCGTCGTACGGCAGCCGTCCATCACATGGAATCCGTAGCCCGAGCTGCCGGTGACGCGGCAGCCGCGGAACGTCCCGCGCCCCTCGGCCGAGACATAGAAGCCGGCCTCCAGGGGCGAGGTGACCGTGCAGCGCTCGACGACCGGGTCCGCCCCCTTGGTGACGATCACTCCGGTCTGCACGGAGTCGAGCGTGCAGCCGCCGAGCGTGCCGCCGCTGCCGTGGTCGCGGAACCAGGCCCCGGTGGACGCCCGGCTGATCCGGCAGTCGTCGAGCTGGGCCGTCGCCCCGTCGCTCACCGACACCGCGGTGTTGCGGACCTGGCTCAGATCGCTGTCGACGACGTCCACGCGGGAGCCGCGGTCCAGGACGAACAAGGCGTCCGGCACATCGTGCACCTTGCATGATTCGAGGACGGCGCTCGCGCCGTCGCTGACCCACACCGCCGGATAATCGCCGGTGCTGTCGTGGATGTCGCACTGGTTGGCGTCCACGCGGGTGCCCGGGTCCCAGACCGACAGGCCGTTGCGGCCGAAGCGGCGCACGGTGGAGCGGGTGAGTGTGAGGACCGAGCGGGAGCGCAGATCGATCCCGTTCTCCGGGACGTCGTGGATGTCGCAGTCGGACAGCGTCAGCACCGCGTCCGTGTCGAGCGTGACGCCGTCGGCGGTGGTGCGGTGCACGGTCGAATCGGTCAGATGCGCCCCGGCGCGTGCGCCGATCTGCACGCCGGCGCCCTTGATCTCGTACACCTCGCAGCCGATCGCCTCGAATCCGCTGCCCTCCCCGGAGGCGGCGAGGCCCGCGCCGCCCGCGTGGTGGATCCGGCAGTTCTCCAGGCGGGGGTGCGCGCCGTCGCGGACGAAGACGCCGGACTGGCCCGCCGAGACGACCTCGCACTCCTCGAACAGCCCGCCGGCGCCGTCGAGTACGCCGATGCCCACGCCCGCGGGGTTGTCCACCGTGCAGCGGCGCACCGTGGGCCGGGCGGCGCCGCGTACCTCGAGCCCGGACGCGGAGCGGGTGACGATGCGCAGATCGATCAGTTCGGGGGTGCCGTCCTCGACCAGCAGCGCCGGGGCGGCCGTGTCCTGGCCCTCGACCTGGAGGTCCCGCACGGTGGCGGAGGCTCGGACGGTCAGCGGCACCCCGTCGGCGGGCGCGATGCGCACGGAGCCGACGGCCCCCTCGGCGCCGCGCAGGGTGACCGCGCGCCGGACGACGAGGTTCTCACGGTAGGTGCCGGGCGAGACGGTGAGGACGTCGCCGTCCGCCGCGGCTTCCAGTGCGGCGGCGAGGGAGGCGTACTCGCCCGTGCGGCGTCGCCACCGGGACGTGCTGGTGTGCGTCACCTGGACCGTGCCCTGTGCCATGGCGCTGTTCTGCCCCCACCTCGTGATCCCGTTCCGCGCGCCTCTGAGGGGGACGCCCCCGAATGCCCCCGCAGGGGATCGCACCACCGTAGCGCGGGAAGGGCCGGGGAGTTGACGAGATGTGACGGCCGGAGCGAGGTTCAGCCGCACGGGCCGCCACGGGGGCCGGGGCATGCCGGAACGCGGTGCGGGCGCCAGGCCGCCCCCCGCGGTCCGGCGCTCACACCGCTCGGCTTTCTGCCGACTTCAGTGCGCCTCCGTCCGCAGCGCGGCTCCAGGGCCGCTCGGCGCCGGCTCAGTACCCGCGGTTCTGGTACGGGCGCTGGTACGGGTCCTCGTACGGCGAGGGGGCCGGGGCGGGCCGGGGGGTCGCGGGGCGCATCGCCTCATAGCCGGTGGCCATGGGGCGATGATGCTGCTGCGCTGCGGGCATGGGCTGCTGGGGGCCGGGGTAGCCGCGGGGGGCCGAAGGCTGCTGGGGGATATGGGGCGCGGTCGCATGCTGCAGCGGAACGGGCTGCGGCATCGGCTGCGGATAGCCGTACGCGGGGGCGGGCTGGGGATGGGAGGGCGCCGACGGCAGGGCGGGAAGGGCCGCCGGGAGGGCAGGCAGATGGGTGTTGCCCGTGCTGCCCGAATCGTATGCGGAGGGCACTCGGATCGGGGCGATCTGAGGCGTGCCCCGCTCCGCGACCAGCGAGTCGTAGATCGGGGTGTCGGGGAACGACGGCGCGGAGTAGTAACCGCCGCCATAGGTGGAGCGGGGGGAGGTCATGGAACATAAGTTAAGCCCACGATGTGCTGGTTGGGGAGCCCGATAAGAGGGTTGTTTCGGTGGCTCCGTGTGACGGTGGATCCCCAATGCGAGCGAACGTGGGAAAAACGGTCGCCGGGAGACGTGCGGATCGTGTAAAGAGCGAGTTGAGAGAGGGTTACCGGCGGATGCACCCCGGGGGCGGGAGACTCCCAGGACGGGAGCTGCCCTGGGGGCGGCCGCTTTCGCACAATAGGTTTGGCCGCGCAGGCGGCGACAGTGGCGACTGCGGCAGCGACGACAGGCGACGCCGCCGGCACACCAGGGGGCCGCGGCGCCCGATTCGGTCTGGGGGCGAGAGAGGCATGTCCATGCTCAAGGGAGCCAACACTCCGGTGCCTGCGCAGCAGGTCCGTGTCGAGCTGGGCTGGCGTGCGGGGCCCGGCGTTCCGGACGTCGACGCCTCTGCCCTTCTCCTGGCGTCGGGAAAGGTCCGCTCCGACGCGGACTTCATCTTCTACAACCAGCCGTCGCACTCCTCGGGAGCGGTGCGGCACGAGGGCAAGACGACGGCGGGCGGCGAGGGGCTCGACCGGGTTGCGGTCGACCTCCGGCGTGTCGAGCCCGAGATCGAGCGGGTCGTGCTCGCCGCCTCGGCGGACGGCGGCAGCTTTGGGCAGGTGCCGGGGCTCTGCATCAGAGTGCTGGACTCCGCCTCCGGCGCGGAACTCGCTCGCTACGACAGCCAGGACGCGACCGTCGAGACGGCCTTCGTCCTCGGCGAGCTCTACCGGCGGCAGGGCGCCTGGAAGTTCCGCGCGGTGGGGCAGGGCTACAGCTCCGGTCTCGAGGGACTGGCCACGGACTTCGGCATCACGGTGGACGAGCCGCAGGCCCCCGCGCCTCCCGCCCCGGCTCCTTCGTTTGCCCCGGCTCCCCCGTCCGCCCCGGCTCCTTCTCCCGCGCCGGTGGTTCCGGCTGCCCCTGCCGCGCCCCCTGCGCCGCCCGCACCTCCCGCCCCCGCGACGTCCACGGCTCCCGTACGGCTCACCAAGGTGACACTCACCAAGGACGCCCCGTCCGTCTCCCTGACCAAACAGGGCGGCACCTCCGGCGCGATGCGCGTCAACCTCAGCTGGCAGATGCGCAAACAGTTCCGCGGCTGGACGGCGAAACTGCGGCGCACGGTCGCCACATACTCCGACCTCGATCTGGACCTCTGCGCCCTCTACGAACTGACCGACGGCCGCAAGGGCGTCGTCCAGGCCCTCGGCAACGCCTTCGGCGCGCTCCACCGGCCCCCGTACATCCACCTCGACGGCGACGACCGCACCGGCGGCTCGGCCGGCGAGAACCTCACCGTCAACCTGGACCACAAGGACAAGCTCCGCCGTGTCCTCATCTTCGTCACCATCTACGAGGGGGCGCGGAGCTTCGCCGACCTGGACGCCCACGTCACACTCCAGCCGCAGCACGGCGCGCCCGTCGACTTCTCCCTCGGCGAGTGCACCGTGCCCTCGCCCGTCTGCGCCCTCGCCCTCATCACCAACACCGGCTCCGACCTCGTCGTCCAGCGCGAGGCGCGCTTCCTCATCCCCGAGCGCGGCGTCAGCCCTCAGCGCACCGTCGACTACGCGTACGGCTGGGGAATGAACTGGACGCCCGGCCGCAAGTAGGGTGCCGCCGCCGGGGCTTCATCGGTCCGGCGCGGCGGGTTCGGGGCGGCTGTACGTCCGCCCCTTCCACGCCGAGCCGCGCCCCCGCCGGTGCGCCACGGCCGAGTCGACCGTCATCAGCAGATACAGCAGCGCCGTACACGGCAGCAGCAGAGCCCACAGCGGCGACTGGCCGTAGTAGCGCAGCATCGGCAGATACGTGCCGGCCATCACCGCCCACGCAGTGCCCCCGGCCCAGGCGGCGGGGGCGTCGCCCAGGAGCAGACCGGCGCACAGGGCCGCAGGCGGGGCCAGGTACACCACGGCCAGCCCGGCCACCGTGCCCGCCAGCAGCAGCGGGCTGTGCCGCAGTTGGGCATAGGCGCTGCGCGACACCATCCGCCACACATCGGCCAGCCGCGGATAGGGCCGCACGCTGTCCACCGCCTCCGCGAGCCCCAGCCAGATCCGTCCCCCGGAGCGCTGCACCGCCCGCGCCAGCGACACATCGTCGATCACCGCCTCCCGGACGGACTCCGGGACGCCCGCCCGCTCGGCCGCCTCAGTCCGCAGCAGCACACAGCCCCCGGCCGCCGCGGCGGTCCGGGCCCGCGGCCGGTTGACCCACCGGAAGGGGTAGAGCTGCGCGAAGAAGTACACGAAAGCGGGAACGGTCAGCCGCTCCCAGGCGCAGTCGACGCGCAGCCGCGCCATCTGCGACACCAGATCGAGGCGACCGGTGCACGCGGCGGCGGTCAGTTCCCGCAGGCTGTCCGGGCCGTGTGCGATGTCCGCGTCGGTGAGCAGCAGATACTCCGGCCCCTCGGCGACCGGCCTGCCCGCACGGGCCGCCTCGATGCCGTGCCGCAGCGCCCACAGCTTCCCCGTCCAGCCCGGCGGAGGCTCACCGGGGGACACCACCCGCAGCGGCAGCCCGCCGTACCGATCCGCCAGCGTGCGGGCCAGCCCGCCCGTGCCGTCCGAGCTGCCGTCGTCCACAAGAACGATCTCCGCTCTGCCCGGGTAGTCCTGCGCCAGCAGCGTCGGCAGACTGACCGGCAGCACCCCGGCCTCGTCCCGGGCGGGTACGACGACGGCCACATCCGGCCAGTCGGCGGGCGGTTCGCGGGGCGGCAGACGCTGATCGGTGCGCCAGAAGAAACCCTGGCCGAGCAGCAGCCACAGCCAGGCGGCCAGCGAGACGACGGCGGTCCATGCGAGGGCGCTCACCCGTCGCAGTCTGCCCCACAGGGCAGCTCCCGCAAGGGCCGTCGACTATGGTGACCGGGTGAAGATCGCGCTTTTGGACTCCGGAATCGGCCTGCTGCCGGCGGCTGCCGCGGTGCGGCGGCTGCGGCCCGACGCGGATCTCGTGCTGTCCTGTGACCCCGGCGGCATGCCCTGGGGGCCGCGCACCCCCGAGGATCTGACCGAGCGCGCGCTGACCGTGGCCCGCGCGGCCGTCGCACAGCGCCCCGACGCGCTGATCGTCGCCTGCAACACCGCCTCCGTGCACGCCCTGCCCGCGCTGCGCGCCGAACTGGAGCCGGACGTCCCCGTCATCGGCACCGTTCCCGCGATCAAGCCCGCGGCGGCCGGCGGCGGCCCCGTCGCCATCTGGGCCACGCCCGCCACCACGGGCAGCCCCTACCAGCGGGGGCTCATCCGCGACTTCGCCGACGGCGTCGAGGTGACCGAGGTGCCCTGCCCCGGCCTTGCGGACGCCGTGGAGCAGGGGGACGAGGCCGCGGTCGAGAAGGCCGTGGCCGCGGCCGCCGCGCTCACCCCCGACGCCGTCCGCGCCGTCGTCCTCGGCTGCACCCACTACGAGCTGGTCGCCGAAAGCATCCGTTCGGCGGTACGGCCCTCCGCGGATCCGCCGCTCGTTCTGCACGGCTCGGCCGGCGCCGTGGCCGCGCAGGCGCTGCGCCGCCTCGGCGTGGAGCCCGACCCCGACGCCCCCCGGAGTGAGGCGTCGCTGACCGTCCTGCTCAACGGGCGGGAGGCCCCCCTCCCCGAGGCCGCTCTCGGCTATGCCGAAGGCCGTCTGCTGCGGACGGTCACTCCCGCGCGCTGACCCGCGATCCTGAGTAACCTGCTTGCCATGAGGGACCACCCCCATGGTGTGAGGCGCGCCGCCGAGCCGCCCCTTCCCGCGATCTGGACCGGCCGCGCGACCAACCGTGTGCAGTGGCTGCTCTCCGCGGTGGGCGCGGCGTGTGTGGCACTCGGCGTCGAGCTGGCCGTGGTCTCGAACTGGACCTCCGGCGTCGCCCCGCTGCTGATGTCCGTGGTCGGGTGCGTGGCCGCCGGCCTGCTGATCATGTACGGGACGCTCGCCTTCGTCCATGTGGCCGTCACCGTCGACCATGAGTCGCTGGAGGTGCGGTGCGGCCACATGGGCCTGCCGCGCCGCCGCATCCTGCTGGCGCACGTGGTCGGCGCGGATTTCGTGCCCAAGGTCACCCCGCGCCAGTGGGGCGGCTGGGGGTACCGCTGGCGGCCGGAGAAGGGCACGGCCGTGGTCGTCCGCAGAGGCGAGGGCATGGCGGTCACGCTCGGCGACGGCAGAACGTTCACGGTGACGGTCGACGACGCGGCGACCGCGGTGCGCGTGATCCGGGCCCGCCTGGGCCTCGCCGCGGAGCCCTGACCGGGGGCTCCGCCCTCAGCCCCCCGCGCCGCAGACTCCCCCGGCTACCTCCCCAGACTCCGTCCGGGGGTGCCCCCGCACAGGCGCCCCCAGGCGGGGCTTGATTCACGGGAGCGGAAGCCCCAGTTTCGGGAGGGGAGGGTGGGGGACCTCCGAGCCCCCGGCCGACCGCCGTAGACTCCGCCACGTGAGCTCCACCATGACCGCCGTCGAGACTCCCCGGCCCTCCGCCCCCGCGGACGCCCCGCGGCCGCTGCTGCTGCGGCGGCGGCTCCCGAGGCCCGGCGCCGCCGCGCTTTCCGGGTTCCTGCTGTACGCCAGCTTCCCGCCCCGCCTCCTGTGGTGGCTCGCGCCGCTCGCGTTCGCCCTGCTCGGCTGGGCGCTGCACGGACGGCGGCTGCGCGCAGGCCTGGGGCTCGGCTACCTCGCAGGCCTCGGCTTTCTGCTGCCGCTGCTGATCTGGACGGGCGAGGAGGTCGGCCCCTTCCCCTGGCTGGCTCTCGCCGCGGTGGAGGCGCTGTTCATCGCCGTCGCCTGCATGGGCGTCGCCGCCGTCAGCCGGCTGCCCGCCTGGCCGCTGTGGGGCGCGGCCGCCTGGGTCGCGGGGGAGGCCCTCCGCGCGCGTGTGCCGTTCGGCGGCTTCCCCTGGGGGAAGATCGCATTCGGGCAGGCGGACGGCGTGTTCCTGCCGCTCGCGGCCCTCGGCGGGACGCCACTGCTCAGCTTCGCCGTCGTGCTCTGCGGCTTCGGGCTGTACGAGACCGTGCGCAGGGGGCTCGCCTTCCGCCGCACCGGCCTGCTGCCCCGCGGGGCGGCCGCCGCCGCGCTGGCGTCGCTCCTCGCCCCGTTCGCCGCCGCCTTCGCCGCCCTCCCCCTGGTCGACGACTCCGCGGAGGACGGCACGGCGACCGTCGCCGCGATCCAGGGCAACGTTCCGCGGCTGGGCCTGGACTTCAATGCGCAGCGCCGCGCGGTCCTCGACAACCACGCCCAGCGCACCGAGCAGCTGGCCGAGGACGTGGCGGCGGGCAAGGTCCCGCAGCCCGACTTCGTGCTGTGGCCGGAGAACTCCTCCGACCTCGACCCGTACCGCAATCCCGACGCCCGCGCCGTCATCGACGAGGCGGTGAAGGCGATCGGCGCGCCGACCGTCGTGGGCGCGGTGGTCAGCCCCGAGACCGGCAGGCTCCGCAACACCCTCATCGAGTGGGACCCCGAGCGCGGCCCCGTCGACACCTATGACAAGCGCCATGTCCAGCCCTTCGGCGAGTACATCCCGCTGCGCTCCTTCGTGCGGATCTTCAATGAGGACGTCGACCGGGTGCGCCGCGACTTCGGCCCCGGCCAGAAGGTCGGCGTCTTCGACCTGGCGGGCGCCAAGGTCGGGCTGGTCACCTGCTACGAGGCGGCCTTCGACGACGCCGCCCGGGACACCGTCGACCACGGCGCCCAGCTCATCTCCGTACCCAGCAACAACGCCACGTTCGGGCGCAGCGAGATGACCTACCAGCAGCTCGCGATGTCGCGGGTGCGGGCCGTCGAACACGGCAGGTCGGTCGTCGTCCCGGTGACCAGCGGCGTCAGCGCGGTGATCATGCCGGACGGCGAGGTCGTGCAGCAGACCGAGATGTTCACCCCGGACGCCCTGGTCGCCGAGGTGCCGCTGCGCTCCTCGCTCACCCCCGCCACCTGGCTCGGCGTCTGGCCCGAGGCGGCCCTGCTCCTGGTGGCCGCCGGGGGAATCGGCTGGGCCGCCGGCGGTGCGGTGAAGGCCCGTCGGCGCGAGCACGCCGAAGGCTAGTCTCGGGCCATGCCGACCCCTGACTTCATCCGTGCGATCCGGGCCAGCGCCGGGCATCAGCTGCTGTTCCTCCCCGGCGTCAGCGCCGTCGTCCTCGACGACGCGGGCCGGGTGCTGCTGGGCAGACGCGCCGACACCGGCAACTGGTCGATCATCGGTGGAATCCCGGAGCCGGGCGAGGAGCCCGCCGCGACGGCGGTCCGCGAGGTGTACGAGGAGACCGCGGTGCGCTCCGTCGCCGAACGGGTCGTGCTCGTCCAGGCGTTCCAGAAGCCGATCACGTACCCCAACGGCGACCGGTGCCAGTTCATGGACATCACCTTCCGGTGCCGGGCGACCGGCGGCGAGGCGCGGGTCAACGACGAGGAGTCCCTGGACGTCGGGTGGTTCCCGGTGGACGCGCTGCCGGAGCTGCAGGAGTTCGCCGTGTTCCGGATCAAACAGGCGCTGGCGGACGGCCCCGCCTGGTTCCAGCCCGCCGAGCGCTGACGTACGGGAGCCGGGCCGTACTGCCGGATCGGGCGGCGGGCCCGGGAACCCGGCCAGGGCCGGCGCGACCGGCCAGGGCCGGGGCGACCGGCCGGCCCCGCCGCCCGGTGACCGGGCGCGTCCGGCGGGGCACTGTGCCCCTCCCGGTGGGCTTTGCCCACTCGCGCCGCCCTGCACGCTCCCTCACAGCCTCCGGCGTGGGCGGGACCCCCAGCCCCTGGGCCCTGCGGGCCCGGAGGAGCCCCCACGCTGTGTCGGCCGAAAGCCCTGAGCAGCTCCGCTGCGAGGACTTCCGGCCGTCTTGCGGTCTCCCCCGGCAGCCCTTCGGGCGCGGGGGCGCCCGAAGGCGCCGGACGACGCTCCTTGACGGGCAGACACTGCCGGTCGCGGCACTAGCCTGGGAACGGTGACCGGGGCGCGCTCTCCCGAGGACCTCGTGCGGACCCTTCGAGCGGTCGGCATCCGCGACGAGCGGCTGCTCCGGGCCGTGCGCGACACGCCGCGGAGCGGGTTCGTCCCCGCCGAGCACGCCGCCCTCGCCTATGAGGACGTGCCCGTCCCGATCGGGCACGGGCAAGTGACCACGCAGCCCTCGCTGTCCGCCATGATGATCGAAGCCCTCGGCCTGCGCGGCGGTGAACACGTCCTCGAGATCGGCGGCGGTCTCGGATTCCAGACGGCGCTGCTCGCCCGTCTCGCCGCCGACGCGGTCAGTGTGGAGCTGCTGTCGGACGTCGCGGCACAGGCCCGGCGCAACCTCGCCCTGCAGGGCGTCCGCAATGTCGATCTGCGCGTCGGGGACGGCAGCGGGGGCGCGCCGGACCGTGCGCCGTATGACGCGGTCATCGTCTCGGCCGCGTTCCCCGAGGTGCCGCCCCCGCTCGCCGCGCAGATGAGGATCGGCGGCCGCCTGGTGCAGCCCATCGGGCCGGGCGGGCGGGAGGAGGTCGTGTGCTTCCGCCGCACGGAGTCCGGGCTGGCGCGGGTGCGCGTCCTCACGGCGGCCCGCTTCGTGCCTCTGCGGGGCCGGTACGGCTACCCCTCCTCCGGTCAGGGCGACGGATCAACGGGCGTCGCCATGCCCCCTCGGCGGTGAGCCGGCCGATGGCCCGGACGACTTGCCGCCGGGTGGCCAGGCGGCGGGCGAGGAAGGCCCTCGGGGATCCCGCGCGCGGAGCGTCGCCGATGCGGCCCCGCGACATGTGCCCATGCCGTGAAGGGGATTTGGCGGGCTTATGGAGAAAATCTGGCGGCCCTCGCCAGGATGAGGACGTCCGCAGCCCCCGCTCCTGCGAAGGAGGTGTTCTGATGAAGAAGATCCAGATCCGCAAGGCCGGCCCGGTCCGTCTGACGTCCTCGGCCTGCAGCCTGTACACGAACCCCAACTGATCCCGGATCAGCTGAGTTCCGGGCCGCTGGCGTGCTGCCAGGGCCCCGGGCGCCGTCGTGTCCGCGGGAGAGCCCATGCGGTTCGGACCCCCGCGGTACGACGGCGCCACCGGGGGCGGACGGTCGCCCGGCGCCGGGACCGGACCGCGAGCCGAGGGAGAACACATGGCGGAGCACGGCATCCGCGCCGATGCTGACACCCCGCTGACGCTCCACCCGCTGGTGTATCTGGAAGACGGCGGGGAAGTCACCATCGGGCGTCCCGACACCGACTCCTACGCGATCTTCCCGCCGGACGGGGCCCGGTTGGTGCGCCGGCTGGCGGAAGGGGACACGCCGGCGCAGGCCTCCGACTGGTACGCCGCCGAGTACGGCGAGCGGGCCGATGTCCAGGACGTCGTCGACGCCCTGCGCGAACTGGGGTTCGTCCGGGAGGACGGCGAGGAAGCGGGCGCCCCGGAGCAGTTGCGCTGGCAGCGCCTCGGCCGGGCGCTGTTCTCGCCCCTCGCCTGGGTCTGCTACGCGGCGATCGTGGCCTGGGCGGCGCTGCGTATGATCCGCTCCCCGGACCTGGTCCCGACCGCCCAGGATCTGCTCTTCAGCGACTACTACGCGGTGATCAGCGTGGTGCTCCTGATCGCCGCCGTACCGCTCATCGCCATCCACGAGGCCTTCCACGCGCTGGCCGCACGCCGTCTCGGCGTGCGGTCCAGGACCCGGATGTCGTACCGGTTCTACTTCCTGGTGGTGGAGACGGCGCTGGACGGCCTGGTCGCCGTCGAACGGAGAAGGCGCTATCTGCCGATCATGGCCGGGATGCTGGCCGACTGCGTCCTGATCGCGCTGCTCATCACGGTGGCCGACGCGGCGCGCGGCCCCGGCGGAGCGGACACCCTCACCAGCCGGGTGTGCCTTGCGCTGGCCTTCGCGGCGGTGCTGCGGCTGCTGTGGCAGTTCTTCCTGTATCTGCGCACCGACGTCTATGTGCTGATCACCACCATGCTCGGCTGTGTGGATCTGCACACCACGTCCATTCGCCTGCTGCGCAACCGCGTTCTGCGGCTGCTCGGGCGGACCGGCCGACTGGCCGACGAGTCCCTGTTCCACCCCGTCGACCGCCGGGCGGCCCGCTGGTACTCCTGGCTGATCGTGGTCGGCTACACGGTAAGCCTCGGCACCTTCGTACTTGCCCTCGCCCCGGTCCTGGTCCAGATGGTGTCGGGCGCGGTCGACCGCTTCGGCGCCGGGCAGCAGGCGAGCTGGGTCGGGCTCCTGGACTCCTCGGTCTTCCTCTTTCTGACGTTCGCGCAGCTCGCCCTCACCATCTGGATCGCCGTCAGAGAACGCATCCGCGAACGGCGGTCCCGGCCCCACCACGTCATCGCCTGACGGACGCCCCCGAACGGCCCCGCTGTGAAAGGCAGGTTCATGACCGGCCACTACTGGATATCGGCTCCCCAGCGCCGCGAGCGCGACCGGCTCCGCGCCGGCGTCGAACTGCCCTCCCCGTCGGCGGCCGTGGACGCCCACCGGCGGCTGCGCGGTCCGTACTCCGCGGCCGGGGCGCTGCTGCGCCTGACGGCCCCCGAAGCGCTGCGCCGCCGCCCCGAACTGGCCGACCGGCACTACATCGAACTCCAGGAGAGCACACCCGAGCTGCTTCCCCTGGTGCCGCCGATCGTGCGGGTCCTGGAGCAGAACGCCAAAGCGCCGGGCCAGGCCAGCAGGTACCCGGCCCGGCTGCACTCGCTGCGGATCGCGCACGGCCTGGTGGACTTCCTGCTCGCCGCGCTGCCCGACGCCGACGGGGCCCCGCGCACCCTGGTCGTCGAGAACGTCCACCACGCCGACGTCACCGACCAGGAGTTCCTGGCGGCCGCGCTTCGGCGCATCCCCGCCGAACTGCTCACCCTCGTGGTGTGCACGGACACCCGGACCCCGGCCGACCCGCCGGGAATGCTCTCGGTCTCGCTGCCCGAGGCGCTCGCCGCGCACACCACCCGGGTCATCCGCCCGACAGCCGCACCCGCACCCGCAGCCGCCGCGGCCTCGGCGCCGGAGCGGGACGGCGACCGGGAGGCCGCAGCCCGCCATGTGGAGGGCGACTGCACCGATGACGACCCTGCGCTCCTCGCCGCGTACGAACGGATCTCCGCCGCCGAGCGCACGGCCCTCCACGACCGCAGGGCCGAGACCCTGCTCGCGCGGGCGGACGAGGAACCGTCGCTGAAGCTGGGCGCGCTGCCCTACCATCTGCTGCGCGGCGGCGACCGCGACGGCGCCGGGCTGGAGGCCCTGCGCTGGGCCCTGAGCCGCTGCAAGTATCTGGGCTTCTACCATGCCGCCGCCGAGCTCGGCGAGGACGGCCGACACCGGGTGGATCCCGCCGAACGCCCGGAGCTGTGGTGGACCTTCACCCGCGACACCTGCGTGTGCCTCGCCGCGGCAGGACGCCCGGAGGAGTCGGAGGCGGTGCAGGAACAGGCGCGCGCCGCCACCGTCGTGCCCCTGCACCATATGAGCCTGGCCTATGAGACGGGCATGCTCTACGCCCGCCACTTCCCGCCCGAGCGGCGCGACGAGCGCCGCGCCAGGGCCTGGGTGAACCAGGCGATCGCGATATCGGATCTGCTGCCCGACCCCAAGGAGCGCGCCTTCTACTCGGTGTTCAACCGCAACGGGCTCGCCCTGGTGGAGGTCAGGGCCGGCCGGCACGACGAGGCGCTGCGGCTGCTCGACGAGGGAATGGCCCGGCTGGACCGGGAACTGGGCATCGGCGAGCGGACCTGGCACCGGGTGGGCCTGCGCTACAACCGGGCACAGGTGAACGGCATGAGCGGCCGTTCCGAGGACGCGCTCGCCGACTACGCCCAGATCATCGACGTGGACAGCGACTTCGCCGACCACTACTTCAACCGGGGCGGCATCCTGCGCAGACTCGGCCGGCTGGAGGAGGCCGTCGCCGACTACGAACGGGCGCTGACCCTGGAACCCCCCTTCCCCGAGGCGTACTACAACCGGGGCGACGCCCGGCTGGAACTCGGCGATGCCGAAGGGGCGCTGGCCGACTTCGACCGCACGCTGGAGCTGGAGCCCGGCCATCCGGAGGCGCTGCTGGCGCGTGCGGGACTGCTGGCCGACCTCAAGGAGCCCGACGTCGCACTCGAGAGCGTCGCGGCGGGGTTGCGGCAGGTCCCCGGCCACGCCCGTCTGCTCTGTCTGCAAGGACGCCTGCTGGGGGAGCAGGGCCGCCTCGCCGAGGCCCGCGAGGCGCTGGCTGCGGCGCTGGGCAGCGATCCGCAGCTGGCCGAAGCCTGGGCGGTCAGGGGCGAACTGGCCTATCTGGACGGCGATCTGACGGCGGCTCTGTCCGACTTCGACCGCGCTGTGGAACTCGGCGACCGGCCCGAGTTCCGGTTCAACCGCGGTGTGGTCCACCAGGCCGCGGGCGGCTACCCGCGGGCCGTGGCCGACTTTGACGCCGTGCTGGAGGCCGCCGAGGACCCCGAGGCGCGCAGCCGCCGGGAGTCCTGTCTGCGCCGCGCCGCAGAGCGCGAGCAGGCTTAGGGGCGGGGCCGCATGGGGCTGGGGCAGCGGGAGACGGGTCTGGGACGGCGGGAGCGGACCGAGTCGGCGGAACGCTTCACCGAGGCGATGTCCCGCCTGGTGTCGGGCGTGGCGGTGGTGTCCCTGCGGGGGGCCGACGGCCGGCCGTGCGGGCTGCTGGTGTCGTCGCTCTGCTCGTACAGCGTGGACCCTCCCTCGGTGCTCGTGGCGCTCGCCCGCAGCTCGCGCACCTGCCGCGAGCTGGGGACCGGGGCGGGCGCCGCCTTCGGCGTCCATCTGCTGGCCCGTACGGACGCCGCCCTGGCCCGGGTCTTCGCGGGCAGTGCCGAGGACAAGTTCGCCGATGCGCTGTGGGAGTGGGACGGGGAGGTGCCGCGCCTCGCGGATGTGCCCGTCTACGTCAAGTGCCGGGCGGAGGCGCTGTTCCCGCACGGCGACCATGTCATCGTGGTGGGCGAGGCGGTGCACTGCGTGCTCAAAGAGGGCGAGCCTCTGGTGTACTTCCACCGCCGCCTGGACTGGCGTCTTGGCCGCGCCCTGCCCGGCCCGCCGGACTGACCCGCCGCCGCGCTTCGGCGTCCGCCGCCCGGCTCCGGGGCCCTCGCCCCGCCCGGACGGCCCCTCGGGTCGGACCGGCCTCGGCGTACGGGACGACCTCAGCGACGGCCGGCCGCCGGCTGGAGCGTACGGGCGCCGCACCGCTCATGGCCGGCGTTGCCCGGGAGGGCCCCGGTCAGCAGGGCCTGCTGGGTGCTCCTGAGGCCGGGGCCCGGCTCGATCCCGGTGTTCTCCACCACCGTGCGCCGGGCCCGCGCATACGCGTCCAGGGCCTCCGCGAGGCGTCCGGTCGCGGCGAGGGCCAGCATCAGCTGCTCATGGAAGCCCTCGCGCAGCGGGTGACGTGCGCAGAGCTCCTCGAGTTCGCCCACCACCTCGTGCGCCCGGCCCCTGCAGATGTCCGCGCCGACCCGGTCGTGGACCAGCGCCAGGCGCTCCTCCTCCAGCCGTACCGCGTAGTGGGCGGGGAGGCCGCTCTGGCCCAGATCGCCGAGGGGGGTGCCCCGCCACAGGGCCAACGCCTGCCGAAACGATTCCGTGGCCGCCGGGCAGTCACCGGCGGCCATCAGCTCCCGGCCGTGGGCGGCCGCCGCCCGGAACCGGTCCAGATCCAGCTCACCCGGTCGTACGCACAGCTGATAGCCGGAGCCGGAGGTGCGGAGCAGCGGATGCCGTCGGGGGTCGCGGCCCTCGCGGCTGTGCCCGGGGTCCAGCGTCCGGCGCAGCCCCGACACATACATCTGCAGCGTCGCCACCGCCGACCGGGGAGGCCGGCCGTCCCACAGTTCGTCGATCAGGGCGCCCACCGGGAACGACCGGTTCGCGTGGAGCAGCAGCAGCGCCAGCAGCGCGCGCCGCTTGCGGGCCGTGGGGGTGCACGGCACACCCGCCCGCCGGACCTCCAGCGGGCCCAGGACCAGATACGTCGGCGTTTGCGGCCCGCCCGCCTCGCCGTCGGCGCTCCGAGCGCAGTCCGGCAGAGAGCCGCATCCGTCATGAGAAGTCAAGCCCGCCATAGGTCTGGTCCGCTTGGCCAACACTGATCTGCCACCCCCGCGATGCCGGCGCCCGCGGGCGCGCTTTCCTGTCGTTCGACTGGTCGTCGGGATCTCGCACACGTATGCCATAGATAAGGGATCGGCTGAGGGGTGTCACCGGCGCGAATAAGCCAACTCACAGGCATCAGACGTGTGTCGGCGCTCAAAAACCCCAGCGGAGCGGTTGCGGAACAGAAGGCTCCAGCCAGTCGGCCCACCGGCTGCGGCCGTGTGCGAGGAGCCCGGCCGACGGCGCGGGCGGTCGCTCGGGCCCCGCTCCCGTCCGGCTGCACGGACCGCCAGATCCGCTCGGGCAGGATGCGTGCGGCCCGGCCGAGATCGACGTCGTATGTGCCGGCCGGCCACCGGCGCGCGGTCTCGATGACGGGGCCGAGGACCAGTACCCCGATCACCGGCTCGGGCAGAGCGGCGACCTCTCCCGCGGCGACCCGCGGCCGCAGCCAGCCATGACATCCCGTCGGGGCCCGGAGAGCGCCTGACTGAGCGACCGTCATGGCATGATTTCGCCAGCGATGATGAGTTTTGATCAGAAGTGTTCTCCCGTGCGGACACCCGCGACGGATCGTTCGCAGGAACCCCCACGAGACGAGGAGAGGCAGCATGCCGGGACAGATCGCGGTCGGCGTGGACGGCTCCGACGAGAGCCTGGCGGCGGTGGACTGGGCCGCGGACGAGGCCGCCCTGCGGGACGCCGGTCTGCGGCTGGTCAACGCCTCGCTCTGGCAGGAGCATCCGATCGTCGCCGTGCAGCCCGCCCGTGACGAACTGGCCGAGCGGGCGCGCAGTCTGCTCGGCGAGATGGAGGAGCGGGCGCGGGCGCGCAGGCCCGGGCTTGCCACGACCGCCGAGGAGATCGAGGACGCTCCCACCCGCGTGCTCCTGGCCGCGGGCGCCGACGCCGAGATGCTGGTGCTGGGCTCCCACGGCTTCGGCGCGGCCGGCGGCTTTCTCTTCGGCTCGGTGGGGCAGGAGGTCGTGGCGCAGGCCGAGCGGCCGGTCGTGCTCGTGCGGCACGGTGACGGGACGCGTCCCGGAGAGCCCGGCGACGGCCGGGTGGTCCTCGGACTGGATCTGAAGCACCCCGCGGACGAGGTGATCGACTTCGCCGCCGACTTCGCGGCCCGCCACTCCGCGCCGCTGCACATCGTGCACAGCTGGCGGCTGGCCGCCCTCCACCACAGGGCCGTCGCGGAGAGCGACGCCGGGGCGAAGGCGGAGCAGCAGCTGACGACGGCAGTCTCGGATGCCGTACGCCCGTACCGCGACCGGTTCCCCCAGATGGCGGTGGACGAGCAGGTGGTGTCCGGGCGGTCGGGCCGGCGCCTCGTGGAGGCGGCCGCCGGGGCGCGGCTGCTGGTCGTGGGCCGCCACCGCGGGCATGAGCCGCGAACGCACATCGGCTCCACCACGCACGCCGTGATCCACCACGCCCCGTGCCCCGTGGCCGTCGTCCCGCACGGCTGACCGGGCCCGCCCGCCCGTCCGCGCGGGCCCGGGACCGCGGGCGGCGGGCAGATGGCGTACGGCGGAGCCCCGTGCGGGTGCGGGTGCGGGCGATGCGGCATGTACTGGAAGTGCCCGTGTCCGCCCGAGCAACGGAAAGCGCCCATGACCGACCTGGACACTCTGTCGGTGAACACCATCCGCGGCCTGTGCATGGACGCGATCCAGCAGGCCGAGTCCGGCCATCCGGGTACCCCGATGGGGATCGCGCCCGTCGCGTACACGCTGTGGCAGAGATTCCTCCGCTTTGACCCCCGGGACCCCATCTGGCCCAACCGCGACCGCTTCGTGCTGTCCGAAGGCCATGCCTCCGCACTGCTGTGGTCCCTGCTGCATCTGACCGGTGTGCGGGCCGTAGACCCGGACTACGAGATCCTGGGGCGCGCCTCGGTGACGCTCGACGACCTCAAGAGCTTCCGGCAGCTCGACTCCCGCTGTCCCGGGCACCCCGAGTACCGCTGGACCAGCGGGGTCGAGACCACCACCGGCCCCCTCGGCCAGGGCGTCGCCACCTCCGTCGGCATGGCGATGGCGGGCCGCTGGCTCGCCGCCCGGTACAACAAGGAGGGCTTCGAGCTCTTCGACTACGACGTCTACGCGCTCGCCGGAGACGGCTGCATGATGGAGGGCGTCTCCTCCGAGGCCGCTTCCCTCGCCGGACACCACGGACTGTCCAACCTGTGCTGGATCTACGACTCCAACCGGGTGACGATCGAGGGCCATACCGACATCACCTTCACCGAGGACGTCGCCGCCCGCTTCCTCGCCTACGGCTGGAACGTCACCACCGTCTCCGACGCCAACGACCTCGACGCCGCGGCACGCGCCTTCCACTCCTTCCATGCCGAGACCGAGCGCCCCACCCTCATCCTGGTGCACAGCCACATCGGCTACGGCTCCCCCGTGGAGGACTCCCCGAAGGCCCACGGGGCGCCGTTCGGGGCGGCGGGCGTACGGGAGACCAAACGCTTCCTCGGCATGCCGCCTGACGAGACCTTCCACATCCCCGACGGCGTGCGGGACTGGTTCGACCGGGGCATCGGCGCACGCGGAGCGGAGCTGCGCGGCGCGTGGGAGAAGCAGCTCGACGCCTACCGCGCCGCCTGGCCCGCCCTGGCCGACGAACTGGACCGCATCCAGCGCCGTGAACTGCCCGACGGCTGGGACGGCGACCTGCCCGACTTCCCCGCCGACCCCAAGGGGATCGCCAGCCGAGACTCCTCGGGACAGGTGCTCAACGCCCTCGCCCAGAAGGTGCCCTGGCTGCTCGGCGGCTCGGCCGACCTGTCGCCGTCGACCAAGACCCGCCTCACCTTCGGCGGCGCGGGCGACTTCCAGCCCGACGAGCCCTCCGGGCGCAACCTCCACCTCGGCATCCGCGAGCACGCGGCGGCGGCCGTCGCCAACGGCATGGCGCTGACCAAACTCCGCCCGTACTGGTCCGGATTCCTGATCTTCTCCGACTACGCCAAGGCGGCCATCCGGCTGTCGGCCCTGATGGAGATCCCCGTCATCCACGTCTTCACCCACGACTCCATCGGAGTGGGCGAGGACGGCCCCACCCACCAGCCCGTAGAGCAGCTCGCCGGACTGCGCGCCATGCCCGGTCTCCTCGTCTTCCGCCCCTGCGACGCGGGCGAGGTGACCGAGACCTGGCGGACCGTCACGGCACTGCGCCGCGAGCCGGCCGCGCTGGTCCTCTCCCGGCAGGCCCTGCCGACGCTCGACCGCTCGCGGCTCGCGCCCGCCTCCGGCCTGGCCCAAGGCGCGTACGTCCTCGCCGACGCGCCCGACGGACAACCGGACGTCATCCTGATGGCCACCGGCTCCGAAGTCTCCCTCGCGCTGTCCGCCCGCGAGGAACTCGCCGGAGACGGCATCGCCGCCAGGGTCGTCAGCATGCCCTGCTGGGAGCTGTTCGACCGCCAGCCCAAGGAGTACCGGGACCGGGTGCTGCCGCCCGCCGTCACCGCTCGGGTGGGCGTCGAGCAGGCCTCTGCCTTCGGCTGGGACCGGTACGTGGGCGACCGGGGGATCGTCATCGGCATGCACACCTACGGCGCGTCGGCCCCGCTGAAGCATCTGCTGACCAAGTTCGGCTTCACTCCCGAGAGAGTCGCCCAGGCCGCACGCGAACTGGTCGCCGAGCGGCAGGGGGTGGCGGTGTGAAAGCGACCGAGACCCTGCGCGAGCACGGCCAGAGCCTGTGGCTCGACAACATCACCCGCGGCATGCTCGACTCGGGGAAGATCCAGCACTACATCGACGCGTACTCCGTCACCGGCCTCACCTCGAACCCGTCCATCTTCGACAAGGCCATCGCCTCCGGCGACTACGACAGCGCCATCGCGGAGCTGTCGGCGCGCGGACACTTCGGCGAGGAGCTGTTCTTTGAGCTGGCCCTGGAAGACCTGCGCCGGGCGGCGGATCTGTTCCTGCCCGTGCACGACCGCACCGACGGCGTCGACGGCTGGGTCTCCCTGGAGGTGTCCCCCGACCTCGCCCACGACACCCGGGCGACCGTGCGGGCCGCGAAGGACCTGCATGCCCGCGCAGGCCGACGCAACCTCTTCATCAAGATCCCCGGCACCCCGGAAGGACTCCCGGCGATCACCGAGTGCATCGCCGCAGGCGTGCCCGTCAACGTCACCCTGCTGTTCTCCGCCGACCACTACCGCGCAGCCGCGGACGCCTTCCTCGAGGGGGCCGAGCGGCGTGTCGCGGCCGGTCTGGACCCAGCCGTCGGCTCGGTCGCCTCGGTTTTCATGTCCCGCTGGGACGTCGCCGTCGCCGACCGGGCGCCGCAGGAGCTCCAGGACCGGCTGGGGCTCGCCGTGGGGCTCGACGTCTACCGCGCCTACCGCACGCTGTCCGACTCCGACCGGGTGCGGCGCCTGCAGAACGCGGGCATGCGAATGCAGCGGCTCCTGTGGGCCAGCACCCGCACCAAGGACCCGGAAGCCCCCGACACGCTGTACGTCCACGGGCTGGCCGCGCCGTTCACCGTCAACACCATGCCCGACGCCACCCTGGAGGCCTTCCACGACCACGGAGAGGTCGACCGGCCCCTTCCGGCCGACGGCGGCGACTGCGACGAGACGCTCGGCCGGTTCGCCGCCGCGGGCGTCGACCTCCAGGCGCTCGCCTCCCGCCTCCAGAACGAGGGCGCGGCGTCCTTCGTCGCCTCCTGGCGTGACCTGATGGCCCGCATCACCGCACAGAGCTCCGCCCTCACCTGAGACCCGCAATCCCGACGCGCCCCGACGCGAAAGCCCCACCCACCGACCAACGGGAGGCCGCCCATGACCACGGACACACCTATGCAGCTCGGCATGGTCGGGCTCGGCCGCATGGGCGCCAATCTCGTGCGCCGGCTGATGGGGGACGGCCACCGATGCGTCGTCCACGACCTCGATCCCGCCGCCGTGCAGAAGCTGGCGGACGAGGGCGCGACGCCCGCCTCCTCCATGGAGGCCCTCGTCGCCGAGCTGACCCCGCCCCGCGCAGTCTGGCTGATGGTGCCCGCCGGAGTCGTGCAGCCGGCGCTCGACCAGCTCACCGGTCTGCTGCAGTCCGGCGACACCGTCATCGACGGCGGCAACTCCTACTACCGCGACGACATCGTCCGCGCCGCGCAACTCGCCGAACACGGCATCCACTACGTCGACTGCGGAACCTCCGGCGGCGTATGGGGGCTGGAGCGCGGCTACTGCCTGATGATCGGCGGCGAAGCGGAGGCCGTGACCCGGCTCGACCCGATCTTCAAGACCATCGCCCCCGGCGCGGACAGCGCCCCGGCCACCCCCGGCAGGACCCGTGCCGACGGGACGGCCCCCGACGGCTACCTCCACTGCGGGCCCAACGGCGCCGGCCACTTCGTCAAGATGGTCCACAACGGCGTCGAGTACGGGATGATGGCCGCCATCGCCGAAGGGCTCAGCATCATCGAGCACGCGGACGCCGGGCTGACCGGGCGCACCGTCGACGCCGAGACCGCGCCGCTGCGCGAACCCGAGGCGTACCAGTACGAGATCGATGTCGCCGAGGTCGCCGAGGTATGGCGGCGCGGCTCCGTCGTCGGCTCCTGGCTGGTGGACCTCACCGCCGACGCGCTGGCGCGCTCACCGCGGCTCGACGAGTTCGCCGGCCGGGTGTCGGACTCCGGCGAAGGCCGCTGGACCGTGCTCGCCGCCGTCGACGAGAGCGTCCCCGCCCCCGTCATCAGCGCCGCCCTCGCACAGCGCTATGAATCGCGCCGGCTGGGGGAGTTCACCGGCAAGGTGCTGTCCGCGATGCGCGGCGAGTTCGGCGGACACGCCGAGAAGGCGGGATGAGAGCATGAACACGGCCGACGCGACAGCGCACGACGACCCGGGGCCCGTCCCCGACGACCATGTGATCGTGCTGTTCGGCGCGACCGGGGACCTCGCCCGGCGCAAGCTGCTGCCGGGCCTCTTCCACCTCGCCAGGGCGGGACTGCTGCCCCGACGCTACCGGATCGTCGGCACCGCGCCCGCCCAGTTCGCGCTCAGCGACGACGCCTTCCGCGCCCACGCACACGACGCCGTCGCAGAGTTCGGACGGTCGGCCCCCGAAGGCGACGCCTGGGAGGCGTTCGCGCGGACGCTGTCCTTCGGCGCGGCCGACCCCGGCGCCGCCGAACCGCTCCTCGCCGCCGTGGCGGCGGCCGAACGCGAGCTCGGCCCGGACGCGCGGCGGCTGTTCCATCTCGCAGTGCCGCCCGCGGCCTTCACCTCCGTCGTGGAGCTCCTCGGCGACACCGGACTGGCCGAGGGCGCACGGCTGATCGTGGAGAAGCCCTTCGGCACCGACCTGGCGTCCGCCCGCGCCCTCAACGCCGCGGTCCACGCCGTCTTCGACGAGTCCCGCGTCTTCCGCATCGACCACTTCCTGGGCAAGGAGTCCGTCGACAACATCCTCGCCCTCCGCTTCGCCAACGGACTCTTCGAACCCGTCTGGAACCGCGACCACATCAGCCATGTGCAGATCGACGTGCCGGAGAAGATCGGCATCGAGGGCCGGGCCGGCTTCTACGAAGGGACCGGCGCCTTCCGCGACATGGTGGTGACCCATCTCTTCCAGCTCCTGGGATTCGTGGCCATGGAACCGCCCGCCGTGCTCGCCGCCGCGCCCCTGAGGGACGAGAAGGAGAAGGTCTTCCAGAGCCTCCGGCCCCTGTCCCGGCAGAACGCCGTGCGCGGACAGTACGAGGGCTACCGGGACGAGCAGGGAGTGGACCCCCGCTCCGACACGGAGACCTACATCGCCCTGCGCGTCGAGATCGACAACTGGCGCTGGGCGGGCGTGCCCTTCTACCTCCGCTCGGGCAAGGCGCTGGCGCAGGGCCGGCACGTCGTCACACTCGGCTTCCGGGAGCCCGCCCTGCGGATGTTCCGGCTCGCCGGCGGAGGCGACCCGGGCGTACGGAACAACGAGCTGGTGATCGACTTCGCCGACCCCGGCGCCATCGCCGCCCGTTTCCTGGTCAAGTCCCCCGGCCCCGCCATGCGCCTGAGCGAGCAGGAGATGCTCTTCAGCTACGCCGAGTCCTTCAACACCGTGCACGCGCTGGAGGGGTACGAGCGGCTTCTGCTGGACGCCATGCTCGGCGACCAGTCGCTGTTCACCCGCTCCGACGGGATCGAGCGGCTCTGGGAGGCGGCCGACCCGCTGCTCCAGGACCCGCCGCCGGTCGAGCCGTACGCCCCCGGCTCCTGGGGCCCGGCCGGCGCCGACCGGCTGATCGCCCCGCACCGCTGGGCGCTGCCGGACAGCCGGACCTGAGGCGCGCACGCCTGCCGGCGGGCCCGCTTCGGCTGCCGGCCCGCCGCCGTCATTCCAGTTCCCCGCGCGTGTCCAGCCAGTACAGCAGCACCAGCGCCGGCCCCACCAGCACCACGGCGATCACCGAGACGATCACCAGCCAGCGCATCGTCGCCTCCGCACCCGCCCCCTGGGCCACCGTCAGCGAGGTGGGCAGCAGATACGGGCGCTGCGCCAGCCCCCATGCGATGACCACCGCCCCCACGGCCCCCACCGCCGCCCCTCGGGTGATCTGCGTGCCCGCATCCCTGAGCAGCAGCCATGCGGCGCCGAGCGCGCACACCCCCGCGACGCACACGACCGCAAGCCCCGCCCCGTGCGTCAGCCCCCGGTGGACATAGGGCGCGTCGTCCCGGGTGAGGAAGACGCCGGCGAAGGCCAGCGCCGCGAGTGCGGCCAGCGCCAGCAGCGCCCGGCGGCGGAAGTACCCGACCAGATCCGGCGCGGCGAAGCGCCGGGCGTCCCCGGTGAGGAAGACCGCCCCGAGGAACGCCGCGGCCGCCACGGTCATCGCCCCGGCGAACAGCGACGTCGGGTTGGTCCACACCTCGGCGGAGGCCGGCTCGCCGGGCACGACCCGACCGGAGGCGACCGCCCCCACCGCGGTGCCGAAGAAGAACGGCGTCAGCAGCGACGAGACGGCGAAGGCGGCCCCGTACACACGCCGTTCGGCCAGTCGCCGCGTGGGCTTGCGCAGCGCGAAGCCCGCGCCGCGCAGCACCAGCCCCGCGACGGCGAGCAGCAGCGGCGCCCACAGGGCCGAGAAGACCGCCTGGAACATGACGGGGAAGCCACTCCACATCACCACCAGGACGAAGACCAGCCACACATTGTTGACCTCCCACACCGGGGCCATGGCGTGGTCGATCAGCTGCCGGGGCCGCCGCCCCCGCTCGGCCCCGCCCGCGACGAGGTCCCAGAAGCCGGCCCCGTAGTCGGCGCCTCCCCCGCAGGCGTAGGCCGCGACGGCGAGGACGAGGACCCAGGCCACCAGGTCATCGATCATCGGCTGCCTCCCTCGGCGCCTCGGGCCGCGGTCCGTACGGGATGGAGTGCTCGGGCCCCTCGCCGCCCCCGTGCGGCCCGCCCTTGCGCACCCCTGTGGTCTCGTCCTCCAGCCGCCACCGGGTGCGCATCCGCAGCAGGACGGCGACGAACGCCGCGAGCACCGCCGCATAGCCGACGACCACGATGCCGAACACCGCCCACAGCGTTGCCGCCGACTCGTCCGTGACCGCCTCGGAGACCCTCATATGCCCGTAGACGATCCACGGCTGCCGTCCCACCTCCGTGGTCACCCATCCGGCCTCCACCGAGATCAGCGAGGCGACGCCCGCGCAGGCCGCCGCCCGCAGGAACCAGCGCGACTTCGGCAGATCACGCCGCCGCCACCACGACCAGGCGAACCACAGGACCAGCAGGATCAGCAGGCTGCCGAGCACCACCATGATGTCGAACGCGGTGTGCACGATGGTCGCCTGCGCGGTCGTCGGCCGGTCGGTCGCCGGAACCGAGGTCAGCCCCGTCACCTCGGTGCCGGGAGTGAACCCCGCCAGCACCGAGTCCAGTGAGGGGATCTTGATGCCGCCGGAGACCGAGCCGTCCTCGTTGAGCACGCCGAAGATGTACTCGGGGACATGGGTGTCGGTCTCCCACACCAGTTCCATGGCGGCGAACTTCACCGGCTGCTGGTGGTAGACGGAGCGCGCGATGAAGTCGCCCAGCACCAGCTGCACCGGGGTGAGCACCGCACCCGCGGTGAACGGCACCAGAAAGCCCAGCCGGTGGTACCGGTCGCGCCGTCCGCGCAGCAGCCCGGCCGCGTACACCCCGGCGACGACGAATGCCGCGGTCATGAACATCGCGACGACGAAGTGCCAGTACTCGGGCCCGAACATCGGGGTGAAGACCGCCTTGCGCACATCGACGCCGACCGGGTCGCCGTCCGCGCCGACGGTGAAGCCCCGGGGGGTGTTCATCCAGGAGTTCGCCGCGAGGATGCCGAACGCCCCGAGCAGCGCCACCAGCGGCAGCGGCAGCCCCAGGGCGAAGTGCGTCCACGGCTTCAGCCGGCGCCAGCCGTACAGATAGATCGAGATGAGGATGGCCTCCAGGAAGAACGCCCAGGCCTCCACCCCGAAGCCGAGGCCGAAGACATCGCCCCACCGCCCCATCAGCCCCGGCCACAGCAGGCCCAGTTCGAAGGAGAGGACCGTCCCGGTCACCACACCGACCGCGAACTGCACCGCCATCACCGCCGACCAGCGGCGGGCCAGCAGCCAGGCCGCCGGCTCCCCGGTCCGCAGTGCGCGCCAGTGCATCAGCAGGGTGATGAACGGGAGCGCCACACCCAGCGGCACCAGCAGAATGTGCGTCCCGAGGGTGAAGGCCATCAGCTCGCGGGCCGGGAGCAGCTGGGGCGGCGTCTGCGCCAGCAGTCCCCACCCTGACCATGCGTCCATATGTGGTCCTCCGGGCCGCCGTCACGTTCGCAGGCCAGCCAAACACCGGCGGCCGCGCGGCGGAGCGCCGACCGCACCGCGTTGGTCCGGATGGCACCGGCGACTCATCCGGCAGGGTTGCCCGCGGCGCGGCGGGGCGGGGACGCTGTGGCGGCGGTGCTCCGGGCCTCCTAGCCTCGGCGGCATGCTGGGGCTTCCGGACCATGTGCGCACCTGTCTGTTCGACCTCGACGGCGTCCTCACCCGCACCGCCGTGGTGCACGCCGCCGCCTGGAAGGAGATGTTCGACGCCTATCTGCGTGAGCGCGCCGACCGAGAGGGCGCCGTGTTCACGCCCTTCGACGCCGTCCACGACTACGACGCGTACGTGGACGGCCGCCCCCGCGCCGACGGTGTGCGCACCTTCCTCGCCTCGCGGGGCATCGAGCTGCCGGAGGGCGAGCCCGAAGACCCGCCGGAGGCCGAGACGGTGACCGGTCTGGGCAGCCGGAAGAACGCGCTGGTCCTGCGCAAGATCCGCGAGGAGGGAGTGGCGGCGTACGACGGGTCGGTCGCCTATGTGCGGGCTGTGCGGGACGCGGGGCTGCGCCGCGCCGTGGTGTCGTCCAGCGCCAACTGCCGCGATGTGCTGGCCGCCGCGGGCATCGAGGACCTCTTCGACGAGCGGATCGACGGCATCGTCGCGCGGGAGCAGCGGCTGCGCGGCAAGCCCGCCCCCGACACCTATCTGGCCGCGGCCCGCGCCCTGGACGCCGAGCCGGGGGCCGCCGCCGTGTTCGAGGACGCGCTGGCCGGCGTGGCGGCCGGACGCGCGGGAGGGTTCGGGCTCGTCGTCGGCGTCGACCGTACCGGACAGGCGGACGAGCTGCGGGCGCATGGCGCGCACGTGGTGGTGCGCGACCTCGCCGAGCTGATGGAACAGAGCTGAGGGAGGGCCGATGATCACTCATTCCAGCTATGTGGTCGAACCGTGGCGGCTGCGTGAGACGGAGCTGAGCCTCGACGTCCTGGCCCAGAGCGAGTCGGTGTTCGCCCTGTCCAACGGCCATGTCGGATGGCGCGGCAACCTCGACGAGGGCGAGCCGCACGGACTGCCCGGGGCCTATCTCAACGGAGTCCACGAGACGCGCCCGCTGCCTTACGCCGAGGCGGGGTACGGCTATCCGGAGTCCGGCCAGACGATGATCAACGTCACCGACGGGAAGGTCATCCGGCTGCTGGTCGACGACCACCCCTGCGATCTGCGCTACGGCGAGCTCACGGCGCACGAGCGGGTGCTGGACTTCCGCACCGGCGTGCTGCACCGCACCGCCGAGTGGACCACCCCCGGCGGCCGGGCCGTGCGCATCACATCCAGCCGCCTGGTGTCCCTCACCCAGCGTGCCGTGGCCGCCGTCGTGTACGAGGTGACGCCGCTGGACGGTCCGGCCGCGGTGGCCGTGCAGTCCGAGCTGGTCGCCAACGAGCAGCTCCCGGACACCGGGGGAGATCCGAGGGTGGCGGCGGCGATCGGCTCCCCGCTGCGGCCGGAGGAGGACTTCGCCCAGGACACCCGGCTGCGGCTGGTGCACCGCACCGAGCGCAGCGGGCAGCGGGTGGGAGCGGCGGCCGACCATCTGATCGAGGGCCCCGAGGGAACCCTCTGGTCGTCCCAGAGCGAGCCGGACGTCAGCAGACTCACCGTCACCGCGACCCTCGAGCCGGGGCAGCGGCTGAGGCTGGTGAAGTTCGTGGCCTACGGATGGTCCGCCGAGCGGTCGCTGCCCGCCGTCCACGACCAGGTGGACGGGGCCGTCGCGGCGGCGCGCAGCACGGGCTGGGAGGGGCTCGTCGCGGAGCAGCGGGAGTATCTGGACCGCTTCTGGGCCTGCGCGGATGTCGAGGTGGGCGGCGACGCCCAGATCCAGCAGGCCGTGCGCTTCGCCCTGTTCCATGTGCTGCAGGCGGCGGCACGGGGCGAGGAGCGGGCCATCCCCGCCAAGGGCCTGACGGGCACCGGGTACGACGGCCACTCGTTCTGGGACATCGAGTCCTTCGTCCTTCCGGTGCTCACTTCCACGGCGCCGCAGACGGTGGCCTCGGTGCTGCGCTGGCGGCACGCGACGCTGCCCGCCGCACGGCAGCGGGCCCGGCAGCTCGGCCTCGCCGGGGCGGCGTTCCCCTGGCGGACCATCACCGGCGCGGAGTGCTCGGCCTACTGGCCGGCGGGCACTGCCGCCTTCCATGTGAACGCCGACATCGCCAATGCCGTCATCCGCTATGTGACCGCCACCGGCGACATGGAGTTCGCCCGGGGCCCGGGGCTCGAACTGCTCGTGGAGACCGCCCGGCTGTGGCGCTCGCTCGGCCACCACGACACCGAAGGCGTGTTCCATCTCGACGGCGTCACCGGGCCCGACGAGTACAGCGCAGTCACCCACGACAACCTCTACACCAATCTGATGGCCCGGCGGAATCTCGTCGCCGCCGCAGAGGCGGCCGTCCACTACCCGGAGCGGGCGGCGGAACTCGGCGTCGACGACGAGGAGAGCGCCGCCTGGCGGGACGCCGCCGCCCGCATCGCGGTCCCCTACAACGCCGCGCTCGGCGTGCACGAGCAGTCGGAGGGCTTCACCCGTCTCCAGCACTGGGACTTTGACGCCACCTCGCCGGACCGGTATCCGCTGCTGCTGCACTTCCCGTACTTTGACCTGTACCGCAAGCAGGTCGTCAAACAGGCCGATCTGGTGCTCGCCATGCTGACCTGCCCGGACGCCTTCACCGCCGAGGAGAAGGCCCGCAACTTCGCCTACTACGAGCCGCTGACCGTGCGGGACTCCTCCCTCTCGGCCTGCTGCCAGGCCGTGCTCGCCGCCGAGACCGGGCATCTGCGGCTGGCCTACGCCTATCTGGGCGAGGCGGCCCTGATGGATCTGGAGAACCTGGAGCACAACACCCGGGACGGGCTGCACATGGCCTCCCTGGCGGGCACCTGGATCGCCCTGGTGATCGGGCTCGGCGGCATGCGCCACCACGACCGCCCCGACGGCGGACCCGGCGCCCTCGGCGACGGGGCGGATCCGACGGCGGCCGGGGCACGGCTCGGCTTCGCCCCCCGGCTGCCCGAGCCGCTGTCCCGGCTGGCGTTCACCGTCCTGGTGCGGGGCCGCCGGCTGCGTGTGGACATCCGGAGCTCCACCGTCCGCTACACCCTGGCGGAGGGCGGTCCGCTCCGGCTGCTGCACTACGGGGAGCCGGTCACCGTGACCCCGTCCGAGCCGGTGGAGCTCCCGGTGCCGCCGCCGGCGGAGGTCGCTGAGCCCGAGCAGCCGCCGGGGCGGCGCCCGGCCGACCGGCTCGGGCGCCTGGCCGCGGCCGGGTCGGACGCCGACGGGTGAGCGGCTGCGTCCGGCTGCGTTCGACACCGGGGGCCGAGCGGATCATCCTGGGAAAGAGGGACGGCGTCCACGCCGTCATGTGGCATCACGGAGGGCGGGTTCATGGACTGGTGGGTCTGGGTCATCGTCGTCCTGGCCGTGATCGCGGCCTGCGCCGTGGCTGTCGCGTCCGCGCAGGCGCGCCGACGCAAAGGCGGGGTGATCGCCCAGGGCCGTCCGCGGCGCAGGGGCAGGGGTGACAGGCGATGACGGAGCATCTGCTCGCACGGGAGATCACCGGAAAGCCGGTCGTCACCCTCGCCGGAGAGGACGTCGCCCAGGTCAAGGACATCGTCTTTGACCCCGTACGCGGAAGCGTGCGCTGTTTCACGCTCAGCGGCCGGGGCTTCTTCGCCGGGCCGCTCAAGCGGGCGCTGCTGTGGAAGAAGGTCCATGCCCTGGGGCCGGACGCGGTCATGATCCGCGATGCCGCGGCCATGGAAGAGGACGACGAGGCGGCACGCCGGGATGACACGGCGAAGGGAGGGGGAAACGTGCTGGGCGCGCAGATCATGACGGAGGGCGGCACCGCCCTCGGCAAGGTCACCGATGCGGTCCTCGCCACGGGCACCACCCCCCGCGTCGTCGGATACGAGATCGAGACCGCAGACCGCCGCCGGGCGCTGGTGCCCGTGATCAAGCCCGTCGCCGTGTCCGGAGAACTCGTCATCGTGCCCGACGCGACGGCCGACTTCAGCGCCGGCGACCTCGCCGGGCTGTCAGCCGCCGCGGCGGGGCTGCGGGACCGACTGGATCAGGAGAAGTGATGCTGCTCAGCCAGATCCTCGGGTTGGGGGTGGTCAGCGTGACCACCGCCGAGACCGTGGGCTCCGTCTCGGCGTGCACGGTCGCCGCGTCGCCGGCGCGGGTGACCGGTCTGCGCCTGAAGACACGCGGCCGCGGCGGCCACGTGCTCACCTGGGACAACATCCGGTCGGTCGGCGCGGACGCCGTCACCGTCCGCAGTCTCGACAAGATCGTCGCCGAGAAGGACGCCGAGGACGACGGCGCGACCGACAAGAGCCACGACCCGATGGGCAGGGCCGTGCTGACGGAGGCCGGGGCGTTCAGGGGCGCGGTCGCCGACGTCGACTTCGACGAGGACGACGGCCGCATCCTGCGGCTCATCACGGACGACGAGGAGATCCCGGGCGAACGGCTGCTGGGTGCGGGGTCCTACGCGGTCGTGGTGTCCGCGCCCGACTGACGCCCCCCCGGGCCCGCCGGGCGGGTCAGTAGCGCTCGATCAGCGTCGTGCCGCCGTAGCTGGACCCGGACCGGCCCAGCGTGGCGTCGAAGGCGCTCTTGCGGTCGCCGTTCTGGTCGTGCGCCTCGATGGCGTCGGAGACCGCCTCGCGCAGCGCCTTGTCGTCCCTGTCCATGCCGATTCCGTACGGCTCCTCGGTGAACGGGGTCCCGACGACCCGCAGTTCGCCGGGGCGCTGGGCGGCGTACCCCATGAGGATGGCGTCGTCCGTGGTGACGGCGTCGACCTTCTCGTCCAGCAGCTTCTCGACGCACTCGGTGTACTTCGCGGTCTCCACGGTCTTCGTGTCGTACTCCGGGCTCTTGATCTCCTTGAGGGCGGTGGAGCCCTTGACCGAGCAGACCGTCTTGCCCACCAGCGAGTAGGGGCCGCTGATCGACCGGTCGTCCTTGCGGACCAGCAGATCCGCGCCGGCCAAGTAGTACGGGCCCGCGAACCCGACGCGCTTCTTGCGCTCGTCGTTGATCGTGTAGGTGCCGACATAGAGATCGACCTCGCCGCTCGTGATCGCGGCCTCTCGATTGCTCGAGTCGATCGTCCTGAACTCGATCTGGTCCGGGGAGAAGCCGAGGTCGGCGGCGATCATCTTGGCGATCTCGATGTCGAAGCCGGAGCGGGTGCCGTCGGCGTCCTCGTAGCCGAGGAACGGCTGGTCGTTCTTGGCGCCGACGACCAGCTTCCCGGCTGCCTGGGCGCGCTTCAGCACCGGTGAGTCGATCTCCACGTCCTGGGCCACCTTGTAGGCCGGCAGCCTGGGACCGTCCTGCCCCGCCGCACTGCTGCCGGACGGCTTGGCGTCGGCGCTCTCCGAGCCGCTGCACCCGCTCGCGGCGAGGACGACGGTGATGGCGGCGATCGCGGCGGTCGCCGCGGACTTGCAGGACTTCATGTGGGACATCCTTCATACGTGCGATCGCACGGTGGTGCGACAGCCCCGGCGAAATGCCCGTTATAGAGCTGTTCGTTCCGCCCGCTTGATTGGTGAAGAGGACAGTAGGGACGCCGTCGAGCCGGCGTCAGCAAATCTGAGCGGAACTTGAGCATCACGGTCCGGCTACGGGCGGACATCTCCACCGAGAGCGGACGGCCTGTTGCGGCCCCCGGCCCGACGGGTAAAGATCGAATAAAGAGCGCTTCGCGGGGGTTCCACCGGGTTCCCCGGGCGCGGGCGCTCCACGCCGGACACAGGGTGAGTGCGATGTCCCCACCGACGGGGCGTCCCGGCCGTCCGCCCGACGCCGCAGACCGCAGGAGCGGGCCGGGCCGCGTACACCGGGCCGCCCTCCTTCCCGGCGGCGATCCGGCGGACGGGGCCCGGCTCGCCGTCCCGGGCCTGCCGTCGGCCTTTGTCCGCAGGCAGCGCCTCACCCGGCGGCTCACCGCGGGAGCGGCCGGGCCCCTGGTGCTGATCACCGGCCCCGCGGGCGCGGGCAAGACCCTGCTCGCCGCCCACTGGGCGGCGTCGTCCGCGCCGCCCGCGCCGGTGGCCTGGCTGACGCTGGAGCCCGAGGACGACGCGCCGGGCGTGTTCTGGGCCGGTGTCCTCACCACCCTGGGCGGGAACGGGTCCGTACGCCCCGAAGCCGTCGGCAGCCCCGTACACGCCGACGAGGTGGACCCCTCCCTGCTGGCCAGGCTGGCCGCTCAGCTGAGCCGGCGCACCGAACCGGTCATCCTCGTGCTCGACGCCTACGACCACATCAGCTCGCCGGAGGTCGCCGCCGGGCTCCAGTCGGTGCTGCGGCATGCCGCGCCCGGGCTCCGGCTCGTCCTCACCAGCCGCAGCGAGCCGCTCCTGCCGCTCCACCGCTACCGGGCCGCGAGCGAGATCACCGAGATCCGCGGCGCGGACCTGGCCTTCACCCCGGACGAGACGGCCCGGCTGCTGCGCGGCCACGGGCTGTCCCTGCCGGCCGATGCCGCCGACGCGCTCACCGCCCGCACCGAGGGCTGGGCCGCCGGGCTGCGGCTGAGCGCGCTGGCCGCACGGGACGCCGCGGACCCCGCGGGCTTCCTCGCCGGCTTCGAGGCGGGCCACACAACGATCGCCGACTATCTGCTCGCCGAGGTTCTCGGAGCGCAGCCCGAAGCCGTACAGGACCTGCTGCTGCGCACCAGCGTCCTGGACCGGACCTGCCCGGACCTGGCCGACGCGCTCACCGGACGCGGGGACGCCGAGGGAGTGCTCGCCGATCTGGCGCGGTCGAACGCCCTTGTCGAGCCGATCGGCCACGGCTGGTACCGGCACCATGCGCTCTTCGCGGAGATCCTCCGCGTCCACCTGCGGGCCAGACACCCCGGCCTGGACACCGAGCTGCACCGCCGTGCGGGCCGCTGGCTGGGCGACGCGGGGCGGATCGACGAGGCGCTGCCCCACGCGGCGGCCGCGGGCGACTGGGAGTGGGCCGCGACCCGCTTCGTCGAGGACCTGGCCGTGGGCAGGCTGTTCACCGGCCTCGACGCCGACCGGCTGACGGGGCTGTTCTCCGCCATGCCGCCCGCCGTCCCGGGGCTTGCCGCCTGTCTGGTCCGCGCCGGGTGCGCCCTGGCCCGCTACGACCTGCCCGGCGGCCTGGAGTGGCTGCGCGGGGCTTCCGGGGAGGAGGCCGCGGCCACGGAGTCGGCCGAGGCCCTGATCAGCAGGGCGTTCCTGTGGGCGCTGGCGGGACGGCTGACCGGGTCGGCCGGAACGGCGCGGACCGCCGTGTACGAGGTGGAGAGGGCCGCACTGCGGCTTCCCGAGGGCCTGCGGGCCCGCCGCCCCGAGCTTTTCGCCCTGCCGCTCGCCGCCCTCGGCTCCGCTCTGCTGTGGGAACGCCGCCTCGACGCCGCCCGGCAGACGCTGCACGACGCGGGTGGGGCGATCGACACGGCCGGGGCGGCCGAGGCCCCGGAGACGGTCCACCCCCGGTACGAGGCGCTCAGCCGGCTGGCCCTCGTCGACGTGCTGCACGGCCTGCCGGGCCCCGCCCAGGCACATGCGCGACAGGCGCTCGCCGTGGCAGAACAGGGCGGCCTTGCCCCCCGCTCCCGTACCGGAGTGGCCCACCTCGTCCTCGCGGCCGTCGCCCTCGACCGCGACGACCCCGACGCCGCCCGGGGCGAGCTGGACCGAGCCGCCGAGTCGTCCGGCGCGCACCACGACCCCGTCGCGGCATCGGCGGCGGCCCTCTGGCGCTCCCGGCTGCTGCTCGCCGAGGGCGACCCCCTCGCGGCACTCGCCGCCCTCGACGGGGCCCGGCCGCCGGCGACCGCACATCCGTCCCCCTGGGTCTTCGACCACGCCGCGGTCGTCCGTTCCGCGGCGCTGCTGGCCCTGGACGATCCGCACGGCGCGGTCGGGGCACTCGGCGGAGTGTCCCCGCACGATCCGCTGTGCGCGGCCGCCTCCGCACGGGCCCGCCTCGCCGCAGGAGACGCCGGTGCGGCGCTGGCGCTCCTTGACGCCCTGCCTCGGGGCGGCGGCCGGGACACGGGTCCCGGCATCCGTGTGCGGCTGCTGCTGGCCCGGGCGGAGACGCTGGACCGCCTCGGCGATCCGGCCGGGGCCCGGAGCGTCCTCGCCCAGGCGCTCGCGGCGGCCCGCCCCGACCGGCTGCGTCTTCCGTTCCGCGAGTCCGGGCCGTCCCTGCGGCTGCTGCGTCGCCGCCCGGACCTCGCGTGGGCCCACGCCTGGCTCGGGCCGGCGATCCTCGGCGGGCTGCCCGCCCCCCATCAGGACGGGGACGCCGCGCCCCCCGTGCTGGAGCCGTTGAGCGAGCGGGAGCGGCAGGTGCTGGAGAGGGCGGCGCAGATGCTCTCCACACAGGAGATCGCCGACGAGCTCCATCTCTCGGTGAACACCGTCAAGACCCACCTCAAGAGCGTCCACCGCAAACTCTCCGCACGCCGCAGGGGCGAGGCGGTGCGGCGCGCCCGGGAACTCCGTCTGCTGTGACGGCTTGCGCTCGCTCGCGCGGCTCACCGAGGGTCACCTCGGCAGGGTGATGCCGGGGGAGGAGAGCCGGGCGAGCATGGTCGTACCGGGGGGACGCGAGGACGGAAGAAGCGTGCGCATATGCGCTACGAGATCCGCATCGCCGGAGCCATGTCGGAGGTAACGCGCCATGAGGCGTTCCCCGAACTGGACAGCGCCGTCGTGCCGTCGCAGACGCTGCTGTTCGGCCAGGTGACCGACGACGCGCACCTGTACGGCCTGCTGAGCCGCTGTCAGGCGTTGGGACTGCGGGTCGTCGAACTCCGCAGACTGCCCGAGTAGGGGGCCTCGCGAGGGGGCCGCACACACGAGTTGCGCGAGATGGGGCCGCGTGGGCGACGGCGCACTCCGGACGGACCGGCGGGAGCGTGCACGGCACGCTCCCGCCGGTCCGTCCCGGAGTGCTCAGACCCGGAGTTCAGCCCGCGAGGACTCTCGCTTTGGCCCGCTCGAACTCCTCGGCCGTGAGATCGCCCTGCTCGCGCAGGCCGGCCAGCTTCGCCAGCTCTTCCGCATGGCTCGTCCCCGCGCCGCCGGGCGGGGTCTCGGCGGCGGCCTCCTGGACGTAGCTGCGGAAGGCTTCCTCCTGGCGCCGGGCATGGCGCAACTCGCGCTCGCCCATGTCGCGGCCGCGGGCGACCAGATAGACGAAGACGCCCAGGAACGGCAGGAGGCATACGAAGACGGTCCAGCCCGTCTTGCCCCAGCCGCCCATGCTGTCGTCGCGGAAGATGTCGGCGATGATCCGGAACAGGAGCATCAGCCACAGGATCCAGATGAAGAACCACAGCATGGTCAGGAACAGGTTGAGGAGGGGAAAGTCGGTCATCGCGACCTCCTGCCGGTGGGAAGGGGGCGCCGACGGCCCCCGCGGAAGTTCAGCTGCCGGACGCCCCGCGACCGCTCAGGACTCTTCTGGCTTGTACACACACAAGGCCCAGATGATGAACCCGTACACCGCGATCAGCACGATCGACCAGAACGGGTAGTACGGGATCGTGAGGAAGTTGACGATGATCAGGATTCCGGCCAGGCCCACTGCCGCGACACGCGCCGCGACGGAACCCGCGAAGAGCCCGAGGCTCACCAGGATGGCGACGGCGCCGAGGATCAGCTGGAACCAGCCCCAACCCGTCAGGTCGAACTGGAAGACGTAGTCCGGCGTGGCCACATAGATGTCGTCGTTTCCGATGGCCATGATGCCCCGGAAGAGGTCGAGCAGACCGCCGATGAACAGCATCACGGCCGCGAAGGCCACAAGGCCCCTGGCAGCCGCGGTGGCTTCCTCGGACCGGTGTCGAGTAGTGGTCGCCATGGCTCTCTCTTTCCTGACGAACCGTGCAGCGTGCGCTGCGGTACATCTCCGAGCATCCGCCCGGTGCGGCCCCTGGGCCTCACCCCCGGCGGGTGAGCTGCCCCCGCGGGCCCCGGCGCGGTGTGCCGCACGGCCCGCAGCGCCCGGTACCCGGTACGTCGCATGTCCGGCGCCGGCTCATGGCGCGCCCCGACCGGCCTCGCAGCGGAGCGGCGCCTGACCCGCCGGGTGTGAACGCCGTGGAGACGAGGGCCCGGGCGCGGAAGCGCCCGGCAGCCGAAGCAGCGGCGCGCCATGAGCCGGGACGGCGGGTGCTCGTCCGGCGACACGGCGTGACCGTCGTGCGTCACCATCGTGCGTGACGACGAAGCGGGCCGCGGCCTCCCCGGCCGCGGCCCGCCTCTGCGTCCGCTCGTCAGTGCGTCAGCTCGCCGGTCACCGGCGCTCGACGAACTTCTTGCCGCGATGCCCCTCGGCGGAGCACGACCGCTTCTCCGCAGCCGTCATCTTCCGCGTCTTGACGATCACCGCGTTGCTCTTGCCGTCCGTGCCGTTCTTCGCCGGACCGGTGATCGCGTCCCCGAAGAACCAGTAGTAGTGCCCCCACTTGGGGCTGTCGTAGTGGGTCTGCCAGGTGCCGTACACCTTCTGCATCACCTGAGCGCGGGATATCCAGCCCACCTCGCCCGGAGCGACGGTCATGCTCAGCGAGCTGCTCTCGGAGTGCGTGCTCGACCAGGTGTGGTTGTAGCTCGCCGTCACACTGAGGTCCACCAGGCCCGCGATGTTGCCGCCGGCGGTGACCGACACGCCGAAGGAGTCCGTCGAGCCCACCGAGTCGCTCCAGGTCATCGACTGGGTGGCGGGTGAAGTGCTGCAGTTGTAGAGGGAGTCGGACACCTGCCGGAACGAGCCGAGGTAGGCCTCGCCCAGCTTGGGGTCGTTGAAGGTGCACTTGCCCAGGCCGGAACGGCAGTCCGCCATCAGCAGCTCCCGGGTCGGCCCGTCGTACGCCGCCGCGGGGGAGGCCGTGGCGGCCATCACGCCGAATGCAGCCGCCGCGAGGGCGAGCATCCTGCCGCCGCGCCTCAAGGGGTTCATCGTCATGCGGTACCTCTCGCACTGTGCTTGGGGGGCCGGCGAACTCCAGCCTGACGCCCGGGACTTGAGTGCCCCGAGGGCTGGTCGAGTGATCGCCGCCTGGTCCCTGCGAGACTCGCTTACCAGCGGTCACAGCTACACCAAAGGAAGGTAAAGTTGTAGTTGATTCCGAAACCTGAAGGAGTCCTCCCAGTGACCTGACGTGACGTCAGAAAGCCTTCAGGGCAGCGACGGAGTGGCGAGCTCCGCCCAGATGATCTTTCCTGCCGGGGTGTAGCGGGTACCCCACCGGTCGGCGATCTGCGCCACCAGGAACAGCCCGCGCCCGCCCTCGTCCATCGTCGCGGCGTACCGCAGATGCGGCGAGGTACTGCTCCCGTCGGCCACCTCGCAGGTCAGCCCCTGGTCGTGCAGCAGCCGTACCCGGATCGGCGCCACGCCGTAGCGGATCGCGTTGGTGAGCAGCTCGCTGAGCAGCAGCTCCATGCTGAACGCCAGCTCGGCCAGCCCCCACTGCTGAAGCTTCTCACCGACCGTGGCGCGCATCCCGGACACGGCGCTCGGCTCGCTCGGCACGTCCCACTCCGCGACCCGGTCCCGCCCCAGCACCCGCGTACGGGCGATGAGCAGCGCCACATCGTCCTTGGGTCGCTCGGGCAGCAGGGCCGCCAGCACCGCGCGGCAGCTCTCCTCCGGGGGCCGGTCGGGGTGGGTCAGGGCCTGCCGCAGCAGCTCGATGCCGACGTCGATGTCGCGGCTGCGGTCCTCGATCAGACCGTCCGTGTAGAACACCAGCTGGCTGCCCTCCGCCACGTCCAGCTCCGCCGCCTCGAACGGCATGCCGCCCAGGCCCAGCGGCGGCCCGGCGGGCAGCTCGGGGAAGTCGACCCGGCCGTCGGGATGGACCAGGGCCGGCAGCGGATGCCCGGCCCGCGCCATGGTGCAGCGCGCCGCCACCGGGTCGTAGACCGCGTACAGGCAGGTCGCACCGGTCATCGCCCGGCCCTCGTCGCCCGTCGCCTCGGCCTCGTCCTGGTCGATGCGGCCGACCAGGTCGTCGAGGCGTCCGAGCAGCTCGTCGGGCGGCAGATCGAGCGTCGAGAAGTTGTGCACGGCGGTGCGCAGCCGACCCATCGTCGCCGCGGCGTGCAGCCCGTGCCCGACCACATCGCCCACCACCAGGCCCACCCGGCTTCCCGGCAGCGGAATCACGTCGAACCAGTCGCCGCCCACGCCGGACTGCGCCGGCAGGTACCGGTGCGCCGTCTGGACCGCGCTGCGCTCGGGCAGCGCCCGCGGCAGCAGGCTGCGCTGCAGCGTCACGGCCATGGCGTGCTCGCGGGTGTAGCGGCGTGCGTTGTCGACGGAGACGGCGGCGCGGGCCACCAGCTCCTCGGCCAGCGACAGATCCTCGCCCTCGAACGGCCCCGGCTTCTCGGAGCGCCAGAAGTTGGCCACGCCCAGCACCACCCCGCGCGCCTGGAGCGGCACCGTGATCAGCGAGTGGATGCCGTACTCCACGATCTCCTTGGCCCGCTCGGGGTCCTGGGCCTGCCAGCCCGGCGCCCTGGACAGCTCGGGGACCAGCTCCGCCTGGCCGCTGCCCAGCCCGCGCGCCTGCGGTGTCGAGGCGACGAACTCGATCAGCCTGCCGCGCTCGTACAGCGGATGGTCGTCCCGGATGCCGTGGACGGCGGTACGGCGCATGCCCGCACGCGCACCGGGCTCCTCGCCCCGCAGGACGGGGTCGGCGAGGTCGACGGTGACGAAGTCCGCGAAGGCGGGGACGGCGACTTCCGTGAGCTCTTCCGCCGTCCGGGTGACATCGAGCGAAGTGCCGATGCCGACCCCGGCGTCGTACAGCAGCTTGAGGCGCTTGCGCGCCACCTCCGCGCGCCCGGCGAGCGCCTGGAGCTCCGTGGAGTCGCGGATCGTCGCCACCGTGCCCAGCGGCCCGCCGGGGCCGTCGGTGGTCCGCTGGTTCACCGCCAGCAGCCGGTCTCCCGCCAGTCGAACCTCGTCGGAGACCGCAAGTCCGGAGGCGAGCAGCTCCGCCATCGAGGGGTCGAGCCCCGGCAGATCCGCGATCCGGTGCCCCTCGGCGTCGGGACTCAGCTCCAGCAGCCGTTTGGCCTCGTCGTTCGCCAGCAGCAGCCGCCCGTCGCCGCCGACGATGAGCACCCCTTCGCGCACGGCGTGCAGCACCGCGTCGTGGTGCTCGTACATCCGGGTCATCTCCTCCGGACCCAGACCGTGCGTCTGCCGCTTGAGCCGTCTGGTCGCCAGCGCCGTGCCGGTCATCGCCACCGCCAGGCCCGCGGCCCCGGCGCCGAAGATCAGCGGAAGCTGCTCGTACACCTCCCCGGTCACGTTCTCGACCTTCATCCCCGCGGACACCAGCGCCACGACCGTGCCGTTCGGGGCCGTCACCGGCACCACGGCCTGGACCTCCTGGCCCAGCGGCCCGTCCACGCTCTCCAGCAGCACCTCTCCCTGGAGGGACGGCTCGATGGTGCCGACGAAGCGCTGCCCGATCCGCTCCGGCAGCGGATGCGAGTAGCGGATGCCCTCGGTGTTCATCACCACGATGAAGTCGACGCCCGCCGCCCGGCGCGCATCCTCCGCGAGCGGCTGGAGCACCTCGGAGGGGTCGGGGAGGTTCAGCGTCTCGATCAGCCCGGGGGAGTGCGCGAAGGTCTCCGCGACGGCCACGGACCGGTTCTTCGCCTCCGCGTCGGCGTCGGCACGGCTCTGCAGGAAGAGCGCCAGGATCGCACCCACGACCAGCAGGACCACGACCGCCACCTGGAGGACGAAGACCTGCCCGGCGACCGTCCGGGGGCGCACGCCGAAAAGTGACCGGGCCGATACGCCCCGGAGTCGGTCGAAGCGGCTGATCACATGCTCATTTGTAGCACCGGCCGAGGTTGCGGGCCACGGGCTTGCGCGATCTGCCCGCCGCGACGGCCCCGAAAGTTTCCGGCCATCCGGGTGACCGCGGCGACACGGGACGAGGGCGCCGCGGCGCACACATGGGCCGGGTCTACGGTCGACGCCACGCCCGGCCCGCTGCGAGGACGCACGGCGAGGCTGCGACCGGGCCGGAACGCCGCGGCACGGGGAGGTGAAGGGTGGGGCGCAGGACGGGACGGAGACGGCCGGCCGGCGGGCGTGACGCCGGCACGGAGCCCGCGGCGGGCGAACGGTCCAGGCCACGGCGAGCCCGGCCGCGCACCGCACGGCGGCGGCTGCGCATCCTCACCGTGCTGCCCCTGCTGGCCGCGCTGCTCAGCTCCTGCGGCGGCGAGGACACCGGCCCGCCGACCCTGAACTGGTACAACTTCCCCGACGACTCCGGGGCGCTGCAGAGCGCGGCGGACAACTGCACCCGCGCGTCCGGCGGCCGCTACCGCATCGACTACAACAAGCTGCCGCGCACCGCGGACGGGCAGCGCCAGCAGCTCGTGCGCCGGCTGGCCGCCGAGGACGACTCCATCGACATCATGGGCCTGGACGTGACCTGGGCCCCGGAGTTCGCCGAGGCCGGATGGATCCTGCCGTGGACCGGCGAGCAGCGCGCACGCGCCGTGGACGGCACCCTCGAGGTCCCGCTGCAGACCGGCACCTGGAAGGACCAGCTGTACGCCGTCCCGTACAACACCAACACCCAGCTCCTGTGGTACCGCAGCGACCTGGTGCCCGAACCCCCGCGCACCTGGTCCGAGATGCTGGACACGGCCCGCGAGCTGGCCGCCGAGGGCCGACCGCACTACGTGGAGATCCAGGGCGCCCAGTACGAGGGGCTCACGGTCTGGTTCAACACCCTCGTCGCCAGCGCGGGCGGCTCCATCCTCAACGCCGACGCCACCGCGCCCTCCCTCGGGCCGCCCGCCGTGGAGGCCGCCGCCGTCATGCGCGAACTGGCCACCTCACCCGCGGCCGACCCCTCCCTCCCCAACCAGATGGAGGATCAGAACCGGCTGGCGATGGAGTCCGGCACAGCCGCCTTTGAACTCAACTATCCCTTCGTCTATCCCTCGATGCGGGCCAACAACCCGGAGCTGTTCCAGAACTTCCGCTGGGCGGCCTACCCCCGCGTGGACGCCGACCGGCCCGCCAGACCCACCATCGGCGGCATCGACCTGGCGATCGGCGCCTACTCCCGCCACCCCGACATGGCCTTCGAGGCGGCGCTGTGCCTGCGGAACCGGGAGAACCAGATCGCCGCCGCCGTCCAGGGCGGACTGCCACCCACCCTGGAAGCTCTCTACCACGATGCGGAATTCGTCGAGAACTACCCCTTCGCCGACGCCATCCTCCAAGCGCTTGAGAACGCCAGCGTCCGCCCGCAGACTCCGGCGTACCAGAACGTGTCCATCGTCATCTCCCACGCGCTCTCCCCGCCCTCGGCCATCGATCCGAGGCCCACCGTCGACGAGATCTCCGCCCAGATCGAGGACGCCCTGGAGTCGAAGGGGCTGATCCCATGAACCAACCGACCCTCGACGCCCGGCAGACCGACGACACGGCGGACATCGCGTCCCGCAGGCTCTCCGAGGGAGCACGCCAGGAGCGACGCCTCGCCTGGCTGCTGTGCGCGCCCGCCGTCCTCGTCATGGCCGCAGTCACCGCCTACCCCATCGGCTATGCGGTCTATCTCTCTCTGCAACGCTATGACCTGCGCTTCCCCGGCCAGGCGGAGTTCGTGGGCCTCAGCAACTACGGGGCGGTCCTGTCCTCCCCGTTCTGGTGGGAGGCCTTCTGGGTGACGCTGTTCATCACCGCCGTCTCCGTCGCCGTGGAACTGGTCCTCGGCCTGGCACTCGCCCTGGTGATGCACCGCACCATCTTCGGCCGCGGCACCGTGCGCACCTCCATCCTGATCCCGTACGGCATCGTCACCGTCGTCGCCGCCTTCTCCTGGCAGTACGCCTGGACGCCCGGCACCGGCTATCTGGCCGCTCTGCTCCCGCCGGGCGAGGCCCCGCTGACGGAGCAGTGGCCCGCGCTCGGCCTGATCATCCTCGCCGAGGTCTGGAAGACCACGCCCTTCATGGCGCTGCTGCTGCTCGCCGGCCTCGCACTCGTCCCCGAGGAGACGCTGCGCGCCGCCATGGTCGACGGCGCCGGCGCCTGGCAGCGCTTCACCAAGGTCACCCTGCCGCTGATGAAACCGGCGATCCTGGTGGCGCTGCTCTTCCGAACCCTGGACGCCTTCCGCGTCTTCGACAGCATCTACGTGCTCACGGGAGGCGCCCACGGCACCGGCTCGGTGTCGATCCTGGGCTACGACAACCTGTTCACCGCGCTCAACCTCGGCATCGGCTCGGCGGTCTCCGTGCTCATCTTCCTGTGCGTCGCGGTGATCGCCTTCGTCTTCGTCAAACTCTTCGGGGCGGCCGCCCCCGGATCGCAGCAGGGGGGACGCTGATGCCCAGTGCGCGGAAGCGGCGCATCGCCGGGTGGACCGTCGCCAACATCGTGGTCGTCGCCTACGCCCTGTTCCCCGTCTGGTGGATCGCCGCGCTGTCCTTCAAGGAACCCTCCACCCTGACCGACGGCAACTTCATCCCCACCAAGTGGACCTGGGAGAACTACCGCGGGATCTTCGAGACCTCCGAGTTCACCCGGGCCCTGATCAACTCCATCGGCATCGCGCTCATCTCCACGGCCATCGCCGTGGTGCTCGGCACCATGGCCGCCTACGCCGTGGCCCGGCTGCGCTTCCCCGGAAAACGGCTGCTGATCGGCGTGTCGCTGCTCATCGCGATGTTCCCGCCGATCTCGCTGGTGTCCCCGCTGTTCAACATCGAGAGGATCCTCGGGATCTTCGACACCTGGCCCGGACTGATCATCCCCTATATGACCTTCTCGCTGCCGCTGGCGATCTATACGCTGTCGGCGTTCTTCCGGGAGATCCCCTGGGACCTGGAGAAGGCCGCCAAGGTCGACGGGGCCACCCCCGCCCAGGCGTTCCGCCTGGTGATCGCACCGCTGGCCGCGCCCGGCGTGTTCACCACCGCGATCCTGGTCTTCATCTTCTGCTGGAACGACTTCCTCTTCGCGATCTCCCTGACCTCCACGGAGGCTGCGCGCACGGTCCCGGCGGCGATCGCGTTCTTCACCGGAAGCAGCCAGTTCCAGCAGCCCACCGGCTCGATCGCCGCCGCCGCGGTGGTGATCACCGTGCCCATCGTCATCTTCGTCCTGCTGTTCCAGCGGCGCATCGTCGCCGGGCTGACGTCCGGCGCCGTCAAAGGCTGACCCGCGCACTGGCCCCACGCTTTCAAGGAGCACCGACCGTGGCCGAGATCGTTCTCGAGGGCATCACCAAGCGGTACCCCGACGGCGCCCTGGCCGTACAGGACGTCAATCTCACCGTGGCGGACGGGGAGTTCGTCATCCTGGTCGGCCCCTCCGGCTGCGGCAAGTCCACCACCCTCAACATGATCGCCGGCCTGGAGGACATCACCGCCGGCACGCTCCGCATCGGCGACCAGGTCGTCAACGACAAGGCGCCCAGGGACCGGGACATCGCCATGGTCTTCCAGAGCTATGCCCTGTACCCGCATATGAGCGTGCGGGAGAACATGGGCTTCGCGCTGCGGCTCGCCAAGACCGACAAGGCCGTGGTGAAGGAGAAGGTGGAGGAGGCCGCCCGCATCCTCGACCTCACCGAGCACCTCGACCGCAAGCCGGCCAATCTCTCCGGCGGCCAGCGGCAGCGCGTCGCCATGGGACGCGCGATCGTACGCAGCCCCAAGGCGTTTCTGATGGACGAGCCGCTGTCCAACCTCGACGCCAAGCTGCGGGTGCAGATGCGCACCCAGATCTCCCGCCTTCAGCAGCGCCTGGGCACCACCACCGTGTATGTGACCCACGATCAGACCGAGGCGATGACGCTGGGCGACCGGGTCGTCGTGATGCGCGGCGGCGTCGTCCAGCAGGTCGGCACCCCGCAGCACCTCTACGACGAGCCGCGCAACCTCTTCGTCGCCGGGTTCATCGGATCGCCCGCCATGAACTTCCTCCACGCCACCCTGGAGGAGGACACCCTGCGCACGGCGATCGGCGCGCTCCCGCTCACCCCCGAGGCCCGCCGGACCCTGGAGCGGCAGAGCGCGCCGCGCGACCTCATCGTGGGCCTGCGGCCCGAGGTGTTCGAGGACGCCGCCCTGGTCGACCCCGGAAGGGAAGGGCTCCGCTTCACCGCCACGGTGGAGGTGCTGGAGTCACTGGGCTCCGATGTGTACGCCCACTTCACCGAGGAGGGCTGGGAACCCGCGTCCGCTGCGGAACTGGACGAACTGGCCGCCGACTCGGGCGCGAGCGAAACCGGCGGCGCCGGCAACCAGATCGTCACCCGGCTGTCCACCGGCACCCGCATCCGGGAGGGAACCGAGGCGGACCTGTACGTGGACGTGTCGGGGATGCACGTCTTCAACCCGCAGACGGGCGTCAACCTCACCCACCGCGAGAACAGCGGAGGATGAGCCCGTCGCGCCAAGCGCTCCCACGAGGGTGCGCCGGCGGGCCGGGCGGCCCGGATGCGCCGCACCTCCGCGCCCGCGGCCGCGTCGGGCCGTCGGACGGCCGTCGAGAGCGTGCGGCCCCGCCTGCCGGCCGCGCCCACACGGCGGAGCCGTATGTCGACACGGCCCCGCACGGTCCCGCGGGGGCGCTGCGGCGTCGCGGGGCGAGGCCGCAGCGCCGGGTGTGCGGGACGCAGCCCCGCGTTCCGTCCCCATCCCCGGAGGGGTCCGGGGCGGAACCCCGGCTTCGGGTCGGGGTCCCACGCCCCCAGGGCGCAGCGGGAGGCGGGGGAGGGGAGAACCCCCGCGCCCTACGGACACCGGTAGACGAACCCCGCCGCGGCCGTCCGCCGCTCCGGCGACAGGATCCGCAGCTCCGCCTCCGCCCGGAAGTCCCCCGTGCCCTCGAACGACCACAGCAGATGCAGCCGCGTCTCCCGCTGTCCCCGTGCCAGCTGCTCGGTCAGTTCGCCGGACGCCGTCCCGTCGTTGCGCACCCAGCGGTACGTCAGGGTGCCGGGCCGTCCATTGGTGGTGACCAGAGCCGTCACATCGGCGGTGCCGCCGCAGGACGGGCCCTGCGGGTCGGTCCGCACGGACACGTTCTGCACGGCGAGCGGAGCCCCGTACCGCTGCCATGCGAGGTAGCCGAGGACGGCGAGCAGGACCACCAGCGCCAGGGTGTAGCGGCGCACGGCTGTGGCGAGTCGGGAGGGGCGCGGGCGTTCGGGCGGGGGCGCGGGTTCGCCGCGCCAGAGGACGGCAGTGACGTCCCGGTCGCCCTGCGGGCGGACCGCGGCGGTGACGCCGGGGCCGAACCGGAGCACCGAACCCTCGACGCGGTCGGGGCGCACGGCCGGCCGTTCGACCCAGTGGCTGGCGAGCACGGTGGCGCTGTAGCTGTGCTCGACGCCGTCGGCCGCGGGCTGTTCGCCCTCCGGCGGGCTGCTCTGCGGCGGCCCGCTCTCCGGCTCGGGAGGTCTCATGAAGGCGGCGCGGGGGTCCTTCATCCGACCGGGCACCGCCTGGCCTGGAGCTGCTGCACGGACGAACCGTTCGCCGCAGCGGGCTCGGTGCGGGCGGCGACGCTCCAGTAGCAGCCCTTGCCTTGGAACGTGTGGCTCACCTTGATGGTGTACGCGCTGGCCCCGCTGCGTTCGAAGCTCTGGGCGGGTCCGTCGGGGGTGCCCGCATCGCCCTTGGTGAACGCCGTGGCCCAGTCCACGGTGATCGTCACAGGGCCGGTGCCCCGGGTGCGGACCTCGACCGTCGCGGTGGCGGTGGCGGTGTCCCCGATCCGCCGCAGCGATGTGACGTACACGGAGACGACGGACACGGCCGGCGGGTCCGGGCGCTCCGGCGGATCGGGCGACACCGGGGGCTCAGGGCTGGCCGGAGGCGTGGGCGTCGTGGGCGGGCCCGGGGGCGTGAGGGAAGGCGGCGGCGTCGGGGTCGGGGTGGGTGTTCCGGGCGGGGTGGCCGGGGTGAGGGAGGCTGCCGGAGACGGCGTCGGGGCCGTGCTCACCGAGGGAGAGCCGGACGGAACACCGTCCGGCGGCGAGGCCGTCGGCTCCTCTTGGGGTGACTGCGGCGACGTACTGGTCGTCGCCACGGCCTGGACGGCCGTGTCCTGCGGCGCGTCGCCCGTGGCCTGCGCGGCGACGGACAGCACCACGCCCAGTACGAGCGCCAGCGCCGCGGCGAGCAGGCCCTGCTTGCCCGGCCACAGCACACGCAGACCGTGCCCGTGGCCGAGCGATGTGGAGGCCAGGGCCGTGGTCCCGGCGGGCGGCGCGCCCGCCGAGGGGAACAGCAGCGGCAACAGCGCGGCGAGGGCGGCCAGTTTGCGCTGACCGCGCTCCTCCCAGTCCGGGCCGTAGGCCGCGCAGGCCAGCTCCTCCAACTCGGCCACGAACGCCTCGGCGTTCTCCGGGCGCTCGTCCGGGGCCTTGGCCAGCCCCCGCCGGATCAGCGGACGCACCTCCTCGGGCGCGTCCTCCTCGGGGACGGGCGCGCTGGTGTGCGCCAGCGCCAGCTCGGCGAAGTTGTCTCCGGCGAACGGCTTGCGGCCCGTCACACACTCGAAGAACGTCGCCGTCGCGGCATAGACGTCGGCGGCCGGCGAGGCAGGCTCGCCGCTCCACTGCTCGGGCGCCATATACGCGGGAGTCCCGGCGACGCCGGGCGTCGTGCCGCGCCCGGCCGCGATGCCGAAGTCGACCAGCTTGGACGAGCCGTCCGCGGAGACCAGCACGTTCTCCGGCTTGTAGTCCCGGTGCACGACACCCGTTGCATGCGCTGCCGCGAGCCCCAGCAGTGAACCCTTCAGCACGGTGAGGGCCGCCTCGGGCCCGGTGCTCCCCTCACGGGCCAGCAGCGCGCGCAGCGCCACCCCGTCGACCAGCTCCATGACGATGGCCGCGCCGTCCGGGGCCTCGACGTACTCGTACAGACGCACCACATGCGGTGAGTCGAGCCCGCCGAGCAGCCGGGCCTCGGCCCGGAACTCCTGGACGAACGCCTCGTCGCGCCGCATCCGCTCGTTGAGGTACTTGACGGCCACGGGGGTGCCGGTGGCGTCGTGCACGGCGAGCACGACGCGTCCGCTGCCGCCGGAGCCGAGCTCCCGGGTCTCGCTGTACCCCGGGACCGACCATGTGCTCATTTCGCTCCCTTGTCTCGGCTCGCTACCCCCCCGGACTCAGTCCGGGGGCCTCATGGGCGCTTCGGCGTCTGTCGACGGTCGATCGCACTCGCCTGCCCTTTCCGCACAAGCTCCGCGCGTTCTCCCTCCCGACACCTGCGCGCCTCTTTGCCTCACTCGCCCGAACGGCCGGGCGCCAGGCTCTGCACCGGCAGGTGCGACAGGCGTGTCTCGCCACCACAGACACATTTCCGCCACACGGCGGTTCCCGTCAACGGCGACCGGCTCATGAGCGGTCCGGCGTCGGGCAGTCGCTGATCAGGCGGTGCAGCAGCTTCGCGGCCGCACGGCCGAAGGCCGGGTCGTTGAGGTGGGCATCGTACTCGGCCAGTTCCACCGCGCTGCCGCGCAGCCCGCCGCGTACGGCCGTGAACAGCGCTTCATCCGCCCGCGGGTCGTGGAACGGGCCGTCCGGCGCACCGAGGGCGGACAGGCCGCGCAGCGGCAGGCACGGCACGGCGGGCCCGGTGGCCTCCCGCAGCTTCGCGGCGATGCGGACGCCGAGTTCCGTGCACTCGGCAGGCGTGGTGCGGACGACGGCGTCGACGCCCGGCGTGGTCACGCCCGCCATGCCGGCCGCGACCAGCGGTCTTCCGCCCGCGCCGAGTTCGGCGGGAACGAGGGCGCGGGAGGCCGCGGCGAATCCCTTGGCCATCCCCGCGGCGGCGTCCGCCGCGTTCGCCGGGATCGGCGCGGACACGCGGTTTGATCCGGCTCGAAGCTCGGCGCGCCGTGGCCGGCTGCGCGCCGTGCGTTCACGCGGCGCGCGGTATCGCGCGCGGCTCACCGCGCCCGCCGTTGACCGTGACGCTGAGCGACCGACCGGAGCGCACATGGGCCGACCGGCCCCAGGACGGGACTGAACGCCTCAAGACGGCGACACGGCGGCCGGGCGAGCGTGAGAAGCGTACGAACGGCACTTCGCGGCCGTACGAACCGCACCTCGCGGGAGATGACGTCATGACAACGAAGCGCGTGCTCGTGGCCTACGGCAGCAAACACGGGGCCACCGCAGGTATTGCGGACGAGATCGGCAGGACCCTGCGCGACGACGGGTACGACACGGCCGTCCTTCCAGCCGGGGACGTCAAGGACGTCAGCTCCTACGACGCGGTCGTCCTCGGCAGTTCCCTCTACGCGGGACACTGGCACCGCGACGCCCGGCGCTGCGCCAAGCGCAACGCCGACGCGCTGCGGGAGCGGCCCGTGTGGCTGTTCAGCAGCGGTCCCGTCGACACCTCCGCCGACGAGCGGGACATCACGCCGGTCCCCGGCGCGGCCAAGGTCATGGACCGCCTGCACGCCCGGGAGCACAAGACGTTCGGCGGCAGCGTGACCGAGGAGACGCCCGGCTGGATCGCACGCTCCATCGTGCGCCGGGGCAAGGGCGGAGACTTCCGCAACCCCGAGCGCATCCACGCCTGGGCGCACCACATCGGCGAGGCGCTCACCGAGGCTCCCTGACGGCATGGAGGCGGAGATGACCCGCACGCTGGAGTGGAAGGCAGGCGTCTACCTGTTCGAGGAGGACGGCAGGACGAAGGCGAAGGCCGTGCTCGACACGGGCGTCACCCGGCTCACGGGGCGCGGGGTCGCCCGCTGCAACCCCCAGGACGTCGATGTGCCGGAGATCGGCGACGAACTCGCGGTGAGCCGGGCGATGAGCGATCTGGCGGGCCAGCTGATGCGGATCGCCGACCGGGACCTGGAGGCGGTGGGGGCGGGGGAGGGCGGGCAGACGGCCCCGGACGCCGCGGAGTGGAAGGCGGACGCCGAGTACGGCTGGCCCGATGTCACGGCATAGGGCCACGCCACCGGGTTGCTCGCGCGGCCGGTTCGCGAGGCCGCCCGGCTGTCCGTCCGCCTGCCGGCGGGCCGCCGAAGCCGCCGGTCGCCGAAGCCGCCGAGGCGGCCGTCTGCCGCCGGGGCACGTCACATCACATGACGTCCAGCATCTCGCTCACCGGGCGGCGCGGCGTCTCCGGGCCCTGCGGTCCGTACCCCAGGCGCAGCACCATGTGCACATGGCCCATCGCGGACTGCGGATCCCGCACCGCCCAGCGCAACTCGGGCCACTCCAGCGCCTGTGAGGTGAGGGAGGCGACCAGCCCGTCCAGGGTGGCCTGGAGCAGCACCCGCTCCATGGCCTGCCCCGCCCGCAGCCAGTCGGCCCTGGCGTCGCCGGCCGTGCCCAGCAGCCCCAGACACGGGGCCTTCTCGAACACGGCGGAGGCGCGGCCGGGCGTCGGCCGCCGCCCGGCGAAGTCCCGCACCGGCGAGGTGACGTCCCATTGCCGCGGGCCGAGCGCATAGGCCGGGATGCCCTCGGCACGTTCTCCGCCCTCCGCCGCTTCCGTCCGGACCCAGCGGGCGGTCTCCTCCCGCTTCGCCGGGTCGGCGGCCTCGCGGCCCTCGGCATCGTGCACCAGATCGAGCACCGACCGCACATGCCATGGGTCGGGGAAAACCAGCCGGGCCCCTTCGCGCACGGCACATCCGCTCAGCCCGTCGAGCAGGGCCTCGGGGATCTCCTCGTCGGTGAAGGGGAGCCGACTGGTGTGCCGCCGGCGGATCGCGGGGTACAGGGCGGCGGCATCGTCGCCCTCGGCGCGTACGGGCCGGACGAGCCGGACCTCGGCCGCCAGCCAGGGGTCGGCCGGATCGGGGAGCAGCTCGGTCTCCGGCTCAAAGCCCGCATGGGCGGCCGCCGTGCGCAGATTGAACAGCGCCGCCCCGCAGCCCAGGTGCAGACCGCGGTGGTCCGGGTCCGACCGCGGCATGGCCCGCTGGGGGTCGGCGCGCAGCTGCACCACGCCGCTGCGGCGCAGGAAGCGGAACCGCCACGGCTGTGCGTTGTGCATGGACGGGGCCCGGACCGCGTCCGCCACCAGGGCGGTTACCAGGGCTTCGTCGAGTGAGGGGACGGAGGGAGAAGACACGGGAGCCTCCTGACGGCGGCGTGGTCACTCATGGGCCACAACGGCCACGGGCGCGCCGCAGTGATGGATCACGGCGTGGGCGACATGGCCGATGTGGGCGCCGAGCGGGGACCTGCGGACACGGCGGCCGACGATGACGAGGTCGGCGTTGTCAGCCGCGTACACCAGCTCACGGGCGGGCGGACCGATGACGGCGCGTTCGACGATGTGCACCGAGGGGTACTTGAGCCGCCACGGCGTCAGCATGTCGCTCAGCGACTGGGCGACCGTACGGCCGACCTCCAACTGGACGCCGGGGTCGAGCACGGGCGCGTAACTGAAGACCGGCGGGAGCGTCCAGGCGTGCACCACACGCAGGGTGCAGCCCCGGTGTGCCGCCTCGTCGAAGGCGAAGGCCAGCAGCCGGTCGCAGGACTGGTGGATGTCCACGCCCAGCAGCACTTCGCCGTACGGGCCCGAGCGGTCGCGGCCCGGACCGCCCGCCCGCGCGTCGGCGGCCCGCACCAGCACGACCGGCCGCTCCGTGGCGCCGACCGCGGCCATGCCGACCGAGCCTACGAGGAAGCCCAGCACCGTGCCGAGGCCGCGGGAGCCGAGCACCAGCAGGTCCGCGTCCAACGCGTCCACGGCGAGGGCCGCGGCCGGCCTGCCGGTCAGCCGGCGGGTGCTGATCTCCAGCCCCGGGTGGCGTCGCCGCAGTTCCTCCGCCGCCTCGGTGAGGATGCCGTCGGCCCAGTCGCGCACCACGTCGGGCCGCACCAGCGGGGCGGCGGAACCGGCTGCGATCTCCTCGGCGTGCACCAGGCGCAGCGACGCCCGCCGCAGCAGCGCCTCCTCGGCGGCCCATTCGGCGGCGGCGAGGCTCTCCGGCGACCCGTCCAGGCCGGCGGCCACGTGGTGTGTCATGGTGCGGACCTCCTTCTTTCGACCGCCGGTGCGGCCGCACCCTCAGCCTCGCCGCCGCCCGTGCGGCGGCAGCAGGGGCCGAGGGTCCCGCCGCGGGACCGAACAGCCCCCTCTCCGAGCGCTTCGGCGCCTGCGGCCGCCCCGGTCACGACTTGAGCGGCGGCTGCGGCTGCGTGGACGGCGGAGTGGGCACGAGCGGCTGGGAGGCGGGATCGATGCCGCCCATGTCCAAGCGGAACGGCGGATACTCGTCCGTCATCAGGCTGGCGTACGCGGTCACCCGCAGCGTCCACCGGTTCAGTCCCATGATCAGGTCGAACAGATCCCGGGAGTACGCCGTGGTGACGGCGACGATCACGGCCGCGATGACCGCCAGCACCGAGATCAGTCCGCCGATCCACATGCGCGCCTGGTAGCCGCCCACGAAGAAGCCGACGACGATGTAGTGCGGAATGGCCAGCAGCCACCACTTCACCAGCACCAGGCCGCGCGACAGCCGCTCGGGATAGGCGATCTCCAGCCGCGCCGGGTAGTCGGGCTCCTCGCCCAGGCTGAAGGGCGGGTAGCGGTCGGTCGCGAGTGCGCCGTACGAGTAGTACGACACCCGCCAGGACCAGCGCAGCACACCGACGTTGAAGTCGAACAGCGGTCGCGGATACCTCTCGGTGAACAGGATCGCGAAGAAGGCGATGACGCTGACGACGAAGAACGCGATCCAGAGGAAGAACAGCACGATGTAGTGCGGGATCACCAGGATCCACTTCACCAGCCACAGCCAGCGCGAGAGGGGGGAGTCCAGCGCCGCGTCCACACGGACGGGCGGATAGACCGCGGGTGTCGAAGTCATCGCTTGCTCAGCTCCTTTGCCGGAAGACCTGGGAAGGTCACGGGTGTTCTCGGGTGAGACGGCCGCGCACCTCGTCGGTGAGCGCGGTCAGCCGGGGGGAGAAGACGGGTACGGGCGCCTCGGGCCCGTGGATGCGCCGTGCCGAGGCCGGCAGGGCGGCGAGGTCGGCCTCGAAGCGGGCCCGGGCGCCGTCGAGCGTGTCGGGGGGACCGGTCCTGTGCCCGTCCCGCATCACCGTGCGCAGCAGTGGCTCGGCGTCCTCGGGGGGCGGCTCGTCGTACAGCCCGATCACATCGGCGCATCCGGGGCGGCGGAAGACCTGTTTGCGGCCCGGCGCGGTCACCTTCGCCGACGACAGCTTCATGACCGGCCGGCCGTCGTATGCGACGAGCTTGTAGGCCGCGTCGAGGTAGGGGGCGTCGGCGGCGACGCCCACCCGGGTGCCGACGGCGTAGACGTCGACCGGCGCGCCCGCCCGCACGAGGTCGTCGACGCCGTACTCGTCCAGGCCGCCGCTCACGATGATCCGCACATCGCCGAGCCCGGCGTCGTCCAGCATGCTCCGCGCCCGGCGCGCCAGCGCCCCCAGGTCGCCGCTGTCCAGCCGGACGGCGCACCCCGGACCGCGCCGCAGCTCCGCGAGGACCCGCGCGGCCACGGTGACGCCCGCCTCGGTGTCGTAGGTGTCGACCAGGAAGGTGACCGGGCCGGGGTGGGCGCGGGCGAACGCCCGGAACGCCTCCTCCTCGCCCGGGAACGCCTCGACGTAGGAGTGGGCCATCGTGCCGGAGGCGGGGAGGCCCAGCCGCACGGCCGCCGCCACATTGCTGGTGCCCGCGAAGCCGGCCAGCGCGGACAGCCGGGCGGCCTGCAGCCCCGCCTGCGTGCCGTGTGTGCGCCGCAGGGAGAAGTCGATCAGCGGCTTCCCGGCGGCCGCCAGCACACAGCGCGCTGCCTTGGAGGCCACGGAGGTCTGGTGGCACACCTGGTTGAGCAGATACGTCTCGACGAGCTGGGCCTGCGGCAGCGGTGCGGTGACCTCCAGCAGCGGCTCGTCCGCGAAGACGAGCCGCCCTTCCCGAACCGCTCGAACCTCCCCGTCGAACTCCAGGCCGAGCAGCGGCTCCACATCCCCGACCGGCCGCTCCAGGGCCTCGGCGAAGTCCCGCACCTCCCGCGGACCGACCCGGAAGGCGGAGAGGTAGTCCAGTGCGGGCTCCAGCCCGGCGGCGACCAGAAAGCCCCTGCCGGCCGGCAGGTCCCGGACGAACAGGCTGAACGTGGCGTCCTGCCGCATGTCCTCGCGCACATACGACAGCGCCATGGTCACTTCGTACAGATCGGTGACGGTGACGTCGGACATCGTGCGCTCGCCGGTCCCTTCCGGGCACATTCGGATCACACCCTGTCTCACCAGAGTGGAGCGGAGGCGATCATTGCGCACAGGGGCCGTTCGGCCCCCCGCGGCACCCCGGAGGCCCTCACCGCGGGCGCACCGCGGTGCCACCGTGAGACAGACACCGAGGCGGCCCGAACGGAGACCGATGTGACGCCCTCCGCCGAACGGACCATGCCGCGTGCCGCCGGAGAGAGCGGCGGCCTCACCGACGCCGAGGCGGCGCGGCGGCTCGCGGAGCACGGACGCAACGAGGTGGCGACCCGACGTTCCGTACCGCTGTACGCACGGATCGCCGCCCAGCTCCGCGATCCACTGATCATGGTGCTGCTCGGAGCGATCGCGCTGACGGTCGCCATCGGCGACCACGCCGACACGGTGGTCATCGCGCTGGTCGTCGTGGTGAACACCGCGGTCGGAGTGGTCCAGGAGATCCGGGCGGACAACGCCGTCGCCGCCCTGTCGGCGCTCTCCGCGCCCGCCGCGCGCGTGGTGCGGGGCGGAACGCAGCGGGAGGTGCCGGCCGCGGAGGTGGTGCCCGGCGATGTGATCCTGCTGGGGGAGGGGGACATCGTCCCGGCCGACGCCCGGCTGACCGAGGCCTCGGCGCTGCTCGTGGACGAATCCATGCTGACCGGCGAGTCCGTGCCCGTGGACAAGGACCTCCGAGCGGAGGCCGGCGGCAGCGCGGAGGCGGCGACGCTCAGCGCGGGCACCGTGGTCGTCCGCGGCAGGGGCGTCGCGGACGTGACGGCCACCGGCGCGGACAGCGCGCTCGGCAGGATCGCCGCGCTGCTCGAAGGCAAGCAGGAGCCCTCGCCGCTGCAGCGCAGGCTCGCGGCGCTGGGCCGCGTCCTCGCGCTGGCCACCCTGGCGCTGTGCGCGGTGGTCTTCGGACTGGGACTGCTGCGGGGCCTGGGGTTGGGCACGATGTCGGTCACCGCCATCAGCCTCGCCGTGGCCGCCGTGCCCGAGTCGCTGCCCGCCGTCGTCACCCTGGCGCTCGCCCTGGGAGCGCGGCGGATGGCCGCCCGCCACGCGGTGGTGCGCCGGCTCCCGGCGGTGGAGACGCTGGGCTCCGTCACCATGCTGGCGACCGACAAGACGGGCACGCTCACCGAGGGCCGCATGGTCGTCCGGCACATCTGGACACCCGGCGCCGCCGTGGACGTCACCGGCGTCGGCTACGAGCCCGAGGGGGAGCTGCGGACCGGGGACCGGGCGGCCCGGCCCGGCGAGCTGGCCCCCGTACGACGGCTGCTGACCGCCGCCGTACTGTGCAACGACGCCGCCCTGCGGCCGCCGGGCGAGCGGAACGGCGGCGCGGTGCGCTGGAGTGCTCTGGGCGACCCCACGGAGGCGGCGCTGCTCGCCGCGGCGGCCAAGGCCGGCTGCGACGAACCCGGCCGGCTGCGCCGGACCCACCCGAGAATCGCCGAGGAGCCCTTCGACAGCCTCCGCAAACGGATGACCACCCTGCACACCGCGCCGTCCGGCGAGATCCTGGTCTGCCTCAAGGGCGCGCCCGAAACCGTCCTCGACGCCTCCGTCCTCGACGACGGCCCCGCCCAGCTCGACCGGGCCGGGCAGGAGGCCGCCCGGCTCGCCGCCCTGGGCTACCGGGTGCTGGCCGTGGCCTCCGGGACGCGCAGCCGGGCGCCCGCCCGCGTGTCCGACGCGGAGAGGGGCCTGCGGCTGCTGGGACTGGCCGCGATCAGCGATCCCCCCAAGCCCGCGGCGGCCGCCACGCTGGCGGCCTGCCGGTCCGCGGGCATCACACCCGTGATGGTGACCGGAGACCACCCCGCGACGGCCCGGGCGGTCGGCTCCGAGGTGGGGCTCCTGGGCGCCGACGGCCCCGACGGCCCCGACGGCCCCGACGGCGCGGCCGAACAGGTGGTCACCGGGCACGCCCTGGCCGCCGGCGAGGTCCCGGACGTCACCGCCGTACGGGTGTTCGCCAGGACCGACCCGCAGCAGAAGCTGGACATCGTCGAGGCCTGGCACACCCACGGCGACGTCACCGCGATGACGGGCGACGGGGTCAACGACGGCCCCGCGCTGCGCCGCGCGGACATCGGCGTGGCCATGGGCCGGCGGGGCACCGAAGTGGCCCGCCAGTCCGCCGATCTGGTCCTCACCGACGACGAGCTGTCCACCGTCGTGGCGGCGGTCGAGGAGGGGCGGCGCGTGTACGACAACATCCGCCGCTTCCTGCTCTACGGGCTGGCGGGCGGCGCCGCGGAGATCCTCATCATGCTCATCGGACCCGCGCTCGGGCTCACACTGCCGCTGCGGGCCGGACAGATCCTGTGGATCAATCTGCTGACCCACGGGCTCACCGGCGTGGCGATGGGCGCGGAGCCCGCCTCGCCGACCGTGATGCGCCGTCCGCCGCGCCCGCCCGAGCAGCATGTGCTCGGCCACGGCCTGTGGCAGCGGGTGCTCTTCCTGGGGGCCGCGGTCACCGTGGTGTCGCTGGCGGCCGCGCTGGCGGTGCACGCCGTGGACGGCCCCTGGCAGAGCGTGCTGTTCCTGTCGCTGCTGGCGGCGCAGCTCGGGGTCGTCCTGGGACTGCGGTCGCCGCTCCTCACCCGGGACAACCTCTTCCTGCCGCTGTCGGTGCTCGCCTCGGCGGCCCTCGGAGCCGCCGCCGTGTATCTGCCCTTCCTGCGTTCGGTGCTGGAGACCGAGCCGCTGGGCTGGGCCGAAGCCGGTCTGGCCGCTGCCGTCGGCGCGGCGGGGTTCGCCCTCGCCCGGCTGACCGGACAGCCGTGGGTGCGCAGGCTTTTGGCTGCGGGGTGATGCGCGGGCCGGCGCACAGCCTGCTCAGGGCTCCTGCGACCGGCCTGAGTTGACAGGCCCTTAGGCGGCAGGCGCCTCGGCGGCAGACGTTGTGCGTCGTGCGGCAGGCGTCGTGCGTCAGGCGTGCTCGCGGCTCTGGGGGCGGGCCGCCGCACCGCCGTGCTGCGCCGGTGCGTCGTCCTGCTGCTCCCCGTACACGGCGAACGTCACCTCGGGCCGCGTCTCAAGGGTGTTGGTGACCGTGCACCGCCCGGCCACGGCCTCAAGGGCCCTGACGCGTGAAGCCGGCAGATGCGGGGCGTCCACCCGGACTGCGATCGAGGCGACGCGGGCGGGACGGTCCGCGGCCATCGTGTAGTCGGCGCGCACCCGGAGTCCGTCACGGCTGATGCCGTGCCGGTCGAGGAAGCGGCCCGCGTAGTGCGCGGCGCACGAGGCGACCGACGCCGCGAACAGCTCGACCGGGGAGGGGGCGGTGTCCGCGCCGCCGTCCGCGAGCGGCTGATCGACCGTCACCACATGGCCGCGTACGCTCACCTCATAGGCGTCCCCGCAGATCGGGACGGCCTCGGCCCGGCCGGGTGGACCCGGCGCGGGCGGCTCGACGGCCGCCGCGTGGAAGAGCAGCAGCCCGGCGATGCGGCGCGCCTCCTCGGGCGTCAGGGAGGCCCACACCTCCCCGTGGTCATAGGGCTCCCAGGCGGTGTCCAGCACCACGCGCCCCATTCCGGGCGGCAACGGCTCATGGCCGAAGCGCGAGACGCTGATGGTGCGCCCGCACCGGGTGTGCACACGGCTGCCGCTCCCGGTCTGATCGCCCTGGGCCACGAGTCTCGACCTCCCCGGTCCGCCGGGTCCTGCCAGGGTTCGAGCCTGCGAGCCGGACGGCCGCGCGGAACAGGGCCGGGCGGGGGCCTTTCGGGACCGGTCGGCCCTGGCGGGACCGGCGGCCGGGTGCTTTCCTGGATATGACGGAAAGGGCCCTTGAGAGGACGCGGAGAAGCGGCTTCAGGTCGCGCACCGCGCAATCAGGATCCGCGAGAAGCGGATGGGCCCTTTCCGCCTGCCGGCCCTGCGGACGCCGTCCGCGGCTCGCCCCGCCTCCCGCCTCCCGCCTCCCGCCGACGGCGCCGCCGAACGCCGACGGCAGTGCCGAACGGGTCCCCGAAAGGGACCGACCGCCCCAAGACCGCTCACCGCCGCCGGGGGACGGTGGGGGTACACCCCACAGGTGCGAGGAGGCGTCGGGATGACCGCGAAGACCAAGGGAGACACCCGCCTTTCCGAGCCTGGCGCACAGGCCGGACCGCATGCCCGCGTCGGCGACCGGATCGTGGTCGGCGGGCCTGCCGTGGGGGACGCCGGGCGCGACGGAGAGATCGTGGGCCTGCACCACGAGGACGGCACGCCGCCCTACGACGTGCGCTGGTCGGACACCGGGCGCGTGAGCATGTTCTTCCCCGGCCCGGACGCCCATGTCAGGCATCGCGGTCACGAACACGAGAGGCAGTGAGAACGATGGCCCAGCCGCTTGTGGTGGGCGTCGACGGATCCGGACCCAGCCTTGACGCGCTGGACTGGGCGGTGGACGAGGCGATCCTGCACCGGGCGCCGCTGCGGATCGTCCACGCCTCGAGCCGGGAGCGGTTCGAGGGGCGTCAGCCCTCGTTCGACGTCCGGCGCGGCGCCGGACGGACCCTGACGGAGAACATCGCCGCCGTCGCGCTCGAACGGGCCAGGCAGCGGGCGGGCGACATCTCAAAGACCGAGGTGACCAGCGAGATAGCGGGCGAGGAGGCGGCCGACGCGCTGGTCAGGCGGAGCCGCGACGCCCTCGCCGTGGTGGTCGGCAGCCGCGGCCGGGGTGAGCTCGCCGGGCTGCTGCTGGGCTCCACCGGGCTCTGGGTCGCCGCGCACGCGGAGAGCCCCGTCTTCGTCGTCCGCGGCGAACGCCCCCGCGACGCCGACCGGGCAGGCGACGGCGTCGTGACGGTCGGCGTCGGCGCCCCCGAGGAGGCGGCCGCGGCCCTCGACTTCGCGCTGAGCGAGGCGGAGCTGCGCGGCACGGCGGTACGCGTCGTGCACGCCTGGCAGACCCCCTCGCTGGACCTGGCCGACCACCCGGAGTTCGCGGACGCGGAAACCGGCAGACGGCGCGCTGCGGAGGAGACCCGGCTGGAGGACGCGCTGACCTCGGCGGGCCGCCGCCGCCCCGGCGTGGTGCTGGAGCGCAGCACTGTGGAGGGCCATGCGCGTGACGCGCTGCTGAGGGCCGCGGCGGACGCCGCGCTGCTCGTCGTCGGCGCACGCCGCCGCGGTGGACACGTCGGCATGCAGCTCGGGCCGGTCAACCACGCCGTGCTGCACCACGCCGACTGCGCCGTCGCACTGGTCCCGCACCGCTGACCACGCCGTTCATGCCCCGCACGGCGGCCGGACCCGTCGGCAGCCGCGCCGACTGCCCGCGCCGCATCGGGGCACTCTGAAAGCACCGGCGGCCGCACAGCAGGCCTTCAGGAGGTCGGACCATGTACTTCGAGGACCGTGTCGACGCCGGACGGCGGCTTGCCGCCCGGCTGGAGCACCTCAAGAGCCAGGATGTGATCGTGCTGGGGCTGCCCCGGGGCGGCGTTCCGGTCGCAGCCCAGGTCGCCTACGCGCTCGACGCCCCGCTGGACATCTGCCTGGTCCGCAAGCTGGGCGTGCCGTACCAGCCGGAGCTCGGCATGGGCGCGATCGGCGAGGACGGCGCACGCGTCATCAACGACGAGGTCATGGGCAGGGCGGGCGTCTCGCCGGCGGACCTCGCGAAGGTCGAGCGGCACGAGCGCGACGTGCTGTGGGAGCGTGCCCGCCGCTACCGGGGAGACCGCGCCCCCCTGGCGCTCGACGGCAGGACGGCCGTGGTGATCGACGACGGTGTGGCGACCGGCTCCACCGCGCTCGCCGCATGCCGCATCGTCCGGCAGCGCGGCGCCGCCCGCGTGGTGCTGGCCGTGCCCGTGGCCCCGCCCGGCTGGACCGACCGGCTCGGGGCGGCCGCGGACGAGCTGATCTGCCTGGACACCCCGCCCGGCTTCTACGCCATAGGGCAGTTCTACGCGGACTTCGACCAGACCAGCGACGAGGAGGTCCTCAGCTGCCTCGCCGCCGCCGAGAGGCGCTCGCGCGCACGCGGCGACCCGCACGGGCGCTCCGCCCAGGACACGGCCGGCGCCGCCGGGCCCGTGGACCGGGAGACCGACGTGGCCGCCGGACCCGTACGGCTGCAGGGGCGTCTGACCGTCCCCGAGGGCGCTGTGGGAGTCGTGATGTTCGCCCACGGCAGCGGCAGCAGCCGGCACAGCCCGCGCAACCGGTTCGTCGCGGCGGGGCTGAACGAGGCCGGGCTCGGCACCCTGCTGTTCGACCTGCTCACCGAGCAGGAGGCGCACGACCGGGCCAAGGTCTTCGACACCCCGCTGCTGGGCCGCCGGCTGGCGGACGCCACGGCGTGGCTGCGCGAGCAGCCGGAGACGGAACGGCTGCCCGTCGGCTACTTCGGCGCCAGCACCGGCGCGGCCGCCGCCCTGTGGGCCGAGACGGAGACCGGGGCGCCGATCGCCGCGGTCGTCTCCCGCGGCGGAAGGCCGGATCTCGCCGGCGACAGGCTCCCGCTCGTCAGCGCCCCCACGCTGCTGATCGTCGGCGGCGAGGATGTGATGGTGCTCGACCTGAACCGGCAGGCGCAGGCCCGGCTCCGCTGTGAGAACCGGCTCGCGGTGGTGCCCGACGCCACACATCTGTTCGAGGAGCCCGGCACCCTCGAAGCGGTCACCGAGCTGGCCCGGAACTGGTTCACCGACCACTTCGCGGCGCTGCCGCACACCGCGTCCGGACGGTGAGACCGGTGCCGGGCCGACGGGCCGGGCGCCGGGCCGTCGGCCCGGCGCCCGCAGCGCCCCACGGCGTACCCGCCGTGCCCCACGGCGTGTACGGCCCGTCAGGCGGTGTGCTTGATCTCGACGTGCCTGGTCTCGCGCTTCTCTTCGCCGAGACCGACGCTTACCGTCAGCATCCCGTCGGCGTACTCGGCCTGGACGTCGTCCTCCTTCGCGCCCGCCGGCAGCGCCACGCTGCGGGTGAACGACCCGTAGCGGATCTCGCTGTGGGTCTTGTCGACCTCGCGCTCGGTGCGCTCCGCCTTGATGCTGAGCATGCCTTCCTCGACGGTGACGTCCAGGTCCTCGACGCCGACGCCGGGCAGCTCGGCCCGGACCACATAGCGGTCGTTCTCCATGTAGGCCTCGATGCGCACGGTGTAGAGATCGGCCATGGCCGGCATGGCGAACCGGGACGGGAACGCCTCGAACCACTCGGGCAGATCCGGGAACGGGAACCTCTGCTTGCGTGCCAGGGTCGCCATGATTCCTGCCTCCTCGACAGTGATGAGCCGGACGCTGGGCTTCGGACACCTCCAGTGCAGCGCGCGCACCGGCGGCGCGCAGGGGCCGAACAGTCCGCATCAGGGGCCGAACGTCCCCCCGACACGCACCGTCCGCCCGACCTACGGTGCAGTGACCAGCTGTGGAGGAACCATGACTACTGCCAGTGAGAACCCTCCGGTCGTCTTCGGCGTCGACGCCCAGGAACCGGCCGACACCGCAGCGGACTACGCGGCGGACGAGGCCGTGCGCCGCAGAACCTCGTTGCGCCTGGTGCATGCAGTACTCCCGGTGACCCATCATGTGCGCGGCGTCGAGGAGTCGGCCCACCACAAAGCACTGCGCGAGCTGGGCGACGAGGCGCTCGACAAGGCCACGGCGCGCGCCCTGGAGCGCCACCCGGGCCTGGAGCTGTCGACGTACATCACGGACGCCACCCCCGCCCAGGTCCTGGTCCAGCAGTCGCGGCACGCCCGGCTGGTCGTCGTGGGCTCGCGGGGGCTGGGCAGGGTCGCCCAGCGGCTGAGCGCCTACTCGGTGGCCGAACCGGTCAGCGCCCACGCGGCCTGCCCGGTCGCGGTCGTGCCCGAGGGAGAGCAGGCCGTCGAAGAGCCGCCGTATCTGGTGGCCGGCGTGGACGGCAGCCCTTCGGGGGCGGCGGCCCTCGACCACGCCCTGGAGGCGGCGGCGCTGCGCGGGGCCTCGGTCCGCGCCCTGTGGGTCTGGCAGCCGCCGCTGCTGTCCTTCCTGGACGACGAGCGCGCGGCGCTCGAGGAGTGCCGCACCCGGCTGGACGGGGCCGTCGCGGCCCGCGCGGACGCCTGGCGCGAGGTGCCGGTGACCCACTCCGTCGTACGCGGCCACCCCGTCGACGTGCTGGCCGAGGAGTCGGGCCGGGCGCTGGCGCTGGTCGTCGGCCGCCGCGGCAGCGGAGGCTTCCGCGGCATGCTGCTCGGATCCGTCCCGCACGGCCTGCTGCAGCGTGCGGAGTGCCCGGTGATCACCGTCCCCGCACCGGAGGGCGGGGACGGGACCTGACCTGACCGCCCCGCCGCCTGAGCCGTATTCCGCCGGAGGGGCGCCAAAGGGGCCGTCCGACGGATGTCACGGGGCCGACCGGCCCTGAGAATCCGGCGTCGCGCGGCGAAGACTGAAGAAGACGGCCGGTACGCGGGCCGTGAAGGCCACGCAGGCCATATGAGCAGCCGGCGTGAGGAGCCCACCGTGAACGAACGCGCAACCTTCTCCGCAGGAGCGGAAGCCCGCCGGGCCGCGGCAGCGGACCGGCCCGGGGCGACCCCTCACCACGACGCGCTGCTGCGCTATCTCGGCGCGGTCACCGCGGCCTCGGCACAGCAGGCCGCGCAGCGGACGCCGGTCCGTGCGGCGGAGCCGAAGCCCGCCGGGGAGTCCGGCGGGCAGCAGCCCCAGCAGCCGCCCGCCCCCGGCCCGCCCGAGGTCCGCGACGTCATGGACGTGCCCGCGCCCTCGGTTCCGGGGCAGTTGCGGTTCCCGGACATCGCCCGGGTGCTCAACCGGGAGCAGACGGGTCTGGTGGCCGTCGTCGACGAGGAGGACCGGGTGATGGGCGTGGTCTCGGCGTCCGATCTGCTCGCCAAGGCGGCGATCGCGGCGTCCGGACGGCGGCCGGCCCTCATCAGCCGCTCCAGGGAGCGCAGACTCCATGAGAAGGCCCGCGGGCAGACCGCGGAGACCTTGATGACCAGCCCCGCCATCACGGTGTACCCGGGCACGCCGGTCGCCGAGGCGGCATGGCTGGCCGCCCTGTCCCGCCTCAAGCGGATGCCGGTCACCGACCACGAGGGACGCCTGGTCGGCGTGGTGCACCGCGATGCGCTGCTCCAGGCGCTGCTGCGGAGCGACGACCAGATCCGCTGGGAGATCGAGAGCCAGATCCTCGCCGCGGACTTCCCGGCGGCCCGCGGCGACGTCACCGTCGCCGTCCGCGACGGGGTGGTCGAACTCGGCGGCCGTATGGCCGAGGCCGACGCCAAGCAGCTGATTGTGCGGATCGAGGACATCGACGATGTGATCGACGTCCGCAACCGCCTCGCCCCGGCGTGAGACGGAGGTCCGCCCCGTACGGGCCGCACGGCCTCGTACCACAGGACAAGGGGCTCGTGATGAACCGACTGGACGGCAGGACCGCCCTCGTCACCGGCGGGGCCCGCGGCATCGGCGCGGGAATCGTGCGGCTGTTCGCCGACGAGGGCGCCTCGGTGCTCGTGGCCGACGTACTCGAGGAGGAAGGCGGGGAACTGGCCGCGAAGGCCGGCCCCGCGGTGGCGTTCCGGCGTCTCGACGTCACCAGCGAGAGCGACTGGGCCGACGCGGCGGCCGACGCGGAGAAACGTTTCGGCCCGGTGTCCCTGCTGGTCAACAACGCCGGCATCGTCACGATGGAGTCCATGGAGGACACCGAGCCGGAGAGCTTCCGCCGGGTGCTCGACGTCAACCTCTACGGGCCGTGGCTCGGGATGCGCACCCTCGCCCCCTCGCTGCGGCGGGCCGGGGGCGGCGTCGTGCTCAATGTGTCGTCCATCGCGGGCATGACCGGCTACGCCAACATCGGAGGGTATGTGGCCAGCAAGTGGGGGCTGCGCGGGCTGACGAAGACCGCCGCCCTGGAACTCGCGCGCGACGGCGTCCGGGTGTGCTCGATCCACCCCGGACCGATCCGCACCCCGATGGTCGAGGGGATGGGCGACGAGATGGTGGCGGCCCAGCCGATCCCGCGCTTCGGCACCGTGGAGGAGGTGGCCCGTCTGGCCTTGTTCCTCGCCGCCGACGCCACGTACTGCACCGGTGCGGAGTTCGTCGTGGACGGCGGCGCCACCGCGGGCGCCATGATCCTCACCGACGAAGGCGAGTGACCGCCGGCACGCACCACGGCCGCGACCCGTGCGCACGAGGTGCGCCTCCCCTGAGCCGTGGAGCATGCTGGCACTGTGACCCGGTATCGCTCGGCCGGGCACACCCCGCCGAGTGCGGGCACGGCGTTGCCCGGCCGAGACAGCAGCGACAACCGCGTCCCGGACGAACTGGCCCTGGTGCTCGCACAAGCCGCCGTAGGAGCGACCGAGGCCGTCGGCGGTTACGCGGGCGGCGTCTATCTGCGCTCGGGCACGCCGGGACTGCTGCGGCTCGCCGTGCTCGGAGGACTGCCGGGACCGCTGTTCCGGCCCTGGTGGCGGATGCACGCCAAGCGGCCCTTCCCCGTGGCGGAGGCCTTCAGCACCGGGCACCCCGTCCACCTCGCCGACGCCGAGGAGGCGATGCGCCGCTTCCCGCAGCTCATGGCGGGGTTGCCCTTCCCCTTCGGTTCGCTGTACGCCCCCGTGTCCGCAGGCGAGGAGCGGTTCGGCGTGCTGGTGGTGCTGCGCGCCGCCACCCCCGGCAGACCCGTCGGACACGCCGACCGACGCCGTATGCAGATCGCGGCCCGCCGTCTGGGCGCAGGCCTCGCCGCGCTGCAGGCCGACGGCGTGGACATCGCCTGGAACGGCGAACCCGTCTGCGTCCAGTTGCCCGGCGCCGTGCTGCCCCCGGTGCGCGTCGGCCACCTCGAATGGGACCTCGACACCGGCGCGGTCACCGCCGACGACGGCGTCTGCGCCATCCTCGGCGTGGCCCCTGAGGCGTCTCCCGGCACCATCGACGCGCTCACCGGCGGTCTCGCGTCCGAGGACGTCTACGGGCTGTGGACGCTCGCACGGCAGACCGCCGCCTCCGGCCACCCCGTGGCACACACCATGCGGCTCCTCGGCCCGGACGGCCGACCGCACCGCATCGAACTGACGGGGCACGGCACCCGCCCGCCCTCCGGGGAGGGCGCCTCTGGCCGGCTCGTCGGCCGCCTCGTCGACCTGGGGGCCTCGCCGACGGTCGCCGACGCCACCGACCGCATGCCGCACGGCGTGCTCTCACTCGACCGGCTCGGCCGCATCACCTACCTCAACGACGAGGCCGAGACGCTGCTCGGCCGCCCGCGCGGCGAGCTGACCGGCAAGGTGCTGTGGGACGCCCTGCCCTGGTTCGCCCACCCCGCCTACGAGGAGCACTACCGGGCCGCCATGATCTCGCACGAGCCCGTCCACTTCATGGCCCGCAGCGACCCCGAGAGCTGGCTGTCCGTGTCGCTCTACCCCGGCCACGACGGACTGACCGCCATGCTCAACCAGACGGATCAGCCCGCCTATCTCCCCGCCTCCTCCGCCGCCCCCGGCGCCGGACCGGGCTCGCCCGCCGACCGGGCCTCCGCGCTCTACCGCCCGGTCGCCCTGGCCATCGCCCTCACCGAAGCCGTCACCGCTCGCCAGGTCTCCGCCGTGGTCACCGAGGAGCTGCTGCCCGCCTTCGGCGGCCGCCAACTCGCGATCTACCTGCTGAGCGACCGCCGCCTCTACCTCGCCTGGGAGACCGGCTTCCCCCAGGGTTTCCTCGACCGCTTCGACGGCGTCGGACTCGACGCCCGGCTTCCCGGCGTCGAGACGCTCACCACCGGCCGCCCCATCTTCTTCGAATCCATGCAGCGCCTGGCCGACGCCTACCCCGGCATCCCCATGGACGCCAACGTCGGCGCCCGCGCCTTTCTGCCGCTGATCGCCTCCGGCCGCCCCGTCGGCTCCTGCATCCTCGGCTTCGACCAGCCCCGCGGCTTCAGCCCCGAGGAACGCACCGTGCTCACCGCGCTGGCCGGGCTGATCGCCCAGGCCCTCCAGCGGGCCCGCCGGTACGACACCGAGGCCGCCCTCGCCCGCGGGCTCCAGGACGGCCTGCTGCCCCACCGGCTGCCCGCCGTCCGGCACGTCGACACCATCGGCCGCTATCTGCCCGGCACCCAGGGCATGGACGTCGGAGGCGACTGGTACGACGTCGTCGAGACCGAGCAGGGCCTCGCCCTGGTCATCGGAGACGTCCAGGGCCACGGCGTCGCAGCGGCGGCCACCATGGGGCAGCTCCGCAGCGCCGTGCACTCCTTCGCGCTCAGCGGACAGGAGCCGCAGGCCGTGATGAGCGGCGTCAACCGGCTGCTCATCGACCTCGACCCCGGCCAGTTCGCCAGTTGCTGCTATGTCGTCCTCGACCCGGAGAGCGGCCGGGCCCACGCGGTGCGGGCCGGACACCCACAGCCGCTGCTGCGCCGCCCCGACGGCCTCACCGAGGTCCTCGACCTGCCCGGCGGCGTGGTCCTCGGCGTCACCCCCGAAGCGTCCTACCCGGTCGAAGAGCTGCGGCTGGAGCCCGGCGACATGCTGGCCCTGTACACCGACGGGCTGGTCGAACAGCCCGGCGTCGACATCGACGTCGGCGTCGAACGGCTGCGTGCCACCCTCGCCGCGGCCGCCGCGCTGTCGCTCGCCGAGACCGCCGACCGGGTGATCCGCGAGGCCCGGCAGTCGGCCGACCGACCCGACGACATCGCGCTGCTGCTCGCCGCGCGCTGGCGGGGCGAGGGCGCGGCGGACGACCAGGGGGGTGGGGCATGAGCACGGTCAACCCCGCCGAGGACGTCGCCGTGCACGGCCCCCTCGACATCACCCGGGCCGCCACGGCCGTACTCGACGACGACGGCGTGATCGTCGGCTGGAGTCCGGCCGCCGAGCGACTGCTCGGATACGAGCCCCGGGAGATCCTCGGACGCCCCGCCGGTGCGCTGCTGGCCTCCCACAACGCCCACGGCGACGCCCTGGCCGACCTGCCCGCCGGAGCCCCGTACCACCGCCGGGTGCTGCAGCTGCGCCACCGCGACGGCCGCTCCCTGAGCATCGCCGCGGCCCGGCTCCCCCTCGCCCACCACGGCGCGGGCCCCACCCGGCTGCTCGCCCTGGCCGACGCGGAGGAGACCGAGCAGTGGGAGGCGCTGCAGTCCATGCTCAAGGGTCTGGCCACCCAGTCGCCCGTCGGCCTGGCCATCTACGACACCCGCCTCAAGGTGGTGTGGACCAACGCCGCCCTGTACGAGGAGATGGGCCCCGCCGACTACCACGGCATCGGCCCGGACGACATGGTCACCCACGGCGAGGTCCTCTCCGCCCGCCGCGCGGGCACCCTCGAGGAAGTCATGCGGGAGGTGCTCGCCACCGGCGAGCCGGTCATCGAACTCCACTACCGCGGCCGGCCGCCCGTCGACCCCGACCGCGACCACGTCTGGTCCTGCTCGTACTACCGGCTCCAGGACGCGTCCGGCGCCACCCTCGGCGTCTGCGAGGAGACGGTGGACATCACCGACCGCTATCTCGCGCAGCAGCGCCTCGATCTGCTCGTACGGGCCGGAGGGCGCGTCGGCACCACCCTGGACATGGACCGCACCGCCCAGGAGCTGTGCTCCGTCGCGGTCCCCGGCTTCGCCGACGAGGCCGCCGTCGACGTCCTCGAAGCCGTCCTGGACGGCGAACTGCCCCCGCCCGGCCCGGTCCCGGCCACCGGTCTGGTGCGCGTGTGGGGCACGCACGGCCGTACGGCGTCCGCGCCCCCCGGCGAACGACCCCACGGCCGGCAGCGCGCCGCGTACCCGCCCGACGCACCGCAGGCACGCAGCCTGGCCACCGGCAGCCATGTGCTGGAGCATCTGGGCGACGGCCCTGACGGCCCTGACGGCCCTGACGGCCCTGACGGCCCTGACGGCTCCGACCGCGCCTCCGGGGCCCCGGCGCCGGCGGCGTCCCAGCTGGCCGTGCCGCTGCGTGCCGAAGGCGTCACCCTCGGGGTGGTCACCTTCGCCCGGACCCGGCAACCCGGCCCCTTCGACACCGCCGATCTGGCCGTCGCACACGAACTGGTGGCACGGACCGCCGTCTGTCTGGACAACGCCCGACGCTTCACCCGCGAGCACTCCGCCGCCCTGCTGCTCCAGCGCAGCCTGCTGCCGCGCCGGCTGCCCCGGCTCACCGCGGCCGAACTCGCCTACCGCTATCTGCCCGCGGACAGCAAGGCCGGGGTGGGCGGCGACTGGTTCGACGTCATCCCCCTGTCCGGCACCCGCGTGGCCCTTGTCGTCGGCGACGTCGTCGGCCACGGGCTGACCGCCGCCGCAACCATGGGGCGGCTGCGCACCAGCGTCCGCGCGCTGGCCCAGCTCGACCTCGCCCCCGACGAACTGCTGGCCCGCCTCGACGACCTCGTGGTGCAGACGGCCGACCACTCCCCGGAGGCCGGCGAGCCGCAGCCGACGTTCAGGGAGCAGCTCACCGAGGACGAAGCCGTCGGAGTCACCTGTCTGTACGCCGTCTACGACCCGGTCTCCGCGCTGTGCCGCATGGCGCGGGCCGGCCATCCGCCGCCCGCGGTCGTCGACCCCGAGTCCGGTGTCGTCGACTTCCCCGACGTGCCCGCGGGCCCGCCGCTCGGCCTGGGCGGTCTGCCGTTCGAGTCCATGGAGATGGAGCTCCCCGAGGGCAGCGTCCTCGCGCTGTTCACCGACGGTCTCGTCCGGGGCCGCGGCCGGGACCCCATGGCCGGCCTGGACGCGCTGCGCGGGACCCTCGGCGACGTCGCCGAGTCCCTCGAGACGCTGTGCGACCGCTGTGTGGCCCGGCTGCTGCCCGACGGCGCGGTCGACGACGACGCCGCCCTCCTGTTGGTGCGCACCCGCACCCTGGACCGGCGCCAGGTGGCCGTATGGGAGCTCGCCCCTGACCCCGAGGTCGTGGCCCTCGCCCGTGCAGAGGCCGGACGCCAGATCGGGGAGTGGGGCCTGGACGAGCATGTGTTCACCATCGAACTGGTGGTCAGCGAGCTGGTCACCAACGCCATCCGGTACGCCGGGGGCCCCATCCAGGTGCGCCTCATCCGCGACCGCACACTGATCTGCGAAGTCTCCGACACCGGCCACACCTCGCCGCATCTGCGGCGCGCGGCCGGCGACGACGAAGGCGGCCGCGGTCTGTTCCTGATCGCCCAGCTCACTCAGCAGTGGGGCACCCGCTACACGCCGACAGGCAAGACCATCTGGGCCGAGCAGCAGCTGTAGGCGGCCGCGCAGGGTGGGCCGTACGGGTGCAGCATGGAAGGGAAGGGACACCCGGGACACCCCCTGGCACCCGTACGGCACACCGCGGAGGTGTTGGACCATGGCGAAGTACATGGACGTCCACCACGGCATGAAGGGCGTCACCGCCGAGCAGGTCAAGGCGGCCCACGAGGCCGACCTCGCGATCGAGAAGGACGAGGGCGTGCACTTCGAGCGGGCCTGGGCCGACCCGGAGTCCGGGACGGTGTACTGCCTGTCAGAGGCGCCCTCGGCGGAGGCGGTGCAGCGCATCCACGAACGAGCCGGACACAAGGCCGACGAGGTCCACCCGGTGCCGATCATCGTGTGAATCGCCTCCGCCCCGCAGGGCGTTCACACGGCGTTCAGACGAAGTCGGCCCCGGCCGCGGAGCTCAGACGAAGTTGACCCCGGCGCGGCCCAGCAGCGGATCGTCCGTCAACTGCCACAGCGGAACGGCGTAGTTGCCGAAGCCGTAGCGGCCGCCGAAGTGCAGACCGAGCACCCGGTGGTCGGTCAGGTCGAAGACCGGCGAGCCGCTGTTGCCGCCGAGAGTCGAGCAGTCGTGCTTCATCACGTTCTGCCCGGGGACGAGTTCGGTCGCGGTCCCGGGCTGGAGCCGTTTGACGTTGTAGACGTCCATGAAGATCCTGCGCATCGACTCGGGTTCGTTGCGCCGGCCGTCCCAGGCGGGGTAGCCCACGCAGTACACCGCACGCCCCGGGAGATCGGCCGGCGCGTCCGCCGCCACGGCGAGCGGCGTCGGCAGCGAGGTGCCGTTCACGGGCGGCGCGATCCGCAGCAGCGCCATGTCCGCCTCCGGGTGGATGCCCAGCACCTCGGTCACCGCGAACGTGGGCGAGGCGGTCCCCGGCAGCGTGCCGAACTCCTCGGCGAAGTCCAGCTCGGCGCTCACGCCCTGCTGGAAGGTCCACCCCGCGGCGTCCCCCCGGGCGAACTCCACCGCGACATGACGATTCGTCATGATCACATCGGCGCCGACGAGAAACCCGGTGCCCACCCAGTCCAGGTTCACATGGCCGGACACCTCCACCCGGCCGACGCGCGCCAGCGATGCGCGGATGGCGGCCCGGTGGTCCTCCAGGACCGCCCAGTCGCCCTGCTGCACCGGGAAGTCCCCGCCCTGCACCAGAATCGCGGGCCTGCCCTCGAGCAGCACGATGGCCTCGATGCCGAACGACTCGTCGTCGCCGATCTCGTCGGCCCGACCGGCGGCGAGCTTGTCCAGACCGCTCGCCCCCGCCTCCAGCACCCGCGCCCGCTCCAGCTCCGCGAAATGGGCGATCTGCCCTGCGGGCGCCTCGTCGGCGTGCAGTTGCCGGGAGGACTCGGGAACCTCCTGCAGCACCCGCTCCCGCACCCGCCGCGCGACCTCCCGCGGGTCCGCGAAGATCTCCTGGGGTGTCGCCGCGACCGGCGATCCGCTCTGCCTGACCATGGTCCTTGACCTCCTCATGTCCGACTCACCGCTGACTGCTCAGTTCCGCCGTGCCGCCCGGATCTCGGCGTGCACGTCCGGCGCGTGCTGCGCCAGATGTGCCAGCACCGCGCTGATCTGCGTTCCGACGTTGACGAACGCGGTGGTCCTGCCCTGGAAGGACACGTTCTCGACGCGCCGGGTGCCCCGGTGCAGCGCCACGACCTTCCAGTCGTCCGTCATGACCGGTGATCCGGAGGAGCCGCCGCGGGTGTCGGTGAAGTACCGCACATCGCGTTCGTCCGCCTCGTAGACGAGGTTGTTCCGCAGGGCGACCCGCTTCGGCAGCCCGCCCGGATGCTGAATGATGTTGACGGCGGCCACCTCGCCGGCGACGACCTTCAGCGGGGCCTCGGCCGGCGTCAGCGCCGGCCGCGACGCACCGGGGGCCAGCCGCAGCACCGCGTAGTCCAGTTCCGGGTCGGAGGCCGCCAGTTCGACGGCCGGCGTCTCCTCGGACCCGCTGTCCTCGCCCTCGTAGTCGAACCGGGCATGCGCGTGCCGCGCCTGGAGCGCCAGGTCGTCCGGCGCCGCGAGGACCCTGGCGCCGCCGCTGGACGTACGGGCGTTGACCACATGGTGGTTGGTGACCAGCAGCTCCGGGGTGATCAGCCAGCCCGTGCCCGCATGCGGATGGCCGCCCGGCTGCAACGGCGCCCCGCCCTCGTACGGGGGGACCCTGACGCGGGCGACGGCCGCGCCCGCCAGGTCGCCGCCCCGCAGAAACGCGAACGGGACCGTGTCGTCGCGGTGGATGACCTGCTCTTTGATCTCGGGCGTCTCCCGCCCCGCGAGCACATCGGGCTCTCCCCCCGCGTCCCGTGCCACATCGTCCAGCGCCCGCTGCAGCACGGCGGCGGGGCCCGCTTCCGCGGTCTGCGCCACGGCGTTGCGCAGCCAGATCTCCAACGGCACCGAGCCGTCGATCAGCCGCTCCACCCGGTTCATCTCCGTCAGATCCGAGTGGACCTGACGGCCCGGCGCGGCGTGCAGCGGCAGTGTGCCGCGGTACCTGGGCAGGATGCCGTCGAAGAGCAGCGGCCGCACCGAGGGGTCGGCGAGCCCGCTCTCCAGCGCCGCGTCGCGCACCCTCAGGAGCTCCGCAGAGGACAGATACCCGGTCATGGCCCACCAGGCCCGGCCGGGCCGTCCCCTTCGCTCCCCGCGCACATCGCGGCCGCCACCCCGGCCGCGATCTCCCCGCTGTCGTCGGGCAGCGCCAGCAGCTGCCGCGCCAGATCGTCCAGCGTGCCCCGCTCGCGGGCCAGTCGCAGAATGTCCGTCACATCCGCCGGCGCCGTCCCTTCCGACTCCCCCTTGCCTTCCGGCGCGTCCGTCTCTTCCAGCGCGTCCGTCTCTTCCGGCCCCGCGGTCCGGTCCAGCGCCTCCATCAGGGGGCCCAGCAGCCCCGGCCGCGCCTCGACAGCCCGACGCACTCCGCCGCCCAGCAGCTCCAGCGCCTCATCGCCCTCGGGCAGCCCCACCAGACCCACCGCATGGTCGAGCGCGCCGGGGTCCTGCGGATAGACCTGGGAGGCGACCGCCCGGACCAGCGCCGGCTGACCGGCCAGTGCGGAATCCGGCAGCGTCCGCAGCCGCCGGGCGAGCCGCGCATCGGCCTCGCGGTCGCCCGCCGTGGCCCGGGCGGCCAGCCGCGCCCGCGCCAGCAGCGCCCCCATCGCCTCCAGGTCCTGGCCGAGGCTCACGGCGAGATCCTCGGCCGCGCGCAGCCCGCGGTCCGCGGCCGTCACCTCACCCGCCTCCTCGTCCAGGCGAGCCGCGAGCAGCAGCAACTCCAGCTGCCGCCCCGCGCAGCCCGCCTTCCCGGCCTCGGCCACGGCGTCCGAGGCCGCGGCACGCGCCTCGGCCCGCCGCCCCAGCCGGTTCAGGGTCTCCGCCCACAGCGAGTGCAGCGCACTGCACGGCGTCCACGGCCGGCGCTCGCCCAGCCGTCCCAGGGCCTCCTCGGCGAAGCCCTGCGCAAGCAGATCCTCCACCTCGCGGGCCGCGATCCGCTCCCAGTCCTCCTGGTCCGCCTCGGCCAGCACCTTCCTCGGGGCCACGCCGCCGAGGTGCGCCGTGATCAGCCCCGCCGCACGCGGGTTCATCTCCTGCTGCGCCCCGACCAGGAGCCGCTCCACGCCCGGCAGCCACCGCTCCTCCACGGCTCGCGGGCTCTCGTTCAGCCGCAGCCGGTGGTAGATCTCCTCGGCGCGCGCCTGCACCCCGTCACGGGCCGCGTAGTAGGCAACGGCCCGCTGCTCGATGTCCCGCATCACGGCGGCGCGGTCGCTTCCGGACAGCCGCAGCATGATGGCGCGCACATCGGGACGGTGGCGTACGGCGTCGGGGCCCGCGGGCTCCACCAGATCGACCCGGGCGAGCGCGTCGAACAGCCGCCGGGCGTCCTCGGGAGAGTCCACCCGCAGCCCGCACGGCACGGCCAGCACCTCCTGGATGATCTCGGGGGTGATCACCCGCAGCACCAGCCCCGGGTGGGCCAGCCTGCGCACCTCCTCGTCCGGGATGTGGTGCAGGATCCGCTCGTACAGCAGGCCCTGGACGAGCATCTGGTCGACGCGGCGGAAGAAGCGCCTCCGCCGTGCGGGCAGGCCGCCGATGAGCGTGTCCAGCCGCTCCCCGCGGTCCTGCGCAGACAAGGCGGCGCGGGCCGCCAGCTTGAGGCTGAGCGGATGGCCGCCGACCCGCTCCGCCAGCAGCCGCGCCGCCTCCGCGTCACGCACCCCGCAGGCCACCAGCAGCGCCACTGCGGAGTCCGGGTCCAGTTCGCCCAGGGCGATCTCCAGCGGCACCGCTGACTGTGCGGGATGCCCCACGGGAGCCCGGCCCGAGGCGATGACCCGCAGCCGCGGATAGGCCTGCCGGAGCGCCCCGAAGACCGCCCACATCCGGCCGAGGGCGGGGGAGGCGCGGTACTGGGCCTCCTCGAAGGAGTCCATCACAAGGACGAACGGCGGGTCGGCGGGCGCGACGGCTCGACGCAGCAGTTCGGCGGTACGAGTGACCAGTTCGGTCTCCTCCTCGACGGCCGAGAGCTGGAACTGCTCGGAGGAGCGGCGCCCGGGACCGGCGCGCGTGGTGGCCAGCCCCCGCAGCTGGACGACCTGCTCCTGGCGCGCCCGCTGACTGCGGGCCGTGCGCCGGCACTCGTCCTCCAGCGCGTCGAACGCCGCCCGGAACGCCGGGTACTGGATGCCGAGCTGGCGGGCCGACTCGGCGATGAGGGTGACCGGCTCGTGCACGGAGAGCGTGGGCCGTTCGAAGTCGATGTAGGTGAACGGAAAGCCGGGGGTGCGGCGGAGGCTGTCGAGAAGGAACGCGGCCAGCAGCGTGGACTTGCCGACCCCGCCCGGGCCGTGGATCACCAGCGGCGGGGAAGGGGCCCGCCCGGCGCGGCCGTCCACAAAGCCGCGCAGTTCGCCCAGCTCGGCCTCACGGCCCACGAACGGGTCGCGCAGCAGCCGCTCCAGGGGCTGCATCAGCCGGGCCCGCTCAAGCCGCGCCCGCACCCCGCCGACCTCCGGGAGCCCGCTCATGCCCGGGATGAGCCGCAGCCACAGCACCGCCTGGAGCAGATCGGCCAGCTGTTCGGCGTCGTCTCCCGGCGTGAGCTTCCCGCCGCGCAGCGCCGCCAGGCAGAGGTGCTCGGGGCCCGGCTCGTCCGGCAGTACGGCCAGGTTGCTCTCCAGCGCCTGCAGCGCCTCCCCGGGGCCGCTCAGCGAGCGCAGCGCCGTCTCCCGGACGCGGGGGAGCAGCGTCCACTCCACGCGGTCCTGCGCACCGGTCGCCGTGCAGTCGTCCACCAGCTCCACCGCCGCACGCCCGTCGGGGCGTTCCTGGCCGGGCAGGGCGAGCCGCCGAGGATCGAAGCACGAGAGCAGACAGGCGGCCGCCCGGTAGCCGCGGCGGGTCCCGGAGACGGCCGGCTCGCGGGCGGCGGAGGCGCGCAGTTCCTCGCGCAGCCGCGCGCCGAACTCCGAACGCGCGCTCCCGCTGGCCTCAGAGGGACCGGTAGACACGGATCGCCCCCTCCGCCGCGGTGCAGATCCTGCGCATATAGCTCGCCCCGTCGCCGTCGCCGCCCTCTGCCTCCGCTGCGCGCAGCACTTCGTCGACGGCCTCGTCGACGAGCTCCGCGAGGGAGGCGCCCCGCAGGGTCCCCGAGGCGACGAAGGAGGGCGGGTACTCGTGGAAGTACTGGTCGAAGAAGCCGTGCAGGTCGTCGGGCTGGACGATCCGCGCCGTGTCCCAGCAGACGCTGCCGCGCACGTCGTAGGGCAGCTGACGCATCGTGGGGCCGTAGCCGAGCAGCACCAGGCGCGGGGCCGCGTCGCCCCGCACCGCGGCGTGCTCGTAGACGGCCAGGGCGAGCTGGCTGATCAGGTCCCAGACGTCGGAGCTGGCGTCTAGCTTGTCGCACTCGTCGAGGACCAGCCAGTAGCGCTCGTCCACGGCCGTCGCCCGGCCGACGATCCAGTGCACGGCGTCGTCGAGCGACGGCAGCAGGTCGTTGAGCTCGGTGGGATGGGGCGGGGCGAGCCCGGCCCGCGGGTCGGAGACGAAGCCTGCGAGACGTCGGATCACCTGGTCGGCGGTGGTGGTCGGCGACAGCGTCACCCGTGCGGGCCGGAAGCCGTGGTGCTGGCCGATGTGCCGGATCAGGGTGTACGTGTACGAGCGGCCGCTGTCCTGGGCGCCGTCGACCAGCAGCACCGATCGGTGCGGGTCCGAGACGAACGAACGCAGCGTCTCGCGCAGGTCCTGACGGTCGATGAAGACCTCCGCGCCGCCGCTGAGCACACAGGTGCGGAAGACGTCCTGCGAGCGGTGCGCCCGCAGGTCCTCCGCGAGCCGGTCCCGGAACGCGGCGGCCTTCGCCCCCTCCGGCAGCACGGAAAGCCGATCGTGCGCCGCGAGCGCCTCGAGCAGCCGCAGCTGGCCCTCGATGTCCCTGCACGCATGGCGCACCAGCGCCCGGGCATTGTCCGCGCTGACCGCCGTGAGAGGGAGGGCGCCGATGAACTCCCGGGAGAAGCCGTGCTCGGCGAGCACGGCGTGCGGGGCGGGTGTGTCCAGCAGATACTGCTGTGCCCACATGGTGACGAGGTCCCACTCGGTGTCTGCCAGCGGCATAGCGCACCTACCCGGTCGCCCAGGGAAAGCAGGAGACGCGCCGACTCCTGTCTGTCATGTTTCCACCGGGTATGACCGGATGCAATTCGGCCATGGCGAACGGGCGTACGGCGAGCCGGCCCGCGCCCCTATGCGATGCGGGACCCCCATGCGGTCGGGCCGAACACCCGCCGGACCGACTCCTGGACCCGGGCATGGCCGAGGTACTCGGAGATGCCGTGGTGGTTCCCGCTGTCGTTGGACACCAGCAGATCGGTGACCTTGTGGTCCGGCGCGTACTCGCCCCGCAGCGTATGGTCCATGGCCACCAGGTCACGCAGATCGGAGGCGTTGCACCAGGCCGAGACGCACGCCGGCACGGCGGGCCGCTGCTCCAGGCAGTCCTTGATCTCCGTGATGCCCAGCGGCGAGCCGACCGTCAGGAACAGCTCCACGTCCCGGCGCTGCTCGCGCAGCACCTCGTACGCGATGATGCTGCCGAGGCTGTGGCCCACGACCACCAGGGGGCCCGGTCCCGCGTCCGCCACCGTCTCCCGCACCACCGTGCGCATGGCCGCGCCGACGCCGCCGAAGAAGTACCCGTACACGTCCTTGAACGTGCGCTTGATCAGCAGTCGCAGCACCGCCTTGCGGGCCGGGCGGGGCAGCGGCAGCACCTCGGGCAGCGCGTCCGTCCCGCCCTCCGGCAGCCGGTCCTCCTCCTCGGCCGGCGCCAGCGTGTCCGCCAGATAGGTCATATCGCGCAGCCAGCCGCTCAGCGCGGCCGCCGTCTCCGGGCCCGCGACGCCCTCGCGGGGGACGCCGTCGGGCCCGGGCGTCTCCTGGCGCGCCTCGGCCAGGCACTCCTCGATGAATTCCTCGGCGGACTCCACCGCTGTGAGCCCGGGAGTCTCCTCGATCCACTCCGGCTCGCCTTCCAGCGGATCGGCCCGGAAGTCGGGCAGCGGGGAGTCGTACCGGACCGGCGCCCAGTACGCCATGGCCGACCCCTCGCCCATGTCACGGCCGAACAGCGCCCGGTCCCACTGGGACTTGAGCAGTTCGCGCCGGACCTTGTTGCCGTTGCCGTGGACATAGACGATCCGGGGTCGCATTGCGCCTCCCACTGCCAAGGAGCGGACATCATCGGTGGTGGCAAAGGTGTTGTGCCCGATTACGAGCCGTTCATCACGATCTCCGCATAAGAGCGGAGGCGCTTCCAGCGCGTCTCGGGGGCGCGCGTCAGCGGCATCAGATCCGTCGCGGGCAGCGGGCCCAGATCAAGGCCGGTCAGCTCCGCCACATCCGACACCGGGACCTGGAAGGTGCGGAAGCCGCCCAGCGGCGGCGGCGCGCCCCGCTGCGCCCCCGCCAGCGCCCGCTCCGCGTCCCGGGTCAGATCCGGACTCTGGTCCAGCACATAGGCGGTGGAGGCGAGCTGCCCCTCCTGCAGGAAGGCTGCCACCTTCCAGAAGCGCAGCGGCACCTGGACGCCCCGGTAGGGCGGGTCGGAGTCATGCAGCACCGGGCCGGTCAGCACGGTCAGTCTGCGGTCGAACCGGGCCGCGTGCTCCAGGAGATGGTTCTCCAGGCCCTGCCACACCTTCTTGCCCTGGTTGAACACATCGGCCTGCGGGGCGGCGTTGGTGTAGTAGAAGGTGTCGTCGTCCGCGCGCAGCGCTGCCGCGTGCGCGCCCCACACCGGATCGAGCCGACGGACCAGATGCCCCTTGTCCAGGGAGTTGTTCTTGTACAGGGCGTCGCCCGCCTGCCACTCCCGCGGCACGCGCGGGTCGTACCGCCAGCCGTCGTGCCGCTCCGGCGGGTCCTTCGCCAGCCGCGCCCCGTCGATGCAACAGGCGGTGGACGCCGCCAGCCTGCGGTCCGGCCGCAGCACTACGGTGAAGTGCGTATAGGGCAGGACCACCGGCTCGATGCCGGGGCCGACGGGCAGCGGCAGCGGCACCGCGGGGCCGAGGAAGCGCTCGTCGTACCCTGTGCGGTCGGCCAGGGAGGCCCCTGCCGCCGCGCCGACGCCTTCCGGAGCCCCCGAGGAGTCGGATGGGATCATGGTATGACCGGTACCGCGTCCGTGGGTCTGCTGTCGGCGGCCGCGGGGAAGCCACCCGAACAGCCGCGCGCCGTACGCATGATGCGGGCGGCGGCGGGTTCGGCGGCCAAGGGCCCGCGGAAGGCATCCGTGCGACGGACGCCGCCCGGAGAAAGGCAGGGACCCATGGCCGTCGGCCTCTCCCTCCACATCGGACTCAACACGGTCGACCCCGCGCAGTACGGCGGCTGGGACGGCGCGCTGGTCGCCTGCGAGAACGACGCCCGCGACATGGCGGCGCTGGCACGCGAGGCCGGATTCTCCGACACGGTCCTCTTCGGCGCGGACGGCACCGCCGGCAATGTCACCGCGGAGCTGCGCAAGGCCGCGAGCCGGCTCAAGAGCGGCGACGTCCTGCTGCTGAGCTACTCCGGACACGGCGGGCAGATCCCCAACGAGGTCGGCGGCGACGCCGAGCCCGACGCTCTGGACGAGACCCTGGTCCTGTACGACCGTCAGTTCCTCGACGACGAGGTGAACCGCGAGCTGGCGCGGTTCGCCGACGGGGTGCGCATCCTGGTGCTGCTGGACTGCTGCCACAGCGGCAGCGGCATCGAGGTCAGGGACGTGCTCACCCCCGAGGCCATGGAGAACCAGTTCCAGACCCGCGACCCAGCCCGGGTCGAGGACCTCTCCCGGCTGATGCCGGTCTTCCGGCAGCAGCAGAGCTACGCCCGGGACAAGGACTTCTACCAGGAGCTCCAGCGGTCGTTCGCCGTGACGCGCGGCGGTCCGCAGGGCGAGAACGAGGCGAATGCGGTGCTCATCTCCGCCTGCCAGGACAATCAGCTCGCCTCCGACGGCCCGGTCAACGGCCGGTTCACCGGCACGCTGCTGGACGTGTGGGACAAGGGTGGATTCCGGGGCGGGCACCGGGCCTTCCACCGGGCCGTCGTGCGGCGTATGCCGGCCACGCAGAGCCCGAACCTGTACTTTGCGGGCCGGCCGGGCGGCGCGTTCGTCGGCGAACGGCCCTTCACGGTGTGAGGCTCACGATGTGAGACCGCCCGGCGGGCCCGGCTCCGTCAGGCGGCGGTGTCGAAGGTGTAGAACGCGGTGTGGTCCAGCATGTCGGCCGGCGTCACATCGTTCCAGGGCCGCATCGTGTCGTCGAGGTCCACCACGTTCCGCGTGCCGCCCCGGGGCAGATAGGAGGAGTCGGGGTGGAGCGCCTGCCAGTCGGCCCACAGCTTGTCCACGAACGCGTGGTGCAGCCAGAAGACGGGGTCGTTGGGAGAGACGCCGGTGGCCATCTGGCCGCCGACCCAGACGTGCACCCTGTTGTGCAGATTGACCCCGCGCCAGCCCTCCAGATGGTTGCGGAAGCCGTCCGAGGAGCTGTTCCAGGGCGCGGTGTCATACGTGGGCATCGCCAGGACGGAGTCCACCTCGGCGCGGGTGGGGAGCGTCAGCCCGCCGCCCGCGCCCAGCGAGCGCCGCAGATAGCCGCGTCCGTCGACCCGCACCCGTATCGGCCAGTTGCCGGAGCCGAAGGCGAACGCACCGTCCATCACCCGGCTGTCGCGGCTGCGGCCGGTGCCGCCGAGGAAGTCCGCCGCCCACAGCGACGAGCGGGCGGTGCGGTCCGCGGTCCAGTCCCAGTACGGCAGCGTGACCGAGGAGTCGATCGACTGCAGCGCCTGTTCGAACTGGAGGAGGAATCTGCGGTGCCACGGCAGGAACGACGGCGAGCGATGGCCGACGCGGTCGCCGAAGTCGGTGTCGCTCATGATGAACTCGTTGTGCGTGGTGACGAACGTGTCATAGCGGCCGCTGCGCTTCAGCTCGATGAGCGCGTCGACGAAGCGGCGCTTCTCATCGGCGGTCAGGGTGGCCTGGTTCTTGCGTACGGTCATGGACGTGCTGCTCCCCGATCGGGTCGTGCGGTGTGCGGTGTGCGGTGTGCGGGTGCGGACGCTGCCCCGACGGGTCAGGCCGGGAAGGGCGCGAGCGTCGAGCCCTGCAGCTCGACGACGGCAGCACGGGCCACGGCCCGCGGGTTCGCGAAGGTCTCGTAGTGGTTGACCACGCTGATCCAGGTGCCGTCGGCGTTGCGCATCACATGCAGCTCGCGGCCGTCCACATGCACCTGGTAGCCGGCCGAGTGGTGGCCGCCGTGCGGGGAGCCGCCGCCGTGCGACGCGGGACGGCCCTGGATGCGGCGGCCCTCGTAGATCTCGTCGAAGGACTCCGGCATCGCGTCGTGGCCCGCGAGGGCCGGGTGGTCCCGGTGGCCGTCCCGGGCGCGGTCGGCGGAGGCGTGCGCGGCCCCGGCGAGGGCCAGCCCTCCGAAGACGCCGAGGGTGGCGCCCAGGGCGCTCCTGCGGGACAGAGAAGAAGTGGTTGACAACTCAACCTCCAAGTAGGTGGCGGGAGTTCGGTGGTTCCGGCACGCCGACGGGCGTGCGAGACCGATGCCTACCTGGGGGTCGCCCGGCCGGGGAAATCCCCGGCGGGCGGTTGGCTGCTATGCGGACATGTCCAGATACGCAGTGCAGGATTGAACAAAGTTGATCTTGCTGTGAGGGTGTTCTCCTGGAGCGGACGGAGAAAGATGTTTCGTTTGTGTGGCGAATCTGTGAAGATTCTTTTGCTTGGGTGGGGTAAACGTGACCGGGGTCATATCGCAAATCTGACCGAATAGCTACGACATGCCGGGACGCCGCATCGGCCGGACACTGGGCATGCGGATCCGCGACGACCGGACCAGTGGACGAGCGGCGAGCAACGGAGCGAGCATGACGACCGGGCCTCCCCTGCTGAATGACCTGCCTGCGGAAGGCAGGCACCGGCTGCTGCAGCTCGCTGCGGAGACCTCCTTCCAGGCGGGCAGGCGCATCTTCGAGGAGGGCCGGCGCGCCGACCGCTTCTGGATCATCCGTACGGGCGCGGTCGACCTCGACCTCCATGTGCCGGGGCGGCGCGCCGTGGTCGTGGAGAAACTCGGCCCCGGCGAGTTGCTCGGCTGGTCCTGGCTGTTCCCGCCGCACCTGTGGCATCTGGGGGCGAAAGCCGTCAGCCCTGTGACGGCCTTCGAGTTCGACGCGGTCGCCGTACGGGACCTCTGCGACGACGACCCGGTGTTCGGCCTTGCCTTCACCCGCGCCGTTGCGCAGCTCATCGCCCACCGGCTGACTTCGGCGCGCACCCGGCTGCTCGACATGTACGGGCCGTCGGGAGCGGGCGGGCCTGGCCTCTAGCGGCGTGCCGGGCGGTTTCTGCCTGCTCCTTCCCCGTGCCCTGGGGTTGTGGGGGCCCGCTTCCGGAAAAACCGGCTCCGCCCCGGACCCCGGACGCCCTTCGGCCGTGTCCTCGAGCTCCCCCGGACTCCGTTCGGGCGAGCTCGTCACAAGCTCCTCCACCAGCCGCCGCACCCCGGTCGGCAACCGGTCGGACTGGCGGCCGAGCAACAGCCGCCAGCGGTCCGCCGGGTCGATACGGGGCGCGCCGGCGTGCGGCATGCCGTCGAGCCCCAGCCCCAGGCGTTCCTCCGCGGCGCGCGCGGCGAGCGACGTCAGCGCCGCCGCGTCCTCGGGCCGGTCGCTGCCCGCGAGGCCGCCGGGGAGCACCCGCACGGCCGCCTCCAGCAGGACGTCGGCCAGCGCGGCGGCCTCCGTCCGGGACGCCTCGTCCGTGCCGGGCAGATGCTCCCGGCCGGACGTGGGCCCTCAGGAGGCGTCCAGGCCGTCCTCCCGGACGCGCAGCGCGAGGTCGATCTTCGTATAGGCCGGGCGGCCCGCCTGCTGGTACTTGTCCTTGACCCGATCCAGGTAGTACTTGGCCGTGTTCGGGGTGATCCCCGCACGCCGGGCCGTCGACTTGAGCGTCAGGCCGGACGCGTAGTCGAGCAGCACCTGGAGCTCCTTCGGCGACAGCCGCGGGCGGTCGGGGCGCTGATCGTGGGCCAGGGCGAAGGCCAGCTCGGGGGAGTGCGCCGAGCGGCCCGCGGCCACATCCTGAAGGGCTGTCACCAGGGTGTCCAGATCGTGGTCCTTGGTGAGATAGCCGTCGGCCCCGGCCGCGATCGCCGCGACGATCCGGCCGCGGTCGGCCACCGTGCTGATGATCAGCACCCGGCTGCCTGCCGCCCGCAGCCGGCGGATGTTCTCCGGCGGCTGCGAGCCGTCCCGCAGCACCAGATCCAGCAGTACGACGTCGAAGGCGTCCCTTTCCCTTTCCCCTTCCCCGTCCGCTGTGCCCGCGCCGTCCGCGGCAGCGCGGGCAGCACCGGCGCCGCCCGCATCCGCCGTGTCCTGCCCGAGCAGTTCGTCCACCGTGGCCGCGGCGGCCGCCAGCCGCACCTCCGGCACATCCAGCATCCAGGACCGCAGCCCCTCCAGCAGCATGCGGTCGTCATCGACCACCGCGATCGTGATCACGCCGGCCAGCTCAGTTCCACCCGGGCCCCCTCACCGGGGACGCTCTCCACCGCGGCCGCGCCGCCGATGCCCCGCATCCGCTGGTGCACCGAACTCCGCAGCCCCAGGCCGCCCGTGACGAGCTCCGGGTCGAAGCCCTTCCCGCGGTCCACCACGGTCACCACCAGCCGGCCGTCCCGCCCGGTCGCCGTGAGATACGCCCGGCCGGTGCCCGCGTGGCGCAGCACGTTGTTCAGCGCCTCGGTGACCGCCGCCGCCACCTCGGCGGCCACCTCCGGGGGAACCGACGGCACCTCCCCGTACTGCGCGCTCACCGAAAGCCCCAGGCACTCCGCCGCCCGCACCGCCTCCTCCAGCGCCGCACCCGCCTCCGGATAGGCCTCCGCGTCCGCCGACTGCTGGATCAGCCGGCGCAGATAGGCCGCCTCGCGGGCGCAGCGGGACCGCACCTGCTCGGAGTTGGCGTCCACCCCGCCGCCCGCGATCGCCGTCAGGGTGGCCAACACCGTGTCGTGCAGCGCCCGGTGGTGCACGATGCGCTCCGCGTACCGGGCGCGCTGCGCCTCCGCCTCCTTGGCCTTCTCGTTCGCGGTGTCCAGCAGCGTGCCCTGCCGCCGCAGGTACCACCAGAAGACCCACCCCAGAACCGCCGATGAGACGACCGAGTTGAGATGCCCGGCGGTCACCGCCATGGCCGCGCCGACCAGGCTGTACCCCAGCGCGTGCGTGACCGCGACGAGCGCCACCGCCAGTACGGCCTGCGCCCGGTCCAGCACCACTGCGGCCGGCGCGGACGACGATCCGCCGAGCACCATCACCCAGGCGATGGCGGGGGCCTCGTGCGCGCCGCCCCACAGATAGGCCGCGAACGGCAGTGCGCAGCCGGTCACCAGGACGTCGGCCCAGACCGTCCTGCCGTTGAACCAACCGCGGGCGCGAGCCGTGCCGTAGACGAGCACACTGCACGCCACCGCCACGGCGAGCACCGCCCAGGACACCGGGCGGTGCCGGTGGTGCTGCACCACGGCGACCAGCCCCACCATCAGATGGCTCGCCCGGTACAAGGCCGTGGCCACGATCAGAAACGCCTGAGCCCGCTGAAGTCCCGAGCCCAGCTTCACCGCACGCCTCCTCGGCGACGCATGCCCCACTCCCCTGAAGCGACCTGCCTGCTGCACCCCCTCGATGCAACCCCCCTGAACTGGCGGTACAGCCTTCCGGCCGCGCCCGCTAGCGTCATCGACATCAGTACACCGCACCGGCGCGCCGCGCCTCGCCGTTCGGGCTGCGGCGAGGCAAAGTGGCTCGATTGCTGCGCCCCGGCGCGGCGTTCGCGAAGGCTGGGACGGACGGGGCTTGTGAAGACCGCGACGGGGAACGGGGGACGCGGGGAAGCGGGGACGGGCGCCTCGGCAGCAGGGGAAGTCTGCCGTGCGCCCGCCCCCGCACACACCGGGACAGGCCGGAAACAGCCGTTCCGGGTCAGTCGATCCGGCCGCAGAGATCGTCCTGATCGCCGTACACCATGGCCACCGTCTTGTATCCGGTCGGGCTGATCTCAAGAGTGAAGACCCCGTCGAGGAGGTACAGCCCACGGGCGAGATTGCCGCCGCCTTCGCCGACGCCTACCAGCACCGGGCCGAAAACCGTCCACGACTGCGAGCCGTCCGCGCGGTGTTCGACCACGGCCGTGCCGCTTGCGTCCGCGTCGTAGGACGCTCCCGTATCGGCGTTCACCACCCGGACGACCAGCTCGCCCCGGTAGGCGACATGCTTCGGCGACCCGTCCGGGTGCTTGGCCAGCACCAGTCGCTCGACCTCGTCGACGACGGGCTCGCCGTGGACCGGGAAGTCGCAGCGCGCTCCTGCGGGGACGTCCCACGGCGCGGACGGCGCGGGCTCCCACCCGCCCGCGGCCGCCCCGTCGGACGCCGGGCCTGCGGCCGCCGGGGCGGAACCCAGGACGACGGCCGCGAGTGCGCCGACGACGACACGGAGAACGCCGGGAACAAGGCCGGTTCGGCGTGCGATGCGCATGCATGCTCCTCAAAGGGTCGCAGGATCAGGTCAGTCCACGCCGTGCCCGGCATGGACTGACAGCCTCGCCGCCCCCGCTCACCGCTTTCTCACCGCGCTACGCTGGCACGGCCATGGAGTTCAAACTGCTCGGCCCCTTCGAAGCACACCGGGAAGGACAGCGGGTCCGGCTCGACAGCCGCCGCCAGGAGCGCTGTCTGCTCGCCGTCCTGCTCATGCACGAAGGCCGCGCCGTGACCGCGCGGCGCCTGATCGACCTGCTGTGGGACGGCGCCGCACCCGCCTCCGCGCGCGGCGCCGTCCACACGTACGTCGGCAGGCTGCGCGCCGCTCTCGCCCCGTACGGCCTGACCCTGGCCACCCGGCAGAGCGGATACGCCGTCGAGGGGCAGTACGACCTCGACGTACCGCGCTTCAACCGGCTGGTGAGGCAGGCCTCGGCGGAGCAGGGCCCGGCGGAGCGCCTGCGGCTGTACGACCGGGCCCTGGCCCTGTGGCGCGGACCGCTCCTCGCCGACCTGGCGGACGACCGGCTGCGCGACCGGCTCGGCGGACCGCTGGACGAAATGCGGCTGACCGCGCTGGAAGAGCGCGCCGGAATCCAGCTCACCCTGGGGCTGCACGAGCAGGTCGCCGCCGAACTGGACGCCGCATGTGCGGCCCACCCCCAGCGGGAGCGGCTCGTCGCCGCCCGGATGACCGCTCTCTACCGCGCCGGACGGCAGGCCGACGCCCTGGAGCTGTACGACGCCACCCGGCAGCGGCTGGCCGGGACCCTCGGCGTCGACCCGGGGGCCGAACTGCGCACCCTCCACACGCGCATGCTCCGCGGCGACCACCGTCTCGACCGCCCGCCCGCCCCCGTGTACGCCGTACGGGTCGGCGACGAGTGGCTGCCGTGGACCACCAGCGGCCATCCGGCGCTCGAACTGTGCAACACCCGCGCGGGCTGGGGCACGGAGCAGAGCCTGCCCGGCTCCGAGTGGCTGCGAAGGTACTCCACCCTCGCCGTGTGGGCCGGGCATCTGGACCTGGCGGGGCAGCGCACCGTGGACGGGCTGCAGGACCACGCCCGGCGGCGCCCCGAGGAGGCGATCGCCGCCCTGGACGAGGCGCGGGAGTTCCGTGCGCGGCTGTACGCCTGTCTGACCGCGCCCGACGACGTCGGAGCGTTCACGGCCGTGGCCCGTGCCGCGGAGGCCGCCGCACGGCACGCCTCCTTCACCCGCGGCGGCGACGGCCTGGGCGTATGGCGGATCTCCCCGTCCGCCGGGCTGCGCCTGCCGTTGTACGCGGCGGCCCTCAGCGCCGCGGAACTCCTCGCCGGGCCGCAGCGCTTCACCGTCCGCGCCTGCCCAGGAGACCACTGCGGCTGGCTGTTCCTCGACACCGGAGGCCGACGCCGCTGGTGCTCCCTGGCCACCTGCGGCGCGGCGGAGGCCTGCGGCGGACGGGCGGACGACGCCAGGAGCTGAAATCCTGGAACGGCTGAGATCCCGGAACAGCGGCCGAGCCATGCGACGGAGGCACAGATGGCGCGCCCGATCACCGCGGGGGTCGACGGATCCGACGAGAGCCTGGACGCGGCCGACTGGGCCGCCGACGAGGCAGCGCGCCGCGGGCTGCCGCTGCGCCTGCTGCACGCCTGGCTCTGGCAGCCGCTGGACCTGCCGATCGCCCAGGACCGGGATGCCCAGGCCCAGTGGGCCCAGGGCGTCGTCACCGACGCGGAGACCCGGGTGCGGGCCCGCCGGCCCGAGCTGTCCGTCTCCGCCGGGGTGGTCTCCGACACGGCCGTCGCCGCGCTGCTCGCGGCGGCCGAGGAGTCCGAGATGCTGGTGATCGGCTCCCGCGGCCACGGCGCGCTCGTCGGCTTCCTGGTCGGCTCGTACGGGCAGCAGGTGATCGCCTCGGCGAAACGCCCCGTCGTCGCCGTCCGCGCGGGCCAGAGCGGCCCCCCGGACGAGCCGGGCCTGCCGGCGGGCGGGCCGGTCACCGTGGGACAGCAGGGAACGGCGGAGGACAGCGCCTCCGTGCTGCGCTTCGCCTTCGAGACCGCTGCGGCCCGCGGCGCGACCGTACGGGCCGTACGGGCCTGGGCGCTGCCGCCGGTCCTCGGCCTCGGCGCCGACGCGCTGCGCGCCGCCGACGAGGCCGGCGGCCTGGTGGCGCTGGAGCGGCGCAGACTGGCCGAGGCGCTGGCCCCCTGGCGCAAGCGCTTCCCCGAGGTTCCCACGGTCGAGCACGTCGAGATGGGCAGCGCGGCCGAGGTGCTCCTCACGGCCTGCGCCGGAGCCCGGCTCGCCGTCGTGGGTCGGCGGGTCCGCCGCTCAGCCGTCGGCGGCCGCATCGGCTCGGTGGCCCACGCCGCCCTGCATCTGGCCCCCTGCCCGGTCGCCGTCGTCCCGCACGACTGACCATCCCCCGGTGACACTCTCCCGGGGCCGCCGCCGGGACGCCCCCGTTATCCGCCGTGGAGAACGGGAAAACTGGATGATATGGCGGAGGAACGGCACATACTCGACACGTCGTACTGGATGACCGACACCCCCACGACGGAGTATCCGCCGCTCTCCGCGGACACCACCGCGGACGTCGCCGTGATCGGCGCGGGCATCGCCGGGCTGTGCACGGCCTGGGAGCTGACCGGCGCCGGTCTGGACGTCGTCGTCCTGGAGGCGGACCGCATCGCCTCCGGCGTCAGCGGGCACACCACGGCCAAGCTGACCTCGCTGCACGGCCTCGCCTACTCCCGCATCGAAGCCGAGCACGGGCCAGGGCCCGGCGAGCTGTACGCCCTGGCGCAGGAGGACGCGCTCGACCACACCGCCGCGCTGTGCCGGCGGCTCCACATCGACGCACAGCTGGAGCGCGTCCCCGCCCACACGTTCGCCGTGGACCGGGAGCGCGAGCGGCAGATCGCCGCCGAGGCCGAGGCGGCCGCGAAGGCCGGGCTCGACGTCACCCTCACCGCCGAGACCGAACTGCCGTTCCCCGTCGTGGCGGCCGTGCGCGCGGAAGGCCAGCTCCAGTTCCATCCGCGGGCGTTTCTGCTCGCCCTGGCAGAGCGGACCGCCGAGGAGGGCGCCCGCATCCATGAACGGACCCGCGTCACCGCCCTCCACGACGGCCGCAGATGCCGGCTCACCACCGGCGGCGGGGCGCACGTGGAGGCCCGCGACGCGGTCGTCGCCGTCGGCTATCCGGCCTTCGACCGCTCCCTGCTGGGCACCCGCCTCAAGCCCCGCAGGGAACTGGTCATCGCCGCGCCCGTCCCCGCGTCCGAGGCCCCCACGGGCATGTACTTCAGCCCCGAGGAGCGGGTCCGCTCACTGCGCAGCGCCCCCTACGACGACCGGCGGCGGCTGCTGATCGTCACCGGTGAGTCCTTCGAACCCGGCGAGGGCGGTGTGCAGGCGCGGCTGGCCCGCCTCGACGCCTGGGCGAGCGGACGCCTGCCGGGCTTCGCCGACGCGGAGCGCGTCTACCGCTGGGCGGCGCAGGACAACGACTCCAGCGACCATCTGCCGTACGTCGGCCACATCCACCCCGGCACCCAGCACGTCTATGTGGCCACGGGCTTCGGCGGCTGGGGCATGAGCAACGGCGTGGCGGCCGGGAAGCTGATCGCCGCCCATGTCGCGGGCCGACCCCGCCCCGCCTGGACCGAGCTGTTCGACCCGCGCAGACTGCCGCACATACGGGAGACGGCACAGATCGCCCGGTTCCAGACGGCCGTCGCGCGCCACTACGCGGGCGACCGGCTGCACGCCGGGCACGTCGAGTCGGCCGACGCGGTGCCGCCCGGCACCGGCGAGATCGTGCGCCTCGGCGCCGGCCGCAGGCGCTGCGCCGTCTACCGCGACGAGACGGGCCGGGCCTTGGCCGTCTCCGCACGCTGCACCCACGAGGGCTGTCTGGTGCAGTTCAACGACCTGGAACGCACCTGGGAGTGCCCCTGCCACGGCTCTCGCTTCGCCGTCGACGGCACGGTGCTCCAGGGCCCGGCGACCAGCCCCCTCGAACCCCGGACCGCCGAAGGCGAGCCGCAGGAGTCGCCCGGTTGAGCGGGTCCGGTGACGTCCCGCGTGCCTCGGCAGCACCCCGAAGGGGCGCAGGGCTGTGCGGACATGCGGCTCCGCCGCGTGGGCGCGACGGGCCGCGATGCGCCGCACCCGCTCGACGGCCGATCGCCGCACTCCCCGCGGGGCGCTCAGACGCCCGGCGAGACGGGCAGTCCGTACGAGGCCGCAGAGGTGCGTGCCGCGCCGTCGGGCGACGCCGCTGGGGGCCCGTACGTGCCGGTCCCGTCCGTCGGGCCGACGTCCTCGGTGGGTTCGACGGGCGTCTCGGTGGCCGGCGTCTCGGTCCCCGGCGTCTCGGTGGCCGGCGTCTCGGTCGGCGATCCGGTCGGCGATTCCGTGGGCGTCGGGGAGGTCGGCGAATCGGTCGGAGAGGGGGACTCGTCCGGAGACGGCGGTGTGGTCGGCCTGTCCTTCTCGCCCGTGTCGCCCTTGTCGCGGGCGAACCACTCGCCGTTCTCGAAGTCGAAGAGGATGAAGACGTTCACCACCGTCGTCGACGGCGTGACCGCCACGGTGTTCGACGGGCTGTACCCGGGCCAGGAGTCACCCCTGCGCTGCACGGAGCCCTGCAGCGCCTGCGGCGGGGTCAGCGGATTGCCGCAGGCGCACCGCACCCGGGGCACCCCGCGGTCGTCGACCAGGACTGCGGTGCCCGCTTGGAGCACCGCCTGATAGCTGGTGGCCTCGCCGTCCTTGTAGCCGTGGTTGGTCACCCGGGTGTCCGCCCGCAGCTGTACGGGGGTGAGCGAGCGCAGATAGTCGGGGACGGCGTCCGGCTGGATGTCCAGCACCGAAGCGAACGCCTGGTTCTTGTCCGGTTGGTCCGTCAGATACCGGATCTGCTGCTCCACATCGCAGCTGGGCACATTGCGCGTCCCGCCGTACAGGCCGGGCTCCGAGCCGTCCACCGTACGCGTCACCTGGCCGTCGTCCTCCTCCGGAGAGGCGGGCGAGGGCGGCGGGGGAGCGGACGGGGACGCCTCGGTCGAGGACTCGGTGAACGGGTCGGGGCCGGTCGAGCCGGCCGCCTGCAGGAACACCTCGTCCTCCGCGTCGCCGCCCCCGCCGGAGAGGACGACGGCCAGCACCGCCGCCACCACCACGGCCGCCGCGATGCCCGCCACGATCGGAACGGACCGCCACCAGGGACGCCCCGGCCCCTTTCCGGGGCCCCCGGCAGGACCGCCGCCCTCGCCCCCGCCCCCGCCTCCGCCGGGTCCGCCCCCGCCCGGCCCGCCGGGCGGCTCAGGCGGCGTCGAGGCCGGCGGAGGCGTGGGGCTCTGCTGTGTGGGCCCTTCCTGGGAGGGGCCCGAGAGAGGGCCTGAAGGGGGACCGGTGGGACGGTCGGATGACGGCGGCTGGGAACTCACGGGCCTCTTCTCCCGACGTGGCAGTGCCGAACAGGCTGGATGAAACAGCGAATAAGAGGAAACATCAGACTTCTTATGTGTCTGCCTATTGTGTGCCTGTCCGTCATGGACCCCGCAAGCTGACGCGGTCGGCCCAGCCCGACAGGCGCATCTGTCCGCCGCTGCATAGCGTGGCAGCGTGAGCGCGCAGCAGACCCGGGACCGCAGCGGCGCCGGCCGTGCCGTCCACGGCTGGCCGCAGGCGCTCGCCGCAGTGCTCGCAGGGCTGGTCGCGATGGGCGTCACCGCGGGCCTCGGGCTGTGGGCGGCGGGCGCGACGGACCTTCCGGGCAACGCCTTCTGGCGGGTCGTCGCCGCCGTCCTCGTGATGGCCGTCGGCGGCGACGTCGCATTCGCCGGGGAGGCCGGAGCCATCGCCGAGACCCGGGCGGACCTCACCGCGCTGCCGCTCTCCGTCACCCTGGTCGGCGCCCTGGTCGTCGCGGCCGGCTTTCTCCGGCCACTGCGGCACCGGGCGGTCGCGGGCGCCGCCGAACTCGCCGCATGGGCGGCACGGCTCGCCGCACTGTGGGTCCTCGCCCTCATCGGGCTGTGCGCCGCCGCCCGGTACACCTTTGTGATCCCCGTAGACGATCCGACCGGGATCACGGACCTCTTCGACGCGACCCCCACGGTCGGATTCCGCGCGTCGTACGCCCTCACTCTCGTCTACGGGCTGCTCTGGCTGGCGGGCGTGCTGGCCCTCGCCCTGCTCGTCTCCCGCAGAGCCCCGCTCCCGGCCCGCCTGGTGCGCTTTCAAGAGACCGTGCGCCCGGCCGCCTTCGCCATGGTCGTGCTGCTCCTCGCCTGTGTGGCCGCCGGGCTGATCACCGGCTTCGTCGTGGCCGCGACCCGCGGCCACACGGCCGAGACATTCGCCGTGATCCTGCTGGGGCTGCCGAACCTGATGTGGCTGAGCTTCACGCTGGGACTCGGCGCGACCTGGGAGGGCCGGGTGGAGGGTCCGTTCGGACTGCCCATGCCGGAGGTGCTGGACCAGGTGCTGCGCACCGAGACCCCCGAGCTGTCCGAGCTCAACGTCGGCACGCTCGCCGAATACGACGGCCGCGTCTGGTGGCTGATCCCCGCCGCCGCGGTGCTGCTGCTCGCCGCGGCCGTGGTGATGGCCGTCCGTTCACCCGCGCGGATGCGGCTGTGGCAGCACGCCGTGCATCTGGCCGTCGCCCTGGTCCTCACCGTGCTGACGATCTGTCTGATCGCCCGCGTCTCAGCGCACTACGGCCTGTCGCTGCTGGGCATCGGGGACCTCGGAGGCGCGCTCGGCGGCGAGGTGATCCTGCGCCCCCGGCTGTGGACCGCGCTCGGGCTCGCGGCGGCGTGGGGGTTGGTCGCCGGCTTCCTCGGCGGCCTGCTCGCCCGGCCGGTCCACCGCCGGGGCGAGGCGCCCGCGCGCCGCTGAGGACCGATCGAGCCTCGCCCGTGATCGAGGCGCGGCCCTCCGGGGCGGAGCCTCCGAGGGCGAGGGTCAGGCCGCGTCCGGGCCGAACACCGGCCGCGCCCACCGCGGCGGCCCCGGCGGCGGACTCACCGCCGCCCCCTCCGGCCCACCGGCGGCATGGACGTCCACCCGGGTCGGCGGGTGCCCCTCCTGACCGCCGGCCGGTGCGGCGCGGACCACCGCGGCGCGCAGCTCACCCGCGAACTCCAGGCACGACGCGTACCGCTCGTCGGGCGTCTTGGCGAGCGCGCGCTCCAGCACCGCGTCGACCTCCCGGGGCAGATCGGACCGGTGTCCGGTCAACGGCGGCGGCGGGTCGTACTGATGGGCCCACAGCAGCGCCAGATCGTCGTCCCGCTGGAACGGCGGCACCCCGGCCAGGGTCTCGTACACCACACAGCCCAGGCTGTAGACGTCGCAGCGGCCGTCCACCGGCCGTCCGGAGATCTGCTCGGGCGCCACATAGTCCAGCGTCCCCACGAACTGGCCCACGGTGGTGAAGCCGGTGAGCGACAGGGACTTCTTCGTCAGCCCGAAGTCGGTCAGATAGACATGCTCCGGATGGTCGCGGTCCGTGCCGGCGGCGATCAGGATGTTGCCCGGCTTCACATCCCGGTGCACCAGGTCGTGCGCGTGCGCGGCGTCCAGCGCCGAGGCCACCTGCACGGCGATCCTGATCGCTGTGGCGGCGGGCAGCGGCCCCTGGCGGTCCAGCAGGGCGCGCAGATCCTGACCGGGCACGTACCGCATCGCGATGTAGAGGATGCCCTCCGTCTCCCCGGCCTCGAAGACCGGGACGATGTGCGGATGGTCGATCGCGGCGGCCACCCGTGACTCATGCGTGAACCGCTTGCGAAAGGTGTCGTTGCGGGCCAGTTCGGGCGCCAGCAGTTTGAGCGCGACGACGCGGTCGAGGCGCAGGTCGCGGGCCCGGTAGACCACGGCCATGCCTCCGCGGCCGATCTCGCGTTCCACGAGGTAGCCGGCGATCCGGCGGCCCACCAGGTCCGAGGGCCGCCCGGCCGCGGCGTGCGCCATGCCGTTCACTCCGATCCGCCGCCGTCGGGCCGACCGTCACGGGACACCACCCGGGTGGGCTCGTGCCCCTCGGGGGAGCGGGCCGGCGTGCCGCTTCCCTCGGGCCCGGGAGCTGCGGGGGCGGGAGCCTCGGGAGCCCGGGCGTCAGGTCCGGAAGGCCGGGTTTCCGGGCCTGGACCGGCTGCTTCTGGGCTTGGACCGGCTGCTTCTGGCCCGGGACCGGGTGCTTCGGGTCCGGGACCGCGAGCTCCGGCGCCCGGGGCCTCCGGTTCCGCGGCGGCTGGCGGCTCGGAGGCGGCGAAGGCGGTGAGGGACGCCCCGTCGCCGTAGACCCAGCGCTCATGCTCGGCGTCGTACAGCCAGACCGACTCGCCGTCCACGACCGCCCCCACCCGCAGCCCCCGTGTACGGCCCCGGAACCCTTCCCCGTCCGTGCGCCCCTCCGCCAGGTCCAGCACCGCGCCGCGGTACTGCCGCAGCGTCTCCTCGACGCGCGCCAGGAGGGGCCGGGGATCCGCCGTGCGGGCGAGCGGCAGGCCCGGCGGCGGAGGGTCCCGCGGCACGGACACCAGCAGCCTGGCGTCGACCCACGTCGACCAACCGTTGGCGCAGAGGACCTGCCCCCAGTCGCCGCGCCGGTCGAGGAGCTGCACCGGCAGAAGTGGGTCGAGCGGGGCGGACGTGCGGGAGACGTCCGGCATCTCGAAGGACGGCAGCCCGCCCTGCGGGATCACATGCGTCGGGCGGAAGTCCTGCACCGTCATCGCCATGCTCCCTCCGTCCGCCGGTCCCTGTTGCGCCGCTTCTCCCGCTCCCGCTATTTCCGCATGATCGCCGGTTCCTGCCGCCGCAGCAGCCTCGACACGACGAAGCAGAACGCCACGGAGAGTCCGGCCAGCACCCCCATGTCGAGCAGCCAGGCGCCTGCCGAGTGCTCGAACAGCGGATCCGCTGTGCGTTCGCCGGGGACGATGCGGGCCAGGTCTACGGTGCCGGCCATCGCCGCCAGCGCCCACCGTGCCGGAACCAGCCAGGACAGCTGCTGAAGCACCGGCACCCCGTCCACGCTCAGCAGAGCCCCGCAGAACACCACCTGGACGATCGCGAGGAGCACCAGCAGCGGCATGGTGACCTCCTCCTTGCGCACCAGCGCGGAGATCAGCAGCCCGAGCGTCATCGCGGTGAACGACAGCAGCGCCACCGCCAGCGTGATCTCCAGCAGCGGCGGCATCAGCACACCCTCGCCGCCCGGCGCGTTGAGGTCCACGCCGGCCAGTGCCACCAGGGTCAGCACGACCGCCTGCAGCACGGTCACCGTGCCGAGCACCACGACCTTGGACAACAGGTACGCGGATCTGGACAGCCCCACGGCCCGCTCCCGCCGGTAGATCGCCCGCTCCTTGACCAGCTCCCGCACGGCGTTGGCCGCGCCCGTCAGCACCCCGCCCACACACAGGATGAGCAGGGCGTTCATCGCGGTCTCCTGAGTCAGCTCGCTGCCGGCCAGCGCCCGCGCCATCGCGCCCATCACAAACGGCAGCGCGATCATGATGGCCAGGAAGGTGCGGTCGGCGCTCAGGGCGGCCGCGTACCGGCGTACCAGCGTGCCGAGCTGAGCGCGCCGGGTACGGGGCCGGGGCGGCGGCGCAGGGGCCGCGGGCGGGGCCGCCGCCTCGGGCAGCTGCGGCTGGGCCGTGGAGTTCGCGACGTACCGCAGATGGAACGGGGAGGTCCGGTACTCCCCCGCCCAGTCGCGCGCCTGGTCCGCCTCGAACGCCTCGAACGCCTCGGGCCACTGGCCGAACCCGAAGAACGGCAGGGTGTCGTCCGGGGGTCCGTAGTAGGCGATCCGGCCCCCGGGGGCGAGGACCAGCAGCCGGTCGCACACATCGAGGCTCAGCACGCTGTGGGTGACGACGATGACGGTGCGCCCGTCGTCAGCCAGGGTGCGGAGCATATGCATCACGGACCGGTCCATGCCGGGGTCGAGCCCGGATGTGGGCTCGTCGAGGAAGAGCAGCGACGGCTTGGTCAGCAGCTCGAGCGCCACGCTCACCCGCTTGCGCTGCCCGCCGGACAGCCGGTGGATCGGCAGGTCCGCGCGTTGTTCCAGGCCCAGCTCGCGCATCACCTCGGCAACCCGGTCGCGGCGCTCGGCCCGCGCGGTGTCCTGGGGGAATCGCAGCTCGGCCGCGTAATCCAGGGCGCGGCGCACGGTCAGCTGTGCGTGCAGGATGTCGTCCTGCGGCACAAGCCCGATGCGCTGGCGCAGCTCGGCGTAGTCGCGGTAGAGGTCGCGGCCGTCGTACAGGACGGTGCCGTGGTCCGCGGGCCGCAGCCCGGTCAGCGCGTTGAGCAGGGTGGACTTGCCCGAGCCGCTCGGGCCGACCACGGCGAGCAGACACCGCTCGGCCACCGGGAAGGACACATGGTCGAGGAGCACCTTGCGGCCGCGGTCGACCGCGACGGCGAGCTCCTGCACCTCCAGGGAGATCTCGCCGGTGTCCACGTACTCCTGTAGCTGATCGCCGACGAGGCTGAACGCGCTGTGGCCGACGCCCACGATGTCGCCGGGGGAGACCGGGGCGCGCTCCACGGGCTGCCCGTTGAGATAGGTGCCGTTGTGGCTGCCGAGGTCGACGATCTCGTAACTGCCGTCCGGGTGGGCACGCAACTCGGCATGGCGTCGGGAGACGACCAGATCGTCGATGACGAGGTCGTTGTCCGCGGCGCGGCCGATGCGCACGGTGCGGACCGGCAGCGGCCGTACCGTCGTGGGCTGCCGGAAGGTGCCGGTCGCGGAAGGCGCGGACACGGCGGAGGGCCGCTCGGGCGCGGGCGGCGGAGGCGGCTGGCGGGCCGTGAGGACGGCGCGCGGTCCGTCCTGGGGGTTCCCGAACCGGATGACGCTGCCGGGGCCGACACCCCACTCGCGGACGCGCCGGCCCTCGGTGTACGTGCCGTTGGTGCTGTCCTCGTCCTGGAGCGTCCAGTGGTCGTCCACGGGCCGGAGCACCGCGTGGTGCCATGAGACCCGGGCGTCGTCGAGCACGATGTCGCTCAGTGGGTCGCGTCCTACGTGGTAATCCCGGCCGGGGGTCATGACCGTGACGCCCGTGTCCGTTTCCAGGACGAGCTCGGGTGCGCCGGGCGCGACAGACCGCTCTCCCATGACCGAAATTCTAGCTATTGATCCATATATGCGCCTGGTTGCTGCGTCAGCTGGGCCGAAGGGGCGGACCGCCGCGGACGCCCGGGGGCGCTACTCGTGGCGGCCGCGATCAGCGAGAAGCGGTCGGGCGCCGCCGTCGGAGCCACCGAGGCGACTGCCGGCCGGGCGCGTCCGCACAGCTCCTGTCCGCGCCGCCCGGCAGCTGGACAGGGGCGCGCGCTCCGTCACCCGTGCGCGGTGGAAGCGGTAGAAAGAGGGAATGACCGAACACGCGCAGGGCGCCGCCGGTGCGGATGACGTGGACGCCGTGACCCGGGCGGTGCTGACCGCCTCCCGCCTGCTGGTCGCCGTCTCCGCCCGCTCGCTCGCCGCGGTGGAGGACCGGGTGACGCTGCCGCAGTTCCGCCTGCTGGTGGTGCTCTCCATGGAGGGCTCCGCCAAGCTGGTGGTGCTCGCCGAGCGGCTCGGCGTCAACCCGTCGACGGCGATGCGGATGATGGACCGGCTCATCGCGGCCGGTCTCGCCGACCGGCAGATCAACCAGGACAACCGCCGGGAGACCGTGCTGCGGCTGACGCCCGAGGGGCGGCGCATCGTCGAGGACGTGACCGCCCGCAGGCGTCGGGAGATCGCGGCCATCGTGGAGCGGCTCGCGCCGGAGCAGCGGTCCGCGATGGTCGCGGCGCTGAAGGCTTTCACCGAGGCCGGCGGGGAGCCCTCGGCGCCCGACGAGGCTGTCGGGCTGCACCCCCTGGGCTGGGCGGATGCGCCTCTGCGCCACTCGCCCTGAAACTTGGCGCCTGCGTCACCGGGGCCCTGCGTCCCCGGCCGCTGTATGCCGCGCCACGGCCCGGCCGACAAGGGCGCAGCGGAGGGCCCGGACGGGCCGCCGGCCCCCGCTGCTGAGCTGCGTCACCGTGCCAGTGCCGCTCCCGGACAGGGGCCGACGTGCCCGCCGGGCCTTCCGCTGACCGCATCATTGCACAGTGCAAAAGCGAGCTGAAGGCATACGGCGGAGCTTGTCCGCCGGTCACTTGGGCTTGACGGCCGCCTCGACTTCCTCAAAGGTCGCCTGGTCGACCAGACCCGTGTCCTCGAGCACCTCGAGGTGGTCCAGGACCGTCTGGTTGGCCTGCCGCGCGTGCCGGCGGATCAGGTCGTTCTGCGTCGCGGCACGGACCTCGCCGATCGTGGCGAAGATCTTGCCGTGCGAGGCGCGCAGCAGATTGGCGAACAGCCGGTCGAACTCCGCGCCGCGGGCGTTCTCCATCTGCTTCACAAAGCCCTGCTGCTCGGGCGTGGCCTCATTGGGGATCTCGACGCCGAGGATCTTCGCATCCTCGCGGACCAGCTGGTCGAGCTTGCTGTGCCCGTCGATCAGATGGAGCCCGGCGCGCTTGACGGCCTCGCTCTGGGCGTGGGTCTGTGCAAGCCGCCCGGCCGGAATCTCCCACAGGCCGGCCTGGCGCACCTTGACCAGGAAGGTCCGGTCCACGTCGGTGACGATCTGCGGGCCGGCCTCGGTCTTCCCCGAGGACCCCGCCGGGCCGGCGGCGCCCCCCAGGGAATGCCCGCCGTTGCGCGGGGCACCCGCCGTGTCGGCGGTCGCCGACCCGGCGGTGGCCTCGCCGCTGCTGCTCTGAATGGCTACCAGGACCACGGCGATCGCCGCGACCGCGGCAGAGATCATCGCAATCAGCTTTCTGGAGATGCCACCTCGTACGGAACGTCGGTTTGAATGCATGGTGCCTCCCGGTTCGGCAGTGAGCGGTTCCAACATGTCGTCGGGAGCTGGTCTGTTGTTGCGGCTGGCACGGCGCGCAGCCTCAGGTACGGATGGGACGCGCGTGGTGTTCAACGGTCGATCAGGCACGCCGGGGATGGCACAGCGCACCGCTGGGCAGGTACGGATGTACGGCTCCTCGGGGGGAGCACCCGGACAAGGCGGCAAGGGGCGTGCGACGTGGTGCAGCAGACGGCATGGCGGTTTTCCGACGACCGGGGGCAGTTGGCGGCCGCAGCCGCCCGGCCCGCCAAGGTGATCGCGTACATCCAGGCCGGTGCGACCCTGTGGGACCACGGCATACGCGTCTGCGGAGTGTTCGGCTCATACCACGACGGACCAGAGCCCGACCCGGCGAAGGCGGGCGAACTGCCCCTCGACTGCGTCGAGTACCTGGGCGCGGGGGGCAGGGTGGACCTGGACTCCCTCCTCGGCTCCGCGCCGGACCTCGTCGTCGCGGTCAGCTATGGCTCCGGACAGGTCTACGGCCTCGACCCGGAGACCGCCAAGCACCTCGAGGAGCAGGTGCCGCTCATCGTGCTGGACGTCTCACGGGCCCGTGATCTCGCCGCGCTGCGGGCGCGGTTCGCCGAGCTGGCCCGGTCGCTGGGCGCACCCGGGGACCCGGCCGCCGAGCGCCGGGCGCACGCGGCGTCCCACCGGCTGCGCGCGGCGGCGGACGTGCCCTCGCCACCCCGCGTGGCGGCGCTGTCGGCCGCCGGGCCCGACCGGGTGCACATCGCCCGTCCGGCCGCCTGGCCCGATCTGCGCGCGCTGACCGCCGGCGGCGTGCAGTTGGTCGAGCCGCCCGGGGCCGCGGGAGCGAACTGGGCCACCGTGTCCTGGGCCGAGGCGGCCCGGCTCCGCCCCGCGATCGTCCTTGCCGACGTACGGTGCAACGCCACGCCCTCCGGCGAGCTGGACGCGACCGCAGCCGACGGCTGGCGCCGGCTGCGCGCGGACGCCGAAGTGTTGCCGTGGAACCCGGAGGCCCCGGTCAGCGCCCGCGCCCACGCCCGCTTCCTCACCCGCGTCGCCGACGCCGTCGAAGCCGCCGCCGACTGACTCGCCCAGGCGCAGGACGGCCCGGGCGGACCCGCGGAGATGCCCCGCCGCGCGCCGGGGCTACTCCCTTCGGGAGGGTCCCGAGCGCGCGGCGACCAGTCTGAGGAACTCCGCCTCATTGCCGGCGAGCCCCGCGGCCCGCAGCGCCTCGTCCGCCTCGGTCAACGGAGCGGACAGCAGCGGCACGGCAGACGGCGAACGCCGCGGGTCCGCCAGAACGGCACGGGCGGTGCGCAGCAGCCGCACATACGCCTGCACGGCCGCAAGCTCGGCGTCGAGAACGGGACGGGGGACGGGCGCAGGATCGGGGTCGGTCATCTCGCAGTGCTCCTTGAAACGGTGTCGGACCGTCAAGCATCGCGTGTGCCACTGACAACCCCGCCGCTCGACGACCCTGCGCGGGCCGGTGCGGCCTTGCGCCGACGCCGGACGCACCGCGACCTCAGCCGCGTTCTCTGATGGAAAGCTTTGAATTCCGTATGAATTACCGTGAGAGTGGGTGGCTTTCGAGTCGCTGAATCATCCGCGCCGCGCGCCTGGATGGCGTCTTGCATCGCAGCTTCTAGCTTCTTGTCCGGAGCGGGCCGACGGCCGTGCCCGTCGCGTGATGGGAGGACGAATGATTCGACGCAGGTTCCTTGCCCGCCTTCTGCTGCCGGCCGTCGCCGGGCTGAGCACTCTCGCGCTCGCCGCATGCGGTGTCGAAGGCTCCTCCGGCGTCTCGTCGCCCCCCGGCAGGGGCGAGATCAGGGCGCCGCGCGAGTTCAGCGGCATCGCCTGGCTCGACACCGAGCCGAGGTTTGCCGCCGCGGGAAGCGGTGAGGAGCCCCAGGAGGTCTTCCTGATCTGCCACGACACGAGGGACAACGACGCCGAGCGTGATCTGCCGCGCCTCTCGATCGTGCGAACCCCCGTCGACCCCGACGGGATCATCGTCCATGAGCTCGATGTGGACTTCCCCAGCGTTCCGAACGACCTCGAGAGCATCGCCCGGGTGCCCCACCGCAACGAGGCGCTGCTGGTGGAGAGCAACGCCGACGGCGACGACCCCGACCCCACCATCTATCTCGCCAGGTGGGACGAGGAACTCAACGTCGAGATCGCGGGTTCGACGCCATGGCCCGAGACGCCCGAGCCGCTCGTGAACGTCGAGGCCACCGCCGTCGCAACGGTCCACGGAAGAAACTACTTCGTGTACGCCGAGAGAGCGCAGGGAAGCGACACCACCAACATCAACATGACCCGCCTGACGATCCGAAAGAGCGGCAGGATCACATTCGGCAAGAAATGGACGTCGGTCTCCTTCACGGCGGACCAGCCGCCGGGCGCGCGCCCCGCCTCGGGCCTCGACATCGACGCGAAGGGCAATCTCTACATCTCGTCCGCATACGATCCCGGCGACCTCGGCCCCTTCGACAGCGCCGTGTACCGCGCGGCTGTGATTCGCCCGGGCGGGGCCATCGGCGCGAGGCTGCATCCGGTCAGGCCGGCTCAGGAGCTCGCCCGCAGCTCAGGGCTCAAGGTCGAAGGCGTCGGGTTGGTGGACGGCGCCCTTCCGATCTTCATCAGCGACGATGACGAGGACTACGGAGGCCTGCTTCGCCAGCTGCGAGTGTCGGAGCCGAGCAGCCGGCCGTGGGCTTCGGCCGTGACGGGAGACGACGCCGACCAGGCGCGTGGGCCGGGACTTCAATGACATCGGGCGGCATCGGCAGCCCCGAACGCCCTATGCGGTCGGGCCGCTGGGGCTGCCGACTGACGTCAGGTCCTGGGTGAGCGGAGCGAGCAGCTCCGCAAGGTCGTCAAGTCCTTCCAGGTTCCACAGGCCTGGGAGGACTGCCCTGCAGTCCGTCGACGTCGCCAGGTGGTCGAGGTTCCGGCGCAGCTTCTCTGAGACTTCGTCATCGGACAGCGGGTCATGCGGATCGCCTCGTGAGAACTCGCGCTCGTGCCGTATGACTTCCCCAGTGTGCAGTGTCACGGAGATCCGGCATGGCGTCGCCGGGGGGAACCTCTGCGTCATGGCCGGATCTTCGGTCACGTCGATCTTTTCCAGCAGCCGTCGAAGCTGAGGATCGTGTGCGCGTTCCGAATCGAAGTCGCTGTATTCGATGGCTTTGAGGAGCGCCGTGGCCACGCAGTAGGGGAGCGAGTGGGTGCGACCTGCGCGGCTGATCGGGTTGAAGGCCGACGAGGTGAGGCCGTTCCGTATCGCGCGACCGTAGGTTTCCACGGTCACGGCGCGGATGTCCTCTGGTGCGTCGATCCTGGAGGACAATTCCAGCGCTACGTCGATCGGGGTCTGGCAGAAGAAGAGTGCAGGCCACCTCTTGAAGATGATCTGTGTGAGGTCGGGTTCGCCGTCGAGTGACATCTCGCGGTGTCTGAAGAAGTGGTCGGCGCCGAACTCCCCCTGGTAGATGGAGTGTGGCCCGGTGAATCCGGCGCGCGCCAGCCTGGCGGCCTGCAGGCCCCGCATGGCGCAGGACGCGTAGGTGCAGTGCTTCCAGTCCGTCACGTCGCCGACCGCGGCCTGATTGCTGCTGAATCCGAAACCTCCGGCGATTCGTTGCGCTTCTGTCAGCTGGTCTTCGGACAGGTTGAACGCCTGTCCGACGGTGAGTGCTGTCCAGAAAACGGCGGCGGCGTCGTGGTCAAAGCCGCTGGCTTCGGGGTCGTAGTGGTCGGTGAACGTCGCCGCCAGGTGGAAGAAGACATTCACCGATTCCAGGAACTGGCGGCCGGACCAGTTCAGCCAGTCGGCCAGAGTGAAGGCGAGCGCCACGTTGTCGGAGGGGTGGACCCCGCCCATGCCGTACGGAGAAGAGTAGGTGTTCAGCAGATCGCTGCGGCGGGCGAGGATGGAGTTGAGGAAGACGGCGTCGACGATGTTCGACTCCTGTCCGACCCCCCAGACGGCGCTGCCCGATCCCGCCCCGGGGCCCATGGCCATCCGGCGAAACTCGCCCAGAAGCTCCCGATCGGTCAATGAGGCGCAGATTCCCGCATAGGAATCGATGACGCTGCGTTTGATCGTGTGGAGTTCTTCTTCGTTGAGGCGAGTCTTGGCGAGTTTCCGTGTGTATCGTGCCAGCTCTTTCTCGGCCTCCGCCATGGTTGCATTTTAATGCCCGGCCGGAGATGCCGCATTTGGCCGGCTGTGGCGTGGTCCCGCTGACTCCGGGGTCGAACCTTCGCGGACGCCGAGGGGATCTGTCTCTGCGCCCTTGAGGGGTCCGCTGCGGGCGGGGAAGGCCTCACCCGCTCGTCACCTGGGCACTCTCAGCCTGTCCCAGCTGGTCCTGCCGGGGATGCCGTCGGCGTCGGCCCCCGAGTAGCCCAGCTTGCGCTGCCAGGCCGCGTACGACCTGCGGTCCGCCTCCGTCCACCGGGGGCCGGGCCCGATCTCGTACCGGCCGCATCCTTCCGCGACCAGCCGTCTGCCCATCGCCGTGACCACGGGGCTGTTCCGTCCGACCTGGAAGAACGACGCCCCGGGATACGGTTCGTAGCGCGGCGGGGGCGGCCCGTCCGGGGCGCGGTCGAGGCGGCGTCTGATCCGCTCGCGCATCGCATCCATGGTGAACCCGCGGGGGTCGACCTTGCCCGGCTGCCACTCGAGGTGACCGATCACCGAGCGCTGGTTCCAGCCGTGCGCCCGGCAGATGCCTGCCGCGGCCCTCTCGACGGCCGTCAGCTGCGCGGCGGGCCAGGGGTCCTCGCCGTTGCCGAGGTTGATGCACTCGAAGCCGTAGAAGTGGCGGTTGCCGTCGGTGTTGGCCTCGTTGTCCCAAGGCAGCTCCCGCTCGGCGATCACCGCGCGCAGCACGTCGTCGTCGCCGAGCCCGGCGTGGTTGGCGCGGCCGTTGCCGATCAGATACACCGTGCCGTCCTTGGCGATCACGCCGTGGCCCAGCGGCCCCGGCAGTCCGGCGTAGCCGTCGTAGCAGAGGTCCACCGAACTGTGGGTGCCCGAACTGACCGTGTGATGGATCATCACACCGTGGGTGGGGCCCCATGGCCCCTTGTGGTTGCGGTTGTGCGTACGCCAGCTGCGGTGCTCGACGACGATCAGGCCTTCGTCGCGGAGGGCGCTGAGGAAGCGGGAGGCGGACAGAGGGGTGGCCATGGGGGGTGCTCCTTCCCAAGTGAATGACGTGTCCATGTCATTCACGGGGGCGGCGTTCTCCGCCGTTCGCGTGGAGTGTCCGGCTCCTGCGGGAGGCGGTCAAGGGAAGGATTCGGTCATTCGTTCGGTGCGGGTTGGGGGATGGGCGACGCCGCCGGGCCGTGGCCGGGCGGCGTCGCCGGGGCCGTGGACCGTGACCGCGAGCCCCTACAGCCCCTGCCAGGCGGGCTTGGCGGCATAGGTGGCCCGGAAGTAGTCGGCCAGCTTGAGGCGGGATGCGGCCGCCTCGTCGACCACGACCGTGGCGTGCGGATGGAGTTGCAGCGCGGACGCGGGCACCAGTGCGCAGAGCGGGCCTTCCACCGCCTGGGCCACGGCGTCCGCCTTCGCCTCGCCGGTCGCCAGCAGGACCAGATGGCGGGCGTCGAGGATGGTGCCGATGCCCTGGGTGATCACATGGTGCGGCACCTCGTCCAGGTCGTCGAAGAAGCGGGCGTTGTCCCGTCGCGTCTGCTCGGTGAGGGTCTTGATCCGGGTGCGGGAAGCCAGCGACGAGCAGGGTTCGTTGAAGCCGATGTGCCCGTCCGTGCCGATGCCCAGGAGCTGGAGGTCGACCCCGCCGGCCTCGGCGAGCGCGCGGTCATAGGCGCGGCAGGCGGCCGCCACGTCCTCCGCCGCGCCGTCGGGGCCCATGAACGCCTCCTCGGCGAGCCCCAGAGGCTCGACGACCTCGCGCAGCACCACGGAGCGGTAGGACTCGGGGTGCCCGTACGGCAGGCCCACGTACTCGTCGAGCTGACATATCCGAGCCCGCGAGGCGTCGGCGTCACGGGTCCGCACCTTGGCGGCGAGAGCCTCGTAGACCGGCAGCGGAGTCGACCCCGTGGCCACGCCCAGCAGTGCGTCGGGCTTGCGCCGCAGCAGATCGGCCATGGCGTCGGCGATGAGCTCGCCGCCGGCTGCGGGGTCCGGAACGATGATGACTTCCACGAAGATCCCTGTCCTTGAAGGCCGAGTGGTGTAGACCAATCTACCTGGTGAGCGGTGCCGCTGTCGCGGGTGGGTCCCAGCATTCGGGAGGCGCCCCCGGACGAGCCGGAGAATCCACCCCGTCCGGCGATCGAGGACCGGGAGGTCCGGGAGCGGAGCCCCGGGCCGCGGGAGGCGGCGGGCCGCCGCGAGGACAATGGGGCGGTGATCTGTCGCTACCGCGTACTCGGCCCCGCTCGCGCCCTCCGCCCCGACGGCGGCGAGGCCGCGCTCGGCGGGGCCCGGCTGCGGACGCTGTTCGTCGCTCTCGCACTCGGCGGCGGACGCAGCGTGCCCGCCGCCGAGCTGGCCGCCCGGGTGTGGGACGAGGACGACGAGCGCCCCGCCGACGAGACCGCCGCCCTCCAGGCGCTGGTCGGACGGCTGCGCCGCGTCCTGGGGCGGGACGCCGTCCTCTCCGCGCCGGGCGGCTACCGGCTCGCGGCCGACCGCGACGCCGTCGACCTCTTCCGCTTCGAACGGCTCACGGCCGAGGGCACCGCCGCACTCGAGGGCAGGGACGCCCACACCGCGCTCCGCCTCCTCGACGAGGCCCTCGCCCTGTGGCACGGCCCCGCGCTCGCCGACCTCCCGGGGCGCGCCGTCGACCCCGCCGCCGTACGCGCCGAACAGCGCCGCGCCGAGGCCCGCCGCTGCCGACTCGCCGCGGAGGTCGCCCTCGGCCGGGCGCAGAAGGTGCTGCCCGAGCTGACCGCCCTCGCCGCCACGGCGCCCATCGACGAACCGCTCCACGCGCTGCGGATCCGCGCGCTGCACGCCGCCGGACGCCAGGCCGAGGCCCTCCAGGCGTACGAGGAGGTGCGCAGACGGCTCGCCGAGCGGCTCGGCACGGACCCGGGCGAGGAACTGCGCGCCCTGCACGCCCGTCTGCTGACCGAGGACCCCCGCCCGGCGGCGGCCCGCGTCGGCAATCTGCGCCCCCGGCTCACCTCTTTCGTCGGCCGTGAGAACGATCTCGCCGCCCTCGCGCGCGAACTGCACACCCGTCGGCTGGTGACCCTTCTCGGCCCCGGCGGGGCCGGCAAGACCCGACTCGCCCTCCAGGCCGCGGACGCGGCGGCCGCCACGGGTGAGCACCCCGACGGCGTATGGCTGGCCGAACTCGCCCCCATACGCGACGAGGACGCCGTCGCCGAGGCCGTGCTCACCGCCCTCGGCGCACGCACGGCCCAGCCGCGCGGCGCCGTCGGGGCGGAGCCGGCCGCCCGCACTCCGCTCGACGAACTCGCCGAGCACTGCGCCCCGCGGAGCATGCTGCTCCTGCTGGACAACTGCGAGCATGTGGCCTACGCCGCCGCCCGGCTCGCCGAAGAGGTCCTCACCCGCTGCCCCGGCGTCCACGTGCTTGCCACCAGCCGCGAACCCCTCGGAGTCCCCGGAGAGTTCACCCGGCCCGTGGGCCCGCTCCCCCCGGACGCCGCTCTGCGGCTCCTCGACGACCGCGGCGCGGCGGCACGGCCAGGCTTCAGCACCGCCGACGACCCCGACGCCTGCGCCGAGATCTGCCGCCGCCTCGACGGACTGCCCCTCGCGCTCGAACTCGCCGCCGCTCGGCTACGCGCCCTGGCTCCCCGGCAGATCGCCGACCGGCTCGACGACCGCTTCCGGCTGCTCGGTGGAGGCAGCGGAAGCCGCACCGCCCTGCCCCGGCAGCAGACACTGCGCGCCGTCGTCGACTGGTCCTGGGAGCTGCTCCACGACGACGAGAAGGCGGTGCTGCGCCGGCTGTCCGTGTTCGCAGGAGGCTGCGATCTGACACAGGCTGAGGCCGTCTGCGGGGAGCACACGCCCGCCGTGCTCGCTTCGCTGGTCGACAAGTCGCTGGTCGCCGCCGATCAGGAGCCGGAACCGCCGGAGCTGCCGGAGCTGCCGGAGCTGCCGGAGCTGCCGGAGCTGCCGCCCCCGACCGCGCCCGGCCGACCGGGCGGCATGCGCTACCGGCTGCTGGAGACCGTCGCCGAGTACGCCGCCGGACGTCTCGACGAAGCGGGGGAGCGGGAGGCGACCGAACTGCGGCATCTGCGCGCCTACCGGGAACTGGCCCGCGCCGCCGACCCGGAACTGCGCGGCCCTCGCCAGCGCGCATGGCTGCGGCGCCTCGACACCGAGCACGACAACCTGCGTGCCGCGCTGCGCACCGCTGTACGCCTGCCGGGGCAGGAGCAGCAGGCCCTGTGCCTGGTGTTGTCACTGAGCTGGTTCTGGCAGCAGCGCGGCCACCGGGCCGACGCCCGCACCTGGGCCGCCGCGGCCGCCAGTCTCGGCCCCGACCCCTTCCGCCCGCCGGTGCGCCCCGCGCGTCCGGTCCCCGGACGCACCACGGCCGTGCCGCCGCCCTGGCCTGACGAGCAGCTGTGGGAGGCCCGGCGCGAAGTGCACCTGGTGCTGCTGGCGAGCGACGAGGCGTCGGACGGCTCCCTGGGCGAGCCGGGCACCCAGCAGCGGCTGCGCGCCGTCGTCGACACCTACCGGCCGGGGCTGCCGCAGCTGTGCCGGCAGCCCGGTTCCCTGTGGTTCTTCGCCCGGCTGATGTCGGGTCAGTCCCCCTCGCTCGCATCGGCCGTGGACGCGCTCGTCGACGCCTGCCGGGAACAGCCTGCCCCGGACTGGGATCTGGGCTTCGCCCTGCTGAACCGGGCCAGGCTCCTCGGCGAAGGCCTCGGGGACGCCGCACGCGCCGCGGACGACGCCGACGGCGCACTGCGGTTGTTCGAAGCCGTCGGCGACCCTTGGGGCGTCGCCGAGTCGCTCGCCGCGCGCGGAGAGGCGTACGCGCGCGACGGCCGGTACACGGAGGCCGCCGCCGACTTCGCACGGGCCGCGCGCAGCCCTGAGCGGGTCGGTGCGCACGCCCACGCCCGCCTGGCGGCCGTGCGGCTGCGGACGGCCACCTCGGAGCGGGAACGGGAGGAGGCCGAACGGACCCTGCTTCAGGCCGCCGGGGCGGAGGGGCACGCCGGACCGGAGTCACCGGGCACGGCCCGGCTGGTGCTGGCCCGGCACTATGCGGACACCGGCCGTACCGCCGCCGCAAGGGAGCAGGTCCGGGCCATGGAGGCGGAACTCTCCAGCGGAACCACCGACTTGTTCCACGGACTGCTCGCAGGCATGCACGCCTGGCTGGACTGCCTCGCCGGCGACTACGCCGGGGCACGCGCCCACGCCGCCCGGGCGGTACGCCTCCTGGACACCCTGGCGCGGCTGGTGGCCCCGCATCTGGTCGTCGACCAGTTCCTGTGCGCCGCCTGGGCCATGGCGCACCTCGATGCGGCAGCGGACGCCGCACGGCTGCTCGCCGTATACGACCGGCACGGCCGCCGGACCGTCGGCGTCGGCTTCCGCCCCTTCGCGGACGGACTCGCCGTCCGCCGCGCCGCCGGCGCGGCCGTGCGCGCCGCCCTGGCCCCCGGCGTCCTGGAGACCGCCCGCGCGGAGGGCGTCGAACTGTCCGTACGGCAGGCCGCGTCCCTGATCTGAGACGCCGCCGCCGAGCCGCCGATGCCGAGGCGTGTCCGTACGGTGTTGCCCATGGCACATAAAGCGCGTGCAGAAGCTTACCGACCCGGCCGCAGCGGGCGCGTGGTGGGAGGAGCTCGGAGCCGGCGCGGCGCACCGCCTCCGCCCCGGAGGCGACGCGGGGAGACCGCCGCCCCCGGTCACACCTTGCGGTAGGCGTACGCCTCCGAGGCAGCCGCCTCGACCGCGTCGAGGTCGCCGCCGGACGATGCCGTGACCACCGCGGCGATCGCTCCCTCCACGAACGGCGCGTCCACCAGCCGGGCGTCCTCCGGAAGTTCCCCGCCCTCTTCGAGCAGCGCCTTGACCGTCAGCACGGCGCTGCCCAGGTCGGCCAGCACCGCGACGCCCGCGCCCCGGTCGACGGTCCGCGCGGCCTCGGCGATCAGCTCCGCGCTGGTGCCCAGCCCGCCGTCCGGGCCGCCTCCGGCCGCGGCGACTTCCGCGGCCGCCCCGCCGCCCGCGAGCCCCCTGGCCAGATCCGCCACCGACAGCGCCACCGCTGCGCTGTGCGAGACGAGCACGACGCCCACCGGCCCGCGGCTCACGACGCCTCCCCGGCGGCGGTCTCCGCCAGCGTGGCCACCAGCAGCGCGGATGACGTCGCCCCCGGGTCCTGATGGCCGATGCTGCGTTCGCCGAGATAGCTCGCCCTGCCCTTGCGGGCGAGCAACCCAACGGTGTCCAGGGCGCCCTGCCGTGCCGCCGCACGGGCCGCCGCGAAGGACTCGCGAAGCGCTTCCGCGGCCGGCAGCAGCGCGTCCAGCATCGTCTTGTCCCCGGCCTTGGCCCCGCCCAGCTGCGCCACCGCGGCCACGCCCGCGTCGAGCGCCTCCGCCAACTGCGCGGGCGTCACCTCCGCCGCATCGCCCAGGGCCTTGCCGGTGCGGCGCAGCAGCGTCCCGTACAGGGGGCCCGACGCACCGCCCACGGTGGAGATCAGCCGCCGTCCGGCCAGTGTCAGCACCGCCCCCGGCGTGTCCGGCGCGTCCTGCTCCAGCACGGCCGCCACCGCGGTGAACCCCCGCTGGAGATTGCTGCCGTGGTCGGCGTCGCCGATCGCCGCGTCCAGTTCGGTCAGCCGCCCCGCCTCACGGTCCACGGCCGCCGCGGCGGCGGTCATCCAGCGGTGGAAGAAGCGCGCGTCGAGCACAGGTGCTGCCTCGGTCACTCGGTCACTCCGGCTCCTCGTCATCGCCGTGGGGACGGCGTCGCCCCGGTGAGGGGCCCTCAGCGACCCCACCGCAGCGCCGGCGTCTGCACCGGCGCATCCCACAGCCGCAGCAGCTCCTCGTCGATCTGACAGATCGTCACCGAGCAGCCGGCCATGTCGAGCGAGGTCACGTAGTTCCCCACGAGCGTACGGGCCACCGCCACCCGTCGCTCCGCCAGTACCCGCTGAACCTCCGCGTTGAAGCCGTACAGCTCCAGCAGCGGCGTCGCTCCCATGCCGTTGACCAGCACGATCACGGGACCGGACGTGGGAAGGTCGTCCAGCAGCGCATGGACGGTGAAGTCCGCGATCTCGCGAGAGGTCATCATGGCGCGCCGTTCCCGCCCCGGCTCGCCGTGGATGCCGATCCCCAACTCCAGCTCTCCCGGAGGCAGATCGAACGTCGGGCTGCCCTTCGCAGGCGTCGTGCAGGCGCTCAGGGCCACGCCGAAACTCCGCGCGTTGTCGTTGACCCGGCGTGCGATCGACTCCACCCGCTCCAGTGGGGCGCCCTCCTCGGCCGCCGCGCCCGCGATCTTCTCCACGAACAGGGTCGCGCCCGTGCCGCGGCGGCCCGCGGTGTAGAGGCTGTCCGTCACCGCGATGTCGTCGTCGACCAGGACCTTGGCCAGCTGCACGCCCTCGTCCTCGGCGAGTTCCGCGGCCATGTCAAAATTCAGCACGTCGCCCGTGTAGTTCTTGACGACGAAGAGGACGCCCTCCCCGCTGTCGACGGCTGCGGCGGCCCGCACCATCTGGTCGGGCACCGGCGAGGTGAACACCTCGCCTGGACATGCGGCGGCCAGCATCCCCGGCCCCACGAAGCCTCCGTGCAGCGGCTCGTGCCCCGACCCGCCGCCGGAGACCAGCGCGACCTGCCCGGCGACCGGGGCGTCCCGCCGTACGATCACCCGGTTCTCGACGTCCACGGTCAGTTCGGGGTGCGCCGCGGCGATGCCGCGCAGGGCGTCCGGGACGACGGTCTCGGGCACGTTGATGAGCATGCGCATGTGATGCCTCCTTGGGGGCGGGCAGGCGTCCGGCCGGGCAGTGCGTCCGGGCCAGTATCGAGCCCAGCCCCCTCACAGGTCATTCACCGCGGCCCGCTTCAGGCCGTCGGGGCGGCTGCCGGAGGCATGACGTCGCGCGTTCCGCCCGGGCGATGCGTCATCGCCGGGCGGCGCGGTGCGGTCAGCTCTTCTTGCCGCCCAGCGCCTGCGCCAGCTCCGCCTTGCTCATCTTGGAGCGGCCCTCCACATCGCGCCGCTTGGCCTCCTCGTACAGCTGGTCGTACGTCGGCCCCTGCGCGCCCCGGTGGGAGCGCTGCCCGCCGCGGCGGCCGGAGGAGATGTCCTCGGTCGAGACTCGGCTCGCCTGCTTGGACTCGCCCCTCCGGGCCCGCTCCTTGTTGACGGTGCGGGAGGCGATCTCCTTGGCCCTGGCCTCGCTCTCGCCGCGCTCCAGGGCGCTCTCCTTGATGTGCTCGTACTGCCGCTCCCGCTTCGGGCCGGATCCGCGAGGCATGGTCAGCCCTCCTTCCCCGCGAGGCCCCGGACGGCGCCGGGGACACAACGATGCGGGCTGCGGGTACCCCTCGCGCTCCGGCCGAATCACTCCGGCTCGGGCACTCCGGCTCGGGCACTCCGGCCCAGGCGCCCAGCAGAACCACCCGGCCGAATCGGCCCCCGAGCCAAATCACGCGCTCGTTACACGCTGTCCGGCCCCGGCGCCTCGGTGATGTCCAGGAAGACATGGTCGACCTCCGGCCACACGTTGCGGATGCTCCGCTTGATGCGCATGCAGATCAGCTCGATCTCCTCGCTGTCCAGGCCCGGCGCCAGGTCCACCCGCGCGGCCACCAGCGCGGAGTCGAGCCCCAGGCGCATCGTCAGCAGATCCGCCACATTGTCGATCTCCGGCTGGGCGGACAGCAGTTCCCGCATCCGTGCGCTCAGCCCGGGGTCGACGGACTCGCCGATCAGCCGGTCGCGCGCCTCGCGGCCCAGCCGGTAGGCGACGAAGACCAACAGCAGCCCGATCGCCAGCGAGGCCGCCGCCTCCCACGCCATCTGACCGGTGACCAGGTGCAGCCCCATGCCCGCCATGGCGAGCAGCACGCCCACGACCGCGCTGCTGTCCTCCGCGATCACCGTGCGCAGCGCCGGATCGCGGCCCTCGCCGCGCCGTCTGCGCAGCTGATGGAGCGCCCGCAACAGGGAGCTGCCCTCGGCGAGCAGGGCGACGAAGAGGACCGCCAGGCCCGCCGCGTATCCGGCGAGCGTCTCGTCGCGGTCGCCGACAAGTGCGTTGACCCCCTGGTAGAAGGAGAAGCAGCCGCCCATCACAAAGATCCCGACGGCGGCGAGCAGCGCCCAGAAATAGCGTTCCTTGCCGTAGCCGAACGGGTGGAGCGTGTCCGCCGGACGGCGGCTGCGGCGCAGCGCGACCAGCAGGAAGACCTCGTTCAGGGTGTCGGCGACGGAGTGCGCGGCCTCGGACAGCAGCGCGGGGGAGCCGGCCGCGAGCCCGCCGACCGCCTTCGCGGCCGCGATCACCAGGTTCGCGACAAGCGCCACCAGGACCGTGACCCGGGTCCTGCCGTCGGACTGTCTGCGGCTCACTCCGGCAAGCGTAAGGGGTGTGGCCGCGCCCCGGGGTGTGCGCCGTCGTGCGGGCGTGAGGCCCGGGGGCCGGGCCCCGGAGCCCTGTCCGCCGCCCCGCCCCCGCCCCGCCCCCGCCCCGCCGTGCGCCGCAAGGCAATCGCGTGCAGCCTTGGTCATGGGGGGTGCGGAAGAGGCGGAAGAGGTGGTGCGCGTGTCCGACCCGACCGCCTCCCCTTCAGGGCCGCCCGACGCCGGAAGCGAGGGGGCGCATCCCCTGCTGTCCCTGGCCCTCGCCGGGATGATGGACGACGTCGGGGCGCACGCGGGCGCGGTGTACCTGCTGTCACCGGAAGACGCCGTCCTTGAGATGGCCGTCATGGCCGGGCTGCCCCGCGCCTTCGCCGCGCCCTGGGAACGCGTCGCCCTCACCTCGCCCGTCCCCGTCGCGGACGCCGTCCGCGAGCGCCGGCTCGTCTGGGTCGGCGGCGAGGAGGACATGGCCCGCCGGTACCCCCGTATCGCCGTGGTCCTGCCGTACCCCTTCGCCGTCGCGGCGCTGCCCGTCGCCAGGGCGGACACCGTGTACGGGGCCGTGTTCGTCACCTGGCCCGGCTCCCACTCGCCCGAGCCGTCCGACGCGGAGCACGCGGCCCTGCTCGCCGCCTGCGACCGGCTCGCACTGCGGCTGGAGCGGGCCGCGAAGGCCGGCCGTCCGGTGCACCCGGAGGCCGACTTCCTCGGGCCCTCCGCCATGGCGGGAACGACCGGCGCCGCAGAGGCGGCGCAGATGGCCGCCCGGATTCCGGACGGCCTGTGCGCGCTGGACGTGGACGGCCGCGTCACCTACGCCAACCCCGCCGCGGCCGAGCTGCTGGGGAGGCCCGTACGCGAACTGCTCGGCGGCAAGCCGTGGAACGCCCTCCCCTGGCTGAACGACCCGGTCTACGAGGACCGCTACCGCGGCGCGATGATCAGCCAGCACCCCGTCTCGTTCACGGCGCTGCGCCCCCCGCAGGACTGGCTGACCTTCCGGCTGTATCCCAGCAGAAGCGGCCTGAGCGTGCTGATCAGCCCGGCCAGGGGAACGGGCCGGGACAAGCCCGTGGCGGAGGCGGGCCGGCACCGGGCGGGGCTGGTGGCCATCACCCATCTGCTGACCCTGGCCAGCGCGCTCACCGAGGCCGTGTCGGTCACGGACGTCATCGACCTCGTCGCCGACGAGGTGATGCCCGCCGTGGACAGCCGCACCCTGGTCGTCCTGGTCCCGGAGGCAGGACGGCTGCGGGTCCTCGGCCACCGCGGATACCCGGACCCGTCGCTGGCCGAACACTACGACGGCATACCGCTGTCCGCCCCCCGGCCCAGCGCCCAGGCGCTGGCCACGGGCGTGCCGTCGTTCTTCGAGACACGCGAGAAGCTGGAGGCGATCTACCCCGCGCGCGTCGCCACCCCGGACGGGATGGCCGCCTGGGCGTTCCTGCCGCTGATCGCCTCCGGCCGGCCCGTCGGCACCTGCATCCTCGGCTACACCGAACCGCACCGCTTCGCCGACGAGGAGCGCGCCGTGCTCACCAGCCTCGGCGGACTCGTCGCCCAGGCGCTGGAGCGCGCCCGGCTGTACGACGCCAAGAACCGCCTCGCCCACGGGCTGCAGTCCGCGCTGCTGCCGCACTCCCTGCCGAGGCTGCCCGGTCTGGAGGTGGCCGCCCGCTATCTGCCGGGCACCCAGGGCATGGACATCGGAGGCGACTTCTACGACCTGATCCGCACCGCCCCGGACGGCGAACAGCCCCCGGCCGCCGCCGCCCCGTCGCCCGGAGACGGCAGGGGGCGCGCGGCGCCCACGCGCCCTCAGGCCGGGCCCGCGCCGGCCGGCCCGGCCCGCCGTGCCACAGGCGTGCAGGCCGCCGCCGTCATCGGCGACGTCCAGGGCCACAACGTCACCGCCGCCGGGCTGATGGGCCAGGTCCGCACCGCCGTACGCGCCTACACGGCCGTCGGCCAGCAACCCGGCACGGTCATGGCGTCCACCAACCTCCTGCTCATCGGCCTTGACGTCGATCTGCTCGCCAGCTGCGCCTATCTCCACCTGGACCTGCCGCGGCACCGCGCCCTGCTCGCCCGCGCCGGTCACCCGCAGCCCCTGCTGCGCGCCCCCGACGGCACGGTCCACGTCCTCGACCTCCCCGGCGGGCCGCTGCTCGGCGTCGACCCGACCGCCGTCTACCCGACCTCCGCCGTCCCGATGAGCCCGGGCTCGGTGCTCGTCCTGTACACGGACGGTCTGATCGAAGCCCCCGGCGTCGACCTGGACGCGGCGCTGGCGCAGGTGGCGGACCGGCTGGAGCGCAACGGGGACCGGCCGCTGGAAGAGCTGGCCGACCATCTGATCGAGGGGAAGGCGGCCGGGCCCCGCGACCGCGGCGACGACACCGCGCTGCTGCTGCTCCGCCCGAACCGCTGAAACCCTTCCGGATTTATGGAACGCGTTCTAGTCTGCGCTCGCCAGGGAGGACAGGACGCACCGCGAGCATCCGCGAGCACCCGGGAGGGTCCCGTGCACCTCGAATACACACCCGAGCAGCAGCGGTTGCGCACCGAACTGCGCGCCTACTTCGCCCGGCTGGCGCCGGACCACCCCACCGCGCGGCACGCCGATGCCGCCGAGCAGAAGGCGTTCTACCGCCGCACCATCCGCCGCCTCGGCGCGGACGGCTGGCTGGGCGTCGGCTGGCCCGAGGAGTACGGCGGCCGCGGGCTGACCCCCATGGAGCAGTTCATCTTCTTCGACGAGGCCGCCCAGGCCGGGGTGCCGCTGCCGCTGATGGCCCTGAACACCGTCGGACCCACCCTCATGCGGTACGGCAGCGACGAGCAGAAGGCCTACTTCCTCCCCCGGATCCTCTCCGGCGAGATCGACTTCGCCATCGGCTACAGCGAACCCGACGCGGGCACCGACCTCGCCGCCCTCAAGACCCGCGCCGTACGGGAGGGGGACGAGGAGACCGGCAGCTATCTCGTCAACGGGCAGAAGATCTGGACCACCAACGGAGACACCGCCGACTGGGTGTGGCTCGCCGTGCGCACCGCCGCCCCGGACGACGGCGTCCCGCCGCACAAGGGCATCACCATGCTGCTGGTGCCGACCGACGACCCCGGCTACTCCTGCACCCTGATCACCACGCTCGCCGGGCACGACACCACCGCGAGCTACTACGAGAACGTCTGCGTCCCGGCCTCCCGCCGCGTCGGCCGGGAGAACCACGGCTGGCGGCTGATCACCAACCAGCTCAACCATGAGCGCGTCACCCTCGCCGCCCACGGCACGACGGCCATCCGCGCCCTCGCCGACGTCCAGCGCTGGGCCGCCGACACCCAACTCGCCGACGGGCGGCGCGTCATCGACCTCGGCTGGGTCCGAGGCCGCCTCGCCCGCACCCACGCCAGGCTCGACGCCATGAAACTGCTCAACTGGCAGATGGTGAACGCCGTCCAGGAATCCACCCTCACCCCGCAGGACGCCTCCGCCGTCAAGGTGTACGGCTCCGAGGCGCGCCGCGACGCCTACGCCTGGCTGATGGAGGTCGTCGGCGCCGCGGGCCCGCTCAAGGAAGGCTCGGCGGGCGCGGTCCTCCACGGCGAGCTGGAACGCGGCTACCGCTCCGCCGTCATCTTCACCTTCGGCGGCGGCAACAACGAGATCCAGCGCGAGATCATCTCCTGGATCGGCCTCGGCATGCCCCGCGTACGGCGCTGAAGGCGTCGACCCATGGCGAGGGCGTACCGTCGGAGCATGGCCGCGGACGCCCGCCCCGGGCTCTTCGGGCCGGCCTCCGTCACCTGGCAGATGCACGGCGACCCGATGATGTGGATCGCCGGCGTCCGCGCGCTCTACCTTCAGGCCCTGTACCCCCGCGCGGTCCGCGGAGTCCTGCAGAACTCCGACTTCCGCCGGGACGCCTGGGGCCGCCTGCTGCGCACCGCCGACTTCGTGGGGACCGTCACCTACGGCGCCGCGGAGGCGGCCGAACGCGCCGGCGCCCGCGTCCGCCGCATCCACGCGGCCCTGACCGCCCTCGACCCGGCGACCGGAGAGCGCTACCGGCTCGACGAGCCGGACCTGCTGCTGTGGGTGCACTGCGCCGAAGTCGACTCCTACCTGACGGTGCTGCGCGGCTCCGGGTTCCCGCTCACCGACGACCAGGCCGACCGCTATATCGCCGAACAGCGCACCGCCGCCCGCCTCGTGGGCCTCGACCCGGCCGCCGTGCCCGCCACCGCCGTCCAGCTCGCCGAGTACTTCCGCGCCGTGCTGCCGCGGCTCGCCGCCGGGCCCGAGGCGCGGGAGGTCGACGCCTTCCTGCGCCGCCCGCCGGTCCCGCCGCCGCTGCGTCCGGCGCGCGCCCTGCTCTGGCGGCGCGTGGCCTCGCTCGCGTACGACGCACTGCCCCCGTACGCCCACCGGCTCTACGGCAGACCCGCCGCCTCCCCTGCGCACACCCGGCGTCGCCTCGTCGCCGCGGGCACCCTGCTGCGCTGCGTCCCCGCCCGGCTGCGCTGGCGGCTGCCGCCCGGCCACATCCTCAGGGCCATGGACCGGCTCGGGTCCGGCAGCAGGCCCTCCCCGTACAAACTCCGCGGTCAGACGGTCATACTGGACGCGCCGGGGAGGGTGCAGCCAAACAACGGGGGCGACGGCGGACGATGGCGGAGACGAGGCTGATCCACGGCCGCTACCGGCTGCTCGAACTCATCGGACGCGGCGGCATGGGCCAGGTCTGGCAGGCCCGCGACGAGGCCCTGGGACGGCGCGTCGCCGTCAAGCGCCTCAAGCCCCTGGGACCCCAGCACGACCCCACCTTCACCCGTGTGCTGCGCGAGCGCTTCCGTCGCGAGGCGCGCGTCGCCGCCTCGCTCCAGCACCGCGGGGTGACCGTCGTCCATGACTTCGGAGACGACGAAGGCGTGCTGTATCTCGTCATGGAACTGCTCAATGGCCGCAACCTCAGCCAGCTGATGGACGACAACGAGCAGCGTCCCCTGCCGGTCGACGACGTCGTCGACATTGCCGACCAGATCGCCGACGCCCTCGCCTACACCCATGAACAGGGCATCGTCCACCGTGACCTCAAGCCCGCCAACATCATGCGGCTCACCGACGGCACGGTGAAGATATGCGACTTTGGCATCGCCCGGCTCGGCGAGTCCATGGGCATCACCTCCCGCCTCACCGGCACCGGAATCGCCATGGGCACCCCGCACTACATGTCGCCCGAGCAGATCGGCAGCGGCGAGGTTGACTTCCGCAGCGATCTGTACTCGCTGGGCTGCGTGCTGTACGAGCTGGCCACCGGCGCGCCCCCCTTCGACCTCGAGGACTCCTGGTCGGTGCTCGTCGGGCACCGGGACACCGAGCCGCAGTCGCTGCGCGTTCACCGCCCCGCGGTGCCGGTCTTCCTGGACCACGCCATACTTCGGCTGCTCGCCAAAGCGCCCGAGGCCCGTCCTGCCGACGCCGCGGAGCTGCGCGGGCTGCTGGGCCGGACCTCCCCGCCCGCCGGCACGCCCGTCGCCGGGCCGCCGCGCGAGGCCCCGGAGCTGCCGGCCTGGACCCGCGGCATGACCACCGGCGCCAAGGCGACCGCGGACGCTCTCCCGGGGCCCGGGCTGCCGGACCACACGGCGGGGCTGACGGGCGCGTGGACCTTTCCGAAGGGGGTTCCCCGGGGCGTTCCCGACAGGCTTCGGCCGGACCCCGGAGCCCCCGGCCCCGCCCCCGGAACCGATAGCCCCGGCCCCGGCAGCCGGACCGAACGTCCCGGCCCCGGAACCGGCCGTCCCGGTGACCGACCCACGCCGCCGCCCGAAGTGCTCGCCGTCCTCGCCAGCCGCCACAGCGCGGGGCTCAGCCTCGGCCGGCTGGGCCGCTGGGACGAGGCCGGGCAGGTGCACCGGGCGGTCGCCGCCGAGCGGGAACGGGCACTGGGCCCGGACCACCCCGACACCCTGGCCAGCCGCTACGAGATCGGCTTCTGCCTCAGCAGGACAGGCCGTGCCGCCGAGGCGCTGCGCGCCTTCGGCGCGGTCGCCGAGGGCCGCACCCGCGCCCTGGGCGCGGACCATCCGGACACCCTCGCAGCCCGCCAGGAGATGGCATTCGCACAGGGCCGGCTCGGACGGCACGCCGAGGCGCTCGAGCTGTACACCGCGGTGCTCAAGGCCCGGGAGCGCACCATGGGCGCCGAGCACCCCGACACCCTGCGCTGCCGGCACAACCTGGCCTTCACCCTGGGCAGGCTGGGGCGGCTCGGCGACTCCCACCGCATGGCGGACCAGGTCGCCGACGCCCGCGCCCGCATGCTCGGCCCCGACCACCCCGACACCCTTGCCACCCGCTACGAGGCCGCCCATGCGCTTGCCGGGCTCGGCCGCTGGGCCGACGCCCTGGGCGCATATCGGGACGTGGCCGCCGGGCGCGGCCGCACCCTGGGCGCGGACCACCCCGACACGCTCGCCGCCCGCCATGCCGTCGGCATCGGGCTGGGCCGCGTCGGCCGCCACGGGGAGGCTCTGGACGCATACCGCCGTCTCATCGCCGACCACACCCGGCTCGCCGGGCCCTCCGGCGCCGAAACGCTGCGCGCCCGGCACGGCTTGGGCGTCTGCCTCGGCCGGCTGGGCCGCTGGGAGGAGGCGCTGACCGAGGCCCGCGACGTCAGCGCCCTGCGGACCCGCGTGCTTGGCCCCGAGCACCCCGACACCCTGGTCAGCCGCCGAGAGATCGCCGTCGGCCTCGGCTGGCTGGGCCGCTGGACGGACGCCCTGGCGGTGTACGCGCAGGTCGCGGACGCCCGTGACCGTGTGCTCGGTCCCGAGCACCCCGACGCGCTCGCCAGCCGCAACGACGAGGCGCACTGCCTGGAGCGCCTCGGCCGGCATGCCGAGGCGGTGGAGCGGTACCGGCGGGTCGCGTCGCTGCAACAGGGAAGCGGGGACGAGACATGACATCGCCGGTAGGGTCGGCCGCATGTCCGCACTCTCCTCGCCCGGCACGCACCCCTCGCACGCCGCACGCGGCTCGTACGACGTCGTCGTCGTGGGAGGCGGTCACAACGGCCTGGTCGCCGCCGCCTATCTCGCTCGAGCCGGACGCTCCGTCGTGGTGCTGGAACGTCTCCCCGGCACCGGTGGCGCGGCCGTCTCGACCCGTCCCTTCCCGGGGGTCGACGCCCGTCTCTCGCGCTACTCGTACCTCGTCTCACTGCTGCCCCGGAAGATCGTGCGTGAGCTGGGCCTCGACTTCGCCGTCCGCAAGCGGACCGTCTCCTCGTACACACCCGCGGGCGACGGCGGGCTGCTGGTCGGCGGGCCGCGCACGGGGGAGTCGTTCGCCCGGCTGACCGGCGGGGACGCGGAGTACGCGGCGTGGCGGGAGTTCTACGCGACGACCGGCGAGGTCGCCCGCCGCGTCTTTCCCACGTTGACCGAGCCGCTGCCCGCACGGCAGGAGCTGCGCGAGCGCATCGGCGACGAGGGCGCCTGGCGCATGCTGTTCGAGGAGCCCATCGGGGTAGCGATCGAGGAGCGGTTCGCCCATGACCTGGTCCGGGGCGTGGTGCTCACCGACGCGCTGATCGGCACCTTCGCCGACGCCCACGACCCGTCCCTGGTGCAGAACCGCTGCTTCCTCTACCACGTCATCGGAGGCGGGACGGGCGACTGGGACGTCCCGGTCGGCGGCATGGGCGCACTGACGGACGCTCTGGCCGACGCGGCGCGTTCCGCGGGCGCGGAGATCCTGACGGGCCATGAGGCGATCCGCGTCGAGACCGACGGAAAGCGGGCCGAGGTCGCTTACCGCACGGCGGACGGGGAAGGCGTCGTCGAGGCCCGGCACGTCCTGGTGAACGCCTCGCCGCAGGAGCTGGCCGCGCTGCTCGGCGAGCAGCCCCCGACGCCGGCCGAGGGCGCCCAGTTCAAGGTCAACATGCTGCTGGAGCGGCTGCCCCGGCTGCGGGACCGGTCCGTCGACCCGCGCGACGCGTTCTCCGGGACCTTCCATGTCGCCGAGGGCTACCAGCAGTTGGCGACCGCGTACGCCGAGGCCGCGCAGGGCCGGCTGCCGACCGTTCCGCCGTCGGAGATCTACTGCCACTCGCTGACCGACCCGTCGATCCTCGGCCCCGGGCTGACCGCCCGTGGCTGCCACACCCTCACCCTTTTCGGACTGCACACCCCGGCCCGGCTGTTCGCCGCCGACAACGACGCCGCCCGCGCATCGCTGCTGACGTCGACGCTCGCCCAGCTCGACGCCTGCCTGGGCGAGCCGGTCGCCGACTGCCTGGCCCTCGACGAGCGCGGCGAGCCCTGCATCGAGGCCAAGACCCCGCTCGACCTGGAACGCGAACTGCGCCTGCCGGGCGGGCATATCTTCCACCGCGACCTCGCCTTCCCCTACGCCACCGGGGCCGCCGGCCGGTGGGGCGTGGAGACCGCCCACCCCAACATCCTCCTCTGCGGCGCGGGCGCGACGCGCGGCGGCGGTGTGAGCGGCATCCCGGGCCACAACGCGGCGATGGCGACGCTGGGCCGGTAACGAATCAAGCCCCGCCGGCGTTTGAGGCGCGGGGGCCCGGGGCGGAGCCCCGGCTACGGGACGTGCGGGGCCCCCTCCCCACGCCCCAGGGCGTAGAGGGAGGGGCGGAAGAAGGCGCCCGCCCGCACCCCGTCAGTCCCGCACCGCCTCCCACCCCCACGCCTCGATCCGCTCCGCGTCCCCGGCCCGCGACTCGTCGAACACGCACCGCCCCCCGTCCTCCACACGGAGCCCGTCCACGTACACGCCGCGCCCCACGTACCGCTCGTCCGTCCGGGACCGCCACCGCAGCCGGACCCGGGACCCGGGCACGGCCCACCGGGACAGGTCCGCGACGACGTGGTGCCAGACCCGCCCGGACCAGCCGCCGGCCGTACCCGCGGGGTGGAGCCGCGGCTCGCCGCCGTCCGCCCTTGCGGAGGTGAACGGCACGGGCTCCCAGACGGCCGCCCCGCCCGCCGCCCCGCGGGCCGCTCCGCCGTCGTGCGACGCCTCCAGGAAGACCGCGTCCGAGCGGGGCTCGGTGTCCCACCACAGCGCGCACCGCAGCCGCGCACTTCCGCCGGCGGACAGGGCCAGCGGCGGGAGGGCGAGCGTCGTTTCGGCGGCGGCGGCCATGCCCGTGAACCAGGCCGCGCGGCCGTGCACCGGCCGTACGGCGACCGCCCGAGCCATGTGATCCGCCGCGGCGACCCTCGGCGCGCTGCCCGAGCGCCAGGTCCGCACCGGATGGCAGGAGTTCCCGAGGACGATGAGGAACGAGTCGGTCGTCGGGTCCAGCACCAGACTGGTGCCGGTGAAGCCGGTGTGCCCGGCGCTGCGGGGCGTCGCCATCGCCCCCATGTACCAGTGCTGGTAGAGCTCGAAGCCCAGCCCGTGCTCATCGCCGGGGAAGTCCGTGTTGAAGTCCGTGAACATCAGCTCCACGGAAGCGGGCCGCAGGATGCGCCGCCGTCCGTACACCCCGCCGTTGAGCAGGGCGCGGGCCAGCACCGCCAGATCCCAGGCGCAGGAGAAGACACCCGCGTGCCCGGCCACGCCCCCGAAGCCGTACGCGTTCTCGTCGTGCACCTCGCCCCACATCATGCCGCGCTCCAGCCCGGACCACGGCTCTCTGGAGTCCTCCGTCGCCGCGATCCCGGACCGCCAGGAGGCGGGCGGGTTGAACCGGGTGCGGCGCATCCTCAGCGGCGCGGTGATCTCGTCATGGACCAGCAGGTCCAGCCCCCGGCCGGCGACCCGCTCCAGCAGCAGCTGAAGGCTGATCAGGTTGAGGTCGGAGTAGAGGTAGGCGGTGCCCGGCGCGGTGAGGGGGGCCTCGTTCCACAGCAGCCGCAGCTTTCCCTCGCGCGTCGGCTCCCGGTAGAGCGGCAGCCAGGCCCGCAGCCCGGAGGTGTGGGTGAGGAGCTGGCGCACGGTGATGTCCTGTTTGCCCGCGCCGCCGAACTCCGGCAGATAGGAGGCGACGGCCGCCTCCGGTTCCAGCGCGCCGCGCTCCATCAGCTGGACGCCCAGGATGGAGGTGAACAGCTTGGTGAGCGAGGCCAGATCGAAGACGGTGTCCCGCGCCATGGGGATCCGCCGGTCGGCCGGCAGCTCCACCCCGGTGTCGGTCTTCTCGTCGTACGCCGCATAGCGCACGGCCCAGCCGATCGGACGGTGCAGCGCCACCGTGCCGCCGCGCCCTGCGAGCAGCACGGCCCCGGCGTACCAGGGATGCCGGGGAGAGGGGCCGAGGAACGTTTCCGCGTCCGCGACGAGCTGCTCCAGCGGCTCCCGCAGCAGCCCGGCACGCTCGGGCGAGCCGTACCGCAGCGTCGGCCGGCGGGTCGGGGAGCCGCCTTTGCCCGGCTCCCCGGCCGGGGCCGGCGCGGTCGGCGTGAGCGCCAGCGTCCCGCCCAGCGCCAGCACCCCGCCGCCCAGCCTGCGTCTGCTGATCCCCGAGCCTGCCGTGCCGTCGTGAGCCATGCGCACCCCTTCTCCGGGAGAGCTCTGAAAGTATCTTTCGGGATCTGGACCGCCCGTGAAACTTTCTTGCCGGGACCGGACGGTGTCAACCATCGCGGGCGGACCCGGCGGTCCCCGTTCCAGGGAACTGACGCTGCATCAGAAAATCTCTTCCGTCGTCGGTCCGGCTGCGGCATCCTGCGCCCATGGAGACGGAGCTGAGCAAGCAACTGGGCATCGAACACGCTGTCTTCGGCTTCACGCCGTTCCCCGCGGTAGCCGCCGCCATCTCCCGGGCCGGCGGGCTGGGGGTGCTCGGGGCCGTCCGCTACACCGCCCCCGACGCGCTGGAACGCGACCTCGAATGGATGCAGCAGCACACCGGCGGCAAGCCCTACGGCCTGGACGTGGTGATGCCCGCCAAGAAGGTCGAAGGCGTCACCGAGGCCGACGTCGAGGCGATGATCCCCCAGGGCCACCGGCGGTTCGTCCGCGAGACCCTGGCGAAGTACGGCGTGCCCGAACTCCCCGAAGGCGAGGCCTCCGGCTGGCGCGTCACCGGCTGGATGGAGCAGGTCGCCCGCAGCCAGCTCGACGTCGCCTTCGACTATCCGATCAGGCTGCTCGCCAACGCCCTCGGCTCCCCGCCCCCGGACGTCGTCGAACGCGCCCGCGGCCGCGGGGTGCTCACCGCGGCCCTCGCCGGCAGCGCCAAGCACGCCCGCCGCCACGCCGAGGCCGGCATCGACGTCGTCGTGGCCCAGGGCTGTGAAGCAGGCGGCCACACCGGCGAGATCGCCACCATGGTGCTGACCCCCGAGGTCGTCGACGCCGTCGACCCGCTGCCGGTGCTCGCCGCGGGCGGCATCGGCAGCGGCGCGCAGATCGCCGCCGGGCTCGCGCTCGGCGCGCAGGGCGTCTGGCTCGGCTCGATCTGGCTCACCACGACCGAGGCGGACCTGCACTCCCGCGCCCTCACCCGCAAACTCCTCGCCGCGGGCTCCGGCGACACCGTCCGCTCCCGGGCCCTGACCGGCAAGCCCGCACGCCAGCTGCGCACCGCGTGGACCGACGCCTGGGACGACCCCGGCGGCCCCGGCGCCCTGCCGATGCCGTTGCAGGGCCTGCTGGTCGCCGAGGCGCTCTCCCGCATACAGAAGTACGAGACCGGTCCGCTGCTGGGCACGCCCGTGGGGCAGATCGTGGGCCGGATGACGTCCGAGCGCAGCGTCCGGGAGGTCTTCGACGACCTCACCCGGGGCTTCGAACGGGCCGTGGACCGCATCAACCGCATCGCCGGAAGGAGCTGACCATGACATCCCCGACAGGCGATGCGCCCAGTGGCTTCTGGGCGCAGGCAACGGCCGAACCCGACCGTACGGCGCTGATCGCCCCGGACGGCGAGCGGTGGACCGCCGGCCGGCTGCACGCGGCCGCCAACAGGCTGGTGCACGGACTGCGTGCGGCGGGGCTCCGCCGGGGCGACGCCTTCGCGGTCGTCCTGCCCAACGGCGTCGAGTTCCTCACCGCCGCTCTCGCCGCCACCCAGGCCGGGCTCTATCTGGTCCCCGTCAACCACCATCTCACCGGCCCCGAGATCGCCTGGATCGCCGCCGACTCCGGGGCCAGGGCGCTGATCGCCCACGAGCGGTTCGCCGGCGCCGCACAGGACGCCGCCGACGAGGCGAAGCTGCCGCGGACCGCCCGCTACGCCGTCGGCGATGCGCCCGGCTTCCGCCCGTACGCCGACCTCCTCGACGGGCAGCCGTCCACGCCCCCTGACGACCGCACCCTCGGCTGGGTGATGAACTACACCTCCGGCACCACCGGCCGGCCGCGCGGCATCCGCCGCCCGCTGACCGGCAAGCTCCCCGAGGAGAGCCATCTCGGCGGCTTCCTCGGCATCTTCGGCATCCGGCCGTTCGGCGGGAACGTCCATCTCGTCTGCTCGCCCCTGTACCACACCGCCGTGCTGCAGTTCGCGTCCGCGTCCCTGCACATCGGCCATCCGCTGGTGATGATGGACAAGTGGACGCCGGAGGAGATGCTGCGGCTGATCGACGCCCACCGCTGCACCCACACCCATATGGTGCCGACCCAGTTCCACCGGCTGCTCGCCCTGCCGGACGAGACCAGGAACCGCTACGACGTGACCTCCATGCGCCACGCCGTCCACGGAGCCGCGCCCTGCCCCGACCACATCAAGCGAGCGATGATCGAGTGGTGGGGGAGGTGCGTCGAGGAGTACTACGCCGCCAGCGAGGGCGGCGGCGCCTTCGCCACCGCCGAGGACTGGCTGAAGAAGCCGGGCACCGTCGGAAGGGCCTGGCCGATCAGCGACATCGCCGTCTTCGACGACGACGGCAACCGGCTGCCGCCCGGCGAACTCGGCACCGTCTACATGAAGATGACCACCGGAGGCTTCAGCTACCACAAGGACACGGCGAAGACCCGCAACAGCCGCATCGGCGACTACTTCACCGTGGGAGACCTCGGCTTCCTTGACGAGGACGGCTTTCTCTTCCTCCGCGATCGCAAGATCGACATGATTATCTCGGGCGGAGTGAACATCTATCCCGCCGAGATCGAGTCCGCCCTGCTCAGCCACCCCGCGGTCGCCGACGCGGCGGCCTTCGGCATACCGCACGCCGACTGGGGAGAAGAGGTCAAGGCGGTCGTCGAAGTCGCCGACGGCCATACGGCGGACGCCGCTCTCTCCGCGGACATCCTCGACCACTGCGCAGGCCGACTCGCCCGCTACAAGCGCCCCAGGAGCCTCGACTTCATCCCCGCCATGCCCCGCGACCCCAACGGCAAGCTCTACAAGCGCCGGTTGCGGGACCCGTACTGGGAGCACCACGGCACCTGACCGCCCCCGGGGCTCCGCCGAACTCCAGCCCGGGGCGTGATAGATGGAGCGGGGGTGCGGGGGCGGAGTCCCCGGGAGCCGGCGCATCGGCGCGGCCCGGCAGCAGCCCATCGATCCGCCGGGCCTGCTCCGGGCACGCGCCGTCCTCAAGCACCCTCCGCTGCGAAGTGACGGAGTGTCAAGAACAGGATCCAGCCGCCGCCCGCAGATCCACAATCCGCTTGATCTTCCCTGCCGACCGCTCCAGCGTCTCCGGGTCCACCACCTCGACCCCGACCGTCACGCCGATCCCGTCCTTCACGGCCTGGGCGATGGACGCCTCGGCGGCCGCCCGCTGCTCGGCGCTCGCCCCGGACCGCGCCTCCGCGCGCACCGTCAGCGCGTCGAGCCGCCCCTCGCGAGTGAGGCGCAGCTCGAAGTGCGGGGCCGTGTACGGGGTGCGGAGCACGATCTCCTCGATCTGGGTGGGAAAGAGGTTCACCCCGCGCAGGATCACCATGTCGTCGCTGCGCCCCGTGACCTTCTCCATCCGCCGGAAGACCCGTGCCGTGCCCGGCAGCAGCCGGGTCAGATCGCGCGTCCGGTAGCGGATCACCGGCATGGCCTCCTTGGTGAGCGAGGTGAACACCAGCTCGCCGGGCTCGCCGTCCGGCAGCGCCTCGCCGGTCGCCGGATCCACGATCTCGGGGTAGAAGTGGTCTTCCCAGATGTGCAGGCCGTCCTTTGTCTCCACGCACTCCTGCGCGACGCCCGGACCGATCACTTCCGACAGCCCGTAGATGTCGACGGCGTCGATCGCGAACCGCTCCTCGATCTCGGCCCGCATCTGCTCGGTCCACGGTTCGGCGCCGAAGACGCCCACCCGGAGGGACGTCGAACGCGGGTCGACCCCCTGGCGTTCGAACTCGTCGAGGAGCGTGAGCATGTACGAAGGCGTCACCATGATGATCCCGGGGCGGAAGTCCTGGATCAGCTGCACCTGCCGGGCCGTCATGCCGCCGGAGGCGGGCACGACCGTGCAGCCGAGCCGCTCGGCCCCGTAGTGCGCGCCCAGCCCGCCGGTGAACAGCCCGTATCCGTAGGCCACATGGACCGTGTCGCCGGGTCTGCCGCCCGCCGCGCGGATCGAGCGGGCCACCACGTCCGCCCAGACGCCCAGATCACGCTCGGTGTAGCCGACCACGGTGGGGCGGCCGGTCGTCCCGCTGGAGGCGTGGATGCGGCGCACCTCCGACCGGTCCACCGCGAACATCCCGAAGGGGTAGTTGTCCCGCAGGTCGGCCTTGGCGGTGAAGGGGAAGCGCGCGAGATCGGAGAGGGTGCGGCAGTCCTCGGGGCGTACGCCCGCCCGGTCGAAGGCCGTCCGGTAGAACGGCACTCGGTCGTACGCATGGCGCAGGGCGGACTGCAGCCGGGTGAGCTGCAGAGCCTCGAGTTCCTCGCGGCCGAGCCGCTCCGCCGCGTCCAACAGGTCCGTCATCCGTGGCTCCTCCCGCCTCAAACCGGGCGACCGATCATTCGGTCGAGTCGGCGGGGTCAGTAATTCAGCCCAAAGCCGGCCGCGTCAAGGCGCGAGCGGCGAAGATGCGGGACGCCCGCCGCGGAGACCGTCGGCGACATCCAGCACCTGGCCCTGTCGGTGGGCCCGGCGCAGTACGACGCGGCCCGCCGGGCGCTCGACAAGGCGGGGATCGCCTACGCGGGCCCCGACCGGGCGGTCGAGGACAGCATGTACTTCCGCGACCCCAACGGCGTCCCCCCTCGAGCTCTACCGCGAGACCCTGGGCGTCTTCAACGGGGAGCGCCTCGTTCAGGCGTGACGGACCGAGGGGCCGCGGCGGGCTCCTCCTCCGCCGCCGTGGCCACCGCGCGCGCCCACCGGTAGTCCGCCTTGCCGCTGGGCGAGCGCCGGATCTCCGGGACGGTCACCAGCCGGCGGGGGATCTTGTAGCCCGCCAGCCGGCCCCGGCAGTGCGCCTGGAGCTCCGCGAGGCCCGGTTCCGCCGCCCCGGCGCGCAGCTGCACCACCGCCGCCACCCGACTGCCCCACCGCCCGTCCGGGACGCCCGCCACCAGCGCGTCGTACACGTCCGGATGGGCCTTCAGCGCCTGCTCGACCTCCTCCGGATACACCTTCTCGCCGCCGGTGTTGATGCACTGCGAGCCCCGTCCCAGCACAGTGACGACGCCGTCCTCGTCCATGGTCGCCATGTCGCCGAGCAGCACCCAGCGTTCGCCCCCGCGCCGGAAGAACGTCTCCGCCGTCTTCCCGGGATCGTTGTAGTACCCCAGCGGCACATGGCCGCGCTGGGCGATGCGGCCCGGCTCACCCGGCTTCACCGGCTCGTGCGTCACCGGGTCGACCACCGTCGTGCGGTCGTTGACCCGCAGCCGGAACCCCTTGCCGGGCCCCGAGTCCTCCGTCGCCGTTCCGTTGAAGCCGGACTCCGACGAGCCGAAGTTGTCGAGCAGCATCGTGCCAGGGGCCAGTTCGGCGAACTGCGCCCGCACCGTCTCGGACATGACCGCCCCGGAGCTCGAGACGCTGAACAGCGCGGAGAGATCCGTACCCCGAGACGGGCCCGACAGCGCGTCGACCAGCGGGCGCAGCATCGCGTCCCCCACCAGGGACACGCTGGTGACCCGCTCCTTCTCGATCGTGCGGAGCACTTCCTCCGGGACGAACTTGCGGTGCAGCACCACCCGCTGGCCGAAGTCGAAGGCGATGAACGCGGTCAGCGTGGAGGTGCCGTGCATCAGTGGAGGAACGGGGAAGAAGGTGATCCCGTCGCCCCCCGCCGCGACCCGCTCCGCCAGCTCCTCGGGCCGGGTGACCGGCTCGCCCGTGGGTGCGCCCCCGCCCAGGCCGGAGAAGAACAGATCCTCCTGACGCCACATCACCCCCTTGGGCATGCCCGTCGTGCCCCCGGTGTAGATGATGAACTGGTCGTCGGCGGAGCGCGGCGCGAAGCCCCGCAGCGGGGATCCGCCGGCCTCGGCGTCCGCGAAGGCCACGGCGGGCAGGTCCGGCGCATCCGAGGGCGCGTTCCCCGCCCGCACCAGATGGCGCAGCCTTCCGCACCGCGGCAGCGCCGCGGCGACCCGTCCGGTGAACTCCGCGTCGAAGACCAGCGCCGCGAGGTCGGCGTCCCGGTACAGATAGACGAGTTCCTCCTCCACGTACCGGTAGTTGACGTTCACCGGCACGATCCGCGCCTTGAGGCAGCCGAGCACCGTCTGCAGATACTCGACGCCGTTGTACAGATGCAGCCCCAGATGCTCGCCCGGGGAGACGCCCGCGCCGAGGAGGTGGTGGGCGATCCGGTTGGCGGCCGCGTCCAGCTCCGCGTAGCTCAGCCGGCGCTCCGCGCCCGTACCCGGAATGTCGATGAAGACGAGCGCCTCGCGGTCCGGAACCACGTCCACGACCGACTCGAACAGGTCGGCAAGGTTGTACTCCACCGCTCCTCCTGACCGAAGACGACGCCATCGACTCGGCGTCATCAGAGCAGAGCTCCCCACGACTGGGAAGACTCGGCGCAGCAGAAATCTGACTGCATGTCAGAAAACCCTTGAACTGGCTCTGCGCCTCCTGCAACCTGTTCTCGTTCCTGACACGGGAGGCGGCAGGCATGCGAGAAGGCGGCGGTACGGAACACCTGGCCGTGCGGCGCGAAGGCGCGACGCTGGTGCTCACCCTGAACAGGCCCGAGGCCAAGAACGCACTCTCGATCGCCATGCTCGTCGGCCTCTACGACGGCTGGCTCGCGGCGGACGAGGACGACCGCATCCGCTCCATCGTGCTGACCGGCGCGGGCGGAGCGTTCTGCGCCGGCATGGACCTCAAGGCCCTCGCCGGCCAGGGCATGGCGGGGGAGGGGCACCGGAAACGGCTCAAGGCCGACCCCGAACTCCACTGGAAGGCCATGCTCCGCGGCCACCGCCCCCGCAAACCCGTCATCGCCGCGGTCGAGGGCCCGTGCGTCGCGGGCGGCACGGAGATCCTCCAGGGCGCCGACATCCGCGTGGCGGGACGCGGCGCCACGTTCGGGCTGTTCGAGGTGGCGCGCGGCCTCTTTCCCATCGGCGGCTCCACCGTCCGCCTCCAGCGCCAGATCCCCCGCACCCACGCCCTGGAGATGCTCCTCACCGGCCGACGCTACAGCGCCGAGGAAGCGGAGCGCATCGGTCTCATCGGCCGTGTCGTGCCCGACGGCGAGGCCCTCGCCACGGCGCTGGAGATCGCCGAACGGATCAACGCCTGCGGCCCGCTGGCCGTCGAAGCGGTCAAGGCGTCCGTCTACGAGACCGCCGACATGACCGAGGCCGACGGCCTCGCGGCGGAACTCGAGCGCGGCTGGCCGGTCTTCGACACGGAGGACGCGAGGGAGGGCGCACGCGCCTTCGCCGAGAAGCGGCCCCCGGTCTACCGCCGCCGATGACACCCCCGGGACCTCCCCCGGACCCCCGGGACCTCCCCCGGACCCCCGGGGCACCCCCGGGCCCGCAGAACCCCGGCCCCGGGGCTTGCGGGAGCCCCCGGACCCCCGGGAACACCCTCGGACCTCCGGGCCTCTGGGCCTCTGGGCCCCCACGGGCCCGGGGCCCCCGTCCCCGGGCCACGGGACCCCGCGAGTCTCGGGCCTCCGGGACACCCCGGGCCTCATGGGCCTCCGGAGCCTCAGGCCTCTGGGACAGGCCCGGGGGCCCCGGGGACCGGGGGCCCACAGGCTCACAGGCTGGCGGGAGCCTCGGGCCCCCGGACCCCCGGGAACACCCTCGGGCCTCCGGGCCTCTGGGCCCCCACGGGCCCCCGGACCCCCGGGGACGCCCTTGGGCCCCCGGTCCCCGGGGTCCCCGTCCCCGGGCCAAGGGACCCCGCGAGTCTCGGGCCTCCGGGACACCCCGGGCCTGCGGGCTACCACCGGACCCCTGCCGCATGCGCGCCCCCTCGGCTTCTCGCCCCCGGGCAGGAGGCACCACCCCGCGGAGGCCGCAGGCACGTCTTCGCCCGCTCGTCCGGGGCGAGCCGTCCGACCGGGGCCGGAAGCGGCCCCACCACCCCTCCGGCGGACACCGGAGCACAGACCGCCGCCCCCCGGCGGAGAATGGAGCGCGCCGCAGATGACCGCCACCCCCGCGCCGGGCGCCCCGCTCAGCGCCCCGCTGGTCGTGGAGTTCCCCTTCACCCGGTCCCTCGGGCCCGTGCAGTCCGCGTTTCTGACCGGGCTGCGCGAGCGCACCGTACTCGGCGTGCGGACCGACGCCGGGACGGTGCTCGTGCCGCCCGTGGAGTACGACCCCGAGACCGCCGGCGAACTCCGCGACCTCGTCCGCGTCGCGCCCGCCGGCACGGTCACCACCTGGGCCTGGAACCCTGCGCCCACCAGCGGCCAGCCGCTGCCCACCCCCTTCGCCTGGGTGCTCGTACGGCTCGACGGCGCCGACAGCGCCCTGCTGCACGCACTCGACGCCCCCGGCCCCGACGCCGTCCGCACCGGGATGCGCGTCCGCATCCGCTGGGCCGGGCGGCGCAGCGGCGCGATCACCGACATCGCCTGTTTCGAACCCTGCCGGGACGCGCCGGGGGAGGACTGGCCCCGCCCGCACAGCGGGCGGTTCGACGACCCGGTCACCGGTTTCGTCGCCCCCGCCCGACTGGAGTACACGTACGCGCCCGGCCGGGCCCAGAGCGCCTACCTGCACGCCCTCGCCGAGCGGCGCACGGTCGGCGAACGCTGCCCCTCCTGCCGGAAGGTGTACGTCCCGCCCCGCGGCGCCTGCCCCACCTGCGGGGTCGCCACCGCCGAACAGGTCGAGGTCGGCCCCCGCGGCACGGTCACCACCTTCTGCATCGTCAACATCAAGGCCAAGAACGCCGCGATAGAAGTGCCGTACGTATACGCCCACATCGCCCTGGACGGCGCGGACCTCGCCCTCCACGGCCGGATCGGCGGCATTCCGTACGACCGGGTGCGCATGGGCCTGCGCGTGGAACCGGTGTGGACCGACGACGGCCGCTACCCCGATCACTACCGCCCCACGGGCGAGCCGGACGCCGACTACGACACCTACAAGGAGCTCCTGTGACTCCGCAGGCCCCGCCGCGGCGGGACGTGGCGATCGTCGCCTTCGCCCAGACCCGCTGCCGCCGCCGCACCGACGAACTCTCCGAAGTCGAGATGCTGATGCCCGTGCTGCACGAGGTGCTGCGCCGGACCGGACTGAAGACCGGGGACATCGGATTCACCTGCTCCGGCTCCAGCGACTACCTCGCGGGCCGCGCCTTCTCCTTCACCATGGCCCTCGACGGCGTGGGCGCCTGGCCGCCCATCTCCGAGTCCCACGTCGAAATGGACGGCGCCTGGGCCCTGTACGAGGCATGGGTGAGACTCCTGACGGGCGAGGCGGACACCGCCCTCGTCTACGCCTACGGCAAGTCGTCGCCCGGCGCCCTGCGCAAGGTGCTCACCCGGCAGCTCGACCCGTACTATCTGGCCCCGCTGTGGCCCGACTCGGTCGCGCTCGCCGCCCTCCAGGCGCAGACGCTCATCGACGCGGGCCGCGCCGACGAAGCCGCGCTCGCCGCCGTCGCCGCGCGCAGCCGCACCGCCGCCGCCGACAACCCCCGCGCCCAGCTCACCGCCCCCACCCTGGACGGCGGCTATGTCGTGGCTCCGCTGCGCACCGCCGACTGCCCGCCCATCGGCGACGGCGCGGCGGCCGTCGTGCTGGCCGCCGGGGACCGCGCTCGCCGGCTCTGCCCGCGGCCCGCCTGGATACGCGGCATGGACCACCGCACCGAGGCGCACAGCCCCGGCGTACGCGATCTCACCGACTCGCCCTCCACCCGCCAGGCCGCGGAGCGTGCCGGAGCCTTCGACCGGCCCGTCGACACCGCAGAACTGCACGCCCCCTTCACCTCCCAGGAGATCGTGCTGCGCACCGCCCTCGGGCTCGACGACCGCGTCGCCGTCAACCCCTCCGGGGGCGCGCTCGCCGCCAACCCGATGATGGCCGCCGGGCTGATCCGCCTCGGCGAGGCCGCCGCCCGCATCGGCCGCGGCGCGTCCGACCGCGCCCTCGCCCATGCCACCTCCGGCCCCTGCCTCCAGCAGAACCTGGTCGCCGTCCTAGAGGGAGACCCCGAAGGAGACCCCGGTGAGTAGAGAGCCCGTGGCCGTCGTCGGCGTCGGCCAGACCAGACACGTCGCCGCTCGCCGGGACGTCTCGATCGCCGGCCTCGTCCGCGAGGCCGCCGCCCGCGCACTGGAGGACGCCGAGCTGACCTGGACGGACATCGACGCCGTCGTCATCGGCAAGGCCCCGGACTTCTTCGAGGGCCTGATGATGCCCGAGCTGTACCTCGCCGACGCCCTCGGCGCGGTCGGCAAGCCCATCCTGCGCGTGCACACCGCCGGCTCCGTCGGCGGCTCCACCGCTCTGGTCGCCGCGAACCTCGTCGCCGCCCGCGTCCACCGCACCGTCCTCACCCTCGCCTTCGAGAAACAGTCGGAGTCCAACGCGATGTGGGGCCTGTCGCTGCCCGTCCCCTTCCAGCAGCCCCTGCTGGCGGGCGCGGGCGGCTTCTTCGCCCCGCATGTCCGCGCCTATATGCGCCGCAGCGGCGCCCCCGACACCGTCGGCGCCCTCGTCGCGTACAAGGACCGCCGCAACGCCCTGAAGAACCCCTGCGCCCATCTCCACGAGAACGACATCACCCTGGAGAAGGTCATGGCGTCGCCGATGCTGTGGGACCCCATCCGCTACTCGGAGACCTGCCCCTCCTCCGACGGCGCCTGTGCCATGGTGCTCGCCGACCGCGCGGGCGCGGCCCGCTCGCCGAGGCCGCCCGCCTGGGTCCACGGTGGGGCGATGCGCAGCGAGCCCACCATGTTCGCCGGAAAGGACTTCGTCTCCCCGCAGGCTGGCCGGGACTGCTCCGCCGACGTCTACCGGCAGGCGGGAATCGCCGAGCCGCGCCGAGAGATCGACGCCGCCGAGATATACGTCCCCTTCTCCTGGTACGAGCCGATGTGGCTGGAGAACCTGGGCTTCGCCGAAGTGGGCGAGGGCTGGAAGCTCACCGAGTCCGGAGTCACCGAACTCGACGGAGACCTGCCCGTGAACCCCTCCGGCGGAGTGCTGTCGGCCAATCCCATCGGCGCGTCCGGCATGATCCGCTTCGCGGAGGCGGCTCTCCAGGTGCGCGGGCAGGCGGGCGAACACCAGGTCGACGGGGCGCGCCGGGCCCTCGGCCACGCCTACGGCGGCGGTTCGCAGTTCTTCGCCATGTGGCTGGTCGGCGACCGGCCGCCTGACCGCTGACCTCCCGTACGGCAGGGAGCGGCCCGCGGGCCGCACGCCCCGTTCGCGGCCTGTCCTCGGCGGGAGACGGTGGCTAGGCTGAGCGGCGGACGACGAACCGGGAGGAGCTACGGACGTGGGCGAGACCATGACGACCACCGCGCAGACGCCGTCCGGCTGGGACAAGCCGGAGCTCGACCTCAGCAACGCCGACTGGCAGTCCGGCAGTCAGGGGGCGGGAGACGTCCAGATCGCCTTCGTCGAGGGGTTCATCGCGATGCGCAACGCCACTCGGCCGGGCAGCCCGTCGCTGATCTTCGCCCCGGACGAGTGGCGCGCCTTCGTCATGAACGCCCGCGAAGGGGAGTTCGACCTCACCTGAGCCCCTCCGCCGCCCGGGCACGCCCGGCGGCCTGCCCGGCGGCCCTCGTCACGCCGATGTCTGGGCGCCCCCGTGGCCGCCGACCGCCGAACCGTTGATCTTGTCGATGGCCTGGCGCGCATGCTCCCCGGGGGAGCGTGCGGTCAGCGGGGACACCGGGGACGCCGTCGCGGGCGGGGTGCGTTCGGTGACAGCCTGGGGGCGTGAGACCGGCCGGGTGCGCAGGCGGTGCGCGGCGGCCTCGTCCAGGGTCACGGCGCGCTGCATGCGCGCCGCAAGCCGTCCCGCCTCCTGTCCGAGGGCGGCCACATCCTCCCACCCCAGCCGGACCACCAGCCGAAGCTCCGCCTCCCCGTCCGGAAGCGCGTGCACGGAAGGCGGCGGGGGCGAGGCAGAAGGATCGACGCGGTCGTTCATGGACTGCTCCTCACGGGGGTGCCGGTCGGTGTCGGTATCCGCATGTGCCCAGGGATACGCAGCGGCCGCCGGCCGCGTTCAACGTCAACACCGCGCCGCCGCTGCGCCGGAACCGCCGGCGTAGGCTGGCGCCATGAGCGGCGAACGGGATCTGCACACTCTCCTTGCGACCATGCGGCCCGAGCTGAACGCCGGCCGTTATGTCTTCACCACCGTCGACGGTCCTGCCCCTGAGGGGCTGCGGCCCGTCGTCACCGTCACCGAACCCGAGGGCCTCACCCTTGTCGTACGCCAGGAGGAGGCAGACGCCGCCGGGCTGTCCTACGACTATGTCGCCGGATGGATCACACTGCGCGTCCACTCCGCGCTGGACGCCGTCGGGCTGACGGCCGCGGTCGCCCGCGAACTGGCCGAGGCGGGCGGTCTGAGCTGCAACGTCGTCGCCGGCTACCACCACGACCACCTCTTCGTGCCCCACGACGGGGCCGAGCAGGCCGTCGCCCTGCTGGAGGCGCTCGCCCGCCGCTCCCACTGACCCGGGGGCCGGCGGGCCGCACGGCCGCGGGCACGTACCATGGCCGTATGTCCTTCCTCCGCCGCCGCAGCGCCGCCACACCCGCGGGCCCGGATTTCGACGTCCTGGCCATGGACCCGGGGGACTGGCCCGGAAATCTCGGCGCGGGCCTGCTGCCCGCTCCGGACGGAAGCTGCCAGGGCGTCTTCCTGCGCTATGACCTCTTCGGCGGCCGCGGCCCGGCGATGATCATCGGAAATCTGCCCGAGGGCTCCCCGGCCCGTGAGTTGGAGGAGGGCCAGATCCCCTTCGAGGTGGCCCAGCTGCTGGCCGCACTGGGGAACGACGAGCCGGTGCAGGTCGTCGGCAGCGAGGACACCCCCGTGATGCAGGGTGACAACCTGCTGATCGTGCGCCGTGTCAAGCTCTCCGAAAGCCGGATCTCCTGCGTCCAGTTCGACCGCAGCGACCATGTCCTGGTCACCATCGCGAGCTGGGACCGCCCCATCACCGACGATCTGTACGCACTGCTCAAGCCGCTGCCCGCAGAGCTGTTCCAGCAGGGCTGAGCAGCGACGGCAGCACCCGGCCGACCTGCCCGCCGCCCTGTGCGCGGCGGGCCGTTGCCCACGGTGAGCCGACGGCGGCTACGCGACGACGGCCGTGGACGGGCGGCGGACCGGCAACGTCAACGGACGCGCCGCCGAAGTGCCGGGCCCCATGGGACCGGTGAGCCGCCACGGCCCCATCCCGCCGTCCCGCAGATCCTCCTCCCGGTAGCGCCTGCACTCCCGGTGCCAGGTCAGAATCGCGGCCATCCAGTCCTGCAGTTCACGCACATACCCGTCGAGGACCTCGCGGACCTCCTGCTTCAGGTCCATATCCTCGTAGAGCTGGGGCAGTTCGGCAGCCGCGACGTGCTGGAACTGCGCCATCCGCGATGCCATGAGATCGGCGACGATCGGCATCGCCGTCGGATAGTCGAGATCGAAGAAGTTCTGCACCACCAGAACGGCGTTGTGCACCTCGCCCTCGAACTCGATCTCCTTCTGGTACGAGAACAGGTCGTTCATCAGCATCGCGTAGTCCATGGCGGAGCGTTCCAGCGATTGCACCGGGCCGCTGCGGTACACCTCCTCCGGCACCAGATCGCCATGCCCGATCCGGGCCAGCCGCATCGTCATGTCGGAGCCGAACGTCTGCCGCCTCATCTCCAGATAGTCCACCGGATCCGGGATGCGGTGCTCCGCCTGATTGGCCAGCTCCCACACCCAGCTGGCGGTCATGTCCTCCACGGACCTGCGGAACGCCGCGCGGTCCTTGTCGCTCATCGACCCCGCGGTCCGCACCCACAGATCGGCGAGACCGCGCTCCAGGGCGTTCGACGGCTCCGGCGCCGACGCGCCGTCGAGCGGCATGAACAGCGAGAGCCGGTCGGTCGACGCGCGCGCCCCGATCAGATCCCGGGTCCGCCCGTACACGGCCGGGTACAGATCGTCCCCATAGGTCCCCCAGGTCAGCCAGCACGATCCGACGTCCAGCTCATCGGCCGGACACTCCGGGTTGATGCCGGCCGCACACAGCGGGAAGTCAAAGCCTTCGAGCTTCCGCTCGTCCCAGACGTGTGAGTGCGGCATGCCCGGCTGGGTCTGGAGCATGCCCATCGCACGGGCCCACGCCACCGTCCGCACCCGGGAGCCGTCCAGATGAGGGTTCAGCCGGGTCTCGAACGGCATCCGGAAGTCCGGCAGCAGGGAAGAACCGACCTTCTGATAGGGGGTGTGGGTGTGGCGGCGCCACCGTGCCGCCTCCGACCGCGGCGTGAAACGGACGGAGGCGGCCGCCATGCCGAAGGCGTCCCCCGGTCGGTCGGCTCCCAGATCCGCTTCCCCGTTCATATAGCGGCTGGACCGCATATGCCATTCATGCCCGCCGGACTGCCAGTCCTGAAGGCCTTTCGCATAGGCCGCGACGGCGGCCGTCTGTGCAGCGTCCAGCCCCTTCTCCATGCAGAGCGGGCCGACTTCGGTCAGCGCCGTGTGCTCGAACTGCTGGAGCCGTGACGTCAGCAGATCGTTGACCGCCTCCGCCGCCTCCTGCGTGGTGCAGTTCAGAAACGTCTCCAGCACCAGCACCCCGTTGCTGTTCTCGCCCTCGTCCTCGACCTCCCGCTGGTACGAGAAGAGGTCGTTGCGCAGATGGACCGCATCGGAGAAGGCGTCCCGCAGCACCCGCAGCGGCCGGGAGTGCGCCACCGCCTCGGGCACCTCCGCGCCGGCCGCGAACTCCACCAGCCCCGCGGACCAGGGTGCGCCGCCCACCTTGCGGCGCATCTCGACGTACTCGACGGGATTGGCGATCCGGCCCGCGTTGATGTTCGCCAGTTCCCACATCGACTCATTGAGGAGATTCTCGGTGGCCTCCGAGAAGCGGGCGCGCCAGTCCATCGACATGACGGGCACCGTGCGGGCCCAGAGATCCGCCAGCCCCGCCTCGACCGGATTCTCCGGTTCCGGCATCCCGTCCGCCAGGTCCATCGGCATGAACAGCGGCAGCCGGCCCAGATGGGACTTCCCGTTTTTGGTGTCCTGGGTCCGCTTGTAGCGCTCGAGGAAGTGGTCGTCGAAGAAGAACACCCACACGTACCAGTCGGTGACCAGGGAGAGCACCTCTGCGGCACAGTCCGGGTGGGTGTAGGCGCACATCAGCGCATAGTCATGCGCTTCGAGATCGCTCTCCTCCCAGACGCCGGAACCCTCCAGCATCCCCATCCGGCGCGCCCACTGGTTGGTGTGCGCCCGTGCCTCCTCGAGATGAGGGTTGAGCCGCGCCGGATACGGAACATAGAAGTCCGGCAGTGTGAAGGGCTGTCCCATGTGCGGCAGTTGCCTTTCGTTCGGCATCCGCGACCCCGGCGCGGATGGGCAGTGGTCGGCCGAGCCCTACCCGTCGCCCATACGGCCCACGCACAATAGGGATAAGTCACACGATCACACTCAAGTCGGCTGTCAGGCATCTGCCTTCACCCCGCCGTGGGCACGCGGGCACACCACAGGGCGCTGCGTTCCCAGTGCGTCGGCTCACTGGGAACGCAGCGCGCTTCCCCTCTGCGGGGTCCCTCTCCAGGGCCGGTCAGCGGGTGCCGACCGCCGCGCGCACGGCCCGCCGGGCCATGGCGCAGTCGTCGTGGAGCCGCCGCAGCAGCAGCCGCTGCTCCTCGCCGGCCGACAGCCCGGTCGGCTGCGGCTGGCCGGGGCTCACCGGCGGAGCCTCCCGCATCGTGCGCTGCACGGCCGTCTCATAGGTGCGGATCTCCCTCGTCAGCACCAGCATCAGATTCACCAGGAACGCATCCCGGGCCGCAGGTCCCGGCCGCTGTGCCAGCTGGCTGATCTGCCGGCGCGCCGCCGGGGCGTCTCCCAGCACGGACCAGAGCGTCGCCAGGTCGTAGCCGGGCAGATACCAGCCCGCATGCTCCCAGTCCACCAGCACCGGGCCGGCCGGCGACAGCAGGACATTGGAGAGCAGTGCGTCCCCATGGCAGAACTGGCCCATGGCCTGCCGCCCGCCGGCCTGTGCCAGCCCGTGCAGCAGCTTCTGCAGATCGCCCAGGTCGCGGTCGGTGAACAGCCCCAGCTCGTGATAGCGGGCGATACGGGAGGCGTAGTCCAGCGGGGCGTCGAACAGCCCCGCCGGGGGGCGCCAGGTGTTCAGCCGGGCGACCGAGTCCAGCACGGCGCGCAGATCGCCGCGCGCCGGCGCCTCGGCCGTGTGCCGGCTGAGTGCCGCGGCCCGCCCCGGCATCCGCTCGATGACCAGCGTGCAGTTCTCCGGGTCCGCGGCGATCAGCCGCGGCACCCGCACCGGCGGACGGTGCCGCACGAAGGCCCGGTACGTCACTATCTCGTGACGGAACCGCTCGGCCCAGGCCGGCGAGTGGTCCAGTAAGCACTTGGCGACCGCCGTGGCGCGTCCTGTGGCGCCCACCAGCAGCACGGACCGTCCGCTCCTTCGGAGCACCTGGACCGGGTTGAACTCCGGGCAGATGCGGTGCACCGAGGCGATGGCCATGCGCAGCTGCGCACCCTGCGGGCCGGACAGGTCGACCCTGCCGCTGAGAGGCTGGCCCACCGTGCCCGCCGCCCGTCGAGCCCGACCGGCGTGCGTGGGGTCGAGATACGGGGCGCCGCCGGCCGGGACAGCGGGACGCTGCAGCCGGGGCGGGGCGGACACGGAGGACGATGCTGTGTACATGAGCGATACAGATCCCTTCGTGCGCCGACAAGTTGCATCGGTTGCACCGAAATGCAACCAAAGTGCAGCAGTGTGCAGCGGTGTGCTCCTGCGTGCACCAGTGCGCCGCCCCGCCCCGGCGCCCAGGCAGCACCCTGGGGAATGCTCCAGCTACCGGGCCGGGGTGGCGCGTTCCTACCTGACACCCGAGCGCGACTGGCGGACCACATTGCGAGCCCTGGCGAAGCCTGGCGAATAGTCGCTTCGCAACTGACAGGGGGCTACTGTCAACTCAGCCGAGAACCTGGGGGCTTGATGTGAGTGGAGAACCCAACACCCGCCTGAGCGACCTGTTCGGCCTGGCCGGCTGGTCCAAGGGAGAGCTGGCGAGAATGGTCAACCGGCAGGCGGCGGCCATGGGGCACCCGCAGTTGGCGACCGACACCTCGCGGGTCCGGCGCTGGATCGACATGGGGGAGACCCCGCGCGACCCGGTGCCCAAAGTGTTGGCGGCTCTGTTCACCGAGCGACTCGGCCGTGTCGTGACCATCGAGGACCTCGGGTTCGCACGGAGCGGGCGAACGGGCAAGCGCCGGGACGTTCAAGGGGCGGACAACCCCGACGGGCTGCCCTGGGCGCCCGACCGGACGGCCGCGGTCCTCACCGAATTCACGGGAATGGACCTCATGCTCAACCGACGCGGTCTGGTGGGCGCGGGCGCCGCGCTCGCCGCAGGCTCCGCACTCAGCAGCGCCATGTACGACTGGCTGCACACCGACCCCGCACTCGTCCAGGACGCTCCCCGCACCGACAGTCCCCTGCACGCCGACCCCGCTGGGTACGACCGCTATGAGGCCGCCCCCATCGGGTCGCAGGAGATCGAGGCGCTGGAGCGTTCCGTCGAGGTGTTCCGCGCCTGGGACGCCGCCCGTGGCGGCGGCCTCCAGCGCAAGGCCGTCGTGGGGCAGCTCAACGAAGTGGGCGGCATGCTCGCCTACCGTCACCCCGACCATCTGCAGCGCCGCCTGTGGGGCGTCGCCGCCAACCTTTCCGTCCTCGCCGGCTGGATGTCCCATGACGTCGGCCTCGAACCCACCGCCCAGAAGTACTTCGTCATCGCCGCCCACGCCGCTCGTGAGGGCGGCGACCACCCGCGCGCGGGCGAGGCGGTCTCCCGTGCCGCCCGGCAGATGGTCCACCTGGGCCGTCCCGACGACGCCCTGGACCTGATGAAGCTCGCCAAGTCCGGCTCCGGCAAGGAAGTCCTGCCGCGCACCCAAGCCATGCTGCTCACCATCGAAGCATGGGCGCATGCGCACATGGGCCGGGGTCAGGCCATGCGGCGCACCCTCGGCGAGGCGGAGGACCTCTTCGCCTCCGACAAAGGCGATGTGCCTCCGCCGAGCTGGATGCAGACCTTCAAGGACGAGGACATGTACGGGATGCAGGCGCTCTCCTACCGCACCCTGGCCGAGCATGAGCCCGCCGCCGCCAAGCACGCCCAGCACTTCGCCGAGAAGGCGCTGGAGCTGCGCATCGACGGCCGGCAGCGGTCGAAGATCTTCGACTACATCTCGCTCGCCTCCGCCTGCTTCATCGCCGACGACCCGGAGCAGGCCGATCGCTATGCGCGTCTGGCGCTGATGTCGATGGGGGAGACCTCCTCGCACCGGACCTGGGACCGGCTCCGGGAGATGTACCGCCTCACCGGGCGGTACGCGGGCTACTCGAAGATCGAGGATCTGCGCGAGGAGATCAAGCTCGCGTTCCCCAACAGCCCGTCGACGAAGGCCCGGGGCGTCGAGATCTAGCAGCCCGTCGGGACCTCGCAGACCGGAGGCGTTGAGAACCAGTAAACCGGAGGTGTCGAGACCCTGGAGGCCCGATCCTCACCGACCGATCCGAGCTGCCATCACACAGGCATCGTCCCCGCGCTCCGCCTCGCCGAACTCCTCGACCACGGCCCGGACACAGTCCTGCGCATCCTTGGCTTCGGCGAACAGCGGCGCCAGTGCCAGCAGTCGGCCGGTGTCGCACTCCTCCGCCGCACTGGTCCTCGTCAGCCCGTCGGTGTGCAGGACGAGCACATCGCCGGGCAGCAGCCGCACGTCGGCCTGGCCGTACTGTGCGGTTGGGGTGGCGCCGAGCAGCACACCCTCGGGAGGAGTCAGCGCACGCCCCGTCCCGCCGCGGAACAGCAGCGGGGCGGGGTGCCCTGCCTGCGCCCAGGTCAGGGTGCGTTCGGCCGGCTCATAGCGGCAGCAGACGGCGCTGCCGAGGGCGGGCTGCGCGGAGGCTTCCAGCAACTGGTTGAGATGAGCCATGAGCTGACCCGGCGCAATGCCGGCCACGGCCATGCCGCGCAGCGCCCCGAGCAGCATCGCCATCGAGGAGGTGGCGACCACACCGTGCCCCGTCAAATCGCCGACGCTCAGCAGCGCCTGGCCACCGGGCAGCTGCAGGGCGTCGTACCAGTCTCCGCCGATCAGGGCGCTGTCGGCGGAGGGAAGATAGTGTGCCGCGACGTCCAGCGCGGCCGGTGCGTCCTCGGGGAGCTGAAGGGAGCCGCGCCAGGGCGGCAGCACCGCTTCCTGGAGCTCGACCGCGAGTCGTCGCTCCGTCTGCGCGAAGTGCTCTTTGCGCTGGAGGGAGTGGCGCGTTTCACGGACCGCGCGCTGGCTGCGCCGCAGTTCGCTGACGTCCCTGAGGACGGCCCACATGGAGGCGGTGGAGCCGTCGGCGTCCAGGACGGGCTCGCCCGTCATATGGACGGTGCGGACGCCTCCGTCGGTGCGCACCATGCGGAACTCCCCGTCGATGGGGCTCCCGTCCACCAGACAGTCCGTCACCATCGCGGTGAGCAGCGGCTGATCCTCGGAGAACACCATGGCGGGCAGCTCGTCCAGCGTCATGGGACCGCTCTCCGGCGACCGCCCCAGGATCTGGTACAGCTCGTCGGACCAGCTCACCTCGTCGGTGAGCAGATTCCACTCCGCGCTGCCCACTCTGCTGAGCAGTGAGCCGCCGTGCAGGGCGGAGTCCGCCTCGTGCTCGGCGAGATCCTCCTGAAAGGAGTCAGGGGCCTCGAATGACTCGACCCGCCCGAGCGGCCCGGGGGAGTCCGCGGCCTGCGCGGGCAGCCCCTCCTTGAGCTGGCCCAGATGTGCGCCGAGGTCGTCGAGGTGATGGACGGCCAGGTCGCACAGGGCACGCTGCCAGCGTCCGTGTGCGTCGTCCTCCTGGTCCGCGGCATCCCGGCGTACGGCGTCGACATCGCCGCGGAGCCGCCTCGCCAGCGAGATCAGAGCATCGACGTCGCCGCGCTCAGGAGGCTGCGGGGCGGGACGGTCCGCGAACACATGGGACGGCATGTCGTACTCCGATACAGGCGCGGCCACGGCCGGGTCTCTACAAAGGACCGGTAACGAGGGTTGCACAGGGAGCGAGGGCTCGTAAGCCATTTGGCAACACTCGATCTGGTGGTGCCTAGGACATATGCCATAGGCCCGCAGGGTACTCGGCGGTCTTGTCGAGGTGAAGAGTCCCCGCCGCTCACGGGGGCATAACCGGCCACCTGCGGGTGCGGCAACTCGGCCGCACTCCGCAGGAGTTGAGACTCGGTCAGATGTTCCCTTCCGGAGTCGAACAGGTACGGCAGGGGTCAGGCGCCGGCGATGGGCGCCGCGCCGAACGACACATCGAAGCGGTCGCACCAGATGCTCACGCTGGTGAACTTGTCCAGATCGACGTCGGCGGGCAGGGCGTAGTTCTGGTCACCCTTGTTGCCCTTGAGTTTGCCGAGACTGACGTAGGCGCCGTCGTCGAAGACATGCCAGCCGGCCTTGCCCTCCTTGACCGGCGCGTCGCTGAGCAGCACCCGCAGGTCCGGGCCGTTGCTGGTGTCGAGGTTCTCCAGCCGCAGCGTGCGGCTGCCGTCCGGGAGCCGGAGGATCTTCACCGAGCCCGTGGTGGTGTGCTCATGGCTGATGAGCTCCCCCTCGGCCAGCGTCACGGGCCCCGCCGGAGCGGTGGGCGCCGCGCCGTCCGACGGCTCCGCGTCCTCCGCCGCCTCGTTCGCGCCGCCGGCCGGGGCCGCGGTCGGGATCTCGTCCCGTACGGTCTCGTCCACCCACAGTTTCCACGGCTGGAACCAGTACAGTCCCGCACCGGCCAGCGCCAGCCCGACGACGAGCACCGTCACGCCCAACGGCTTGCCGAACCACCTGAGCACACGCCCCACTGCCATCTCCTCATTCCCGAACACTCCGGCACCTGACCGGCGACCTCCATTCAACGCCAGGTCAGTGCAGCAGTCCCAGCCCGGCCCGATGACGAAAGTCTTACGGCCGCATCGCCCGCGGCAGCCCGCAGGGAGAAGCCGGGCCACCGCGGGGGCGGGTCCGAGCCGCGGGGCGAAGTGCGTACCCGTAGCTCGCTCGGCCGCAGCCCGGGCCCCGGCACTGCGCCGTCCGAACCACCGCTCCCACCACCGCATGGGGCCGCCGGGCGGGGGTACCCAGGGGACGGACACAGAGGAGCAGATCATGCTGATCGCATTCCTGACAGCGCCCCGGGGCGTGGAGCAGGTCGAACTGACCGAGCCATGGCAGGCCGTCCTCGACGCCGGCGACACCCCCCGGCTCGTCTCCACCCGGCCCGGCCGGGTGCAGGCCTACCGCCATCTCGACAAGGCGGACACCTTCCCCGTCGACCAGGTCGTCACCGACGCATCGGCGGACGAGTACGGGGCACTGGTGCTGCCCGGCGGGGTCGCCAACCCCGACGCGCTGCGGATGGACCGGCACGCCGTGGCGTTCGTCCGCAGCTTCTTCGACACGGGCAAGCCCGTCGCGGCGATCTGCCATGCGCCGTGGACGCTCGTGGAGGCCGACGCGGTGCGGGGCCGGACCCTCACCTCGTGGCCGAGTCTGCGCACCGACATCGCCAACGCGGGCGGCACCTGGGTGGACCAACAGGTCACGGTCTGCCACGACGGCCCGAACACCCTGATCACCAGCAGGAAGCCGCATGACCTCAAGGCGTTCTGTGCGGCCTTCACCGCGGAGTTCGCCAAGGCCGGGCAGGAGCGAATGAGCCCCTCCGGCATTTGAGGAGCGGGGGTCCGGGGGTGGAGCCCCCGCGCACGGGGTCCGGGGTGGAGTCCCGGTTTCGGGAAGGGGCGGGAGTCCGCCGGGAGGGGCCCTGACTAGCGGCGTTCCCGCGCCTCGGCGGCGTCCCGTGCGCCGTCACGGGCACGGGCCCCGGCCCGTGTCCTGCCCGGCGTCACCGTGCGCCGCGGATGCCTGCGCAGATACTCGTTCTCCAACTCCGCCATGCGCACATTGTGCGCGTCCAGCGCCGCCGCGGAGCCGTACAGCAGCGTGTCGTGCCTGCTCCGGTGGATCGCCTCCAGCTCGCGCAGCAGCACCGGCTCGTCCAGACGGGCCGGATCGACGCCCCGGTGCTCGTGCTCGGTCTCCGTCATCTCAGCCGTCCTCCGTCCGTCTCCACAGGTCTCGCGGCGCTGCCGTGTGACTGGTGACCTCGCGGGTACTCGCCGGGAACGCGAACGCGGTCACCGGGAGGATTCCATGCGACTCGAATTTCTCACGCCGCTCTACGAGCGTCCCGGACCGTGGGCCAGCGTGCATCTCGACACCGAGTGGGGAGACCGGGACACCCCCGCTCGCCGCGAGCTCCAGGCCCGTGAGGTCTGCCGGACACTGGCCGAGAAGGGCGCCGACCAGCAGACGGGCCACGCCGTCTACGCGGCCCTGACCGCCTTCGGCGGCAGGCCGGGGGAAGCCGGGCGCGCCGTGTACGCCACGGGCGGCGAGGTGGTCCTCGACCCGCCGCTGACCCACCGCCCTGCCGCGCCCATGGACGTCACCTGGGCGGCCCTGCCGCATGTCGCACCGCTGCTGGACCTCGCCGCGCAGGAACCGGTCTGTCTGGTCGTCTACGTCGACCGCACGGGCGCGGACTTGGAACTGCGCACTCCGCTGGGGGCCGCGGACGCCGGGTCGGTCGTGGGCGAGGACTGGCCGCTGCACCGCACCGCGAGCGCCGACTGGTCCGAGCGCCATCACCAGCAGCGCGTGGAGAACACCTGGGAGCAGAACGCCCAGGAGATCGCGGAGGCCGTGACGGGAAACCAGGAGGAGTACGGGGCCGACCTGATCGTCCTCGCCGGAGACCCCTACGAGCGGCGGGCCGTCCATGAGCGGCTGCCCGCGGCGCTGCAGCCGTACGTCGTCGAGACCGAACACGGCGGACGCGCCGAAGGCGCGGGCAGCAGGCTGCTCGACGCGGACGTCGAGCGTGCCCGCCAGGAGCATCTGAGCCGCCGCGCCGAGGAGGAGCTCGACCGCTTCAGGGCCGCACACGAAGCGGCGGCGGAAGGCGTGCCCGCGCTGGTGGAGGCGGCCCGCGAGCACCGCATCGAGGAGCTGTTCATCCGGCCCGAGGGGGCGGACGCCCAGCGCCGGGTGTGGGTGGGCGAGGCCCCTGACCAGCTCGCGATGCTCCGCACCGACGCCCAGTACCTCGGCGCACGCGACCCCGACCCCGCCCGCGCGGACGACGCGCTGCTCCGCTCCGCCGCGGTCACCGGCGCGGAGGCGCTGCGGGTCCCCGCCCGGGAGCCCGAGGACGCCTCCCCGGCCGGCGGCCTGGGCGCCCTGCTCCGCCGGCCCGCTCACGCGTCATGACGTTCGCCGGGCGACCGCTCAGGCGCCCCGCGGTCGGGGCGAGGAGGCGTGCCCTGCTCCGCGCCGCCGCCGGGGGGCGGCCGGCTATCCGATCCCACGCCCCGGCCCGTGGCGTTCCTGACCGTCAGGCCGCTGCTCGGGACGCCCCGGCTCTTCAGGAGCGTCCGGCTCCGGTTCCTCCTCCGTGTCCTCGTGTCGCGTACGCGCCCGCTCCCTGCGGTGGTGGATGCCGACCGCCTCGCCCAGGGCGAGCAGCGCCAGCACCGCGCAGATGAACGACAGCGCCATCAGGACCCCGGGATCGGGCGAGTCACCGGCTTGGGACCACAGCCCCCACACGCCGAACAGCACCGCTCCCGCCGCGAACACGGGGATGTACACCATGGCCAGGAGCAGGCGGACCCTCAGCGGGTTCCGCGCCGTCATCGGCTCCGCGCCGATGTGCGAACGGCCTCGTCCGAACACGCGGGACTCCTTCCGCTCGTCCCGGCGAGAGCCCTGAGCTCCGCTTCGAGCCCCCGTCCCCGGCGGCGCACCACCTCGTCGGCCACCTCCGCGAGCTTCCGGTTGGTGCGCTGCGAGATCCGCCGCAGAATGCCGAACGCCTCCCGGGCATCGCCCTCGGTCACATGCATCACGATCCCGCAGGCCTGATCGATCACCGCCCGGGACTCCAGCGCCGTCTCCAACTGGTCGACCTCGGCCAGCGCCGCACGGCACGAGTGATCGCGGGCCAGGCCCTCCGCGAAGTACTCGCCGAGCAGATGGACCGACTGCTGCACGCCCTCGCCGAACGCTCTGGGGCGGAAGCTGTACAGGCTCAGGGTGACGTCCAGCTCGTCTCTGCTGAACGGCATGGTCACACTCGACCGCAGTCCGGAGTCGAGCGCCACGGCACGGTAGTCGGGCCAGCGCTCCTCGGTCAGCAGATCCTGGGCGCTCACCGTCTCGCCCGCGTCCAGCGCGGCAGGGGTGGGCCCCTCACCGGAGGCCATCTCCACCGAGAGCAGTGCGGTCAGGTCGGGGTGCGTCGCCGTGGTGCGCAGATCGCCGCCCTCGCCGGTGAGGGTGGCGACCGCGCCGCAGCTCGCGTCGGCGCACTGCATGGCCTCGCGGGTGAACTGGGAGAGCTCACGGGCGGCCGCGGTGGGTTCGGGGACGGGCGGGGATGGCATGAGCTGCCGCCTCCTTCCACCGTCCGGATTCCCGCTGGGAACGCCGGGAAACGCCGCCGTGGGCTAGCGTCGGGGTATGGACGCGCACGGGTTCGAAGCGGACCCCGGGCAGGGGCATGCGCTCGACCGGGAGCTTGCGGACTTCGTCAGGCGCGTGGGCGAGCTGAGAGCGGCCCGCGGACTGCCGACGACGGAACTGCACACCCTCCTCGACGCCGCGCTGTTCGAGCTCGAGCATGTCGCCGACGACCTCTGGCCCGCCTGGCGCCGCAGGCTTGCGGCACAGTGGCCACGGGCCCCGCACACCCCCGCCAGAGCCTCGGCGGACCGAGCCGAACAGCAGCTCTTCAAGGCCCTCTTCCAACGGCTGCCGCTGCCCGTGGCACTGATCGACGCCGACACGGCCGTACGGCGGATGAACGTCGCCGCGACGGAACTGACCGGCGTCCGCGCAGGCTATGCCGCGGGCCGCCCGCTGGCAGGACTCCTCAGACCCGGCGACCGCGCGGCCCTGCGCTCGCAGGCGGCGGCCGTCGCACGCGGCGAAGGAGGCCGCAGTCTGCGGGTCCACCTCCAGCAGGCCCCCACGACACCGCTGCTCGTCACCCTCACCGCGCTGCGCCCCCCGAACGAGCAGCAGCCGGCCGTCCTGCTGGTGTTGCAGACCGACGGGACCCGTACGGCGCACCCGTTCCCCTCCCCGTCCGCTCCCGTGGCCGGGCGCGGCGCGGCGCGTCCCGATCTGACCGAGGCCACCCGCCACGCCGAGCTGATCGACGTCTTGGACGCCATGACCACGGCGCTGCTGCTCGACGGCCGCGGGGAACCGCAGCAGGTGCTGAGCACGGCCGCACGGGTGCTGTCCGCGGGCTTCGCCGACTGGGTCGTGGCCGATCTGTCCTCGGGCGGAGTGCTGCGTCGCGTCTGCGTCCGCGGCCCGGAGAACGGCCGCGGCCCGGAGAGCGACAGGGCCGCGGACACGCTGGCCAAGAAGGTCGCCGCGCAGGACCCGGCGGACTGCCCCCTGGTGGTGGAGACGGCGCGCGGCGGACCGGCAAGCCTCCAGGTGCGGCCGGACGACCTGGAGTCCTTCGGCCGGGACGAGACCGGCGACTCGATCCTCGTCCAGGCCGATGTGACGTCACTGCTGTGCGCGCCGCTTCACACCCCGGTCGCCGGCGGCGGACGGGTCGACGCGGTGCTGACGCTCTTCCGCACGGGGCCCAGGCTCGCCTTCTCCCTGGCCGAGGCGCGGATCGTCGACGTCATGGGCCACCACATCGCGCTCGCCATGCGGCGGCGTCTCTCATGACCTCCCCGCCGCGGCCTTCGCCGGTTCCTTTGCGGTCTCGTCCGCGGAGCCGTCGCACAGCGCCTCCTCGCGCAGCCGCTCGCAGCACCGGCTGATCAGCCGCGAGACGTGCATCTGGGAGATGCCGAGGCACTCGGCGATGCTGCTCTGCGTCATGTCGCGGAAGAAGCGCATGTAGAGAATGCGCTGTTCACGCTCGGGCAGTCGGCGCAGCCCCGGTTTGACGGCCTCACGGTCGACGAGCACGTCGAGGGCCGGGTCCGCCGACCCGAGGGTGTCGCGCAGGGCGTATCCGTCCTCCGCGCCGCTCAGCTCGGCGTCCAGTGAGAGCGCCGAGAAGCTGTCGAGCGCTTCGAGGCCCACCCGAACCTCCTCCTCGGTCATCCCCGCGTGCGCGGCGATCTCCGCCAGGGTGGGCGGCCGGCCGGGGATCGTCTGGGACAGGTCCTGCCGGGCGAAGCGCACGCGGTTGCGCAGATCCTGTACCCGGCGGGGTACGTGCAGCGTCCACAGGTGGTCGCGGAAGTGCCGCTTGACCTCCCCGACGACGGTCGGCACGGCGTAGCTCTCGAAGGCGTTGCCGCGGCCGGGGTCGTAGCGGTCGACGGCCTTGACCAGACCCAGCGCGGCGACCTGCCGCAGATCCTCCAGTGACTCCCCGCGGTTGCGGAAGCGGCCGGCGAGCCGGTCGGCCATGGGCAGCCAGGCGCAGACGATGTCCTGGCGGATCCTGCTGCGCTCCGGTCCGTCGGGCAGTCCGGCCATCCTCCGGAACGCGTCCTCGGTGTCGGGGGCGTCGGTGTGCGGGTTTCCGGCGCGGCGGCCCGGCCGGTCGCGCCGGGTGTGTTGGGTCTGCCGGACGGGTGCGTACGGGCACATGGTGCTCACGGCTCCCTGGAGTCTTTCGACGCACGGTGCGGGAGCGGGGCCGGACGGCACAAAGGCACGCCCGTGTGACTGCTCCCTCGGGCGTGCCTGCTGTCCGAAGCACGTAAAGGCCCCATGCCCGCTCCAGGCGAGAGAAAACGTGACCGCCCGCATAGGCGGATGAGGCAGGGGTACTGCGGGCAGCGTGACGAGGAGAAGCCGCCGGACGGCCGGGGGACAGCCGGATGGCCGGGCCCGCGGGCGGAGAGCATGTCAGGAAGGCTGAGCCATGACACAGCAAGTGAAGGACGTCATGACGGCGGGAGTGGCGGCCGTCCGGCCCGACGCCTCGCTCGTGGAAGCGGCCCAGATGATGCGCGCCCAGGACATCGGGGGAGTGGTGGTCTCCCTGGACAACCGGCTGATCGGGGTGCTCACCGACCGGGACATCGCCACCCGTGCCGTGGCCGAGGGGGTGGATCCGCTCGCCGTGAGCGCAGAGGCCGTCTGCACGCTCACCCCCGTGTCGATCGGGCCGGACGAGCCCGTCTCCAGCGCCGTGTCGCTCATGCGGGAACACGCGGTCCGCAGGCTCCCCGTCGTCGAGGGGGACCGCCCCATCGGCATGGTCAGCCTCGGAGACCTCGCCGGGACACTCGACCCGGAATCGGCCCTCGGCGACATCAGTCGCGCGCCCTCCAACAGCTCAGCCGGCCCAGCGCCCGGCTGAGCGGAACCGGCCCGGGACGACGGTGCGGCTCCGGCCCACCGCTGCGCGTGGGCGCGCCGCGGAGGTGTCCGGCGGTCCATCGCGGGTACCCGCCCGGTGCGCCGACCAGGCGTCAACCGGTCATCACGGTCGGCCGTGAGGAGGCGTTGGCCATGGACGGAACCGGCTTCACGGATCGCGAACGGCGTATCCTCGACGAGATCGAGACCGGGCTGCGCGAAGACGCCCTGCTGGACCGCCAGCTGCGCACGATGGGGCAGACGTCCGCGTCGCTGAACCAGCTGCGGTCCGCCCTGCACCGCCGACGACTCGCCGTCGCGGGCTGGACGCTCGCCGCGGTGTCGCTGGTCCTTCTCGTCTTCGCCGTGCAGACATCGGCACCCGCCCTCATCTGGGCGTTCGCCGCCGCCTACACCCTCACCCTGCTGTGTGTGCTGCGCGGGGTGATTCTGTGGTCGCGCCGAATCAGCGCCCGTGCCCGTGCCCGCCGGCGCTGACTGCCGGCCCGCGACGGCCCGTACCGCCGCGGTCAACCGAGGTCAACCGCGGTGCGAGCCGTCGTTGACGGAGAACATCGCGCCGTCTCTGTCCCGCAGTGTGGCCTCGGAGCCCTCCGGGGTGCCGTGCTGTTCCAGGACCAGTCCGCCGTGCCGCAGCGCCGCCTGGACGGTGGCCTCGACGTCGGGGACCGCGAAGTGCACATGCCAGTGGGGGCGGATGAGCGGATCGGGCGCCTCCTCGGTCGCGCCCGAGCTGAGCCGGGCGACCACGAAGCCGTGCTGGCGGAGTACGACTTCGTCCTCCTCGTAGTCGACCTCGCAGCAGCCCGGCCGGTCGGATGCCCAGTCGAGGACCTCGCCGTAGAAGATGGCGGCGTCGAACGCGTTGCGGGTGCGCAGCCGCAGCCAGGTCGGTGCCTTCTCCCGCCAGGTCTGCCAGTTGGAGATCAGCTCGCCCTGCCAGATGCCGAAGACTGCGCCGTCCCGGTCGGCGGCGAGCGCGCCGCGGCCGACGGGGAAGTTGAGGGGGCCGACCGCCACAGTGGCGCTGCGCTCCCGGATTCGGGCCGCCGTCGCATCGGCGTCGGCGACGGCGAAGTACGGGGTCCAGGCGACCGGGGCCTGCAGGGTGGGGGTGACCTCTCCGATGCCGGCGACCGGCAGGCCGTCGAGCACGGCGAGCCGGAACTCCGCGCCGAGCCGCGCAGGCCGGAACCGCCAGCCGAGCACCGCGCCGTAGAAATCCTGCGCGGCGGAGAGGTCGCGCGCCATCAGGCTGATCCAGCAGGGCGCGCCGTACACGTCCTCGCTCGAAGTGGCGTGGGGGCCGGCACCCGTCGATTCCTTGTCCATGACACTCAGTGTTCCGCTCGGAAAGGGGGCATGGCGGGATCCACGACCATCGTGCCGCGCGGAGTCGCCGTACGCGAACGGTCCTGCTTCCCTGGCCCTGCGGCGGACCTCGAAGCGGAGCCGGAACGGGGCGCCGCCGGGTCACCCGCTCATGGGGCAGTGGGCAGGGCGGGCGTGTCGAGGGGGAGGCTGGGAGTGTCCGCGGGGATTGCCGGAGTCTCCGGGAGGGTCGGGGTGTCGGCCGGAAGCTCGGGGAGACCGGGCGTGTCGGCCGGAAGCTCGGGCAGCTCGATCCGGTGCTGGGCGGCGGTGGCGACTGCGGAGTCCCCGGCGGATGCCGCTGAGCCGAGCGCCGCGGCGGGCCCGGTCCCCGCCAAGACGAGTGCGGCGCACAGTGCCGTGGGCACCAGGGCACGGGGCAGGGTTGAGGGACGCATACGGCTTCCTTTGCGATGTGGGCGGAACATCTCTCACCCACCGTGTAAAGCATCGGCACGCAGCGCAATCGGAAGCGGGAAGTGTGACCGCCATTCGGCGGCACAGAGGTGTCGGCCGTCCGTGCGAAGGCCCGATATCTTTGCGTACAGGCTTCGTTGGGCGGAGCATGATCACATCTCGACGTATGTCTCTCGCCCTGACCGCGTGTCTCGCCGCGGTCTGCCTCGCCGGGGTGAACCCCGGCGAGGCGGGCGCACACTCCGGCGCGGGCTCCGGCCCCGACGCCGTGACGCTCGACCCGGCGGGGCAGCTGGCCGCCGACGGCACGGTCACCCTCAGCGGCACCTACCGCTGTTCGCCGCTCCACCACGGCAGGACGGTGCTCGTCGGCGCCAAGCTGATCAAGGGCGACGTCCACCACGGCATCGGCGGCACGGTCGCCCGGTGCGACGGCCGGGAGCACAACTGGCGGCATACCGGTCAGCTCAAGGGCGATTTCGCCGGTGAGGCCGGCGACACGGCAGGGGCCGGGCCGGGCCGGACGACAGCCGGGCGGGTCGACGGCGAGGCGACCCTGCTCAAGCTGGAGCCCGGCGGCGTGGCCCCGGCTCCGGTCCTCCTCGACCGCGACGCACGGTCCCTCGTGCTGCAGCTCGGCTAGGGACCGGGGTGGAGCCCGGGCCGCGGGAAGGGACAGGGCGGGGGAGGGCCCGCTTCACGGCAGCGGGATCAACCTGTACAGCACGGTGGCGACGAGGGAGCGGGCATAGCCGTCGGCATCCGGCGGTTCCTGCCGGAAGAGGGCGCGGTACACCAGCGGGGCCACCACATGGTCCAGCACCGCCTCGGCGTCCGGGGCGTGCTCGCCGCGGGCCGCGGCGCGCGACAGGATCGTCTCGATCTGCCCGGCCGCATAGGCAGCGCACCGCCCGCTGTTCGAGCCGTCCGGGTCCCCGGCCAGCGTGTCCCGGAGGCGGGCCTGCCCGGCGGGGGAGGCCGTCTGCTGCGCGAAGGACGTGGCCCAGTCCTCCAGGTCGGCCCGGAGGCTGCCGAGGTCCTCCGGCGGCGAGCCGGGCCGCAGCCGTTCCACCGCTACATCGGACAGCAGCTCCCGGAGGGTCCCCCATCTGCGGTAGACCGTCGACGGAGTGACTCCGGCGCGGGCGGCGACCAGCGGCACGGTGAGGCTGTCCCGCCCTCGTTCCTGCAGCAGTTCGCGCACGGCCGTGTGCACGGACTGCCGGACGCGGGCGCTGCGCCCGCCGGGGCGTACCGCTGGTCTGGGGCTCATCGCACGGAACCCTAACGCATATATGCTGCTTTTAGTCGGCCAGATCCTGCGGAGGGGCCAGTCGGCCGATCTCCCCGCGCGCCCGCTCGTACGCGGCCCCGGCGCGCAGCACCGTCGCGTCGCCCAGCGGGCGGCCGATGAGCTGCATGCCGATGGGCAGCCCCGCGTCGTCGCAGCCGACCGGCACGGTGAGCGCAGGGGCGCCGACGATGTTGGCCGGGGCGGAGAGCCTGACGTAGGCGTCGGCGACCGACTCGGAGGTGCCGTCGGGCCAGTCGATCCGCTCCCGGCCCCGGCCGGCCGCGGTGCACGGGACGGTGGGCGCGGCGACGACGTCCACCGCGTCGAACACGGGCTCCCAGGCGCGCCGCATCAGCGTGCGGGCGCGCTGCGCACGGAGGTAGTCGCCCGCAGGGACCAGTTCGCCGGCCTCCAGCAGCGTGCGCACCTCGCCCCCGTACAGCTCGGGCGAGGTGCGCAGCGTCCGCTCGTGGTACGCGGTCGCCTCCGGCGCCGTCAGACCCCACTGCACGGCGCGGATCTGCTCCGTCATCGGCACCCGGATCTCCACGCGGACGGCTCCCAGACCGCACAGCACCTCCACGGCCCGCCGCACAGCGGCCGACACCTGGGGATCCGTGCGGTCGAAGAAGTAGTTGACGGGCACTCCGACGCGCAGCCCGCGCAGATCTCCGCCCAGCCCGCGCGCGTACGGGGTGAGCGGCACATCGAGCGAGGCGGGGTCGCGCGGATCGTGTCCCGCCAGCGCGTCCAGGACGAGCGCCGCGTCCTCGACGCTGCGGGTGATCGGGCCGGCGTGGTCCAGGGACCAGGACAGCGCTGTGACGCCGTGGCGCGAGACCAGGCCGTAGGTGGGCTTCAGTCCCGTCACGCCGTTCAGTGAGGCGGGCACCCGGATCGACCCCCCGGTGTCCGTGCCCAGGGCGAAGGTCGCCGCGCCCGAGGCGACCGCGACCGCGGAACCCCCGCTCGACCCTCCGGCGACTCGGCCCGGATTCCACGGGTTGCGGGTCTGCGGCGTCGTCAGCCCGTAGGCGAACTCATGCGTCTGCGTCTTGCCCGTGAGCACGGCCCCGGCCCCGAAGAGCCGCGCGGCCACGGCGCTGTCCTCGTCCGCCCGGTGGCCTTCCCGGACGCGCGACCCCGCGCCGGTGGCCAGTCCCGCGACGTCGAACAGGTCCTTGAGCCCCACGGGGACACCGTGCAGGGGGCTCCGCGGCCCCCGCGCCGCGATCTCCCGCTCCGCGGCCGCCGCCGCCTCGCGCGCCCTGCCCGAGGTCACCGCCGCATATGCGTTGAGCCGGCCGTCGACCGCGTCGATGCGGCCCAGCACCGACTCGGTGAGCTCCACGGGGGAGAGCTCGCGCGCGGCGATGGCCCGGGCGGCCGCGGCCAGCGTCAGGCCGTACGGCTCACTCGGCGCGCCCGGCGGCATGGCCCGGCTCCTTGAGCGCGTCATAGGCGGCCGCGGGAGGCGTCTCGCCGAACTCCAGTGTCCGCAGGGGAGAGAGAAGGGCGTGTACGCGGTCGGCTCTGGCGGCGACAGCGGGCGCGTGCTCCGTGTCGAGCGGCAGTCCCGCTCTGCGGGCCCAGCGGGCGGCTTCTCCGGCCGAGAGCGGGATATCGGTCATGGGCCTCTTCCTTTCCGGTTAAAGCAAAGATATTGCGTTAGCCGCCCACCTTATGAGCCCGCCGAAGATCGCCTCAAGCGGACTTCCGGCCAAACGAGGGACACTCCGTAGTCGGCTGTTGGCCGCCGACAGCCGACTACGGCGCGGGCTCCGCCGCGAACGCCCCGCTGAAAGCCCCGAACATGGACCGGGCCTCGTCGCCCAGGAACGGGCCCGCCAGCCAGGCCGCCGGCACCGGGCCGATCGAGGTGTTGGACACCAGTGCCGGCCTGCCGTCCGCACCCGGCGCGAACCAGCCGCCCCCCGAGGAGCCCCCGGTCATCGTGCAGCCCATCCGGTACATGGTCGGCTGGGACGGCGACAACGACAGCCGCCCCGGCCTGCCGGTGCACGAGTGCATCCGCGCGCCGTCGAAGGGCGCCGTGGCGGGGTAGCCCCACACCCCCATCACGCCGATGTCCGGCGCGGCCGGACCGCTGAACCGAATGGGCAGCGCCGAGCCGACCGTCTCCTCAAGCGACCGGCCGTCGCCGCCGCCCTCCGGCGTCACATGCAGCACGGCGTAGTCAAAAGCCGCTCCGTCCCCTCCCGTGGTCCTGCCCTGCGCGATCCACTGGTCCGAGGTGGCCGCCCCGTCGGCCCACCACATGCCGAAGGGGGCCACCTGTTCAGGGCCGAGTGTTCCGAGCCGTCCGGCCGGCGCGCCCGTGTCGTTGTACGACGGCACGAAGACGATGTTCCTGAACCAGCCGCCGTCCCGCCCCGCGTGCACACAGTGCCCCGCCGTCCACACGAGGTTGGACCGTCCGGGGTTGGCCGGGTCCCGCACCACGGTCGCCGAGCACACCATCGGTCCCGCCGGTCCGTCGAAGAACACCTTTCCGACCGCGGCGGCGCTCGCGCGGTAGGGCGCCGGCACCGGACGGGCGGCGACGGGCGCGGGCTCCGGGTCGCTGACACCCGTCTCCCGTCCCACGTTCCCCGGCACGTTCTTGTACGGCTCACGGGCCCCGGCCATCCGGTCGTGCCCCCACAGTCCGTCGATCACGGGGTTGACGAACTCCTCCGTGCCGCGCAGCCAGGCCGCCGGATTCCAGTTCCGCCAGCCGCCCGCCCGCCAGCCGTCGAGGTCCACCCCCAGTTCCTTCAGCCGGGCGTCCGCCTCTCTCGACAGGTCGCCGCCCGGCTGTCCGCTGCATCCACTGCCGAACACCAGCACGAGGACGACGGTGAGAACCGTGGCGGACAAGCGCAACGACATGGCAGGGGACTCTCCCGGTCGGCGACGGCGGATGTGCTGTCCACACATACGACCGGCACGCCACCGGCGTTCAGACGCGGCGCGCGACCACCAGTCGGCACCGCGGCGAGCCGTCCGGCCGGCGGCCCAGAGCGGGCAGCGCCGTCAGCTCCGTCTCAAATCCCGCGGCGGCCAGCTCGCGCAGCACGTGTGGGAGTTTGAACGTCCGGTAGTACATGACGAACCGCGGCCGCCACACCAGATTCCGTATGCGCATCGCCGCGTCGAACCCCCACAGCGCCCAGTACAGCCGCGAGCCGACGCGGGCGGGCGCGGGCACCGGGAAGGCGAACAGCCCACCGGGGCGCAGTGCCTGACGCACCTCGGCGAAGAGCGCAGGGCGCTCGGCCGGCAGAAAGTGGCCGAACGCTCCGAAACTCACCGCCAGATCGAAGCCCTGGCGAAACGGCAGCGCGCGGGCGTCCGCCCGCACCCAGCCGACCGCCGGGCCTCCCGGCAGCGGAGAGACGCGCGCTGCGGCGAGCATCCCGGCGCTGAAGTCCACCCCGACGACCCGCTCCGTGCACACCTGCCGCAGCACTCCGACACCGGCCCCCGTGCCGCAGCAGACGTCGAGCCCCGCATCGAACGGCCCCAGCTCCCCGAGGACCTTGCCCACCTCCTCCAGCACCGCGTCGGGCGTACGGAAGGGGGTGTGATCGAACTTCGGCGCGAGCAGGTCGTACCCCCGCTCGACGGACGACAGCCCCTGCCGCGCGAGTTCTCGCAGGGTCGGCCTCTGGGTCGACGACATGAGTCCAGGCTATCGAGACGAGACGAGACGAGACGAGACGAGACGAGGCGCGGCCCCGGCCCCGGTCCGTCCCCGGTCGCTACCGCCAGGTCTCCGGCCCGCCTCCGCGCCACTCGACGAGGCTGCTGTCGAAGAGGTCGATGGTGTCGCCCTCCGTGCCGAACCCCATGCCGCGCAGCAGTTCCGCCACGTCCCCGCGCCCGTGCGCCAGGCCGGCGAACCGGCCGTGCACGCTGACGCGGCGGCCCCCGTCGGCGGGCGGGTGCACGATCACGGGCGGATGTTCCGAGGACATGCCTCCAATGTGCATCGCGGCCGAGATGTCTGCACGTTCGTGACGCCCCGCGGCCGACCGGCCGCCGGTCGGCGCTTCGGCGGCACGCGGAACGCCGCGGCGGCTCGATGCTCGACGGGACCGGCCTCGGTGCCCGCAGCCTGCGCGGTCGTTCACCGCTCTACTGCGCTGAACTGCGGTGATGACATGGAGTGAGGCTTCGAGGTGCGGGGGCGTCGGGCTGCTGGTTCGCTGAGGAAGCCCCTTCCTCATCCCCCACATCTCGAGGAGCAACTCATGAGTGCTGTGGACGAATCCGGCGGCCGGGCCCGTCAGCTGCGCGAGAAGGCGCAGGAACTGCGGCAGGCGGCGGAGCGGGCCGACGACCCGGAGCAGCGCCGGCGGCTTCAGGAGAAGGCCGACCGGCTGCAGCAGCAGAGCGAGCAGGTGAGCGGCATGGGCAGCGGGGACATCTATCCGCTGGAGTGAGCGCCGTATGGCGAGGCCGTAGGCCGTACGGCGATGCCGTGCGGCGCGAGGGCGGCCGCGGACCGTGCGCATGCGGTCCGCGGCCGCCCTCGCATGCGACTGCCGGACGGCGGCGCTGCGGCGTGCTGAGGCCTTCGCTCCGGCGCCTGCCTCGCCTTGTCCGCCGCGGAATGAAGATCTGCCGCGGAAGCATCGCCGGCTCCGCCATCTTCGACGCGCTCGCCCGGCTCTTCGCCGGGGGCGGACCCGAGGAGAGGGCCCGCGGCCTGATCGCCGGCTTCGGGCCCGGCATCACCGCGGAGATCGCCGTCGGCCCCTGGGTCGCCGACGACCGCGAACCGGTCGGCTTGGACCTGGCGGCCGTCGTGGCCTGAGCCGAGCCCCTTCAACAGGAAGAACAGTCTCCACGATTTCCGTTATCGGCGCCCGGGCAGGGCGTCTCCCAAGGTGTGGGACGTACAGTCCGAGCCGAGACGGAGAGTGGAGAGATCGTGAGCAGTGACGTCGACGCCGCAGTGATAACGGCGGCGCAGTCGGGGGACCAGAGTGCCCGCGACCGGCTCGCCGCAGAGTCCCTGCCCCTCGTCTACAACATCGTCGGCCGTGGGCTGCACGGGCATGCGGACGTGGACGATGTGACGCAGGAGACCATGCTGCGCGCGCTCGACAGTCTGGGAGGCCTGCGCGACCCCGGCCGTTTCCGGTCCTGGCTGGTCGCGATCGCGATGAACCAGATGCGCGGCCACTGGCGGCAGCGCGGGGCCGGAGCGGCTGCCGGCCTGGACGAGCTCCACGACCTGCCCGACCCCCGCGCGGACTTCGTCGACGTCACCATCGCCCGGCTCGGGCTGTCCGGCCAGCGCAGGGAGGTCGCCGAGGCGACGCGGTGGCTCGACCCCGAGGACCGCGCCCTGCTGTCGCTGTGGTGGCTCGAGGCCGCCGGCGAGGTCACCCGGTCGGATGTGGCCGAAGCCCTGGAGCTCACGCCCCAGCACACCGCCGTACGGGTCCAGCGGATGAAGGCCCAGCTCGAGGTGGGCCGCGTCGTGGTACGGGCGCTGGCCGCCGAGCCGCGCTGCGTACTGCTGGAACGGCTGACCGAGCAGTGGGACGGCATACCCTCCGCGCTCTGGCGCAAGCGGATCGCCCGGCACGCCCGGCAGTGCACCGTCTGCTCCGGGCACTCGTCGGGGCTGATACCGGCGGAACGGCTGCTGGTCGGTCTGGCGCTGACGCCGCTGTCGGCGGCGCTCGCACTGCGCTGGACCGCCGGCGCCCCGCCGTACGCCGACCCCGCCTCGTACGCCGGGCCCGCGACAGCGAACCCGGATGCCCCCGAGTACCAATCCGCCGAACCCGTCGCGTCCGCGGCGGACCCGGCGGCCCGCCCGGGCTCCGCCGGGGCGGACCGGCCGGGGGGACGTCATGGCCGGCGCACCCGCACCCGCCAGGAGCTGCGCCGGGGACGCCGCGCCCGCCGCCGTACGGCCGCGGCGGCGGCCGCCGTACTGATCGCAGGGGGCGGCGGTGTGCTCCTGCTGCTCCCCGAGGAAGAGGACAAGGACCGGGCGGCCGCCTCGTCGGCCGCCGAAACCGACGCCGGGCCGGCGCTCCCGCACACCGCGTCGACGTCCCCCGCCTCCCCGTCCTCGTCGCCGTCCCCCTCCCCGAGCCCGTCGAGCGCGTCCCCGACCCCCTCCGCGTCCCCGACCCCCTCCAAGAGCTCCGCCGCACCGAAGAAGACCGAGCAGCCGGCTGCGACACCCCCGCGCACCACCGCCGCGCGACCGCCCGCCACCCCCCGATCCACCCCGCCGGCCACACCTCAGGGCTTCGTCGCCGAGGTCACCGGCCTGGTGAACGCCGAGCGCGCCAAGGAGGGCTGCGGTCCCGTCAGCGGCAACACCCAGCTGCACGAGGCCGCGCTCGGCCACTCCGAGGACATGGCGGCCCGGGACTATTTCTCCCACTCCAGCCCCGAGGGCACAGGACCGGGAGAGCGCATCACCGCCGCGGGCTACCAGTGGAGCACCTACGGCGAGAACATCGCTCGCGGGCAGCAGACCGCGGCCCAGGTCATGGAGAGCTGGATGAACAGCCCCGGCCACCGGGCCAACATCCTCAACTGCTCCTTCAAGGAGATCGGCGTCGGCGTCCACGAGGGCCAGGGCGGGCCCTGGTGGACGCAGGTCTTCGGCGCCCGCCGCTGATCGCTGTGGAGGCCCCGCCGGAGCACCGCGGCGCGGCCCGCCCGGCCGCCGCGGCCGGATGGGCAGCCGTGCGGCTACAGCCCCCCTCGGCGTCCGCTCGTACCCCGCCCCGCATCCGCAAACGCCGTCCGAGCGCCCCCCTCTGACGCTCTATCGTGTAAGCCATGTCCACCCCTGAGCTCATCCGCATCGTCTCCCGCGACTCGCCCATGGCACTCGCCCAGGTGGAGCGCGTACGCGCAGAACTGGCCGTCCGCCACCCCGGCGTCACCACCGAGGTCGTCCCCGTCAAGACCACCGGCGACAAGTGGATGGGCGACCTCTCCCAGGTGGAGGGCAAGGGCGCGTTCACCAAGGAGGTCGACGCAGCGCTGCTCGCGGGCGAGGCGGATCTCGCCGTCCACTGCGTCAAGGACGTGCCCGCCGACCGGCCGCTGCCCGCCGGCACCGTCTTCGCCGCCTTCCTCAAGCGCGACGACATCCGCGACGCCCTCGTCCACCCCGCCGGGCTCACCCTGGACGAACTGCCCGCCGGGGCCCGCATCGGCACCTCCTCCGTACGCCGCATCGCGCAGCTCGCAGCCTCCCACCCGCACCTGGAATGCGTGCCCATGCGCGGCAACGCCAACCGACGGCTGGACAAGCTCCACGCGGGCGACGCCGACGCACTGCTGCTCGCCGTCTCCGGCCTCGCACGCATCGGCCGCATGGATGTGATCAGCGAGATCCTGCCGGCCGACGTGATGTGCCCGCCCATCGGCGCCGGCATCCTGGCACTCCAGTGCCGCGAGGGCGACGCCGAGCTGATCGACGCCGTCAGCGGCCTCGGCGACCCCGACGCCCACCGCGAGGCCACCGCCGAGCGGATGCTCCTCCATGTCCTCCAAGGCCACTGCAACAGCCCGATCGCCGGATACGCCCGGGCCGAGCGCAACGGCGACCTGTCGCTGCGGGCCTGCGTGTTCACACCCGACGGCAAACGCGTCCTCAACGCACACGAATGGGCAGGCCCGCTCGACCCTGCCACACTGGGCATCTCCGTGGCCGTGGCCCTGCTCCGCCAGGGAGCCCGGGAGCTGATCGACTCCATCGGCCACTGACCCGCCCGCCCGCCCGTCTGTCCGTCCGCCCGTCCGTCCCCGTCGGCTCAGCCCTCGGCTCCGGCGGCCGGCTCCTCCACGACGTGCATCGCCGCCTCCTCCGCGGAGGCCGCTCCGCCGTCCACCCCCACATCGCGCGCCACCAAATCGCTCGGACGGCGCGGCGTGGGGTCGTCCGGGCGGGTCAGCCGCCCCGCCCGCACCCCGCCCGCCTCGTCGTCCAACGGCTCGCCCTCGCCGCCCGGCAGATCGCCGATGCCGTCGCCGTCCTCCTCCGGCCCGGCGCCGGAGCCGTCCGGCTGCTCCCGCGCCAGCCGCTGATCGAGCGTTTCGCCCCGCAGCTGCTCCGTGCCGGTCGTCCCGTACGCCTCCACCGCGAGTGGCCGCTCCGGCGGCGAGTAGCCCTCGTCCAGCAGCGCGTCGAGGTCCTTCTCGTCGAGCACGTTCTCCATGTCGAGGTCGTCGGCCGGCCGGTTCTGCACATCCGAGCCCGTCGGCTGGTACACCTCGTCGCCGCGCGTCGTCTCGTCGGTCATCACGTCGACCCGCCTTCCGTTCTGCCAGTGGCGGGGTCCGTGCCGGGCTCCAGCCGCTGGGGCAGCCGATGCGGTCTGTGCCCCCGCGTGCCGGGTGCCCGCGCACGGCTGCGGGCAAACGGCCCCGGAGCCCCCGGCGACCGGGGATCACCGGTCCGGCCTGCGGTTCCGCGTCCGGGGCGGCGCGGCGTGCGAGGGCGGCACCGAGATGACCAAGCCGCTGCGCGGTCGCGTCGGCACATGCCGCAGGGGGATCGCCAGGTCCTGCCGCGGCACGTCGTAGTCCATGCCGGCGAGCCGCGTCGACACCGACCGCAGCAGTGCGACGGTCACATCCTCACCGGGGCAGCGATGGCCGTGCGGATCGCCGCCGCCCTGCGGGATCAGCTCGTCGCGGCCCGGCTGACGCCCGAGGAACCGCGCCGGATCGAAGGCATAGGGATGCGGCCACAGCGCGGGGTCGTGGTTCTGCCCGTACACGTCGAGCAGCACCAGAGAGTGCTCGGGGACCGTCACCCCCTCCCAGTGCAGCTCACGGGCGGCGAGACCCACGATGAACGGCACGAACGGATAGAACCGGCGCACCTCGTGGGCGAAGGCCTCCGCATACGCCGCGTCCCGGGCCCGCAGCGGCGCCCGGTGCTGCGGCCAGCGGTGCAGGGCGTGCGCGGCGAAGACGACGTACCAGGCGACGGCCGTGGCGGGCCGCACGACATTGAGCGCCTCCACCGCCGCGGTGTGCTCGTCCAGCAGCTCGCCGTAGGCCCCGCGGTGCAGCGCCACCGCCCGCAGCACCGACCCCTGCGGCCCCGCGCCGTTCCGGCCGGCGGCCCGTTCCGCCGCCTCCCGCTCTGCGCGGATCAGCTCCTCGAACCGCTTCTCCTGCCGGATGCGGGCCCGCCGCGCATGCCAGTGCCGCGGCCCCGCGGTGGCGAAGCCGTCGACCATGGCCACCATGTCGTCCGCCGTCTGCACGGTCTCCTCCGCCGGCAGCGGCACGCCCGCCCAGCCGCACACGGCGCGGGTGAGCACCACGCTCGTCGCCCGGAACAGCTCGACGGCGGGCTGCTGCGCCCAGGCGCGCGACGCCGCGTCCCACTCCGTCCCGACGCGCTCCACCAGGGATGCCACCGGGGCTTCGCCGGTGAGCAGGGTCAGGAACAGCGCCTTGCGGGCGCGGTGCTCCGGTCCGTCGAGCGCCTGGACGGCGCCGCGGCCGAACAGCGTGTCGACGACGGGGGCCGGCAGCGCCGACCGGCGGACGACATGCCGTTCGTCGTAGAAGAACCGGACGGCGTCCGGGCCGTGCAGGGCCGTCGCCGTCCGCCCCGCCAACCGGGTCTGCACTGTGTTCTCGCGCAGGTGCCTGCGCAGGTCGGGCAGCCAGGCGTAGCCATGTGTCAGGAAGGACACGGTGCTCTCGACGACGGGTGCCGTGCGCTGGTTCATACGACGCCGGGTGCCCCGTACGACGCGATGCACTCACGCCCGGCAGACGCCGGATGCACAAGGCGCCGACGCTGCGGGAGGTGAGCGCCTGCCGGCCGTGGCCGGCCGCCGAGCTCCGCACGATCGGCCCGGAGGCCGTCCCGGCGCTCGGCGCCACGGCGGCAAGGTGCTGTACGGCGGCACGTTCCGGCTGATCCGGCAGCGGGCTCCTGCTGCCGCTGCCCGGGGCGCCCGGCACGCCGGAGCCCTCCGCAATGCCCGCCGAGGACGGCGGGGCCGGAAGCCGGGGGCGTGTCGCCGCCCCGTCCACCCCTCGGCGTGCTGCGCGGACGACCGCGAGGCCGCCTGCCGGGGGCTGCCGTCGGATCTGCGGGTGGTCGACGCCGCGCTGGGCTGATCTGATTGCCGCGGGCCGGGCCGCAGAGGGCCCCGGAGGCGCGCGCTGGGGACCGTCGCGGGTTCATCCAGTCGCACCACCGGCATCCGCCCTTCGGCGTGTCCCTGGCGGATATGCGGCCGCGTCGGTTCTGCTGTTGCATGAGTGACGATCCGCGCGGCAGCCGCCCCCAGTCTCCTCAAGACACCGCGGAAGACCCTTGAGACCCAGCGTCCGAGAGGCCTGAGCAGCCTGAGACATCCGAGAACCACCCACGCCCCACGACGGAAAGCACCGGCAGAGCAATCGGCAGACCAACCGGCAACCGAGCCAAGGAGAACGGTGTGGCGAGCGCATACCTGGCCACCGGCCCCGGCCCCGAACCCCCGCCGCCCGACGCGGGAGAACCGCACGGCCGCACGGGTTCCGCCGCCGGTCCCGGCCGCTCGGCAGGTCAGCCCCGCGGAGCGGTGCGCGGCCGTCCCGCCGGCGAGCCGGCCGACGGCCCCGTCGCACTGATCACCGGAGCGTCCTCGGGCATCGGCGCGGCGGTCGCCGCCCGCTTCGCCGCCGACGACAAGCGGGCCTGGCGGCTCCTGCTCCACGGCCGTGACAGACAGCGCCTGGGGCTGCTGGCGGCCCGTACACACGGCTCGGCCGTGCCCGCCGACCTCACCGACCCCGCCGCGGTGCAGCGGCTTTCACACGCCGTCCTGGAGGACGCCGACCATGTCGACGTCCTGGTCGCCTCGGCCGGCGTGGGCTGGTCGGGGCCCTTCGTGGCCATGCCGCACAAGGCCATCGACGAGGTGCTGTCCGTGGACTTCGCGGCTCTGGTCCATCTGGTCCGCGCGGTGCTGCCCCGGATGGTCGAGCGGGGCAGCGGGCAGCTGGTGCTCATCGGTTCGATCGCCGGCGCCGTCGGCGTCCGGGACGAGGCCGTGTACTCCGCGGCCAAGTCGGCGCTCGGCGTCTTCGCCGACAGCCTGCGCTACGAGCTGCGGGGCACGGGCGTCCACGTCTGCCTGGTCGTGCCGGGCATCGTGGACACCCCGTTCTTCGCCCGGAGGGGAACCCCCCGACCCACCAAGGTCCGCGCGGTCAGCCCGGCGCAGGTGGCGGACGAGGTGTGGCGGGCCGTCACCGGCGGGCGACGCCGACAGGAGATCTTCATCCCCCGGTGGCTCCGCCTCCCCGCCCGCCTGTACGGCGCGACCCCCGGCCTCTTCCGGCGACTGGCGGGGAGATTCGGTTGACCCACCGCCCAGGACTGCCGGGACGTGCAGCGAAGCCCGTCGAGGACGTCGACCAATCCGTCAGCTGTCGGCTGGAGACTGATGATGCGTGTGATGCTCGTTCACCCGAGTGCTCTGATGTACTCGGAGATCTTCCTGCGCCTTGAGCCCCTGGGCCTGGAACGGGTGGCCGCAGCAGCCCGCGACGCGGGACACGAGGTTCGAGTGGTGGACCTGCAGGTCCTCTCCCGCTCCCTGCTGGACAGGGAGATCGCGTCGTTCCGCCCCGAGGCGCTGGGCGTCTCCCTGAACTATCTGGCGAACATTCCCGAGGCGATCGACATCGCCCGCCACGCCAAGGCCGCCGTTCCGGGGTGCTTCGTCTTCTTCGGCGGGCACAGCGTGTCCTTCATCGCCGAACACGTGCTGCAGCAGGCGGACGGCGCGGTGGACGCCATCGTGCGGGGCGAGGGCGAGCCCGCCGTCGCGCCCCTGCTGGCCGCGGCGCGCGACGGCGCGGCGCACACCGTGCCCGGCGTCGTCTCACCTCAGGGCCGCGGACCCGCGCCCAAACTGCTCGACAGCCTGGACCGGCCGCTCCCGGCCCGCGATCTGATGCGCAAGCGCAACCGCTACTTCATCGGCGAACTCGACCCCTGCGCCTCGATCGAGTTCACCCGCGGCTGCCCCTGGGACTGCTCCTTCTGCTCCGCGTGGACCTTCTACGGCCGCAGCTACCGCAAGGCCTCGCCCGAGGCCGCGGCCGACGAGATGGCCTCGATCCGCGAGCCCAACGTCTTCATCGTCGACGACGTGGCCTTCATCCGCCCCGAACACGGCGACGGCATCGCCGCCGCCCTGGAACGCCGGAAGATCCGCAAGCGCTACTACCTGGAGACCCGCAGCGATGTGCTGCTCCGCAACGAGGAGGTCTTCCGCAGGTGGACGCGCCTGGGGCTGCGCTACATGTTCCTCGGCATGGAGGCCATCGACGCCGAAGGGCTCGACCTCTACCGCAAACGGGTGAGCCCGGACGACAACTTCCGCGCCCTGGAGACCGCGCGCCGCCTCGGCATCATGGTCGCGATCAATCTGATCGTCGACCCCGCCTGGGACGAGGAACGCTTCCGCGTCGTACGGGAGTTCGCCATGAGCGTGCCGGAGATCGTGCATCTGACGGTCATGACCCCCTACCCCGGGACCGAGATCTGGCACACGGAAGCCCGCCATCTGACCACCCGCGACTACCGGCTGTTCGACATCCAGCACGCCGTCGTCCCCACCAAGCTTCCGATCGACGTCTTCTACCGCGAACTGGTGCGCACCCAGGCCGTCATCAACCGCAAGCACCTGGGGCTGAAGACGGCGGTCGGGGCGATGCGGGTGCTGGGACGCAATCTGCTGCACGGTCAGACCAACTTCGCCCGCATGCTGTGGAAGTTCGGCCGTGTGTACAACGTGCAGCGGCAGCTCGCGGACCACCGCCGGCCGGTGGAGTTCGAACTCCCGCTCCCGCAGCGCCGGGTGTCCGCGCCTGCGCGGCAGGACCTGTACATCCACGCCCGAACGGCGACGCACGCGCGGCGGACGGCGGGGCCCGGGGAGACCGCAGCGGCGGACTGAGACACGGGCCCCTTCCCGCACCCGGGGCTCCGCCCCGAAGGCCGGGGAGCAGATCCGCATCACCCCGCGCCGGACGGCACCCCCTTTCGCCGCCCGGCGGTCTGGCGGCCGTACAGGGCCCTGAGCACGGGAGACGTGTCCAGTGCGACGATCCCGGCCAGCGTCACCACCGCACCGCACCCCGCTGCCACTCCCGCCGCCCACCCGCCCCGCAGGCTCTCGCCGAAGAGCCCGATGCCCACCGCGATGGCCACGGCCGGCTCCGCCGCGTCGATGACGGGCATGCCGGCGGCCAGCGGGCCGGCCTGGAAGGCGCTCTGGATCAGCAGGAGCCCGCCCAGGCTGGCGGCCACCAGGAGATAGGTCTGCCAGGAGGCGAAGACCGCCGCCGCGCCCTCGTCGAAACGGTCGACCGTCGCGTCCAGCAGAACGGACTGGCCGCCCATCACCACCCCGGCCGCCAGCGCGATCAGGGAGGCCTTCGGCGGCCCGGCGACGGCGCGGCCGGCGGCCAGGGCCGCCGCCGCGAGGCCGCCCAAGGCGCCCAGGGTCAGCAGCCAGCCGCCCGGGCTCGCCTCGGTGCTGCCCCCCTGGGGCCGAGCGGCGAGCAGGGCGACCGCGAGACCGCAGGTCACCGCCGCGGTGCCGGCCCATTCGCGCGGGCCCAGCCGGGTCCGGGCCAGCCGCGCGGCCAGCGGGATGGCGAAGACCAGCTCGCAGACGATGAGCGGCTGCACCAGGCTCAGCGGGGCGTGTGCGAGGGCCAGGGCCTGGAAGCCGTAGGCCAGCACCGCCAGCCCGATGCCGCCCAGCCACATCGGCTGCCGTACAAGGTGCCGCACCAGGGCGGGGGAGAGGGACTCCTCGTCCGGTCGGCGCGCGGCGGCCCGCTGCTGGAGCACCCCGGCCAGGGCGAAGCACGCGGCAGCGGCCAGCGAGGCGACGACGGCGCCCCACACCTCGTCAGCCGTCCCCGGGCGACGGGAGCGGCGCGACCGCGCGCCACACCGGCAGCAGATCCTCGGTCAGCACCTCGGCCCAGGTCCGGTGGCGGGCGGCGGCCGATGCGGCCGCACGCCGCCCCATGGCGGCGCGCTCCGCCGGATCGTCCGCCAGCGCCGCCAACGCGTCCGCCCAGCCCGCCGGGCTGTCGTCCGTCACGGTCAGCCCGTCCCGGCCGGGGGCCGCAAGCCACTGGGTGGTACGGGCGCCCGCCGGCAGCACCACCGGCAGCCCGCAGGCCATCGCCTCGCCGACGACATTGCCGATCGTCTCGGTCAGGGACGGGAGGACGAAGACGTCACAGCCCGCGTACACGAGGGCCAGCTGGTCCTGGTCCAGCGTGCCGAGCAGCGTCGCGCCGCCGCCGAGCAGCCCTGCCACCCGCGCCGAGTCCTGACCGGCTCCGGCGACGACCAGATGCGCCGAGCGGCCCCGCTGCCGCAGCAGCCGTACGGCCTCCGCCGCCAGCAGGACCCGTTTGGAGGAGTCGACGCGCCCGGCGAACAGCACCCGCACCGGGTCCCGGGGGATGCCGAGGAGCCGGGTCAGCTCGGCGTGCGCCGACGGGTCGGGGCGGAAGCGGGTGTGGTCCACGCCCCTGCCCAGCAGCGACACCCGCTGCTCGCCCGCCACCGCGGCGATCTCGACGCGTTCCGCATGCGTGGAGACCATCACCCGGTCGCAGGCCCTAAGAATCCGGTCCCGTCTGCGCCGCACCAGGGCGGCGCTCGCCTCGGCCAGTGCACGAGGCCCCCGGCCCGTGCGCCGGCCGGTCAGCTCCTGGACGTACAGGGCGGTGAGGGCGGGCACATCGGTGTGGACCGAGCCGACGAGCCCCGCCCGGTTGGGCAGCCCCGAGCGGCGCTGCGCGCGGCTGAGGCGCACCGCGGTGGTGGCGAAGGAGAAGACATGGGTCAGATGCCACACGTCGTGGAAGGGGAGCAGCCGTCCGAGCGCCGGATGGTGCGGCGCGATGTCGCAGACGTCGACTCCGCGGTCCCGCACCAGCGGGGACGTGCTGATCAGCGGTGGCAGGGTGACGAAGCGGACCGAGGGGGAGAGGGGCTCCATGCGGGGCCTGTCGCCGAGCACATACAGCGTCAGATCGACGCCGAGCTCCGCGGCGGGCAGCCCCGCGGCCGCCTCGGCGAACCGCTCCCAGCATTTGACCTGGCCGCCGGCGGAGCCGGTGCGGACCAGATCGACGAGGACCGCGACGGACGGCGTGCCGGCGGGAGACGGCAGCGCGAGGTCTCCCCCGAATGGAATGCCCGTCAGCGGATCGCTCACCGTAACAGCCCTTACCGAGGAGACCCCGTCCCGGGCAGACCCGTCCCGAGGCGGCCTTGCCGAGGCCGTGAGGCCGATGAGCCGATCGTATTCGATCTCCGCATCTCCGGCTCGTCCACAGGCGGCACAGGACATGGACCGGCCCAAAGGACATGGACCGGCCCAATGGACCGGCCCGTACGGTACCGGACGGGCGCCCCGGCCTTGGCCGGGCGGCGTCCGGCGGGCCCTTCGGCGTCAAGGCGGTCCGCGGAGCCGACGGCGGCCGTCCGGGCGTCGCCGCGGCCGGAAAGCATCGGCGCCGCCACGGCGGCCGTCCATACTGGCCGTCGTGCGCGTAGCGGTCATGACAGCAGGGTCGCGGGGCGACGTGGCGCCCTATACAGGTCTCGGGCACGGCATCGCCCGTGCGGGGCACGACGTCACCCTCGTCACCCACCGGCGCTTCGAGCCGCTGGCGCGCTCCGCCGGCCTGGGCTTCCACACGCTGCCCATGGACCCGTATGCCGAACTGCACTCCGAGCGGGGCCTCGCACTCCACCGCAGCGCCACGGGTGCGGGCAAGCTCGCCCGGATGCTGCACATGGCCCGGGAGCATGCGGGACCGGTGGCCGAAGAGCTGCTCAAGGCCGCGCAGGAGTCCGACATGCTGCTGCTGGGCGGCACGGTCGCCCCGCTCGGCCAGGTCGTCGCCGAAGGCCTCGCCCTGCCGGCCCTCGGCGTCTACCTTCAGCCCCTGGCCCCCACGCGGGAGTTCCCGCCGCCGGTGCTGGGCGTCCGCTCCTGGGGAGCTGCGGGCAACCGGCAGGCGGCGCATCTGGTGAACGCCTCCCTCGACCTGGTGTTCGCCGCAGCCGTCAAGGACCTGAGGGCCCGGCTGGCGCTGCCCCCGGCCGGCCCGCGCGCCGTGCGGCGGGCGCGGGAAGCCCGCGAATGGCCCGTCCAGCACGGCTTCAGCCCCCTGGTGGTGCCCCGGCCCCGGGACTGGCGTCCCGGCCTGGACGTCGCGGGCTACTGGTGGCCGTACGACCCGCCCGGAAGCGAACTGCCGCGCCCGCTCGCCGACTTCCTCGCCGCCGGCCCGCCGCCGGTCTTCGTGGGTCTGGGCAGCGCCACCGTGCCCGACCGTGACCGCCTCAGCCGGACGGTCGTCACCGCGCTGCGCGCGGCCGGACTGCGCGGGGTGATCCAGAGCGGCTGGGCCGGGCTGGCCGCCGAAGGAGACGACATGCTCACCGTCGGCGAACTCCCGCACGCCGCGGTCTTCCCGCACATGGCCGCGGTGGTCCACCACGCGGGCGCGGGCACCACCGCGGCCGCGCTGCGGGCCGGCGTTCCCGCGGTGCCCGTCCCCGTCCAGTTCGACGCGTCCTTCTGGGCGTCCCGCCTCATCGCCCTGGGCGTCGCCCCCCGGTCCGTCCCGCTGCACGGCCTCACCGCCGCTGCGCTGGCCACGGCACTCACCCGGGCGGTCTCGCTCCCCGCGTACCGCGACCGTGCGCGGTCCCTGGCCTCCCGCCTCCGTGCGGAGGACGGCGTGGCCCCGGTCGCCGCCGCGGTCGCCGCCGCCGCGACGGCCGGCTGACGGGGCCGCTCCGGCCATCTCCCGGACCGCGGGGTGCGGAGCGGGACGCCGCCGCGCGGAGCGGGGAACCGTACGGGACGGCCCGCGGCGCACCCGCGCCGCGCCTGAAGCCGCCGCGATGATGCGCTGCGTACACGGTCCGGGTGCGATGGCGCGCCGAGTGGGTGGGGCGGTTGCGCGGTCCGGTGGCAGGGCGTTTCGCGCGGGGAGTTCGCCAGCCGGCAGTGCGTTGTGGCACGCGGTCCGGGTGCGATGGCGCGCCGAGTGGGTGGGGCGGTTGCGCGGTCCGGCGTCAGAGCGTTTCGCTCAGGGAGTCCGCCAGCCGCCGGTGTGCGGTGCGGGCCGCCGGCACCGCGGCCGCCGCGACCGCGCCCGCCACGGCGCAGACGACCACGGTCAGCAGCACCCCGGCGGACGGCAGTTGCGCGATCCCCGCGCCGATGCCGCTCGCCCGGCCCTGGGCCTCGACGAGCCAGTGGCCCGACAGCAGCCCGAGCCCTGCGCCCAGTGCGGCCGCCGCCAGTGCGGTGAACCCCGCGGCCGCCACGATCGTCGCGCTGATCTGGCGCGGCGTCAGGCCGATCGCCTTGAGGGCGAGCAGATCCCGGCCGCGGTCGCGCACCCCGGTCCCGGCCAGGGTCAGCAGCTCCGTGAGGCCGATCAGGGCGAGCACTCCGACCAGCGCCGCGATCACACCCTGCGCCGGTTCCAGCCGGTCCGCGGGGTTGGCGGTCTCACGGATGTCCAGTGCGCCGCCCCCCGCCCCGGCCAGGGCGGCGCGCACGGCCGAGGCGTCGGCGTCCGGACGCAGCACCAGATGGTGGAAGTCCGGCCGGATGTCCGCATCGCGCTCCTGGAGGGTGTCCAGGGTCGTGGAGACCACCCGGCCCCCCGCCTCCGGCTCGATGCTGCGCCCGACGATGTGCAGGATCTGCGGCCGCCCCTGCACCGTCATCCGCACCCAGTCGCCGATCCGCACATTCAGCAGATCGAGAAGCCCCTGCCCGGCGACCGCCTCGTCCGGCCCGGCGGGGGCCCGCCCCTCGGCGATGCTGAAGGGGTACGGCCGCGCCGCGGTGCCGAGGCCGCGGACGGTGATCGTGCCCGTCTGGCCGGGCACCAGGGCCGCCGCCTCCACCCCCGGGTGCGCAGCCACGACGCCCGGGGGAGCGGTCAGCAGCCGCTGGAGTCCCTCGCCCGCGACGGCGCCGCTCTCCGCCCGTACGGTGAGCGCCGCGGGCACCCCCACCTCGGCCGGGCGGCTGCGGAAGGCGTCCAGGGTGGCCGAGGCGACCAGCGCCGCCGTGATCATCAGCAGCGGCAGGGCGGTCCTGGCCAGGGCGGCCAGGGTGCGCGGCCGCCGCTGGAAAGCGGCCCGCCAGCCGAGCACCAGCGCGGGCGGCACCCGCAGTCCCAGCGCCCGCCGGGCGAGGGGCGTCATCGGCACGGCCGAGGGCTGCACCGCGCGCACGACCGGCACCGGCGGGACCCGCCCGGCCCGCCATGCGGCGAGCGAGGTGGCCGCCGCGATCAGCAGGACGGCCGCGGCCGGGATGCCCAGCAGCTGGGCCCCGTGACCCGGCAGGTCCTGCCAGAGCCCGGCCGCCTCGCCGATCCGGCCGGGTATGCGGGCGCCGAGCAGCGCGATCGCGGCCGTGCCGACGGCCGCCCCGAGCAGCGCGAAGGCAAGATGCTGGACCAGGAAGCCGCGGACGACCTGGGCGGGGGTGAAGCCGACGGCCTTGAGGATCGCGATGTCCCGGAGCTGCCCGCGCACGCGTGCGCTGATCGCCCCGGACGCGGCGAGCGCGGCGGCCAGCAGGGCGCCGAGGCCGAAGACCGCGAAGAGCTGACCCAGCAGCCGGTCGTCGCCCCCGGCCTCGGCCCGCACCTGCTGCCACTTGACGACCTGGGAGACCCGGTCCGCGCCCAGCAGGGTGACGGCTCGCTGGACGGTGAAGTCCGTGTCGCCGGGATCGTCCAGCCGAAGGCCCACGCTCCGGGCGGCGCTGCCGGGCGCGACCAGGTCCAGCGTGGCCGGCAGCACCCAGCCGGCGCCGGGCTGTCCGCCCGGCCGGTAGCCGGGCTCGGCGGCCTCGGCGATGCCGGCGACCCGCACCGTGCGGGACGAACTGTCCGCCGCTCCGATCATGGTGATCGTGTCGCCGGGTTCCGCCCACAGCACCCGGGCCAGCGAACGCTCCAGCACGATCTCCGGCTGCCCGGTCGGCTGCGCGCCCGACGGCCCGTCCGACCGCCCGTCCGGAGCGGTGAGCCAGCGGCCCGCCGTCACCAGCGGCCGCGCGATCTGCGGCGGCTGATCCGGCGCCGCACGCAGGGTGATCTGCGCCCGCGTCCCGTGCGCCTCCAGAACGGCCCGCCCGGTGCGGTACGGCCCCGCGACGCCTGTGACGCCGTCGATGCGGGACAGTGCGGCGGCGTCGTCCTGCCCGGCTCCGGCCTGCGTGTGCAGCCAGACGTGCGCGCCCTTGGACTGGGTGAAGATGCGCTGCCAGGGGTTGGCCGCATAGCTGGACAGCGCCACGGCCAGCAGCAGGGAGGCGATGATGCCCGCGCTGGCCAGCACCGCGAACACGGCCTGCCCGCGGTGTGCTCTCAGATCGGCGCGCGCCCAGCGCACGGTGGCCCGCACGGCGTCAGTCCCTCAGCTCGACCACGTGCGAGACGCTGCCCGCGGGGCCTCGTGCCGGGCCTCGCCGCGGTCCGGGCTCCGGGCCGTCGAGCCGTGCGTCGTCGGTGATGCGCCCGTCGAAGAAGCTGATGACCCGGTCGGCCGCGCCCGCCATCCGGGCGTCATGGGTGACCAGCACGATCGTCTGGCCGCGCTGGTGGAAGCGGGACAGCAGCCGCAGCACCTCCCGGGTGCCCTTGCTGTCCAGACTGCCGGCCGGCTCGTCGGCCAGCAGCAGCGCCGGATGGTTCACCAGCGCCCGCGCCAGGGCCACCCGCTGCTGCTCACCTCCGGAGAGCTCGCCGGGCACGGACCGTTCGCGGCCCTCGAGGCCCAGCTCGGCCAGCAGCTCGGCGCGGCTCGCCCGGGCGTCGCGCGGCGAGGCGCCCGCCAGTAGAGCGGGCAGCTCCACGTTGTCGGCGACGGTGAGATCGGAGACCAGATTGAAGAACTGGAAGACGATGCCGATGCTGCGGCGGCGCAGCACCGACCAGCGGGCCTCGCGGTAGCCGTCCACGCGGCGGCCGTCCAGCCACAGCCGCCCGCCGTCCGGCCGCTGCAGCCCGCCGAGCAGATGCAGCAGAGTGGACTTGCCCGCCCCGGAGGGCCCGGTCACGGCGACGAACTCGCCGGGCTGCACCGCCAGGTCCACCCCGCGCACGGCGTGCACGGGCGCGCCCTCGCCGACGTGGGTCTTGGTCAGCCCCTCGGCGCGGACGATCGGCACGCCCCCGGCGCCGGAGGGGGCGTCGCCTGCCGGTATCCCGCCGCCGGGGCCGGCGGCCGCCGCGTCGCTCATTCCAGCTCCTCCTGACAGCGCTCCAGCCAGTCGAGGTCGGCCTGCAGATGCAGCATCGCGCCCTCGATCAGCAGTTGGGAGACCTTGTTGTCCCGGTCCTCGGACGCGGCCAGCTTCGACAGGTCCCGCATGGTCCGCAGATAGTGCCGCCGCTGTCTGTTGATCAGGTCGATCGGGTCGGCGAGCCCGGACTCGGGCGCGAGGGCGATCTTCATAAAGAACTCGTCCCGCACCCGGGGCTCGTCATTGGTCTCGTCGAACCAGGCGAGCACCGCCTCATGGCCGGCCTCGGTGAGCCGGTACGTGCGTTTGTTGGGCCTGCCCGACTGCTCGACGTCCTCGCCGGCGATCAGACCGGACTTCTCCAGCCGCCCGAGGGTGACATAGATCTGGCCGACGTTCGGCTGAGAGTACGCGGCGCCCAGGAGCTTCTCAAGGTCCTGTTTGAGCTCGTAGCCATGGGCGGGGCCACGGGTGAGGAGTGCCAGGAGCGGCAGCCGCACGCGCTCCCCTCCCTTGCGATCCCTCTGCTGACGTGAATGCCTGCATGTTGTGTGGCACGGCGCGGGCTGTGGCCCGCGCCACCTGGCTTATGTGCCGGGACGTCTAGTATCGCCCATGCCTAACCGGTATACATAGGCCGGGATGGGCGGCAGTGTGGCCGCAGTGGTGTGCTGGGAGGAACCTATGCGGTGGATGCGTGCCGCGGGTAGAGGGCTCCTCGCCGCCGCCGTGATCGTTGCCGGGTACACCGGTTTCAGTGCGGGCGCCGTGTCCCCGCAGCCGCCCGGAGCCGCGCACGCCGCGGGCCGCGGGCCTCTGACCCTGGCGACGGCGGGCGATCTCACCGGCTATCTGGGGCCGCTGCTCGACGACTGGAACCGTGTCCGCCCGGCCGAGCGGGTCACCCTCGTCGAGCTTCCCGACTCCGCCGACGAGACCCGCGCCCAGATGATCAGCGAGCTGCGCGCCGGCTCCGACCGCTTCGACCTGCTGAACATCGACGTCGCCTGGACCTCGGAGTTCGCGGCGGCCGGCTGGATCGCCCCGCTTCAGGGGGAGCGGTTCCCGCTGGACGCCTTTCTGCCGCCCGTGGTGGACACCGCCACCTTCGACGGCCGGCTGTACGCCGTCCCGTACGTCACCAACGCCGGGCTGCTCTACTACCGCAAGGACATCCTGGAGCGGGAGGGGGAGCCGCCGCCGCGCACCTGGGCGGAGCTGGCCCGGCTGGCCCGGACGCTCGCGCCGAAGTACGGCATGGACGGCTATGCGGGTCAGTTCCTGCCGTACGAAGGGCTCACGGTCAACGCCACCGAGGCCGTGCACTCCGCGGGTGGATCGATCCTGGTGGACGACGGCAGCCGGGTCGCGGTGGACTCCGAAGCCGCGCGCAGCGGACTGGGCTTCCTCGCCGACGGGGTCCGCGAGGGCTGGATCTCTCCCGATGCGCTCGCGTACAAGGAGGAGGAGTCGCGCCGGGCGTTCCAGGACGGCAGGCTGCTGTTCCTGCGGAACTGGCCCTATGTGCACTCGCTCGCGAGCGTGCCCGGCTCGCCGGTCGCCGGGAAGTTCGACGCCGTGCCGCTGCCCGGCCCCTCAGGGCCCGGCACCAGTGTGCTCGGGGGCTCCAATCTGGCGGTGAGCAGCCATTCCCGGCACCCCGAGTCGGCGGCCGACCTCATCGCGTATCTCACCAGCGACCGGGTGCAGCGCCAGGTGCTCACCGAGGGGTCGCTGCCGCCCGTGCGGGCCGATCTCTACGAGGATCCCGCGCTGGTGCGCGCGTATCCGTATCTGCCGACGCTCAAGCAGAGCGTGCTCAGCGCCCAGCCGCGCCCCAAGAGCGCCCGGTACGACCAGGTGAGCCTGGCCGTGCAGGCGGTCGTCCAGGATGTGATGGCGCTGCGTCACAGCCCCGACGAGGCCGCCACGCGGCTCGCCCGTGAGCTTGCGGCCATCTCCCGCGCCGACTGACCTTCCCTTCCTCTTTACCTCGCAGGCCTCTACTTACATGTTAGGTAGAGGCCTCCGGTGTCATACCTGTAGAAATACGGACAAATCAGGGCTGATTTCTGCGCGATCGTTGACACCTTTATGACACCCCTACTTAACATGCATGCATAACAGCGCACCCGCTCTGGGGCGCTCTCGCATCCAGCAAGAACGGGTTGACGCGAGATGCTCAGCACTCTTCCGGCCGCCGTCGGCGGCCGCCCCTCCGGTCCCGCCCCCGCATGGTGGCGTGACGCGGTGATCTACCAGGTCTACGTCCGCAGCTTCCTCGACAGCACCGGGGACGGCATCGGCGATCTGGCCGGCGTGCGCGCCGGACTTCCCTATCTGAGGAAACTCGGCGTCGACGGCGTCTGGCTCAGCCCGTTCTACCCGTCCCCCCAGCACGACCACGGCTACGACGTCGCCGACTACCGCGACGTCGACCCCGTCTACGGCGACCTCGACGAGTTCGACCGGCTGACGGCCGACGCCCGCAGGCTCGGGCTGAAGCTGCTGCTCGACATCGTCCCCAACCACTGCTCCAGCGAGCACCCGTGGTTCCGCGAGGCGCTCGCCGCCGCCCCGGGGAGCGCGGCCCGCGCCCGGTTCCACTTCGCCGACGGCCGGGGCCCGGACGGCAGCGAGCCCCCGAACAACTGGCGCGCCATGTTCGGCGGCCCCGCCTGGAGCCGGGTCACCGAGCCGGACGGCGCCCCCGGCCAGTGGTATCTGCATCTGTTCACCCCGCAGCAGCCCGACCTCAACTGGCGCAACCCCGAGGTGGGGGACCACTTCGAGAACACCCTGCGCTTCTGGCTGGACCGGGGCGCCGACGGCTTCCGCATCGACGTCGCCGCCGGACTGTTCAAGCACCCCCTGCTTCCCGACTCCGACGACCCCGCAGCCGACGAACGCGCCCGCGACTCGGTCAACCCGCTCGCCTGGAACCAGCCCGAGGTCCACGACGTCTGGCGGCGCTGGCGAGCCGTCTGCGAGGAGTACACCGCCCACGACGGCCGGGAACGGCTCCTCGTCGGCGAGGTCTCCGTGCCGACCGCCCGCGAGCACGCCCAGTACGTCCGCCCCGACGAACTGCACCAGGCCTTCTTCTTCGACCTGCTCAGCGCCCCCTGGGACGCCGGGGCGTTCCGGTCCGTCATCACCGAGGCCATCCGCGACATCGCCGGCACCGGCTCAACCGTCACCTGGGTCCTCAACAACCACGACCAGGTCCGCACCGTCACCCGCTATGCGGGCGAACCCGGAGTGGAGGGCAGCGGCCTCGGCGCCGCCCGAGCCCGCGCCGCCGCCCTGCTGATGCTGGCGCTGCCCGGCGCCGCCTACGTCTACCAGGGCGAGGAACTGGGCCTCCCCGAGGTGCTCGACCTGCCCGACGACGTCCTCACCGACCCGATCTTCCACCGCACCGGCAGCCGCGCCCGGGTGCGCGACGGCTGCCGGGTGCCGATCCCCTGGTCGGGGCACGCCTCCCCGTTCGGCTTCAGCCCCGGCGGCGCCGACGGCCGGGCGGCGCGCCCCTGGCTGCCGCAGCCCGACTGGTTCGCCGAACACGCCACCGACCGCGCGCTCGCCGACACCCGCTCCTTCTGGCACCTCTACCGCGAAGGACTCCAGCTGCGCCGCAGCCTCCCCCAGCTCGGCGACGGGGAACTGCGCTGGCTGGACACGCCGGAGCAGGTCCTCGCCATCGTGCGCGGCGACGGCCTCGTCTGCGCGGTCAACTTCGGCGACGAGCCGGTGCCCGCACCCGTCCCCGGGACGCCGCTGCTGGCCAGCGGCCCCTGCCCCGACGGCCTCCTGCCCGCGGCCACCGCCGCCTGGTGGACCGCCGAACCCCCCACCCCCTGAGCCCCCGCACCACCACCCCGTCAGGAAGGACACACCCATGCGACCCTCCGCCACGACCCGCAGAACCGCGGCCGCCGCCTCGGCCGCGCTCGCCCTCGCCCTCGGCGCAACCGCCTGCGGCGGCTCCACCGGATCCGCGAGCGGCAAGGAACTGAGCGGCAAGACCGTCACCGTGGCCGGCGTCTGGACCGGCAGCGAGCAGGACAACTTCCGCAAGGTGCTGGACGCCTTCACCGAGAAGACCGGCGCCAAGACCGTCTTCGTCCCCACCGGCGACAGCCTGTCCACCTTCGTCGGCAGCAAGATCGAGGGCGGCAACGCCCCTGACGTGGTGATGGTCCCCCAGGTCGGCGTGTTGAAGCAGTTCGCCGAGGAGGGGTGGCTCACCCCGCTGTCGGACAAGACCGCCAAGGCCGCCGACGCCTCCCTCGCCCCCGTCTGGAAGAACTACGGCACCGTCGACGGGACCTACTACGGCCTCTACTTCAAGGCCGCCCACAAGTCCACCGTCTGGTACAGCCCGGAAGCCTTCGACCGGGCCGGCGTGAGGGCGCCCGGCACCTACGCGGATCTGCTCAAGGCCGGCCGCACGCTCGCCGACTCCGGGCTGCCCGCCTTCTCCGTCGCCGGCCAGGACGGCTGGACGCTCACCGACTGGTTCGAGAACATCTACCTCTCCCAGGCGGGCCCGGAGAAGTACGACCGGCTCGCGGCCCACACCCTGCCGTGGACCGACGAGAGCGTGGTCAAGGCCCTGACCACCCTCGGCGAGCTGTTCAAGGACAAGCGCCTGGTCGCCGGAGGCGCCGACGGCGCCCTGAACACCGACTTCCCCGGCTCCGTCGAGCAGGTCTTCGGGCCCAAGCCGCGCGCCGGCATGGTCTACGAGGGCGACTTCGTCGGCGGCATAGCCAAGGACCAGTTCGGCAAGAAGCTCGGCGAGGACGCCACGTTCTTCCCGTTCCCGTCGGTCGACGGCGGTCACGCCCCCGTGGTCTCCGGCGGTGACGCGGCGGTCGTCCTGAAGGACGGCAAGCAGCAGGACGCCGCCATGCGGCTGCTGGAGTTCCTCTCCACCCCCGAGGCCGCCGAGGTCTGGGCCGGGGCCGGCGGCTTCCTGTCGCCCAACAAGGACGTCGACCTCGCCGCGTACGGCGACGACACCACCCGCGACACGGCCGAATCGCTCGTCCGCGCCGGCGACTCCGTCCGCTTCGACATGTCGGACCAGGCCCCCGCGGCCTTCGGCGGCACCAAGGGAGCGGGCGAGTGGAAGATCCTCCAGGACTTCCTGCGCGACCCGTCGGACGCCAAGGCCACCGCGAAGGCGCTGGAAGACGCGGCCGCCAAGGCCTACGGAAACGGCAGCTGAGGCCCGCCCCCATGGCTGTCACCTCATCCGCCCCCGCCGCCGCGGTCACCCCGCGGCGGCGGGCCCAGCGCAGAAGGCGCGCCGCCGCGGCCCTGTTCGTCCTGCCCGCACTGCTGCTGCTCGGCGCGCTCGTCGTCTACCCGGTGCTGTTCTCCATCGGCCGCAGCCTGTTCGACGCCGGAGGAGAGCGCTTCGTCGGCGTCGCCAACTACACCGCGATGTTCCGCGACCCCGCCACCCTGACCGCGATCCGCAACAGCACCATCTGGGTGGTCGTCGCCCCCGTCCTGCTCACCGGGGTCGGCCTGGTGCTGGCGGTGCTCACCGAGAAGGTGCGCTGGGCGACCGCGTTCAAGCTGGTGCTGTTCCTGCCGATGGCCGTGTCGTTCCTCGCCGCGGGCATCGTCTTCCGGCTCGCGTACGAGGAGGAGCCGGACCGCGGCGTCCTCAACGCCGTCGCAGTCGGCGTGCACGACGTCTTCACCGAGCAGTCCCCCTACCCCGAGGCCAGAGCCCGTGAGGGACACGGACTGACCGCGGGGAGCGACGGCTCGTACCGCACCGACGCCGCCGCGGACACCGGAGGGAGTGTCAGCCTCGGCTTCGTCGGCCTCACTCCGGACGCGGTGCCCGCGGGCGCCCGGCCCGCGCAGGACGCGGCCGCCCGCACGGCCGCGGCCGACGAGGTCAGGGGAGTCGTCTACCTCGACTTCACCCCCGGCGGGGCCGGTACGCCCGGCGCGGTCGACCCCGAGGAGAACGGACTGCCGGGCATGGCCGTCGAGGCCGTGCGCGACGGCGAGGTGGTCGCCTCCGCCACCACGGCGGACGACGGCTCCTTCGCCTTCACGGGTCTGCAGGCCGGCTCCTACACGGTCCAGCTTCCGGAGAAGAACTTCGCACCCCCCTATCAGGGCGTCTCCTGGCTCGGACCCGCGCTCGTCACCCCCGCGATCATCGGCGCCTATCTGTGGATCTGGACAGGGTTCGCCATGGTGCTCATCGGAGCCGGACTGTCCGCCCTGCCCCGCGACGCACTGGAGGCGGCGCGCATGGACGGCGCCAACGAGTGGCAGATCTTCCGCAAGATCACCGTGCCGCTGCTGGCCCCCGTGCTCACGGTGGTCTTCGTGACCCTCGTGATCAATGTGATGAAGGTCTTCGACCTCGTCTACATCATCGCGCCCGGTCCCGTGCAGGAGGAGGCGAGCGTGCTCGCCACCCGCATGTGGCTGGTGTCCTTCGGCGGGGGCAACGACCAGGGGCTCGGCAGCGCCCTGAGCGTACTGCTGCTCCTGCTGGTCGTCCCGGCCATGATCTTCAACATCCGGCGCTTCAGAGGGAGCCGAAAGTGAGCGGCAACGTCGGCAACGTCATCGAGCGCAGCCCGGCCGGCGGCGGCCCGAGGCCACCCGCGCGCCATGCCGTGCCCGCCTCGCCGTCCGCGCCGCCGCGGCGCGCGGCCAAGCGGCTGCGGGCCTGGCTCGGCAGCGGGGCCGTCCAGGCCGTCCTCACCCTTGTGGCGCTGATCTGGATCACCCCGCTGGCGGGACTGCTGCTGTCCTCGATGCGCTCCGACCGGGACAACGCCTCCAGCGGCTGGTGGACGGCGCTCACCGATCCCGGGCAGCTCTCGCTCGACAACTACACGGCGCTGCTGGCCGATTCGGGCATCACCCGGGCCTTCTGGAACACCGTGCTGATCTCGGTGCCCGCCACCGTGCTGGTCGTCGGCCTCGCGGCGCTCGCCGGATACGCCTTCGCCTGGTTGGAGTTTCCCGGACGGGACGCGGTCTTCCTGGTCGTCGTGGGCCTGTTGGTGGTGCCGGTGCAGATCGGACTGCTGCCGGTGGCCAAACTGTTCGGCGCGGTCGGGCTGTTCGGCACCGTGCCGGGCGTCGTCCTGTTCCATGTCGCCTACGGGCTGCCTTTCGCGATCTTCCTGCTGCGCAACTTCTTCGCGGAGATCCCGCGGGAGATGCTCGAGGCGGCGAGGATGGACGGCGGCGGCGAATGGCGGATCTTCTCCCGGCTGGTCCTGCCGCTGGGCCGCCCCGCCCTGGCGAGCCTGGCCATCTTCCAGTTCCTGTGGGTCTGGAACGACATGCTGGTCGCCCTGCTGTTCGCCGACAGCGGATCGCAGCCGCTGACCGTCGCCCTGCAGCAGGAGATGCGCCAGTTCGGCAGCAATATCTCGGTGCTCGCGCCCGGTGCGTTCCTCTCGCTGGTCGTGCCGCTCGTCGTGTTCTTCGCCTTCCAGCGCCACTTCGTACAGGGGGTGATGGCGGGCTCCGTCAAGTAGTCCTTTGCGGACAGTTCCACGCAGACCGCTCCCGAGGCGGCCGCCGGATTCCGGCGGCCGCCTTTTGCATGGAACCCGGCGGCCTTCGACGAGGTCTTAAGGGGTGCCTGATCCAGCCACCGTCACCCATAACTCACCCACGATTGCAGCGAGTTGTCATGAGCAGCCAGTGTGACCACCTTCACTCCGACACAGATCGAAAGTGACCCAGCGTGATGAGTTTTCCCTGTTGCTGGCACGTACTGTTACGTGTGCACCCACCGTCCGAGGGCGACCAAGGAGACCCATGCGACCGTTCGTCTTGAACTACGTACGTCCGGCCGAGGACCCGGCGGTCACCGCGCCCTACACCTATGACTCCGCCCTCCAGCTCAATGTGCTGCCCGACGGCCGCCCCGCCATCCTGGACCGCACGGTGCTCCTGGCCACCGGCACCACCACGTCCACGGCGGGATCCAAAACGCACTTCGACGACTGAACGAAGACCGGTGCCCCGATGACTGTGCTGATCCTGACCTGTCGGCAGGACGTCACCGCGGACATGGTGGTCGCGCGCCTCCATGACCACGGCGTCCCGCTCATGCGCCTGGATCCGGCCGATCTGCCCGGCGCGGCAGCCCTGTCGACCGAATACGTCAGCGGCGACTTCCAGGGCTATCTGTCCACGGGCGGACGCCTGCTGTCGATGAGCAGTCTGCGGTCGATATGGGTGCGAAGACCCGGCGCCCCCGCCGCACACGCCCCCGAACCCTCCCCATGGCTGACCGCGGAGACCGAACAGGCCCTGTACGGGATGCTCTACGCCACACAGGCGCGGTGGATGAACCACCCCTCGGCATCCGCACAGGCCCGCTGCAAGCCCTGGCAACTGCGGATCGCCCAGCGAAGCAACTTCGCCGTGCCGCCGACGGTCATCACCACCTTCCCCTATGCCGCCCGGCAGTTCGCCGAGCAGTACGGTGACATCGTCGTCAAAGCCGCCTCCGGGCCGCCCTCCGGAGGCCCCCCGGTCGCCCTCCCCACCACCCGCATCGGCCCCGACGCGGACTTCGCCGCCGTCTCCGCGGGCCCCACGCTGCTGCAGCGCTACATCCCGAAACAGGCCGACGTCCGGCTGACCTATGTCGGCGGCCGGATGTACGCGGCCCGCAAGCCCGCCGCCGAAGGCCAGGTCGACGGGCGCTACGGCACGAGCGAGCACACCTGGACGGCGGTCGACACCCCCGACCGCATCGCGCGCGCCGTCCATGACTTCATCGACCTCGCGGGCCTGGCCTACGCCGCGTTCGACTTCGCCGAGGACGAGGAGGGCGTCTGGTGGTTCCTGGAATGCAACCAGGGAGGCCAGTTCGGCTTCATCGAACTGGAGACCGGACAGCCGATCGCCGAGGAGGTCGCCCGCTGGCTGCGCGCCTGACGCCGCGAGGAGCGGGCCGCCGCCCGTTCTCCGGCGCGGGCGCACGGCGGCAGCCGCGGCCGGACGGTCAGGACGCGCCTGCGGCGTCCGGGCCTCCGCCGCTCCCGTACGACGCCGCACGCCGAGGAAGTCGATCATTTCGCGCCAAGCCCGGCAGACGGCGGCGGCACGGAGCGCAAGCCTCTGGTTCCGCAACAGCCCGGCAGTGACGAGGAGTTGACATGCGACGCTGCAGCGGACCGGAAGAGGAGGCGGCACACGGACCGGTCCGCGATGGCCGGTGATCATCCATCGTCCGCTCGGCGAGGTTAACCAGCCGGTAGCTTCTACGCGCTCATCGAGCGCACGGGATGTTCACCGCATGGACGGCCGTGCGCCTTCCGCCATCTCACCGAAGGACACATCCGTGGCCCGCCACAGGCTCCGCCGTCTTGTCTCCTCCGCGACGGCTCTTGCCGCCGCGCTCGTCTCCCTGGGCGCCGCGCCCGCACACGCCGACGACGGCACTCCGTATCTCGACGCGGTCGAACGGACGCTGAGAGAGGTCTCACCCGGTCTCGAAGGCCGCATATGGGAGCGCAGCGGCGGCAACGCCCTGGACGCACCCGAGGGCGATCCGGCCGGCTGGCTGCTCCAGACCCCCGGCTGCTGGGGCGACGCGACCTGCTCCGACCGCTCGGGCGCGCAGAAGAGACTCGACAAGATCACCCAGGACATCTCCCGGGCCGAGCGCACGGTCGACATCTCCACGCTCGCGCCGCTGCCGGACGGGGCGTTCAACGACGCCGTCGTCGACGGCCTCAAGGCGTCCGCGGCGGCGGGCCACCGGCCCAAGGTCCGCGTCCTCGTGGGGGCCGCCCCCCTGTACCACCTCAACGTCGTGCCGTCGACCTACAAGAACGACCTGCTCCGGCGGCTGGGCGAGGCGGCCGACAGCATCACGCTCAATGTCGCGTCGATGACCACATCCAGGACCGGCTTCTCCTGGAACCACTCCAAGCTGCTGGTCGTCGACGGCGAGTCCGTCGTCGCCGGGGGCGTCAACAGCTGGAAGGACGACTACCTGGACACCGCCCACCCCGTCACCGACGTCGACCTCGCGCTGCGGGGCCCGGCGGCGCGCGCCGCCGGCGCGTTCCTGGACACGCTGTGGACCTGGACCTGCCGCAACGCGGGCAACCCCGCCAAGGTGTGGCTGGCCGTCTCCGACGGCGCGGACTGCATGGCCACCATGCACCGCGACGGCAACCCGGCGGTCGTCCCCGCGCAGGGGAACGTCCCCGTCATCGCCGTGGGCGGCCTCGGCATCGGCATCGAGGACTCCGACCCCGCCTCGTCCTTCCAGCCCGCCCTGCCCGGCGCCCGCGACGCCCGCTGCTTCCCGGGCCTGCTGTCCGACCGCACCAACGCGGACCGCGACTACGACACGGTCAACCCGGAGGAGAGCGCGCTGCGCGCCCTGGTCGCCGCCGCCCGCGAGCACATCGAGATCTCCCAGCAGGACCTCAACGCCACCTGTCCGCCGCTGCCCCGCTACGACATCCGTCTCTACGACACCCTCGCGGCCAAGCTCGCCGCGGGCGTGAAGGTCCGCATCGTGGTCAGCGACCCCGCCAACCGCGGCCTGATCGGCAGCGGCGGCTACTCGCAGATCAAGTCCCTCTCCGAGATCAGCGACGCCCTCCGCGAACGGCTGGCGCGCCTCACGGGTGACGAGGCCGCCGCCTCCCGCGCGCTGTGCGCCAACCTCCAGCTCGCCTCGTTCCGTGCGGCCCCCTCCGCGACCTGGGCGGACGGCAGCCCGTATGCCCTGCATCACAAGCTGGTCTCGGTCGACGACTCCGCCTTCTACATCGGGTCAAAGAACCTCTACCCCTCCTGGCTCCAGGACTTCGGCTACATCGTGGAGAGCCCGGACGCCGCCCGTCAGCTGAAGGAGGAGCTGCTCGACCCGCAGTGGACGTACTCCCGTCACACCGCGACGCACGACTACCGGCACGGAGTCTGCGCCTGACGGGATGAGCGACGACTTACTAGGACACATTCCGGTATGGGTGATTTGACCCCTTAGCTAAGCAGTCGCGCGGTCGGCGGCTTTTTCTGCTATTCGCTGACATCTCGGGGCAGTTGCGCCGAATGGCACCCGGCGCGACTGCCCGTGATGTCGGTCACGCTGGGAACCGATTGGCGATCTCAGCGTCCGGGCGAATTGGTGCTTTGCAGAAGGAAAGTTGAGAAGTGTGCTTCATCGGGGCGTCGCCACTTCATCGCCAAATCGGCCTCTTTCGATGTCATTCCGTCATACAAGGCCTTGTTACTCAGGTGCGGACTCGCCTACCGTCACCGTCATTCCGGATGGAACGCCGAATCCTGCCGCCGTCCGGACACCGCACCCACCCACACACCCGTCACACCCGGCAGGAGCGGGGGACCCAGGTAAGACGCCGGTCCGACCCCGGAGCGGCTTGGGGTGAAGCCGTGCACAGCGATGCGCGGCCGGGCATCTCCAGCCCGAACCCGACAGCTCACCTCGCAGGCGACGGAGAGGAATTCGCCATGCCCGAAAAGGGTAAGCACCGTCGTTCGAACCATCAGCGGATCACCCGCGGAATCGCCCTCGCGGGTGCCGCCAGCACTGCACTCGCTCTTCCGTTCTTCGGTGCGAGCATTGCTGAAGCGACGCCGAATACGGTCCACTCGACTGCCAAGCCCGCCGCGATCGCCACCGCCGTTGCCGCGGCCAAGGCAGCCGGTCCGCTGACCTACACCGTGGTCGCGGGCGACTCCCTCTCCGCCATCGCCGAAGAGCATTCGGTGAGCGGCGGCTGGAAGCGGCTCTACCAGGACAACCGCCGCGCGGTCGGTGACAATCCGTCACTCATCCGCCCGGGCCTGAAGCTGACCGTCGTCCCGGGGCCGGGCGCCGCGCCGCAGGAGGCCAAGAAGGCTGCCGCCTCGTCCGACCGGGCCGACCGTTCCGCCGAGCGGACCACGGTGGCCGCAGCGGCGAAGTCCTACCCCGACAACCTCGACGGCTGGATCCGCGAAGCCCTGGACATCATGGCCCAGCACGGCATCCCCGGCAGCTACGAGGGCATCCACCGCAACATCATGCGGGAGTCCTCCGGCAATCCGAACGCCATCAACAACTGGGACTCCAACGCGGCCAAGGGAACCCCGTCCAAGGGCCTCCTCCAGACCATCGACCCGACGTTCCGCGCCTACCACGTGCCCGGCACCTCGATGGACCCCTTCGACCCGGTCGCCAACATCGTCGCCGCCTGCAACTACGCGGCCGACCGCTACGGCTCGATCGACAATGTGAACGGCCCGTACTGAGCGAACGGCGCGCACTGACGCCGCCCGACACAGCCGTCCGGCCCGGCGCCCCGCAATCGGGGCGCCGGGCCGGACGGCCTTGCGCAGGTCAGGACAAGGCCGCTGACGCGGCCTCCCGCTCTCAGGCGACGACGCCGGACTTCGCGATCCGGATGTCGGCCTTGGTGGCGCCGCTGCGGGAGCCCAGGGACTCGATCTTCTTCACGACGTCCATGCCCTCGACGACCTCGCCGAAGACGACGTGCTTGCCGTCCAGCCAGTCGGTGACGACGGTGGTGATGAAGAACTGGGACCCGTTGGTGTTCCGGCCGGCGTTGGCCATGGACAGCAGGCCCGGCTTGGTGTGCTTGAGCTGGAAGTTCTCGTCGGCGAACTTCTCCCCGTAGATGCTCTTGCCGCCCGTGCCGTTGCCGGCGGTGAAGTCGCCGCCCTGCAGCATGAAGTCGGGGATGACCCGGTGGAACCCGGAGCCCTCGTAGCCGAAGCCGTGCTCGCCGGTGGCCAGCTCGCGGAAGTTCCTGGCGGTCTTGGGGACCACATCGTCGAAGAGCTTGAAGACGATCCGGCCCGCGGGCTCGTCGTTGATGGAAATGTCGAAGAAAACGTTGCTGTTGCTCACGGGTACATCCTCACATCCTGTCGCCCTCCGTGCCCACACGCCCCCCTCGTGTCACGGTCACGCACTGCCCGCAGCCGTCCGGCCCGACCCGTCCGCAGCCGCCCGTCCCGCCGGGTCGAGTGCGCACCCGGACGGCGGCGCCGAGGTTGCCGCCCCCGGGGGCCGGGGCGACGCTGAGGACGATGCGGCCCGGGCGTCGCCGGTGCGGAACAGCCGCGCCGGCCCGTGGCACAGCAGAGAGGACCAGAGCATGCGCGTGATGCTGCGAGCCCAGCTGGACACCGAGAAGTCCACCGAGGCCCTCCAGCAGGGCAGACTCGCGAAGATCATGATGGAGCTCATGGACCAGCTCCAGCCCGAGGCCGCCTACTTTGGCCCGAGCGACGGCAATCGCTCCTGCACGTTCGTCTTCGACATGCAGGACAGCTGGCGGCTGCCCGGCATCGCCGAGCCGCTGCTGTCCGGCCTCGGTGCGCGGATCGAGATCCAGCCGGTCATGAACGCCGAGGACATGCAGAAGGGCCTCGCGGCGATCCAGCGCTGAAGTGAGCGCCCCAGGGCGCCGGGCGGCGCGCGGACCGTTCAGCGCTGGCAGTGCTCGCACCACACCGTCCGCCGCCCCGCCGTCCGCCCCGACGCCAGCGGACGGCCGCACCGCGGGCACACCGGCTCGGCGTCGTCCCGGCGGCCGGTGAGCCAGCCGCGGCGGGCCGGGACGCGGCCGGCCCGCACCGAGGACCGCAGCACCCGGCCCATCGCGGCGTGCACCCGTCGCAGTTCGTCGTCGTCCAGACCGCGCACCGAACGGTCCGGGCGCACCCGGGCCCGCCAGAGGATCTCGTCGGCGAGGAGATTCCCCAGCCCCGCCAGCAGCGACTGGTCCGTCAGGGCGCTCTTGATCCCCCCGCGCCGCCCGGACAGCAGCCGGAGGAAGCACGAGAGGTCCAGCCCCCGTGCGTCCGGTCCGAGGTCCGCGAGGATCCGCTCCACGGCCGCCTCGTCCGCGGCCAGTCGGACTCCCTGCAGTTTGCGCCGGTCGCGGTAGCGCAGCTGGCGGCCGCCGTCGAGGGTGATCAACAGCCGGTCATGCGCCTCGACGGCGTCGTCCGGCGCGGCGCACAGCAGTTCGCCGGTCATCCCGAAGTGCCAGACCAACGCAGGGCCGTCGCTCGGCGTGACCAGCCACTTGCCGTGCCGCCACGGCTGTGCGAACCGCCGCCCCTGAAGCTCCCGGCGCAGCCGCCGGGCGGTCACCCCGCGCAGCACCCCCGCATCGCGGACCTCGACGCCGTCGACGCGCCGCCCACCGGCGCACCGCTGCATCACCCCGCGGAACCCTTCGACGTCCGGCAGCTCGGGCATGTCCTCCTCCAGACCGTTCCGGGCCTGCCGGGTACCCCCGCGCCGCCCCCGCACGTGTCAGAGCCATCCGGGCGAACGGGGGTTTGCGAACCGCCCGAGGGGATACCGGTCACGCGGAGTACCGGCGGACGACCCGGACCAGTAAGGGAGGGGCCCATGCATGCGGACGCCTCGGCGAGCGGCTTCACCCCGGTGCTCGCGCTGCTCGGCCTGACCGTCCTCGCCGTGGGGCTGCTGTACGGAGCGGCCCGCCTGCTTCGGGGGGCCGCAGGACCGTACGTCGCCCAGCCGTACGTCGCCCAGCCGTTCGGCTCCGGACTGGAGCCGGCCGAGCACGCGGTCAGCCGGTTCCATATGCGCTGGTACGCCGTGACCATGCTCTTTCTCGCCTTCGACATGGAGATGGTCTTCATGTACCCCTGGGTCCGGGTCATCTCGGCCATGGGCCCCGGCGCGGTGATCGAGATGTTCGTCTTCCTCGCCGTGCTGGTCGCCGGTGTGGTGTATGCCTGGCGGGAGGGGGCCCTGCGGTGGACCTGACCGCTCTGCTGCTGCGGGCCGCGGCCGCGCGCCCCCGCGTGCTGCTGGCCGCCATGCCCGCGGCCGTGCGGGTGCGGCTCGCGGCCGAGCGGGAGCTGCGCCTGCGGGACCTGCCGGAGGCCGTGACCCCGGCCGACGCCGACGTCCTGCTCATCGCGGGGACGCCGGGCCCGGAGCTGGACCGGGCGGTCGACCGGCTGTGGCAGGACATGCCGGAACCTCGCGCCCGGGTCAGTGCCTCCCGGGCGCAGGACGTGGCCGGCGCGCTGGACGCGGCCTGCGCACAGCTGGCGGAAGGCCGCACACGCCACGAGCGTCGCAGCGCGTCGGCGCCTCCCGGCCGCCCCATGGCCGAACGCGGCCCGGACCGCGACGGCCTGACGCTCGACCGGCTGCACATCCCGCTCGGCCCGCTGCTCGCCGACTGGCCGCCCGGCCTCACCGCCCGCCTGACCCTCCAAGGCGATGTCGTCCAGGAGGCCGACGTACGCCTCCCGCCGCCGGCCGCCCCGCCTCCCGTGCCCTTCTGGGCCGAGCCCTGGCGGCGCGCGGCGGCGGGGGAGCGCATCACCGCCGGCGCGGCCGCGCGGCGCCGCGCCGCAGCCCGTCTCGACAGCCTGGGCCGCTTCCTCTCCGTCGCCGGCTGGCC
>NZ_JADWYQ010000001.1 GCF_022414575.1 Streptomyces sp. MUM 178J | reverse complement strand
TTCACGGCATGGGTCCGCACAGGGTGAGGCATTCCGAGAGTTCCAATATCCGACTGCACCATTACACGTACGCATCCGCCTCCAACACGAAGCCGTAACCGCCCTCGGAAACGCTCTCGACCGCCCCTGACCCCGACGCACGGCAACGGCGGCGAACACCTCTGGTGTTCGCCGCCGTTGCCGTCAAATACTGCCGTCAGGTGACGGCATAACAGGCGAAGCCGGTCACGCGAGAACCTCTTGATTTCGCTATAGCGAACATGCAGAGTTCCACAATAGCGCCAATCAGTGAACTGACTGTCGCCTTTCTATGCAGATCCATATGCTATTTCTTCGAGATCATCGAAATCCCGCCTGTCGCTAGCGTGAACATCCGCGCGAGAACTCTCCGAACAGCAGGATCTCGATCGATTCGATCCAGAGATTTCAGCCTTGCCGGATCAAGGTCGATAGTGGCGACTCCACCAGCATTCTGGTCACCATCCGTCGCGAAAAGCAGCAGACATCGATACGCCTGCACAACCCCTCCGCGCTCCTCCCGCATCAACGGCCGGAGAAAAACGGCGCCTTCCCTGACCTGACTCCGAAGCGCATCCACGGAGGACCATCGAGTTGCCCAGCCTCGCTCCTCCGCCTCTGCCTGGATCACCAGCAACGAGTCGAAGCTGATCTCACATACGCGGAAGTCAGGGTCTGTCAAATGGATGAGTGCCATCAGAACTAATCCCCATCGTAGACGTCGATACGAATCTGCGTATCCGGGTCAAGACTCCCGTCCCTGATCCTTCTCAGAACCTCGTCCTTTCGGTGATGACCTCCCAGAATCGTGCCATCACGCGAGACGAGGATTCCATCTCCCTCAGCAGCATTATTGATGCCGTCCAGGAGCTCATCATTACTCAGCTCCTCGTGATACCACTGCGAAGCCGGGTCCCGGGTCTTCTGCCCATCGGTGTACTGGCCGAGATCACCAGCATTTTCGTGACGTGCAGATATTCCCGACCCGCTCGGCCCGCACCCCTTGCCATTGCTGTTGTGAACTAGGACAGGCGTGTCCCCAGCCAGCACATAGTACGTGTGGACGTCTCGGACCGTTAGGTCATGCGTGCGCTGGCGCTTCTCGAAGTGGCGGATCTTGACGACCTCGACCGTGTCGCCTTCCGGGGTGCGCAGGTGCGTGCCCGGCTTGATGTCCCCGGCGTCGATCCAGGCCGCCTCATCGATGCTCCAGAGCGGATGCGTCGTGGTGGAAATCAGCGCCGCTGTGCTGTCGTCGCTCTTGATCGTCAGGTCGACGAAGTCCTTGTCGTCCTCCGTGGCGATCGTGGCGACCACCTCACGTGTGGTGGTCTCGCCGGTCTCCGGGTCGGTGACGGTGACGTTGTCACCGAGTTCGATCTCTTCGATTGGCTTTGTCTTGCCGTTGGCAAGGAGGACTCCGGTGCCGGGTAGGAAGCTGTGCTCGACCGCGCAGTCAGTCGCCTGCTTGCTCCTCGCGGCCTTGGCTTTCGCCTTGGCGGCGGCGAGTTTGTCGTTCGCCTTGTCCAGGGTGCCGGAGCGCTTCCACATGCCCTCTGCACCGTCGACCAGGTCGTCGAGCAAGCCCCAGAGACGCTTGACCAGTTGGGCACCCTCATCCCACTTCCAGCGAGCAACGTACTTGGCGAAGACCTTGCCTGCCAGGCCGCCGACGAAGCTGCCTGCGACGTTCAGTGCCGTCTCGCCGCAGGCGCCCAGGTCGCCACTGGAGAAGCAGTCCAGAGCGGCGTCGATGCCAAGCTCCTTCTTGGCGATTTTGACTAGTTCCTTGGCAGCCTGCTTCGTCTGCTGCTTGGCGTCGTTGTACTGGCGCTCCGCCCGGTTCTTCTCGTTCTGAGCCCGGTAGACCGCCTGCTCCTCCTTGGTGGTCTGCTGCCGTATGGCTTGCACCGCGCGCCAAATGGCCCGCTTGATCATCCCCCAGAGGAACAAGCCCGACGGATCGGACAGTGTCACGGGGTTGTTGTTGGCGTAGGCGTAGCCGTTGATCTGCTGTGGCTGGCTGTAGTCGATGACCGGGTCGACCGAGATGAACTTGCCCAGTGAGGCGTCGTATTCGCGTGCCCCGACGCTGGTCAGGCCGGTCTGCTTGTCGATCGTGCCGCCGACGAAGCCCTTCTCGCCGGGCCACTCGCCGACCGGCTTGCCCCGGTCGAGCCCGTACGGGTCGAAGCGGCGCTGGGACACCGCGCCCGTGGTGGCGTTGACCGCCAGCTGGGCTGTGCCGTGGTGGTCGGAGGACAGGAAGGCCAGGTCTCCGTTGTCGGAGCGGACCGCGATCGTCTGGCCGGCGTAGGAGTAGTAGCGGGTGGCCTCGGCCTTGGACGAGCCCTTGGCCAGTCGCAGCTCCATGCCGGGCAGGTAGACCGTGGTGGCCGTGGCGTCACGGCGGACCACGCGGTTGCCCCCGGCGTCGTAGACGTAGGTCGCCTCCGCGCCGTCCGCCTCGGTCGTCTTGACCAGTTGGCCCTCGACGTCCCATTCCAGCTTCTGGGCGTCGCCGCTGATGACCCGCTCGGTGGTGTTGCCGGTCGCGTCGTAGGCGTAGGTGTACTGCTGGTCCACGCTCGGGCCGTCCTCGACGACCTTGGTCACCGCGTGCGGTCCGGCCGCGCCTTCACCGTAGGTGTAGGTGCGGGTGATGTCCTTGGCGGCGTTCAGACCGGTGTCGTGGATGACCTCCTTGGTGCGGTTGCCGATCGCGTCGACCTCGTACGACTTCCAGTACGGCGCGGGGCCGCCCAGCGCCTTGCTGCCCGCGGGGGCGGTACAGGCGGACGGCCGGGAGCCGCCCATCGTCGCGCCGGACGTACCCGCGCCCGCCGCCGTTTCGGCGGTGGCAGCGGGCGTCCACGCCTCGGCGAGGCGCTGGCCGCTGTCGTAGGCGAAGCACTGGACATCCGCAGAGCCGGCCGCGGTGTTGGCGGTGTCCGAGATGGACAGCACCTTGCCGACCTGGTCGTAGGAGTAGTGCGCGGCCTTCAGCGAACGGCTCTGCGAGGACACGTCGACCACCGCGCGGGTGAGCCGGTCGGTGCCCTTCTCGTACTGGAAGGTCTGCCACAGCGTCTTGCCGCTGCCGTCGGACAGCTCCAGCTGCTGGAGCAGACTGGTGTTGGAGTACACCGTGTTCGTGACATACGACGTCTTGCCGTGCATGGACGTGGGGCGCTGCAGCTCGTCATAGCCGAACACCACTGTTTCGGCGCCCAGGTCGCCAGCGGCCGGCATGCCCATGCCCTGGACGGTGCCGTCCCGGTTGTAGCCGGTGGTGAAGGTGTAGATCCCCGCCAGCGCGCCTTCGGACTTGGGCACCGAGTACGCGGTCTTCAGCGGCCGGTAGTAGGCGTCCATGGACTGGGTGACGGTGGCGAAGTACTCGCTGCCGCCGTTGACATAGCGCAGGGAGGCCCACGCCTTGCCCAGCCAGCCCGGCCGGTCGTAGCGGGTCTCGGTGAGCTTGGCGCCGGTGTTCGGCTCGCCCTCCCAGGTGGTCAGAGTGCGGCCGAGCTTGTCGTAGACGGTGGAGCGCTTCTCGCCCCGAGCGTCGGTGCCGGAGACCGGACGGTCCGCGGCGTCATAGGTGAATGTGGAGACGCCGGTGTCCGGGTCGACCGTCTTGACCTTGCGGCCCATCTGGTCGTACTCGAACTGCCAGATGTTGCCCTTGGCGTCGGTGACCTTGGCCAGTTCGCCGCCCGGCGTGTAGCTGAACTTCGTCGCGTCGTACCCTGCGCCCGGACCGGAAGGCCCGTTCACCGCGGGTGACTCGACGTGGTGGTAGCGCAGCTCCGTGATCTGGTCGGCTGCGTTGGTGATCTTGGTTACGGGCACGCCGCCCTGCGGCGGGACGAGATGAGTGCGGTCGCCGTCGTACCGGGTCGTGGTGGACCACTGAGGCGCACCGGCGACGGCGAAGGTCTCCTTCGTCGGGCGGCCGAGACCGTCGTACTCGTAGAGCGTCTGCGCGCCGACCTCGCCGTTCCTGACCTCCAGCAGCTCGCTGGAGGGCGCGCCCACGGCGTTGTAGGTGCTGTTGGCCTTCTTGATCTTGCCGACGCCGTCATAGAAGGCATCGGCGACCATGCGGCTGCCGTCCGGGCCCTCTGTCTGCTTCTGCCGGGGCCTGAGCAGTCCGTCATAGAGCTGCCACTCCACACCGTAGGAGCCGCTGATCTCGACCTTCTCGGTCTTGACCGCGACCGGCTTGTCGCGGCGGACGAGATACGAGTACTTGATGCTCGGGGTCTGCCTCTTGGCGCGGTCGGGCAGCCAGACCGACACCAGTCGGCCCAGCGGGTCATACGCCAGGTCCGTGCGCTTGCCGTTCGGGTCGGTCTGGCCGGCCGACTGGCCCCACGCGGGGGCGAAGTCGGTGGTGGTGACATGCCCGAGAGCGTTGGTGGCCTTGGTCTTCGAGATCAGGCCGTTGACATCGGTGTACTCCGTGGTCGTCTTTGCCCCGGCAGCGTCGGTCTGGGACGTGGGGCGGCCGAAGGCGTCATATGTGGTGTGGCCGGTGACCTGGTAGGTCGCCTTGGAGCCGTCGTGGGAGGTCAGCCGCTCCGTCCTGGTGGCGTCGCCCCTCTTCGGCTGGTCGCCGAACGAGCCGCCGTCGTACGAGGTCCGCTCGTCGGCTATCACCTGCGTCCTGCGGTCCGGCGTGGCCGAGCAGCCGACCGACACGGCTTCACTGCGAGAGGGCAGCTCGTACATGTGCTCGGACGGGTTGTCCGCGTACCACAGCCGGGTGCACTTGTCGTCCTCGGCGGTGGAGACATCGCCCAGGTCCTCGACCATGCTGACCCGGCCGGTGCGGTTCCCGGTCTCGTACCACGAGGTGGACTTGGTCTCCCGCCAGCCGCCGGACGCGAGGGCGGTGTACCCGCGGGTGACCCTCGGCTGGACGATGGTGGCCTTGGTCGTCTTCCACTTCTTGGTCTGCGTGGCCGTGTCATGCTTCCACGGCTCGCTGATCACCTTGGAGACGACCTTGTCCCCGTCCCAGGTCTGGGTCTCGAGCTCGAAGCCGGTGTACTCCTTGTGCCCGGTGTAGGTCTTGCCGGTGGAGTCGGTGACCTTCTCGGTGCGGGTGCCGCCTCCTGGCTTCTTGTCGCCGTCCAGCCCCCTGAGATACGTGTAGTCGAGCCGCGTCGACATGGTCTGGCCGTTGCCGCTGGTGACGGTGACCTTGCCGTAGCCCTGCCACTGGTCCCAGGTCAGGAACTTCTCGTCGGTGATGCCGTCCGGCTCGCCGTGCCGCCAGCCGGCGTCCCCCTTGTAGTCGTAGCGGGTGACGACATCCTCGCCGCCGCCGGTGCGGTCGGTCTCGATGATCTCGGCGACGACGTACTTGTGGAACCAGTCGGTGATCGGGTCGATATGGCCGGGCGGCGCCCACCTCACGGGATAGCAGCGGCCCGTCTGCTCACCCGGCTTGGGCAGCTTGTCGGCCGTGCACTCGGCCGGCGCGTAGTTGACGTCCAGCTGAGCGCCGGTCTCGGTGAGCACGGAGGCCAGTCGGAAGCGGTGGAACGGCGCGATGTTGTCGCCGTCCTTGTCCACCCGGTTCTTCAGCTGGATGCCCTGCAGTTCGAGCGAGGGCAGCTTGGCGCTGCCGCCGACCTTGCCCTCGTGGTCGATCTCGGAGAGCCACAGGGTCTTGGAGTCGTCGCCGTTGTCGGTGAACAGGTGCGTGAAGGTCCAGGCGTCCACATCCGCGTAGGCGCCGGACCCCTTGTGCATCCGTGTGGTGATGCCGGTCAGCCGCTTACGGGTCCAGAAGGTCGCCGCGACCTGGCTGGAGTCGCACTTCGCTCCAGCCTTGCAGTAGCGGTCCACCGGCGTGTCCGGCCAGTGCTTGGCATTGGCCTTGGTGAACTTGCTCGCCGCGCAGTCGAAGTCCTTCGTCGGCAGGCAGCGCTCGGCGGTGTGGAAGTCGACGCGCGCCGCGGCGTCACCGGAGAACACCTTGCCGTCGCGCTGACCGTAGTCGATGCGCTTCAGGTAGCCGCCGCGTGTGTACGCGGTGCCCTTGACGTCGGTCTTGCCGTTCAGGGCGTAGTGGTTGGTCTCCTTGCCGTACAGGTAGGACATCACGTTGCCGCGGGAGTCCTTGACGTAGTCGAGGTTCCAGCGCCAGGCCTGCTGGCAGTGGGCCTTGCTGAACGTCGCGTTGTAGCAGGGTTCGCCGGAGTCATCTCCGAAGACCGGCACTGTCCACGTGGAGTTGGTCTCCTCCTTGCCGGACGTCCAGCCGGGGCGGCGGTTCAGGCCGAAGTAGTACTCCGTGCCGTCGGTGGTGGTCACCTTCCAGTGCTCACCGTTGTTGTCGCCGTTGTGCGCCCCGGTCAGCTGCTCGACCTTGGCACCGTTCTCGCCGGTGAGATGCCACTTGCCGGACTTGTCATCCTTGATCAGCTCGCCGGAGGCGCCCGCCAGCATGATGGTGGCGTTGTCGAACGCCCAGCACTGCTCGGCGGAGGACTTGTGGCCGTCGTCCGAGCAGGGCTTGTAGCGGCGCTCGACATAGCCGGGCTCGAAGGAGAAGCCCTCACCGACCCAGGAACCCTGGTTGTTGGTCGCGGAAGTCCGGCCGTCGACCGCCTGGGAGGAGTAGCTCAGCCCGACGGAGGGGGTCAGACCGCCCGGGGTCGGCACCGTCCGGACCGGGTAGTTCCAGGAGAACCCGCCGGACGAGTTGGCCACCGACCACTTCGACGAAGGGGACAGCGGCGTCGCCTTGTAGTCGCCCTGCGAGGAGGAGTCCCCGGCGGTCACGGCCAGCAGCGGGGCCGCCTCACCCGCCTGGGTGGACAGGCCCGCCCGGTCGGCGTCGGCCTCGACGGTGGCGGTCACCGTCCGAGCGCCCGCGTCGTTGCGGGAGTCGAGCGGTTTCGGCAGCTCGGGGCACTCCTTGCTGCCCGGGGTCGCCTTGGCGGCACAGGCGGGAAGCTCCACCAGCCGCAGCCGGGCCCCGTAGTCGCCGCCGTACGCTTCGGCGAACTCCGCGTAGTTCACGGTCAGCTCGACCGGTGCGGACGTCTCCACTCCGTCCGCGCGCTGCACCCGCAGCAGGGCCGCGCTGCCCAGTTCGGCGGCCCGCTCCCGGCCCAGCGATGAGACCCGCACGCGGTCCGGGGCCGTGCCCCCGGCCCTTGCAGCCGAGGAGTGTGCGCTCTTGGCCGTGGCCTTCGCCGAGATGTGTGCGTCGCTCGCCTTGACCGGAAGGCCGCCGATCGTGGCGGCATCACCTGTACCGCCGGGCGCGGCAGCGCCCTTGGGCACGTCATTGCGGCTGCCGAGATTTCCGCCGACGCGCAGCGTGGCGCTGTCGTCGTCCGGCCACTCGGCCGCGTCCAGCGTCTTCACGGCGGCCTTCGCCGCCGGGTCGGCGCTGCGTGGCTTGGTCTTGGCGTTCTTCCCCTGTGCCGGGTCGCCCAGGTCCTGGACGCCCGGCCGGTCTTTTCCTGCGGCCTCTACCGGGATGGCTTCCACCATCCCTGCCGACAGGGCGAGGCTCAGGCCGATGACGACCGATCCCGCCCATCGGCGCGGTATGCGCCGAGTCAACAATCGTCCTCTGAAGGACTTCACTGAATCTCCCCGATTGTGCCCATGCGGGCGTCTTCATAGAAGAGCTGCTTGAGTGGGCCGGTCCGGAAATCGGACCGGCCCGCTCAACCGCTCGTTTAGATGTCCGGCTTGGCTGTGATCCGCGCCAGATGCCGGATGGCGAGGGGGTCGGCCGCACCCGCGTACACCCGGACCTCGTCCAGGGCTCCCGCGAAGTACTCGCTGCCGCCGCCCAGCGCCGAGCGGCCGACCTGCAGGCCGCCTGTGGCCTTCCACATCGTGTCGTCGGACGTGATCGCCGAGTCGGCGAGCTGTCCCTCCACGTAGAGCCGCAGTTCATTGGCGAACGCGTCATACACGACGGCCAGGTGCTGGCCTGATCCCTCGTTCGAAGGGAGCTGCTGGTCATCGTCGACCGTCACGGTCGGCGAGCCCGCCGTGTTCTCCTCGGCCACGGCCAGCTCCCACCGTCCGGTGGCCGCTTGGTACCGCACAGCGAATCGCTCTGCGTGGGCGCCGGGCAGAGAGATCACCGTCTGCGAGCGCTCGGGAGCCAGTGTCGTGGGCTGAGCCCGTACGGCGACGGTGAAGCTGGAGTCGCCGCCTACCGGGGCGCTCTTGGTCGCCGCATAGCCGGTCGATCCATCGAGTTCGAGATGCCCCTCGCCGACCAGCGCGGTGGGCCAGCCGAACAGCGGGTCCGGCTGGTAGACGGACGCGCCGCCCGCGAGCGTCAGCGGCTCGCCGTCCTGCTGCACATTGGCCGCGGATCCGCCTGGGGCCTCGTCCAGCATCCAGTAGCCCCTGCGCTGCGGCTTGACCGTCATCAGCTCGGCCACCTGGGCAGGCGGCAGGACGCGGTCAAACACCCGTACCTCTGCCAGGTCGCCGTGGAAGTGGTCCCGGTAGCCGCTCTTGGCCAGCGTGCGGCCGATCTGCAGCGGACCGTACGAGGTCCAGTGGGAGTGCCGTTTGACGCTGCCCTTGGCCTGGTTGTTGACGTAGATCCGCAGCTCCGGGCCGCCGGCGGCGTGGGCGTCGTAGACGCCGGTCAGCAGCACCCACTGGTCCTTGACGGGAGTGACGCCCGCGCTGACCTTCCAGTGCCCGAGCGTGTTCACGTCGGACACCGGGATGGAGAAGGCCCAGGAACGCTCCGCCGCGTCATAGCCGAGGACGAAGCCGGGCTCGCCGGTGCCGTCCTGGCTGACGACGGCCATGTCCCGGTCCAGTGACGCGGGGCGGACCCAGGCGCTGACGCTGAAGCCGGCGTCGCTGTCCACGACGGTCTGGCCGGCGTCCAGGTAGGCGTTCTGGGAGCCGTCCAGCCGGGCCGCGAAGTCGGCGCCGCCGCCGGGCCCCGGTACACCGAACTTCACCCCGCTGCCGGCTGCCGCAGGGTTGCGGCCCGACTCGTCGTGGGCGTCGGCGGCGCCCTCCTCGTCGGCCAGGTTCCACTGCCCGGCCGCAGGCAGGCCGTCGGTCACCAGAAACTCGTGCTGGGCTCGTGTGCTGGAGTGACCGGCCTTGTCGAACGCCTCCACCGTCACCCAGTGGCGGCCCGCGCTCTGGGGAGTCCAGGTCACCGAGGCGGAGCCTCCGGTCTTGTCGGCCGCAATCGTCTTCACCGCATCGCCGTCGAAGGCGTAGCGGTACTCGACCAGGTCATCGTCCGGGGTGCTGTCCTCGGTGTCGGGACTGAAGGTGAACGTCCCCGCGGTGCCCACGCCGTGATGCCAGATCTCGTCGTCCGGGTACTGCTCGGAATTCACCAGCGGTGCGCCCGGCCTGGAGGCGTCGTAGATGAACTCACAGCGCTGCGGACTGCCGGCGTGGCTCCACTCGCCCCAGGCGTCACCGTCGTAGGCCCGGGCGCTCCAGTAGATGACCGTGTTCTCCGGGATCGACGACTTCACCCGGTGGCGGAAGACCGTGCCCGCGTTCGGCGCCTTGTAGGAGGTGTCATAGGTGTACGACTGGGCCTTGCCCGCGGAATCCGTCCAGTCCACCTGGAACCGCATCTTGACCTTGTCGGTCCTGGACGAGGAGTGGTCCGGGTCGCGTGCCTCGGCGCGCAGCTCCGGAGGTTCGTCGACGTACGGGCGGCCGGAGCCCCAGACGCACTTGCCGCCGGGGGACGACGACATCAGCCGGGAGTCCACCTGCCTCGGCGGGTTGTTGTAGTCCACGGAGAGGTAGGTGTTGCCGCAGATGCGCTTCCAGCCGGCGTAGCTGCTCTCGTTCCCGGCTTTCAGGCCCAGCGACAGCGAGGTCCAGCCGCCGCTTGCCGCGGTCTTCACCTCGCTGGTCAGCTCGCCGCCCTCGAAGTGCAGATTCGCCGAGCTGGAGCACGATGTCGGCGAGATCTTCTTGTCCACCGTCATCAGGAAGTCGTCCCAGTCGTCCTTGGTGTTACTCCAGTTGCTGGACGAGGTGACCTTGTAGTTCTTCCCGCCGATCCGGTAGAGCTGAATCGGCTCCGCCTTGGCGTCGGCCCAGTACACATGCTGGACGCGGGCCGAGAAGGTGGCCTTGATGATCTGCTTGCCCTTGTAGAAGGACGTGGGCACGGTGTACAGCGTCCGCCGTACGCCGACGTTCTTGCAGCTTGTCGGGTTGTAGTTGAGCGGGCACTTGCCCACGCCCGCGCTGCCGGAGTACTTCCACTCCTTGGTGCTCGGCATGCCGGACATCACGGCGGTCCAGGCAGAGCGGTGCGTGGTCTTGGATACGGGGTCGATGACGACCGGGTAGACCGTCTCTTCGCTGTTCAGCAGCTTGGCGTCCGGCACGAGGGTGAGCTTCTCGTCCGCCACCTCCAAGTCCACGGCCGCGGTGGCGCCACCGCCGCCAGGACCGTCCAGTTCCGCCTCGCCGGCCGGCACCTCGGGGTTCGCTTGCGGCTCGGCGGCAGCACGGGCCGACGCGGTGGCGCGGACCGATGCCGGCCGCGCAGCTGCCAGCTGCGGTGCGGGGCCGCCCGTGGAGTCCGCGCGCTGCTCTGCGACAGCCGCCGAGTCCCACATCGCGGGCCGGCCCGCCTCGAAGACCGTGCCGCCGACCGTGGCGTCGACGGCCCGGAGCGCGCCCGATTCGGTCTCCTCGACCTTCAGGCCCTCGGTCTTGATGCCCAGTTCGATGCGTGCCAGCTCAGGGTTCTTGGCCGCCTCCGGCGTCTTGACCACCAAGAGGTGGCCCAGTCCGTCGACCTCGGCCTTCGCCACGAGGTCCACGCCCGGCAGTACGTCGCGGTACGTAGCGGTGTTGGCCTCCACCTGAGGCGCGGGCAGTGCACCGCCTGGCCAGGTCAGCGCGAACTCCCGGCCCGCCTTGCGTATCCGGGCGAAGGGCCCCTCGCCGCCGCCTGAGAACTCCAGCTCCACGGTCGCCGCCTTGGGCGACCAACTGCCGTCCTCGCGCCGGGCCAGGGTGTCGTCGACGTCGACCCAGTCGCCGCCGCGCAGGGTGCGGACGGGCTCGGTGTACTCGATCGCGGTGAAGGAGCCGTCCGGGTTGGCGAAGACCTCGCGCCGCTCCTGCCGGAGCCCGGTGACCTCGACCCGCTGGCCGTTCTTCTCGGCGGCGGCGCTCGCCGCCTGCTCGCTGAAGGCGCCGTGCGCTTCGTCGGTCTCGGCAGTCGCGCCGACGGCGCGCGCCGCGCTACCCGCCGCGATGGCCGTTTCCGCGGGCTGTGCGGCGGGCCAGGTGAGGCCGGTGGCCAGCAGCCCGAGGGCGGCGGCGAGGCCGGCGGCCGTGCGGGACGACGCGGCGCGTCGCCGATGGATGCTCATGTGTTCTCTTCCCCGTTGGTCTCTGCCGTGTTGGGGTGTGACCGCGCTCATCAGCGGATCACCGCGCCGAAGGACGTCTGCTCGGCGGGCAGGCCGCCCTCGCCGGGCCTGGTGGCGGTGACCGCGCCGGTTCCGTCGGAGAGGATGTTCGCCCAGGGCAGGCCGTAGACGCCGCGTTGGGCCGTCGGCCCGTACGGCTGGCCGAGGTACAGCCGGTCGGCGGTCGCGAGCAGGCCGGTGCCCACATACTGTCCGGGTCCCGCCACGCCAGGCAGACCGAGTTCGCCCTGCTGGATCCAACGGCCGTCCCCGATCGGCCCTGTCATGGGGAACACCTGCACGGCTCCGGCATCCACGTTGTCGGCCAGGTCCTCCCCGGGGATGCCCACGGCGAGCAGCATGGTCGAGGCAGAACCGACGGATTTGGGCTTGGCGTTGACTGCCGTGAGCGTCTGACCGAAGAAGTCGCCGTTCTCGCCTGCGCCGAGAACACCCGAGACGTCCTGGCTGATGTCGGCGGTCTGGGACATCGCCCCGGATGCCCGGATGTGCGCCAGGATGACGCGTCCCGCGTCCTTTCCGCTGGTCAGGTCCTCTCCGGGGGAGCCGATCGCCAGGATCGAGTCGGTGGCCGCAGAAGCTCCCGAAGGACGGTACGGAACCATGGCCAGCGACCCGCCGAACCGGTCGTCCGCCTCTGCTACCCCGTTGATGCCGGGACTGTCCTGGTCGAACCCGATGACCGGCGCGGGCACGCCGTCGGAGTTCAGTTGGTGGGCGACTACTTGAACACCGCCGGAGAACTGCTCCGCGCCGATGGCCTCCCCCGGGGTGCCGATAGCGACGTGGCGGGGCGAGCCGGCGAGGGAGTAGCCGAATCGGTCGTTCTCCTCGGGCACCCCGGCCATCCCGGCAACATCCTGATGGATGGTCACATTGCTCTCTCGGCGCACGTAGTGGATGACGCCGGAATCCCGTGTTGTGCCCAAGTCCTCGCCGGGCACGCCTATGACCAGATACGGTTCGCCGCCGGCGGTGGCCCCGGCTGCGAGCGAAAAGCCGAACCAGTCGCCCCCCTCGGGCGCCGAACCGGCGATGCCGCCGGTCCCGGTGCCCTGGATCAGGCTGATGCCCGCGGGTCCTTCGCCCAGCCCGGCGGGAGCGCCGTAGATCACATGCACTGCACCCGCCTCTGCCTCGGCGCCGACGCCCTCATAGGGGACACCCACGACGAGATCGCTGCACCCGTCCTTGTTGCCGTCGTAGACCGCGAGCGTGTGGCCGAACTTGTCATCCGCCTCCGGGCCACCGGTGACGCCCTTCGACCCCTGATGGACTTCGGCCGTCCCCTTGCCGCCGCCGTAGACGACGCGGACCAGCCCGGCTTCGGCCTGCCCGGCGACTGTCGCTTCCGGGTCGGCGATCGCCATGTCGCGGATGCCGTCCCCGTTGAAGTCCGAATCCGTTCCTGCGGTGCAGCCCGACGCCGCCGCAGCGGTCGATCCGCTGAGCGCTCCCAGGGACAGCCCGCACAGCGCCATCGATATCCCAAGTACCAGTGAGGCTTGTGTGCTTCTGGCTCTGCGAATGAGCACCAGATCCCCTCCGTTTTGTTACACAGGTCAAAGGAGATCTTTACGGAACCTTCACTGTGAGCACTCGTTATAATTCGGATATGTCGTCCTGGTGACGGTCACACATCGATCACGATTGGTCAGATCCGTACTTTTCGCATGCCTGCGCTTCACGAAGGCGCTGCCGAACGCACATCGGCACCCCGCGTGCATGAAAGTCCGTGTGCGGTGCAGGCTTTGGCCGTGGTTTCACTTCCTCAGCAGACTTCACCTTCCTCGCAGGGCCGGTACGGCACACCCGACGGGCACATGATCGTGTGCGGGGACGATGCGCTCGCGCACCGGCTCGGGGCAGAGCTCCGGGATGTGTACGGGGAGCGGGTCACCCTCGTCATCGACGCCGCGCCCGAGGGGGCGAGCGCGCCGCTCACCGTGCCGGGGCGGGGGCGGGCGTCGGTGCTGCTGGAGCGGATGTCCGCGGTGATGGGCCGGGCGGCGCAGGCGGCGGCCGCGGCCGAGGGGGTGCCCGAGCAGGCGGCGGACCGGCTGATCGAGGCAGCGGAGCCGACCGAGACGGTGCTTGCGGAGGCGGGGGTCGAGCAGGCGGCCGCCCTCGCGCTCGTCTATGACGTCGACGAGACCAACATCCGCGCCGCGCTGACCGCCCGAAGACTCAACCCCCGGCTCCGGCTGGTCATCAGGCTCTACAACCGCAAGCTCGGCCAGCATCTGGAGGAACTCCTCGACCAGGCCGCCGCCGTCGCCATGCCGGAGCTGGACGCCGCCGCGCTGGACGCGTCGACCACGGTGCTGTCCGATGCCGACACCGCCGCGCCCGCGCTCGCCGCCACCGCCATCGCCGGGACAAGAAAGATCGTGCATGCGGACGGGCTGCTGCTGCGGGCCGTGGAGCGCACCCCGCCCGCCGACGGCGAGGTCGTGGACCCCGGGCTGTGCACGCTCGCCCTGCTGTCCGCGACCCGCAACGACCCCGCGGGCTCGGAGGGTTCGGACGCCAGCGGACCCGAGGGGCCGGCCCTGCTGCCCGACGACCGCAGCGTGAACGCCGCCGTCGGCCGCGGCGCCGTCGTGCTGGAGACCGTCAGCCATGCGGGCCCCGCGCTGCCCGCCGGGCGGCTCGGCGGTCGCTCCGTACCGCTCGGCGAAGTGTTCTCCCGCCGGCTGCGCTGGGCCGTCGCCGCCATCGGGCTCGCCGTGCTCGCGCTCACCGTGGCCTCCATCGTCACCACCGACGAAGGCCCGCTGCACGCCGCGTACATCACGATCCTCGACCTGTTCGCCATCAACGACCCGGCCGTCGGGGAGAATCCGGCCCGGCAGATCCTCCAGCTGCTGTCCGGGCTCGTCGGGCTCGCACTGCTGCCGCTGCTGGTGGCGGGCGCGCTGGAGGCGCTGGGCGCGTTCCGCGGCAACTCCGCGCTGCGCCGCCCGCCCCGCGGTCTGTCCGGGCATGTCGTGCTGCTCGGCCTCGGCAAGATCGGCACCCGGGTGCTCGCCCGGCTGCGCGAACTCGACATCCCGGTGGTCGTGGTGGAAGAGGACCCCGATGCCCGCGGCATACCCCTCGCCCGGCGGCTGCGGGTGCCGACCGTCCTCGGGGACGTCACGGAGGAAGGCGTCCTGGAGGCCGCCAAGATCCACCGTGCGCATGCGCTGCTCGCGCTCACCAGCATCGACACCACCAATCTGGAGGCAGCGCTCTACGCGCGCACCGTCAAGCCCGATCTGCGGGTCGCGCTGCGCCTGTACGACGACGACTTCGCCACCGCGGTCTACCGCACCCTGCGCGCCGCCCACCCCGAGGCGCTGACCCGCAGCCGCAGCGTCTCCACTCTGGCCGCGCCCGCCTTCGCCGGGGCCATGATGGGCCGCCAGATCCTCGGCGCGATCCCCGTGGAGCGCAAGGTGCTGCTCTTCGCCGCGCTCGAAGTGGCGGGCCATGCGCAGTTGGAGGGCCGTACGGTCGCCGAGGCCTTCAGCCCCGGGGCCTGGCGGCTCCTCGCGCTGGACACCACCGCGCCGGACGACCGCCGCCCGGATCTCGCCACGCCCCACCCGGCGGACGGCGAGGAGCACCCCACCGGCCTGATGTGGGACCTCCACCCCGGCTATGTGCTGCAACCGGAGGACCGCGTGGTGCTGGCCGCCACCCGGCGCGGACTCGCCGAACTCCTCGGCCGCCGCCCCCGGCCGGATGCGTCGCGCGTCACGCGGTGACCGGCCGCCGTCGGGGGCGCGAGGCAGGGAGGGAGCCTCCGCCCCCGCAGTCGGTGGGACCGGAGCCGCCGCTGGCCGGGTGCACGGCGCGTGCCGCGCCGAGCCGCCCGGACGCGGTGCCGCCCGGACGCGGTGCCGCCCGTCGGCGTCGGCCGTCGGGCGTCGGCCGCGCACAGCAGGGCCCCGCGGGCCCGCGGCGGCGTCAGACTGTGCGGCGTCAGCCCGTCCGGTGTCTGATCAGCAGCATCGCCGCGTCGTCGTGCGGCGGTCCCTCCGCATGGCGGCTCAGATCGTGGCGCAGCGCCTCCAGCGCGGCCTCCGGATCGGGGTCCTTGAGCAGCCCGGCCCGCTCGGCCAGCGGATAGAAGTTGCGCTCCCGGTCCCGCGCCTCGCTCACCCCGTCGGTGTAGAGCAGCAGCTGGTCGCCGGGCGCGAACGGCGCGGTGTACGGCTCGGGGCCGGGTGTTCCATGGGCCGCGAGTCCGAGCGGCAGCGCGTACTGGGGCGGTTCGGCAAACCGTGCGGCGCCGTCCGGCCGTACGATCATCGGCGGCGGGTGCCCGTAGTTGAGGAACGTCACCCGCCCCGTCGAGGTGATCTCGGCGAGCACCGCGGTGACGAACTTCTCCCCCCGAAGGGTGCGGTCCACGGCACGCTCCAAACGGGCGCTCACCGACATCAGATCGGGCTCGTCGTGCGCGGCCTCCCGGAACGCGCCCAGCACCACCGCCGCCGTCTCCACCGCCTCCAGGCCCTTGCCCTGGACGTCCCCCACCACCACGCGCACCCCGCCGGGGGAGGTGACGACCTCGTACAGGTCCCCGCCGATGCGGGCCTCCGCGACCGCCGAGGTGTAGGAGACGGCCACCCGCAGATGCCCGGCGCTGCGCGGGACCGGCCGCAGCAGCACTCGCTGGGCGACCTCCGCGATGCTCCGCACGCCGGCGAGCTCCGCCTCGCGGCGCTGCCGCATCACGGCCGCGGCGACGCCTGCCGCGGTGACACCGGCGACCGAGGCCATCGAGGTGTAGCCGCGCCGGGTGTCGAAGAGCCCGTCGTACAGGCCCAGCCCCGCACACAGGACGAGCGCGAGCGCGCCGATGAGCGCCGTGCGCCGCCACCCTCCGACCAGTCCGGCGAAGGCGGGCCCCAGCGACACCAGCGGCAGGAAGCCCACGCTGGGCCCGGCCGTGACGTCGACGACGGCGACGACGGCCATGACGGCGAACGGCAGCACCGACAGCAGCAGGTGGTACGGCGGCGGACGCTTCTCGGCCAAGGCCTACTCCAGGTGATCGCTCCGACTGCCGGCGGATGTGTTCCGGGCATCGGCGCCCGGCGTGCGCCCGGCGTCCGGGACAACGGCTCTCCCCAATGCATCGTGCCAGGGGGCGCGGCCGCGACACAGGCCGTTGACGGACGGCCTCCTCTCCCGCCCGACAATGAGACTATGCAAAGGTTCCACTGGCGAATCTTCCCGCTCGTTCCCGCTCATCTCTCCGTTACCGAAAAGAAGGCGGAACCGTGACGTCCGATCCCCTGGAAGGGCACTGGCCGACGCGTCCGAAGGGCTGGCGGCGTGTCGCCTTCCGGTTGCCGAACCTTCTCTTCCGCATCGGTCTCGGTCCGCTGTTCGGCGGGCGGCTGCTGCGGCTGGTGCACACGGGCCGCAGCACGGGCCTGACCAGGGAGACGGTCGTCGAGGTCGTCGAGCACACCCCGGGCTCCTCCAGCTGGGTGGTGGCCTCCGGATTCGGCCCGCAGGCCGACTGGTACCGGAATCTGCGGGTGCAGCCGCAGGCCACGATCCAGTCCGGCCGGCGGTACCGGCTGGTCACGGCGTATTTCGTGGAGCCGGAGGAGGGCGGACGGATCATGGCCCGCTATGCGGCGAAGCACCCGAGGACCGCGAGACGGCTCTGCCGGTACATGGGACTCACTGTGGACCGCGCCGACCGCGCCGACCGCGCCGACCGCGCCGACCGCGCCGACCGCGCCGACCGCGCCGCGGAGTCCTATCGCGCCGCCGGGGAGCGGATTCCCTTCGTACGCCTCCGGGAAGACGGCGTCCCCGGCGAGACCCTGCCCCCGGGCGGCGTCTAGGCTCCGGGGCCGTCCGGCTCGGGGCGAGGGGGACCGTCCCCCTCGTTGAGGAAGTGGCGCACCAGGCGCGCCGCGGTGATCGCGCCCAGCAGCCGGACCCCTTGCGCATCCCGTTCGATCACCGCGACCAACGGGCTGTGGGTTCTCGCCATCAGGGCCGCCACCTGCAGGGCGCCCGCGTCGGGGCCCACAAAAGGCGGTGAGTAGGCCCGCCGCGGCAGCCACTCGGCGACCGTCAGATCGGCGATCGCGTCGATCAGCCCCTCCTCGTGGCGGTCGCCGATCACGGAGGCGAGCAGCGGGTCCTCCATGACGTACTCCGGCACCAGCTGCCGTACGAGCTGGGAGCCGGGCACGATCGCATACGGCTGGCCGTCCGCGTCGAGCACCAGCAGCGCGGGCAGCTGCTTCTCGGCGAGCAGCCGTGCCGCGTCGGACGCCGGGTCGTCCGTCGTCACCGAGGGATAGGGCTCCGCGAGGTCATGTGCGAGCACGTCCGCTGCTCTCCTTGCTGCCCTGCTCCGGCAGCGCGGCCGGCGGGGCGTCGTCATGGCTGGCGTCGGTGTCGGTGTCTGCGACTGTGGCTGTTTCTGTGTCTGTGTGTGCGTCGGTCCGGGGGCGGGTGACGCTGTCGGCGCGGGTCGCGGCGCCGGAGCGGTGGTCGTCATCGCTGCCCGGGATGCCGGCGAGCTTCTCCACATGGAAGATGCGGGCGATCGGCACATCTGTGCTGCTGTGCGCGATGATCGAGAAGGCGATGCAGACGGCGATCAGAGTGAACGCCTCCTGGCCGTGCGGGATGCCGGCCTGCAGCACCAGCAGTCCGTACACCACCGAGGCGAAGCCCTTGGGGCCGAACCAGGCTGCCACCAGCTTCTCCTTGCGCTCGAAGCGGGTCCCGATCAGGGAGAGCAGCAGCGAGGCGGGCCGGATCAGCACGATCGCCAGGATGACGGCGATGTAGCCGCCGACGGACAGGTCGCCGAAGAGCTGCGGGGTGAGCAGCGCGCCGAAGACCAGCAGCGCCGCGAACTTGGCCAGTTCCGCCAGCGCCTCGCCGAGCGGCTCGAAGGCGTGCTTGGCCTCCTCGGAGGTGGCGGCGATGACCGCGCCCGCGGAGAAGGCGGCCAGATACGGGTTGGCGTGCGTCAGATGGCACACCCCGTACAGGATCACGCCCGTCGCCAGCGGCAGCAGCGGCTGCAGCTTGGGCTCGGCGCCCAGCAGCCGGAACCGTACGAGCCAGTGCACCAGCAGCGGGGCGGCGACGCCGAAGGCCAGGCCGAGGGCCAGCTCCAGGCCGATCGAGCCGAACGACATCTCGGCCGTGTGGCCCGCGGTGGGACCGGCGGCGGCGATGAGGACCAGTACGACGGGCAGCGCGAGGCCGTCGTTGATGCCGCTCTCCACATTGAGCAGCTGACGCAGCTTCGACGGCACTTCCTTGCGGCCGATGATGGCCGAGGCGAACACCGGGTCGGTGGGCGCGAGCACCGCGCCGACCAGGAACGAGGTCGTCCAGTCGAGGCCGACGACATAGTGCGTGATCAGCGCCATGCCGACCAGGGCGAGAGGCATGCCGAGGGCGAGGGCTCGGGCCGGGTTCTTCCAGTTCTCCTTCAGTTTGGGGAAGGAGACGTGCATGCCGTCCGTGAACAGCACCGCGAACAGGGCGAGGTCGGCGGTGACGGCGACGATGCCGCTGTCCGGGGTGATGTGGATCAGCCCGAGGAATCCGTCGCTGACAAGCGCGCCGCCGACGAGGAAGAGGAAGGAGGTGGACAGCACCGTGCGGGCCGCGAGGCCGGAGAGCAGGACGGCGATGAGCAGTGCCACACCGAAGACGGCAACGAGCACCATGGGTTCTGGGTCCCCCGATCGGCGAGAGGTGACGCTAGCGGACACGGGCGGAGACACCTGCAAGAGGGAGGCGTCTCCTGATCGCCGACCAGACTTCCCGGCACTCCGCCGGGGACTTTACACGTCTCGTATGGTTCGTTGACAGGAACCTGGCGGTATGACCTGGGGGCCGTTCATTGCCGGGTTCCGGCATTTTCTGTCCGGACGGGCTCGGCTTGGGGCGGGAACAGGCTGCCCGCTTTGGACCTGGATTCAGTGAAGTGACCACAACGGGGCGACGACGGGGAGAGGGGCCGCGGATGACCGGGCGGGAGATTCCGGACGAGTACCTGGCCGGGTACGACAAGATCCTGGCGGAGGCGGCGGACACCGGACGGCGGCTCACACGCGACGAGTTGGAGACGCGCCGGACGCTGGGGGAGCAGGCCGCGGAGGCCGGGCACACGCTGCGCGCGCTCGTCTCGGCGTACCTGTCGGCGACGCGCGAGCACTGGCCCGCGCGGTCTGCGGACACCGCCACGGGGACGGACCGGGTGCTGGCGGCGGTCGAGCACGCCGTGGACGCGCTCGCCGAAGGATACGAGCGGGCACAGCGGCTGGCGGTGCGGCAGGAGGTCGCGGACCGCCGGGAGTTCGTCGACGACCTGCTGCACGGGCGCAGCGACCTGGGGCGGCTGGCGCAGCGGGCGGAGCGGTTCGGGCTGCTGCTGTCGCACGCCCATGCGGTGGCGGTGGCGGAGGGCGACGGCACATACGACGACACGCATCCGGTGACGCGGCGGGTGGACCAGGCGGTGAGCGCGCGGTACGGCAACCGCAGCACCCTGATCGCCACCAAGGACGGGCGGCTGGTGTGCATCGCGCCGGGCGACCAGGCGGATGTGCTGACGCACTTCGCCAAGCAGGCGCACGCGGCCACGGACGGCGGCCGCGTCGCGATCGGCCGGCCGCAGCCCGGCGCGGGCGGCATCGTCCACTCGTACGAGGAGGCCCTCACGGCGCTCGACCTGGCGCTGCGCATGGGCATCGACGAACCGCTGCTGCGCGCCGCGGACCTGCTGGTCTTCCCGGTCCTGGCGCGCGACCGCCAGGCGATGGCGGACCTGGTGCGGTCCACGCTCGGCCCCCTGCAGAACGCCCGCGGCGGCGCGGTGCCGCTGCTGGACACGCTGACCGCGTACTTCGACTCGGGCTGCGTGTCGGCGGAGGCGGCACGGCGGCTGTCGCTGAGCGTGCGGGCGCTGACGTACCGCCTGGAGCGCATCCACAAGCTGACGGGTTCGAACCCGGCGGATCCGATGCACCGCTACACGCTGCAGACGGCGGTGATCGGGGCGCGTCTGCTGGACTGGCCGTCCCAGGCGTTCTGAGTGTTTCCGGGGGCTCCGGCTCCCGGACCCCCTTCGGGGGGAGGGGTGCGGGGCTGCCGCCCCGCACCCCTCTGCGCGGCAGTTTCGCGCCGTCGGGCCGGCTCGCTGGTGGCCGGCACGGCATTCAGGGCGTGGTGGCGCGAGGGGCGTTCCGCACCTCGGGATGCACGGCTGTCGCCATGTGTGTGCCTTGGCGGCGACAGCGCCGCGAGCCTGCCAGGGGGTGTGGAGGCGAAGCCCCGGCAGGGAGGCGCGCGCCCCGCCGGGCGTGCGGGTGACGCGGGGCCGCGCGTCCGCCTGTCGGCTCCGGGACGGCGGGGGCGGGTGGCGATGATGCGGGCGTGGGCTTCTCGCGTACCGACCGCCGTCTCGTCCTCCCCGCCTGTGGCCTGGCCGTCGCGGCCCTGCTGCCCGCCGCCCCCGCCACAGCCACAGCCACGGAGCACCCGCACCCCCATCCGCTCCCGCACGCGCACCCGCACCCCCTCCCGCACGCGCACCCGCACCCCCGTCCGCGTCCCGTCACGCCCGCCGAGCGGCGTGTCGACGCGTATCTGAAGCGGGTGCAGGACCGGCCGCAGGCCCTGCGGAACTTCTTCCGGGCCATGCCCAAAGGGGGCGAGCTGCACAGCCACCTCGTGGGTGCGGCCACGACCGAACTGCTGATCCGGATCGCGGGCGAGGACAGGCTGTGCATCGAGGAGGGGACGCTGACCGCGGTGCCTCCGCCCTGCGATGCGCCCGGCAGCCGGCCGGCCGCCGACGCCCGCACCGACGCCGCCTTCCACCGTGTGCTGCTGCGCGCCTGGTCCATGCAGGACTTTCCCGCCGGCGCGCCCACGGGCCAGTCCGGCCACGACCATTTCTTCGCCACCTTCGGCAAGTTCGGCGCGGTGCTCAAGGGCAACGGCGGCAGGCTGCTCGCAGAGGTCGCCCGGTCCCTCGTCGACCACAACCAGCTCTACCTGGAGACGATGGTCAACCCCGCGTCGGACGGGGCCGCCGCCCTGGCCGCCGAGGTGGGCTGGGACCCGGAGCTGCGCCGGCTGCACCGCACGCTGCTCGCCGAAGGCAGGATGGACCGGCTCGTCGCGCGCGCCCGCGCCGAGGCGGACGCGGAGGCGGCGCAGTTCCGCAGGGTCGCGCGCTGCGACACGGCCCGCCCGCAGCCGAGGGCCTGCCGCCTGCCGGTCCGGTACGTCTACCAGGTGCTGCGCGAAACGCCGCCGGAGCAGGTCTTCACCCAGATGCTCCTCGGCATGCGGCTCGCCGAGGCCGACCCCCGCTTCGTCGCCGTCAACCTCGTCCAGCCGGAGGACGGCGAGATCGCGCTGCGCGACTACCGGCTCCATATGCGCATGCTCCGGCTGCTGCGCCGCGTCCACCCCGGCGTCCGGCTCACCCTGCACGCCGGGGAGCTCGTCCCGGGGCTGGTCAAGCCCGAGCACCTGCGCTTCCACATCAGGGAGGCCGTGCTCACCGCCGGCGCCGAGCGCATCGGGCACGGCGTCGATCTGCAGTACGAGGACGACTGGCGGCAGCTCGCCCGCACGATGGCCGAGCGGCGCGTCGCCGTAGAGGCCCCGCTCACCAGCAACGAGCAGATCCTCGGCGTCGCGGGAGAGGACCACTCCTTTGACGCCTATCGCGCCTACGGCGTCCCGGTGGTGCTGGCCACCGACGATCCGGGCGTCTCGCGGACCGACGTCTCGCACGAGTACCAGCGCGCCGCCCGCACCTACGCACTGAGCTATCCGGAGCTGAAGGACCTCGCCCGCGCCTCGCTTGAGCACGCCTTCCTGCCCGGCCGCAGCCTGTGGCAGGACCCGGCGCCGTACCGCATGGCGGGGGTCTGCCGCGCCCCCGGCCCGCGGGTCTTTGCCCCGCCGCCGTCGGCGGCCTGTGCCGGGTTCCTCGACGCCAGCCCCAAGGCGGCTCTCCAGTGGCGTCTGGAGCGGGCTTTCGCCGACTTCGAGGCCTCTCTCAGCTGACACTTCTCAGCTGACGCCTTTTACCTGAGAAAAGATTTATCTCGCAAATATGGTCGAAAAGGCACAATCGAGGGAGGGGGGAGGCGTACCAGAGGCGCCCGGCGGCAGCCGGGGCCGGAACAGAAGGGACATCCGATGGCAGCAGCCCGGTCCCACACCCGCTACGCCCCCGACCGGGGGCTGACGGCCCGCATGGCGACCACCATGTTCCTCATCGGGCTGCTCTACGTCGTCTTCGTCGGCGTGCTGATGGCCCTGATGCGCGGCGCCTGGCCCATCATCCTGCTGATCGCGGGCGGTCTGTTCATCGTCCAGTTCTGGTTCAGCGACCGGATCGCCGCCTACAGCATGGGCGCCCGCGAGGTCACCCCCCAGCAGGCCCCGGAGCTGCACGGCGCGGTCGACCGGATCTGCGCCCTCGCCGACATGCCCAAGCCGCGGGTGGCCATCGCCGACAGCGACGTGCCCAACGCCTTCGCCACCGGCCGCAACCAGGAGACCGCCCTCGTCTGCGCCACCACCGGGCTGCTGCGCCGGCTGGAGCCGGAGGAGCTCGAAGGCGTCCTGGCCCATGAGCTGTCGCATGTCGCCCACCGCGACGTCGCCGTGATGACCATCGCGTCGTTCCTCGGCGTGCTGGCCGGCGTCATGACCCGTGTCTGGCTCTGGGGCGGCCTCGGCCGCAGCAGCCGGGACAGCAGCACCGCCATCGCCATGATCCTGATACCCCTGGTCAGTGCGGTGGTCTATGTCATCAGCTTCCTGCTCACCCGCGTCCTCTCCCGCTACCGGGAGCTGTCCGCCGACCGCGCCGCCGCGCTGCTGACCGGCCGGCCCTCCGCGCTCGCCGCCGCCCTCACCAAGGTCGACGGCGAGATGGCGCGGATACCCACCAGGGACCTGCGCAAGGCGGAGCCGTTCAACGCCTTCTTCTTCACCCCCGCCTTCTCCTCCAAGGAGAGCCTGGCCCGGCTGCTGTCCACCCACCCCACCCTGGAGCAGCGCCTGGACCAGCTCGGCCGGATCTCCGCTCAGCTCGGCCGCTGACGCCGACAGGCGCGAACGACGAGAGACGTGATGAGCCCGTGGGATTCCTCGACGCCCTGCTGGGGCGCAGCAAGCCCGTACGCCCCGACCTCGACCAGCTCTTCGCCCTCCCCGGCGCGGCCATCACACTCCAGGCCGCCGCCGGATTCACCCCCACCGGCGTCGGATCCGTCTGCTTCGCCAGCGTCGAAGGCGGGGCCTTCGGCCGGCTCCAGAAGGACGTACGGGAGCTGCTCGACGCCGACACCGCACGCGGCGGCGTCCCCGTCGAGTTCAGCCAGGACGCCTACGGCTACACATGGCTGCTGGCCCGCCAGCCCGCCGAGGACACGGCCGCTCTGGTCAACGATCTGCACGCGGTGAACACCCTGCTCCAGGAGGCGGGCTTTGGGCCGCAGCTGCTGTGCTCACTGATGGCCTTCACGGAGCAGAAGGAGGACGCGCACCGGGCCGAGCGGCCCCTGGCCTTGGTCTACCTCTACAAGCGCGGCGCCTTCTACCCCTTCGCTCCGCTCCCCGGCGCCGTCGAGAAGCGCGACAATGCCCTCGAACTCCAGATCAGGTCGCTCCTCTCCGACGATCTGCGCATCGAGAAGGACCTGTCCCGCTGGTTTCCGGTGTGGGGCGCGCCGGGACTCGCCGCGTAACGGATAAGTCCGTACAGGTAGGGTCTCTCCGGCCCTGTCGACCGGCAGGACCTCGGAACGCGATAACGGGATTTCGGGAAGGCCGGCAGGTGGCGGGACGCGTGACGCGGGTGTGGCAGAAGCTGTTCACCACCCACCCGGCCCGTACAGTCGTGATGGCCTTCGCCATGGTGATCCTCGCGGGCGCCGCGGTACTGTCCCTCCCGGTCTCCTCCCAGGACGGCCGTGCGACGGACCTTGTGACGTCGCTGTTCACATCGACGTCGGCGGTCTGTGTGACCGGTCTGGTCGTGGTGGACACCGGAACCTACTGGAGCGGCTTCGGCGAAGGCGTCATCCTCACCCTCATCCAGGTCGGCGGCTTCGGCATCATGGCCATGGCGTCCCTGCTGGCGCTGCTGGTGTCGGGGAAGCTGCGGCTGCGGATGCAGCTGACCGCGCAGGCGGAGACCAAGAGCCTGGGCATCGGAGACGTACGCCGGGTGCTGCTCGGGGTGGCGGGCACGACCGTCGCCGTGGAACTGGCCATCGGCACGGCCCTCGCGCTGCGCTTCCGCCTCGGGTACGGCGAGTCCACAGCCGACTCCGTGTATCTGGGGTTCTTCCATGCGGTCTCCGCGTTCAACAACGCCGGCTTCGGGCTGCATCCGGACAGCCTGACCCGGTACGCCACCGACCCCTGGGTGACCCTGCCGATCGCCGCCGCGGTGATTCTGGGGGGTCTCGGCTTCCCGGTGCTGCTGGAACTGCTGCGGCACCGGCGTCGTATGCGCACCACGGGACGGCGGGGCTGGACGCTGCACACCAAGCTGACGCTGGTCACAACGGCTGCGCTGCTGGCGTCGGGCACGCTCTTCACCGCCCTGCTTGAGTGGGGCAACGCGGCGACGCTCGGCCCCTTCACCTGGGGCGACAAGCTGCTGGAGAGCTTCTTTTACTCCGCGATGAGCCGCACCGCCGGCTTCAACGCCCTCGACATCGGCGCGATGGAAGCCTCCACGCTGCTGATGACCTGCACCCTGATGTTCATCGGCGGCGGCAGCGCGGGCACCGCGGGAGGCATCAAGGTCACCACCTTCGCGGTGCTGGCCGCGGCCATGCTGGCCGAGGTGCGCGGCGAGCCCAACTCCACGGTCATGAGCCGCCGCCTCGCGCCGCACGCGCTGCGCCAGGCGCTGACGGTGGCGCTGCTGGGCGTGGGCCTGGTCATCAGCGCCACACTGGCGCTGCTCACCGTCATTCGGGCCCCCTTCGAGGACGTGCTGTTCGAGGCCGTCTCCGCCTTCGGCACGGTCGGTCTGTCCACCGGCATCACCGCCGAATTCCCGGACTCCGGCCGGCTGATCCTGATCATGCTGATGTTCGTCGGCCGACTGGGGCCCATCACCCTGGTGTCGGCGCTCGCCCTGCGCGAGCGCACACGCCGCTACCAGCTACCCGAGGAGCGACCTGTCATTGGGTAACTACCTGCACCAACTGCGCCGCCGTCGCCGCAGGCGGCTCGTCGAGCAGCGTCCGGAGCTGGGCGACCAGCGGGTCGCGGTGATCGGCCTGGGACGCTTCGGCAGCTCGCTCGCCCATGAACTGACCCGGCGCGGCTGGGACGTGCTGGGCATCGACACCGACCCCGGGCTCGTCCAGCGGCACAGTGACGCCCTCACCCACTCCGCCGTCGCCGACTGCACCGACCCGGAGGTGCTGCGGCAGCTCGGCGTGCACGAGTTCACCAGCGCGGTCGTCGGCATCGGCACCGACATAGAGGCCAGCATCCTGGTCACCTCCAACCTGCTGGAGGAGAACGTGCCCAACATCTGGGCCAAGGCCATCAGCCGCCAGCACGGCCAGATCCTCGAACGCCTCGGCGCACACCATGTGGTGCTGCCCGAGCATGAGATGGGCGAGCGGGTGGCCCATCTGGTCACCGGGCGGATGCTGGACTTCATCGAGTTCGACGACGACTTCGCGCTGGTCAAGACGGTCGCGCCGGAGATCGCCACCGGGGTGCCGCTCGGGCGGAGCGCCGTGCGCAGCAAGTACGGCGTCACGGTCGTCGGCATCAAACGGCCCGGACAGGACTTCACCTACGCGACCGCCGAGACGGTCATCGAGAAGGGCGATGTGATCATCGTGACCGGCAGGACACGAGCGGTGGAGACCTTCGCCGAGCTGAGCTGACCCGCGCCGCGCCGAGCCGAGCCGCGCCGAGCCGCGCTGACCCGCGCCGAGCCGCGCTGACCCGCGCCGCGCCGCGCTGACCCGCGCCGCGCCGCGCCGCGCCGCGCTGAGCTGACCCGAGCCGCGCCGAGCCGGACCGGGCCGCCTCAGCCGTGGGCGAAGCCCTTGCCCGTGCGGTCCAGCGGATCGGGCGGCAGGGACAGGAACCTCTCACGCAGCTCGTCCCAGGCGGCGAGGCGGCCGAAGTCGGGTGTGTCCAGAATGGACTGGCGGTCGCTCAGGAACGGATTGGGCAGCAGGACGGTCATCATCTGCTCGTCCCGGCCGTTGAAGAGCCGCAGGCCCCAGCTGACCGGGGCGCCGTCCGTGCCGACGGTGCGGTACAGCTCGGCGCGCGAGCAGCGGCGGATACGGCCCATCTCAGGCCCGGACGCGGTGTGCTCGCCGATGCACAGATGGAAGTGCCAGGCCCCGAAGTCGACCGTGGCATAGCCGTCGTTCACGGTGATGCCGGTCGGGGCGTTCGGCGCGCCGACCTCCCAGGCCGCGCCCTCGATGATGGGGCCGAAGTGGATGTGCTGCCAGTGGTCGGTGAAGACGGCGGTGATCAGGTCGAGGAGGGTGGACTCGTCGGCGGGCAGCGCCCAGACGTGCTCGACGCCGCCGCCGGGGGTCTCGACGACGGCGTACTCCGTGGCAGTCATGGCTGTTTCCTTCCTCAGCGGCTGTTTCGGGTGGTCCGGTCGGTCCTGCTGTTCCGCGTGGTCCCGCTGTCCAGGGTGGTTCGGTCGGCCCGGCTCGGGCGGCCGGTCAGGACGCAGTCGCCGCAGACGCCCGCGCCCGGCACGCGGTAGTAAAGGCAGCAGCTGCGGCGGCGGAAGGCGATGTTCCCGTCCGCGTCGGCGGTGAAGTCCCCGGCTCCGGCCAGCGGCTCCCGGCCGAGCAGGTCGCGTACGACCGAGAGGGCCGCCGCCCGGTCCGCCTCCGGGACGCGGGCGAGCAGCACGCGCAGGGAGCCGATGAGGGCGGAGGCGGCGTTGCCGCGCAGGATGTGCGGGGAGACGCCGAACACGCGGTGGACCGCGTCGGCGAGGGGGCGGAGGTTGGCCTCGGCCACGGTGCGGTGCACGGCGTCGGCCGGGCCGTCCGCGGCGGCGTCCGGCAGCTCCCGCGGCACGGGCAGCCAGAGCTCGACCGGTCCCGACGCGCCCGGCCGCCACCACAGCGTCCGGGGATGCAGATCGGGCACGCGTCCGCCGACGGCGGCCGCCGCGAGGGCGATCGACCACAGCCGGGAGGCGGTGCCCAACTGCACCGTGGAGGCGGCGACGCGCGGCTGGTCGACGCCCATGCGCCCGCGCACCGTCTCCGTGTAGGCGGTGAGCGCGCCGTCCTCGTACAGCTCCGTCATCGGGCGGAAGCCCGCGGCGTCCGAGTCCGGCAGATCGCCGCAGTGGACGGCGAAGTACGGTCCCACGGCGCTGATCCGCTCCAGACGGCCGGCCAGGCCGAGGGCGGCGGTGTGCGCGGTGTGCGCGGTGTGCGCGGTGTTCCTCACCATGTCCGTACCTCCCGGGTCAGCTCCTGGAAGGACCGCGTCCGTACGGTCCTGCCGCGCCCGCGCACCGTCAGCGTCCCGTCGGAGCCCGCGGTGACGAGGGTGTCGCCGTCCCCTGTGGCCAGGTCCTCCCTTGCCAGGGCTCGCTCCAGCAGCGGGCGCAGCGCGGGCGGGGCGTCCATGGCCACGGTCGCCCGCGCGGGGCGGCGCAGCCCGAAGCTGCCAGAGGCGGCGTCGAAGGCCAGATGTTCGGCGTCAAAGGCCGCGGCGACCGCCCCGCGGGCGATGAGGTCCTCGGGTGCGCCCGCGTGCACCCTCAAGGAGCGGTCGACCAGCCAGACGGCGTCGGCGACGCGCAGCGCCAGCTCCAGATCGTGGGTGCTGACCACCACCGTCAGGCCCCTGCTGCGGGCCAGGTCGCGCAGCAGCACGGTCAGCGCCACCCGTGACGGCACATCGAGGAACGCGGTCGGCTCGTCCAGCAGCACGGCCGCCGGCTCCTGGGCGAGGGCGCGTGCGGTGAGCACCCGCTGGCGCTCTCCGTCGGAGAGTTCGGCGGCGGGCCGGTCCCCGAGATGCCCGGCGGCCACCGCGTCCAGGGCCCACTCCACGGCCGTGTGATCGGCGTCGGAGAGGCGTCCGGTGAACCCGGTGTGCGGATGGCGGCCCAGGGCGACCAGTTCGCGGGCGGACAGCAGTCCCGCGTCCACCCGGTCGGTCAGTACGACCGCGAGACGCCGGGCGAGCGCCGCGGGCGACTGGCCGGCGATGTCGAGGCCGCCGATGCGCACGGACCCGGCGAGCGGAGGCTGCAGTCCGCACAGGGTGCGCAGCAGGGTGGACTTGCCCGCGCCGTTGGGACCGAGGAGCACGGTCAGCTCTCCGGCGCGCGCGGTCAGGTCGAGCTCGCGGAGCACGGCCCGCTCCCGCCGCCGCCCGGACGCCCGGCGCATGCGGTAGCCGACGGTGAGCCCGCGGGTGCTGATCCCCGCCGTGCCGGTCGTGTCCGTCGTGTCCATGGTGCGGGTCGTGTCCATGGTGCGGGTCCTGTTCGCGGCGCCGGTTGTGTCCGTGGTGCGGGTCCTGTTCGCGGCGCCGGTCGTGCCGGTCGCGGCGGAAGCGTCCTCGGTCGCTGTCTCCATCAGTTCCGTCATGGCGTCACTCCTTGCAGTCCGCGGCGGCTGCGCACCAGGAAGGCGATGACGACGGGCGCGCCGAACAGGGAGGTGATCGCGTTCAGCGGCAGCACCGCGTCCAAGCCCGGCGGCCGGCTGAGCAGCGCGCACGCCAGCGCCAGAAACGCGCCCGCGAGCATCGACGCCGGGATGAGCGCCCGATGGTCGGAGGTGCCCAGGGCGACCCGGGTCAGATGCGGCACCGCGAGCCCGAGGAAGGCCACCGGACCGCAGAACGCGGTGGCGGCCCCGGCGAGCAGCGAGGTGCCGAGCAGGGCGAGGTCCCTGGTGCGCCGGACGTTGAGGCCCATGGTGCGGGCGTAGTCCTCGCCGAGCAGCAGCGCGTTGAGCCGCTTGGCCGTCAGCAGTGCGGTCAGCAGACCCGCTCCGATCACGGGCAGCATCACCGCGAGGTCGGGCCAGGTCGTGGCGGAGAAGCTGCCCAGACCCCAGATGACGAACTGCTGGGCGCGCTCCGGCCTGGCATACACCAGCGCCACGCTCACCAGCGCGGTCGCGGCCGAGCCGATCATCACGCCGATGACCAGCAGAGTGACCGCCGACCGCACCCAGCGCGACAGCGTGAGCACCAGCGCCAGCACACAGGCCGCGCCGAGGGCGGCCGCGACGATGACGCCGATCCGGCCGAGGCCGGCCAGATCGCCGGTGAAGCTCCCGGCGACGCCGCCGGTGGTGACGACCACCGCCGCGACGCCCATGCTTGCCCCGCTGCTCACACCGAGGGAGAACGGGTCGGCGAGGGCGTTGCGGAACAGCGTCTGCATCTGCACTCCGGCCACGGCCAGCGCTGCGCCGACGGCGACGGCGGTCAGCGCGCGCGGCAGCCGCACCTCGTGGACGATGACGGCCCACCGCGGATCGGCCCCGTCGTCCCCGAACAGCACGCGTACCACCTCCCCGACCGGGACGTGGTACGAGCCGACGGCGATCGTCAGCACGAACAGCGCGGCCGTGCCCGCGGCCAGCGCGCCGACGGCGAGAAGCCGCCGCCGCGCGGGCCCGCGGGCCGGTTCGGGGACCGGCTCGCGGGCGGTCGGCGATGTGTCGGTGACGGCCGTCACGCCCTGGGCACCTTCTGGTGGAAGGCAAAGGTGTGGCCGGCCGCCTCCTCCGGGTGCAGGATCGCGAAGAGGTCCGCGAGCACCAGGTCGGGCCGCAGCACCCCGCGTTCGAAGTAGTCGTTGCCGCCCTCTGGGCCGAGGGCCTTGGTGTTCGTCCAGATCTCCCCGTCCTTGACGGCCGCCAGCTCGCCGTAGCGGCGGTCCGCCTTGACCGCGTCGGCGGAAGACGTCCACTGCTCGCCCGTCAGCCAGATCTTCGCGTCGCCACCCTTGGCGTACACGGCCTCGAAGCCGAGCTGAAGGTTGCCGGTGCTTCTGTCGCCCGCCCAGGGATACGTGCCGCCGGCGTCCCTGATGAGCCGGCCGAGGTAGCTGCCGCCGGGGGCCATGCTCCACTGGCCCTGGTACATGGCGCCGGGCAGCACCTTCACCGGCTCGCCCTTCTCCGCGGCCTTGGCGGCCCTGGCGGCTACCTTGCCGTAGTCCGACTCGATGGTGTCGAACAGTTCGCCCGCCCGCTTCTCGGCCCCGGTCAGCGCGGCCACCGCCTTGACCCACTCGGCCCGGCCCAGCGGACTGGGCTCCAGCCACTCGGCGTTGGCGACGACCGCGACGCCCGCCTGGCGCAGCTTCGGGTACTGCGGGTCGTCGGCGCCGCCGGTCATCAGCACATCGGGCTTGGCCGCGATGACCTTCTCCGCGTCGATGCTGTTGTCGGCCGCGTACACCGCGACCTCGCCGGACTTCACCCGCTCACGCACCTCGGGCGAGCTGATGTAGGCGCTGTTGCCGACGCCGGTCAGCACATCGAGTGCGCCGGTCTCGGTCAGCAGCGGCAGATGCGTGGTGGACGCCGAGTAGAGGCTCTTGACCGGTGTGGTGATCTGTGGCGCCTCCGCCAGTTCGCCGGTCAGCTTCGGCTTGGGGGCTCCGCACCTGACCAGGACGTAGGTCTCCGGCTTGCCCTTGGGGAAGGGTTCCTTGACGGTGAGGACCTGATAGCTCTTCGCATAGCGGAGGGTGAAGTTCTTGGCGTGCTGCACCCGGGACTTGACGGGGAAGTAGTCCTTGGCGGGGTCGAAGTCCGCGATGCAGCCGTCGCCGCCGCTCTCGGCGGCCTTGGTGTCCGCGGCGGGCGGTGCGGAGTCGCCGCCGCAGGCGGTGAGGGCGAGGCTCAGCGCGAGCAGCGACGCGGTGGCGGCGGCGGTCGTGGCGGTCGTGGCGGTCGAGCGGCGCGCGGGCATGCGCCTGCGCAGCAGGGAAACGGGCACGATGGCTCCTGGCGTGCGAAAGGGAAACGCCTGACGGCGTGGGGAAGAAGACGTCCGGTGCCGGGAGCCGCTCAGCAGCGGCCCGGGGTCGGCACGGCAGGCTGCACGGAGGAGCTGTCACAGATACGCGGGCACACGGGTGCCACCGTCCTCTCTCGGGGAGATCCGCCCCGGAACGTCGAGGTGCGACGGCGTGAGTCTCCTGACTCGGGATCGACGCTTCCCCGGCCTTCCCACCCTTCAGCGGGCGGTGGCCATGGCGGAGTCGCTCCCCCTACACAGTGGCGGTACCGTGCCGGAATCTCACCGGCTTCCTCGTCCGCCGTCGCGTTGTCGTCAGGAAGCATCTCAGAGGGGGGCGGGGTGTGCCAGGGCCTGGCTCACTCCGCACTACCGTGCGCCCCCGCCCCCGCGCCCGCGCTCCCCTCGGGCCGTCGACCGGACCGCCTGCGCCGCCGTACGGCCGCGGTTCCGGCGACGGCCAGCAGCACCGCGAAGGCCGCGGCGGCGGTTCCGGGCCCGGCGGCGTCCACGGCGTCCGCGATGGCGCGCTGGACGGCTCCGGCCGCGTCGATGACCGGGTCCTGGGCAGCCGGGTCGTTCTGCACCCGGATCTCGTACCAGCCGTAGTACGCCACATACGCGCCGATGAGCAGCAGCAGTACGCCGCCGATGCGGGGCGCGAGCCGGCCGAGGGCGCGCAGCCGGCCGACGGCGGCGCTGCGGGTGAGGGCGACGGTCAGCGAGGCCGCGCCGACGATGATGCCCATACCGGCGGCGTACGCGGCGAACAGCGCGATCCCCTCGCCGGTCGAGCCGCTGCGGAAGGCGGAGACGACGATGGCGAGGAACGGCGCGATGGTGCAGCCCAGCGAGGCGGTGGCGTACGCCATCCCGAACAGCGCCATCGAGGGAACCGAGCGGGTCACGGACGGAGCGCGCCGCACCTTGGGGGCGAGGGCCGGCAGTTGGCGTCCGGCGGCCAGCCACGCCCCGGCGGCCGCCATCAGTGCGCCGAAGCCGATGGTGAACCACGGGAGTTGCTCCTGCACCCGGCCGGCGACGGGCAGGATCGCCAGCCCGAAGACGCCGAAGAGGGCGGCGAATCCGGCGGTGATCGCGGCGGTGGCGGTCAGCGCCCGGCCGACGGCCGCCGTACGGCCGGGGGAGTCGTCACCGAGGACGAGGAGGGAGAGGTACGCCGGAAGCAGGGCGAAGCCGCACGGGTTGACCGCGGCGAGCATTCCGGCGCTGAGGGCGAGGGCGAGAGGGAGGTCGGCCATGGCGGTGGTCGCGGGGGTCCTGTGCGCGCTGTCCGGCGCTCAGCCGACGAGCTTCCCGACCTTCTCGGCCAGGCCCTTGCCGCCGGGCAGCACCCCGCTGTAGGTCTCCTTGCCGTCCTTGTCGAGGATGACGTACACGCTCTGCTGGGTCACCTTGAAGCGCTTCCACACCTCGCCCGCCTCGTCGGAGACATGCGGGAACGTCCCGGACCGGGTCTGTGCGACGAAGTCGCGCATGGAGTCGTTCCGGTCGAGCCCGGCGACGCCGACGACGTTCGCCCTGCCGGAGAAGTCGGCGGCCACCTTCGCGGTCTCGGCGGCCTGCGCGCGGCACTTGGGGCACCAGGGGGCCCAGAACCACAGCACGGTCGGCTTTCCGGCGAGCGTCGCGCCGTCGAAGTCCTTTCCGTCGACCGTCTTCCCGGTGAAGCGCAGCACCTCGGGCGCCCCGGCCGTCGCGGGTGCTTCCTCCGGCGGCGCGGTCGCCTCGGAGGGCGGGGTCTGGGAGGGCGTGCTCGCGGCCGCGGCGTCCTGGGAGTCCTGGGAGTCCCCGGGCGCCTCGGAACCGCCGCCCGAACCGCATCCGCTGAGCAGGGTTGCGGACAGCAGAACGGCGAGGAGGGTACGGGCACGGGCGCGCATGTCGGCTCCTGTGGGTCGGGTGACGTCCTGAGACTAGGGCGGATGCGCTTCCCGCGGGCCCCGGCAACTCTTACGGTTCGGTGACGTCACCGTGGGCCGGGCCGTCGGCGCGCCGGGGCGCTGGGGGCCGCGTCGAGGTCCCGCTCCCTGGTCTCCGGCAGCAGCCACACGCACACCAGCGACACCACGCCCATCGCGGTGAGGTATCCGCCGACGGCGTGGGAGCCGTGGGCGTCCTGCAGCCGGGTGGCGACGAGCGGCGCGACCGCGCCGCCCAGCACCCCGCCCAGGTTGTATGCGAGCGACGCGCCCGAGTACCGCACCTTCGTGGAGAACAGCTCGGGCAGCCAGGAGCCCATCGGGCCGTAGATGACGCCGACGCAGGCGAGCGCTCCGCAGAGCCCGAGGAGGACCAGCGCGGGCCGCGCGGTGTCCAGCAGCGCGAGCAGCAGCGGCCCCCAGACGGTGCACAGCGCCGCGCCGAGGAGGCAGACGCGCCTGCGGCCGAGGGTGTCCGAGCGGAGGGCGCCCCACCAGGTGCCGGCGATCAGCGGGATGACGGAGGCCATGGACAGCAGCAGCATGGTGGTGCGGTCCACGCCGACGGCGGCGGACGTGGCGTAGGACAGGGCGTAGGCAGTCGCGGTGTAGAAGAGCCCGTAGACGACGACCATCGCGCCGCCGCCGAGGAGCAGCTGCCGCCAGTGCAGCCGTACGACGTCTGCCACCGGGGCGCGGCTGGTCTCGCGGGCGGCGGCGGCACGGGCGAACACCGGCGTCTCGCTGATCCTCAGCCGGACCGCCAGCCCCACTCCGACGAGCGCGAACGAGAGCAGGAACGGCAGCCGCCAGCCCCAGCTGCGGAACTGCCCGTCGTCGAGTGCGCCCGACAGCAGCATGAACACGCCGGTGGAGGCGAAGAAGCCGGCGGCCGGGCCGAACTGGGGGAACGCGCCGTACAGGCCGCGCCTTCCGGGCGGCGCGTGCTCGGCGGACAGCAGGACGGCGCCGCCCCACTCGCCGCCGATGCCGATGCCCTGGCACAGCCGCAGGAACACCAGCAGGGCGGGGGCCCAGACGCCCCACTCCCGGTATCCGGGCAGCAGCCCGACGGCGGCCGTGGACAGGCCCATGAGGAGGAGGGAGGCGACCAGGGTGGCCTTGCGGCCCACCCGGTCGCCGAAGTGGCCGAAGAGCACGGCCCCGAGGGGGCGGGCGAGGAAGGCCACGGCGAAGGTGGACATCGAGGCGAGGGTGCCGTTGACGGGGGAGAGGTTGGGAAAGAACGCGTCGTTCAGCACGAGGGCGGCGGCGGTGCCGTAGAGGAAGAAGTCGTAGAACTCGATCGCCGTGCCGACGAAGCCGGCCGTCGCCACCCGTCGCATGCCGCGCGGATCGGCCGACGCCGACGCCGGGTCCGGTACGGCCTTCGCCGCCGTGTCCTCGCCTGCCACCGTGCCGCCTTCCCCGCGTGCTGCGCCCTCCGCGTCATTGCACCGCATCGCGGGGGTCCGCCTCCGGCGGATGCCGGGCCAATGGCGAAAACACGCCCTCGCGCGAACCGTTCAGACGAAGAGCAGGGCCGTCGCCGTGGCCGCTCCGAGTGACGCTCCGGCGACGGCCTGCCCGACGGTGTGGTACGCGAGCGCGACGCGGGACCAGCAGACGGCGACGGCAAGGGGGCAGGCGAGCAGCCACCAGGGGGAGTGCACGGCGGACAGCAGTGTGACGACGGCCGAGGCGACGGCCGAGTCCACCGAGATCTTCCACAGGGTGTTGACGGCGAGGAGCCCGACGGTCATCACCCAGAGCCCGAGCATCGAGGCGAGGATGCCCGCCGGGGCCCGTCCGGCGACCATCACGGCGGAGCCGGCGCCGATCGAGCCGAGGATGACGAAGAAGATCGGCGCGCGCTGGGTGCGGTCGACGACATGCCGGTCGCCCCAGGCGCCTCGGCCGCGCTCCCACTCGATGTAGCCGGCGGGGATGAGCCCTGCGCACAGTGCGCCGAGGAAGCCCCAGGCCAGGCCGGTCCAGTCCCCGGCGGCGGCGAGGCCGATGCCGGGCATGCCGGCGAGGAGTACGTTGCGGGGCTGGAGGACGTCGGTGACGCGGCGGGCGGCTTTGGCGGCCCCCGTCTCGGCTGCGGTCGCGCTCATGGGGTCGCCCCGGCCGAGTCCGCGGCCGCCGGCCGGCGCGCCCCGGCGAGCACGTGCCGCGCCTGCCGCTCGTCGATGGTGCGGCCGCGCGCCGCCTCCATGTTCGCCACCGGGCCCTTGACGCCGAAGGGGGCGGGGACGGGCAGGTCGGCGAGTCCGGCCTCGCACTCTTTCCGCAGCTCACGCATGGACATGGGGCCTCGTGATCGTCGTCACGCGTACGGGTGACATGCGATCGGCGATTTTACTGTCCCCCGCGTGCCGGCTCCTTCCCGTGCCGTTCTCCCGCCTGCTTCTCCTTGGTCTCCTCCAGGAGGGCCAGGGCGAACTGCAGCAGCTCGGGCGGCATCCCGTCCTCGTCGAGCCCACGCTCGGCCACGCCGCTGATCTCTCCCGTGCGCCGCCTGGCCAGGAACTGCAGTCCGGCGACGACGTCGTCGACGACCTCGGACTCCTCCTTGAAGAACCGCCAGTCCACCCCGAAGCCCAGCCCCAGCGCCTTGAGGATGTCCTCCGAGGGGTGGGTGACCTTCCCGGCGAGGATGTTGGAGAAGTAGCTGTGCGAGAGCGAACCGCCTCGCTGTCTGACCAGCTCGGCGAAGGCCCGCCCCGAGACCTTCTCGCCGGGGAAGGTCTTCTCCACCATGTACTCGACCTTCTGCTGCAGCGTCTTCAGTTCGGGTGTTCGCGACGCTCCGTTGCCGTCCATCCGGATCCCCCAACGTTCACATCGGCCCGCGGTCAACGGGCGTGTACGTATCCAACCCTGTCACGGACGCCGTGGCGTGCGCGAGGGAGTGGGTCGGCCCGTTGCAGGGGGGCGGGCCGGGCTTGCGTAAACACTCTACGCCACTGTTAACTCGAAAAAACACGGGCAGGGGGCCACGAGGGGAGTCCCTTGTCCGTGCCTGCCGTCCTGCCCGCCGCCGGCGCGCTGCCCGGCCGACGGCCGTCGGCCGGGGCCGGCCGCATGCGACGCGACTGCAAACCCGCGCAAAGGTGTAGCCCTTCGCGACGGGGGATGCGCGAAGGGCTACACAGCCATTATGACACCTTGTCAATGACCGGGTGCACCGGGGGCGTCAGGTCAGAAGACGGACCAGCCCGTCATGGTCGTGAACGCGTCCAGGGCGTGGACGGCGGCGAGGGAGTTGCCCGCGGGGTCGAGGGCCGGGCTCCAGGCGCACAGGGTGCCGCGGCCCGGGATGACGGCGAGGATGCCGCCGCCCACGCCGCTCTTGCCGGGCAGCCCGACCCGGTAGGCGAACTCGCCCGCCGCGTCGTACATGCCGCAGGTCAGCAGCACCGCGTTGATCCGCTTGGCGTCGCTGCGCGGCAGCAGCCGGGCGCCGTCGGAGCGCAGGCCGTGACGGGCCAGGAAGCCGCCGGCCAGGGCGAGGTCGCGGCAGCTCGCGGCGATGGAGCAGTGCGCGTAGTAGTGGTCGAGGACGGTCTCGACCGGGTTCTCCAGATTGCCGTAGCTGGCCAGGAAGTGGGCGAGCGCGGCGTTGCGGTGGCCGTGCAGGGCCTCGGAGGCGGCGACCCGGGCGTCGGTGTCGAGGTGCCGGTTGCCCGACTCGGTGCGCAGGAACCCCCGTACGGCCCCGGCGGCGTCCCCCGTCAGGGTGTGCAGCCGGTCGGTGACGACGACCGCGCCCGCGTTGATGAAGGGGTTGCGCGGGATGCCGTGCTCGGTCTCCAGCTGCACCAGCGAGTTGAACCGGTTGCCGGAGGGCTCGCGGCCCACGCGCTTCCACAGCTCGTCGCCGTGCGGGCCGTGGCTGAGCGCGAGCGCGAGTGTGAAGAGCTTGGACACGCTCTGGATGGAGAACGGCTGCTCCCAGTCGCCGACCCCGTACACCTCGCCGTCCACGGTCGCGAGCGCCATGCCGAAGGCATGCGGATCGACTTCGGTCAGGGCCGGGATGTAGTCGGCGACATTGCCGCGGCCGATCACCGGACGGGCGGATTCCATGGCGTCGTGCAGGGTCTGGTGCAGGTTCACGTCGGACATTGTGGCTCCTGCGGGGCGCGGCGGCACACGCCGGGGGGAACGCTCGGCGCGGCCGTCCGCAGCATGCGCGCGCACCGGAGGACGGCGGCGTTTGTGGAGCGCGGGTCCTGACGGCATGTGCCCCATGTGCTTCCAGGGCACCTGAAAGGTAGGTTTATGCCGATTTCATAGGCCTTTGATGGCCTTCCTGCGGCAGGCTCATCGCTGGGCGGGCCCGTGGCGGTTCGCCGACGGCGACAAGGAGAAGCAGCGATGAAGGCGATCAAGACGATGAAGACGATGAAGACGCAGCATGCGAGGCGGGTGATCGGCGCATCCGCCCTCGCTCTCGCCCTGGCGGTGGGCGGCGGCTGGGCCGCCCAGGCGGAGACGGGTACGGCAGCTGCGTCCCAGGAGAAACGAGACACGGCCGGGCCGGCCGCCGGCGGGGTGCCGGGCTACGAGGTGGTGCGACTGCCCAACGCCAACGTCCCCAACTTCCAGCGGCGAACGGTCTACTGCCCGGCGGGGAAGGTGGTCCTCGGCGGCGGCGCCGAGGCGCGGGGCAATGACGCGATCCTGGTCGGCAGCTTCCCCACGGACGACAACAGGGGCTGGATCGGCCTCGGCCGACAGAACGCGTACCCGTCGGTGGGCATCAGCGTGTTCGCCATCTGCGCGAACTCCTGATCACCAGCCGACCCCGTCGTAGGTGAGTGATGGGGAGGGGCTGTCCGGCCGGAGGCCGGGCAGCCCCTTCGCCGTTGACACCCGCACGGTCCGGCATCTGTAATGAGGGGCGTGCCGTGTGGCGTCGACCAAAGAGAAGTGGGCCGGTCGGCGGCTGGGCGAGCACCTGTACAGAAGGGCTGACGCCATGAGTTCTCACTCCGCGCCCTGTATCTGAGTAGCTGAGCGTCTCCGACCTCAGTCCGAGCTGAGCCGCCGCGCGCCAGCGGCCGGGCCGAGCGCGCCACCGCGGTGTGCGTTTGCCGCGCCGTCTGCGGTCCCGCCGTCCTGTCGTCCGTTCGGCTCCTCTTCCGTACTCCCGTACGTCTCTCTTCCTCCCTTTTCCTCCGTACGCGCTTCGTGCGCCCGTACGCACCCACATCTGGAGAGCTTCTTCGCATGCCCACGCCCATGTCCACGCCGAGGCTTCAGCTGACCACCACCGGCGCGCGATCCGGACAGGAGCACACCGTCACCCTCGGCTTCCGCCGCCGACCCGACGACGGCGCGCCGCTGATCGTCGCCTCCGACGGGGACCGGTCCCGCCTCCCCGACTGGTACGGCGACGTCCTCGCCCACCCCATGGTGCGGGTGCAGCTCGACGGCGAGACGTTCGCCGCGATCGCCGTGCCATACGCGCCTGCCGCGCCCGTCGAGTCCGCCGCAGGCGAGAGCAGTGACCAGCCCGCCGCAGGCGAGAGCCCGGACCCCGCCGTGGCCCTGAAGCGCATAGAGCCGCAGGAAAACGAGGGTGACGGCGCTCCGCCGCAGCGGATCGACACGCTCGCCGCGAAGTTGCTCGAGGTCCACACCTGGCTCCGCGCCCAGCTGCGGCACCTGCGGACGGAGGCGGACGCGCACCTCGCCGCGTTGGCTGACCACCAGGGGTCGGGCGAACCTCCCGCACCCGGCCTCGGCATGCAGATCAGACAGCACTGCCTCGCCTTCTGCGACTCGCTGGCCTTCCATCACAGCAGCGAGGACGCTCATCTCTTCCCGGCGATGGCGGACCATCACCCCCATCTGCGCGAGGCGCTCGACCGCCTCCGCGAGGAACATCTGACCGTCGCCCGCCTCAAGGACGGGCTCCTCGCACTGCTGGCCGACGCCGGTCGGAGCGGATCCGCCCAGCCGCAGCGCTTCCGGGCCGAACTGGACCGGATGAACAGCGAGTTGCTCGCTCATCTCGACTACGAGGAGGAGTCCCTGCTGCCCGCGCTTGCGGAGATCCCCTGGCCGCCTGCCCCGCCCGCGGCTGAGTGACGCCGGTGACGGCTGCGTCGGCGTGTTGAATTGCGCAGGACTGGAGGTTCTCTCATGCGTGTGAAGGTCAAGGACTTTGACCATCTGGTGCTCAACGTGCAGGACGTCGAGCGCTCCCTCGGCTTCTACTGCGGGCTGCTGGGTCTGGAGCCGGTACGGGTGGAGGAGTGGCGGGCCGGGGAGGCCCCGTTCCCCTCGGTGCGGGTCACGCCGACGACGATCATCGATCTGGTCGACCGCTCCCGCGGCGAGTCCAATGTGGACCACATCTGCCTGGTCGTCGAGCCGCTGGACTGGGCGGAGGTCATCGACTCGGGTGAGTTCACGGTGCTGGAGGGCCCGGTGGGGCGTTTCGGGGCGCGTGGCGAGGCCCAGTCCGTCTATGTGCGGGACCCGGACGGCAACACCGTGGAGTTGCGCTGGTACCCGCAGGACGCCGAAGGGGGCTCCTGACGACTGCCGGCCGGCCGGCGTCTCTCACAGACGCGCCGGCCGGCCGGAGGCTCCCGCCGCCGCGGCCGTCGAGGCGGCCGCGGCGGCCGCGGTCACCCCGCCACGAACTGGGTCAGGATCGCCTGCACCTCGTAGATGTCCACACCCTTGGTGAACGTCTTCTGGACCGGTGTGGCGCTGCCCGACAGCCAGATCTTCAGCTCGGCGTCGAGGTCGAAGGTGCCCGCCGTCTCCACCGCGAAGTGCGTGATGCTGCGGTACGGAATCGAGTGGTACTCCACCTTCTTGCCGGTGATCCCCTGCTTGTCGACCAGGATCAGGCGGCGGTCGGTGAACAGGATGGTGTCCCGTATCAGCAGGTAGGCGGCGTGGATCTGCTCCCCCTGCCCCAGCAGCCGGGCGTACTCCTGCTGCGCCGATCCCGGGTCGATCGCGTGCGCGTTGCCGAACAGCGCCATGTCAGCCCCCATGTGGTGTCGGATGTCGTCGTGCATCGCACGATTCAGCGCACTGTATACGGACGCGATGCACGGAGCTCAGGGTCCGGCGTGCACCAGGCACGCCCACGGGCCGGAGGTCGCCGGACAGTCGGCCCGTATCCCGGCGACCGCCATGTGTCGGGCCTCGGCGGCCCGCAGATGTCCGACGCCCTCGTCGAGAGCGGCCGGATCCGTCAGATGCTCCGGCTGCAGCAGCCGGTCGGCGCGGGCCGCACCGCCGCCGCGGGACGGCGCCAGGCGCGGTCCCGCCGCCTTCAGTCCGCCTTCACCGCGACGAGCAGTGCATAGCCCAGCGTGCCGGAGGCCACGGCGGCGCGGGCCGCGGCGAGGACGGCCGGGGCGGCGTCGAGGTCGACGCCTGTGGCGCGGAGCCGGTCCGGGGCGGCCATCCGCAGCAGCGTCAGCCGGGCCTCGATCCGGTCGACCATGCTCAGCAGCGCGTCGTCGTGGCGCTCCGCGGCAGTCGTGCGGAGCCCCGCGCCCGCCAGAAGGCTCTTGTATCCGGCGGGTCCGGTCAGCGGCCGGGCGTCGGCGACGCAGGCGATCCGGGCGGTCAGGCCGGTGAGTTCCGGCGGCAGGCGGTCGGCGTCGGCGGTGACGTCGGTCAGGCCCAGCCGTCCGCCGGGCCGCAGGATCCGTGCGAACTCCGCGGCGGCCCGCGCCTTGTCGGGGAAGGTGCACAGCGCGCATTCGCACACGGCCGCGTCGAACGCCCCGTCGGGGTACGGCAGCCGTTCGGCGTCCCCGGTCGTGAAGCGGACGCTGTCGGCCATCCCGGCCGCGCGGGCCGCTTCTTGTGCCAGTGCGGCAGCGGCGGGGGAGTAGTCGACGCCGTCCACCTCGGCGCCGTACGCGTCGGCGAGCAGCAGGGCCGTGGCGCCGCGCCCCGACGCCACGTCGAGCACGCGCTCGCCCGGGGCGACGGCCAGGGCGTCCGCGAGCCGGCGGGTCAGCGCGGCCCCGCCGGGGTGGTAGGCGTCGCCGAGCAGCAGCGGGACGACGTCGGAGGAGTGGTAGGCCGCGGCGCAGCAGGCCTTGAGGGTCTTGTGTCCGTCGTTCACGCGGAGCCGTCCCCCTCGGACGCCGTCGACGGCTTCGGCGTCCTGGAGCCGTACGGGGTGGAGGTCAGCAGGTCCTTGAGGGGCAGTGCGTTGGGTGCGACGGGGGCCACGGGCACGCCGGACAACCGGGAGCGGACCTGTTCCCGGTAGCCGACGGAGTTGTATGCGCAGAACGGGATCAGCCGGCCGTCGGGGGTGATCTCCTCGACGCAGCACTTCATCAGCTGCTTGACGTTGAGCGTGTAGGGGTCCTGGAAGTCCTGCACCACAATCATGAACGCCTTGTCGTCGAGTTCCCTGACGGCCTGGGGCAGATCGATGCCGCAGCTGTCCGGAGCACAGCCGAGGGCCTCGGCCGCGGCCCCTGCGGCGGTCCGCAGCTTCTCCTCGGTGGTCGCCGTGCCCATGGAGGCCGAGGCCGACCACAGCTTCTCCAGGGCCTCGCGGACGGCGGGGTCGGGCAGGACGCGGTTGGTGACGTAGTCGAGATGGTCCTCGACGTTCAGCAGCCGCGGCACCGGCAGCACGGTCCGGTCGCCCGGTTCCCCGTCGACCAGCAGATAGGTGATGGACCGGCAGGTGGGGAAGCAGCACGGCACAGGGAAGAAGTCGCCCTTGCGGAACCAGTCGGGGCGTTGTTCCGTGATCAGGCGGATGACGTCGGGGTTGGTGAGCCGGTTCAGCGGGTCGAAGGGGACATGCCGGCCGGAGTGGGTCACGGGCTGGAAGGCGACCGCGCGGACGGCGGGGTGGTCGATGCCGTACTCGACGATCGCGCCCAGTTCGTGCTCGTTGAGGCCGCGCTCGACGGCGGCGACGAGTGTGGCGGTCAGCCCGGCCTCGGCGCAGTTGTCCAGCGCCCGCTGTTTGAGCGTACGCAGATCACGGCCCCGGATCTCCAGATGCGTCCGCTTGTCGAACCCGTCGAACTGGAGGTAGACGTTCACCGACCGGCCGGGGGCGCGGTTGCGCTCGCCCAGTTCGGCGGCGAACCTCCGGTCGGCCGCCAGCCGGATGCCGTTTGTGTTGAGCGTGACGCTGCGGATGGGGCGCGCCTGGGCGAGGTCGATGAAGTCGAGGATGTTCGGGTGGATCGTGGGCTCTCCGCCGGAGAACATCACGACCTCCGCCTCCCCCTCGGACTCCACGAAGGCGTCCAGCATCCGCTCGCACTGCTCGTGGGTGATCGCGTAACCGTCCTGCTGATGCCCCGAGTCGGCGAAGCAGATCGGGCAGTCGAGGTTGCAGCCGGTGTTGACCTCGATGATGCCGAGACAGGCGTGCTGCTTGTGCTCCGGGCACAGCCCGCAGTCGCTGGGGCAGCCGTCCTTCACCTCGGTCTGGAAGGCCAGCGGGATCGTGCCCGGCTTGTTGAACCGTGCGGAGTGCAGGTACTCCTCGGCGTCCCCGTACACCAGCGCCTCGAACCCGCCGTGCTCGCGGCAGCTTTTCCGCAGATAGACCTTGTTGTCGCGGATGTTGACCTGGGCGTCGACGGGGGTCTTGCAGACCGGGCAGATCGACCGTGTGAACTCCGCGAACACCTCGTCGCGGTCCGTCTTGCGCGGGGCCTGCGGCCTCATGGTGTCCGGTTCATTCATGAATGCACGCTATTCCCGGTGGGGGGCTGGGAGCGGTCGACACGACGCTCAGCGAGGAGCGCGGCGCTCGGCCTCCTCCCTGACCGTCGCCAGCGAGGCGGCGACGGTCGCCTCCCAGCGCGGGGCGACCACGGAGCCCCACCACCGGCCGAGGGCCCACAGGTCCGTGCCCAGCTCCCCCGTATAGAGCAGCCGCGTCCCCCCGTTCTCGGCGAACTCGCTGAGCTCGAAGGACTCCACGACGTACGGCACCGGCCCGCGCACCAGCCGGAAGCCGACCCGCTCGGGGCGGACGAAGTGCACGGTCTCCACGGTCCGCGCCGTCAGCCGCCCGTCGGCGACGGGTGTGAAGTGCGCGGCGAGCACCAGGTCGGCGCCCCGCTCCAGTACTTCGACCTTCTTGCGCATCGCCCGGGTGGGCCGCCCCAGGTACGGCTGTGCGATCACATCGAAGACCACCTCGCGCGGTGCGCGGATGTCCACGCTCAGGGGCCCCAGCGGCCGCAGCCGCCGCCCGGCCCCCACGTCGAGCGGCACGGCCCCGGTCACCAGCCCCGCATACGCGGCTGCGGCCACCCCGCCGACCGCGGCCCCGACCACCGCCAACCATCCCGTCCGCCCCAGCCGCCACACCATGGTCCGCGCCTCTCTGCTGTGCCCGTGCTGTCCGGTACGACGCTAGGACGGGACGGCCCGCGCGGCGGGTTGCCGCCACGCCGGTCGGCGCGCCGGTCGTACGCCGGGGGGTGTGCCGCCCGCGGACCCGGACGCACCGCGGCCCTGGACGGCCGTCGAGTACATACCGGCCCTCGTGCTGTCCGACCTGGTCCGCGACGCCGGGCCGCTCCCCGCGTGGGCCGTGCCGTCGATCGCGGCGGGCGTCGTGCGGGCGCTGCTCGCCCTGCACGCCGAGGGCGTCATCCACCGGGACGTCAAGCCCGGCGTCCGCGGCCGTCGGGGCGCGCGGGGTCAGCCGCCGCCGTAGCGCATCTCGCGGGGGCTGACGCCGAAGCGCTGCCGGAACGCGGTGCTCAGGGCGCTGGCGGAGGAGAAACCGGAGGCGTATGCGAGATCGGTGATGGACATTCGGGCGAAGGCGGCGTCGCGCAGCCGGTCGCGGACCATCCGCAGGCGTTCCTCGCGTATCAGCTCCCGTGGCGTGGTGCCCGCCCGCTGGAGAGCCAGCTGCACCTGCCGCAGCGACCAGCCGAGCGCCTCGGCGACCACGGCCCCGGTCAGCTCGGGGTCGGCCGCCCGCTCGCGGACGTAGCGGCGGACCAGCGCCTCCACCTCGGCCAGCTGTCCCGGTCCGGACGGCGGCCGGTCGTCGCCGGCCGCGAGCATGCACAGCAGCTCGACGATGCGGTCGGAGACCGCGTTGAACTGGGGGTCGGTGAGACGCTCCCGTTCCTCGTGCAGATCGTTGAGCATCGAACCGACGATCCGTCCCAGCCCCCGCGTCAGATCCAGTCCGGCGGCCAGCGGCGCCTTGAGGCTGAGCGGGCCGTCCACTTCACGGGCGGGGATGGTGAGGATGAACGCCTGAGTGCCGGCGTCCTGGAGGCAGGTGAACGGGGCCCCGAAGGTGACGAGCGCGCCCGTCCCCGCGGTCAGCCGCGCCTCCTCGCCGTCCTGGCGCAGCACGATCTGCCCGCGGAGCGGGACCAGCAACCGGTAGTCCTCGTCCGGGTCCTGGCGGACCTGGTTCAGGCTGCGCGTGTACTCGATCTCGTCCGAACGGAAACGGACGAGCTGATACGCGGCGGTCCGCTGCCGGACGGTCTCGCCGCTGAAGTCGCCGGGGCGCGTGTACCGGTAGTCCATCAGGGACTGGTACGACGCGATGTGCTCCCGCCAGAACTCCGCACGATGCGGCGGGGCCACCTCGACCGTCGACGACGACTCCACGCTGTACGTGCTCGCGGGCACAGAGAATCCCTCCGCCGCCGTTCCGCTTCCCGTGCCACTGCCGTGCAATTTTCAACCAAACTGCAGGTAGTGGCGGTTATGGGCGCGCAGCGTAGTACAGCCGCCTGATTCTCCATAGATTCCGTGACGCCGTCGCGGAGGCTCGTGTGCGCCCGGCGGCAACTCTCCTGCGTACGCCGGAAAGTGCGGGCGGCGGTCCCTGGTCTACCGTCGGCCGCCCGTCACCACTCATCTGCGTGTTCGGCCAGTCACTCGCGCGCTTCACGCACATCTCATACGCACCACAGCACACGCACCACAGCACACGCACAGCACACGCACAGCACACGCATCGCACGCCTGCCACGAGGACCCCATGACTCAACAGATGCCGGAGGCGGTGTTCTGGTGCCTGGCCCTGGGCCTGCTCGCCGTCACCGTCCTGCTCGTGCGCCAGCGCGGGATCACCGCGCTTGTGCGCCGGCGGAACGCCGAACTGGCGGACGGCCTGCGGGCCAGGGACGAGGAGGTGCGGCATCTCGCGTCCGTCCGGCTGCCCGCCCTGGAGGGCGGCGCGGGCGGCGGCGCGGGCGCCCCGGGCGCGGCGGAGCAGGCCGTCCCGGGCGTCGGCCTGCTCGACCCCCGGCTGGAGGGCACCGGCTTCGCCAAGAGCGTCGACGAGGTGCTGGACCGGTTCGCCGGGGCCGTGGAGCAGGCGCAGGCCCGCGCGGACGCCGCCGCGAAGGCCGCGCTCAAGACGTCGATGCGCGCCGTCCAGGCACTGGCGAACGAACAGCAGGTCGCCATCTCGCAGATGCAGGACCGCCATGACCACCCCGGTGTGCTGCGCGACCTGCTGGAGATCGACCATGCGAACGCCCAGTTCGGGCGGCGCGCCCAGGCCATCGCCGTACTGTGCGGGTCCTGGCCCGGACGGCAGCGCGCCGCCTCCGCGCTGACCGACGTGGTACGGGGCGCGACCTCCCGCATCCGCGACTACCGGCGGGTCGAGGTGCACGGGCACGTCGACATCGCCGTGGAGAGCCGGGCCGTTGAGCCCGCGGTGCTCGCCGTCGCCGAACTGCTCGACAACGCCGCGCGCCACTCCCAGCCCAACACCAAGGTCGAGGTCAATCTGCGCGCGGTGCACAACGGCGCCTGCATCGTCATCGACGACGCGGGCGTCGGCATGGACGGACAGGCGGCCGACCGGGCGTCGGTGCTGCTGTCCGGCGGACAGAGCGTGGACGTCACCCGGCTCGACGACCCGCCGCAGTTCGGCTTCGCCGTCATCGGAGCGCTCGCCGCCCGCTACGGCTTCGGCGTCACGGCCGACACCCGCTCCCCGTACGGAGGCGTGCGCGCCGTGGTGTTCCTCCCGTCCTCCCTGCTGACCCATGTGACGGAGGAGCCGGAACCCGCGCCGGCGGAGCCCGACCATGCTGCGACGCCGCAGTCCGCACCTCCGCCGGAGCCGCAGCCCGCCACGGAGTCCGCCACGGAGTCCGCCACGGAGTCCGCCACGGAGTCCGCCACGGAGTCCGCGGGGGCGTCCGCCACTGAGCCCGCGCCGCCGTCCCGGGACGCCGCCCCCGCGGCGCAGGACGCGGCCGCCGGCGACACCACGGCCGGCGGGCTGCCCAAGCGCCGCCGCCGCGCCCCGCAGCAGTCGCGCTCCGCGCCGCCCGCGGAGCTGCCGACAGCCGACGAGGCAAGCCGGACCGCCGAGGAAACCGCCGTGCGCATGGGCGCGTTCGCGCGCGGCACCCGCTCCGGCCGCGACGCCCGCCTTGACGGCCATGACGAAGGGAAGACACAGGGATGACCGAGTCCACTGCCAACGAACTGGGCTGGATGCTCGACGAGGTCCTCAGAGTGCCGCACGCACGGCACGCGATCCTGCTCTCGGCCGACGGCATGCTGCGCGCCCACTCCGCCGACATCGACCGCGACGACGCGGAGCGGCTGGCCGCCGGGCTCTCCGGGGTGCAGTCGATCAGCCGCAGCACGGCCGAGTTCTGCGACCGCCCCGACACCCCTTGGCGGCAGACGCTGATCGAGTTCGCGCACGGCTATGTGTTTCTGGTGGCCGCCGGCACGGGCGCGTACCTCGCCGTCTCCACCAGCGACCGCGTGGACATGGAGGCGGTCACCTACCGCATGCACAAGCTGGTCGACCGGCTCGGCCGCGAACTGACCAGTCCGGCCCGGCAGGACGCCGGCGGACAGCGGACCGGCAGCCCGGCATGACCCCGGGCAGCCGGCGCCGCCGCCCGGACCGAGGGCTGGTGCGGCCGTACGTGGTCACCGAGGGCCGCGCCTGCCCGACCCGCAACACCCTGGACCTGGTCACCCTGCTGATCGCCGCCGACGATCTGCCCCTGACCGGGCTGAACCCCGAGAAACGCAGGCTGATGGAGCTGTGCCGGCCCGGAGCGCTCTCGGTCGCCGAGGTGGCCGGGCATCTGTCGCTGCCGGTCAGCGTCGTCAAAGTGCTGATCGCCGATCTGATGGACAGCGGCCACATCGTCACCCGGGCTGCGATCCCCTCCGCCCAGCCGTCCGACGCCCGAATCCTCCAGGAGGTGCTCGATGGGCTCCGCTCCCTCCTCTGACCGCGGCGCCGTCGGTCACGCCGCCGCCGGCCACCACAGCGGCGTCCATGTCGGGCCGGGTGTGCGCACCGCGGCCAAGCTCCTGGTCGTCGGGCACTTCGCGGTGGGCAAGACCACCTTCGTCGGCGCGCTGTCCGAGATCCGGCCCCTGCACACCGAGGAGCTGATGACACAGGCCGGCGCGCTGGTCGACGATCTGGCAGGCGTCTCCGGCAAGACGACCACCACCGTCGCCATGGACTTCGGCCGACTCACCCTCAGCGACAGCCTGGTGCTGTATCTCTTCGGCGCGCCCGGACAGCACCGCTTCACCCGGTTGTGGCAGGACATGACCCGAGGAGCGCTCGGTGCGCTCGTCCTCGCCGACACCCGCCGGCTGAGCAGCTCCTTCGACGTCATGGGCGTACTGGAGGAACTGGCCATCCCCTACGCGGTCGCCGTCAACGAGTTCCCCGGCGCGCCCGCCCACACCCTCGACGAGATCCGCGAGGCCCTCGACCTGCTTGACGAAACCCCCCTCGTGCGGTGCGACGCACGCGACCGGGCCTCCTCCGCCCGCGCGCTGATCGCGCTCGTCGAGTATCTGCAGTCCCGTACCGGCCATGCCCGCCCTCTGGAGCAAGCGTGAACGCACCCCTTCCCACGCCCGAACACTCCTCACCCGGCTGCCCCGTGCACGCCGGAGACGGTTCCCCGCAGGAGCCGCTCTACGGCCCCGCCTTCGCGGCCGACCCGGCCGCCGTCTACCGCAGGCTGCGCACGGCCGGGCCGACCGCGCCGGTCGAACTGGCCCCCGGCGTCCGCGCCACGCTCGTCACCGGCTACGACGCCGCCCTGCATGTGCTGCGCACCACGGAGACGTTCTCCAAGGACTCGCGCCGCTGGCGCGACCTCGCCGACGGCACCGTCCCGCCGGACAGCCCGGTGGTGCCGATGATGGCGTACCGGCCGAACGCCCTCCTCACGGACGGCCAGGAGCACCGTCGGCTGCGCGAGGCCATCACCGACAGCCTGGGGCGAGTGGAGCCCAGCGCCCTGCGCGGGCATGTCGAGCAGACCGCCGACACGCTCATCGACCGGTTCGCGGCGCACGGAAGCGCGGATCTGCTTGCCGCGTACGCACAGCCCCTGCCGCTGCTGGTGTTCAACCGGCTCTTCGGCTGCCCGCCCGACATCGGGGACCGGCTTGTCGAGGGCATGTCGGGGATCTTCGACGGCGTGGACGCGGAGAAGGCGAACGAGCTGCTCACCCGGACCGTGACGGAGCTCGTCGGCCTCAAACGCGGCCGGCCCGCACAGGATGTGACGTCCTGGCTGATCGCACACCCCGCGGGGCTCAGTGACGAGGAACTCGTCCACACCCTCGTCCTGCTCATGGGCGCGGGCACCGAGCCCCAGCAGAACCTGATAGCCAACAGCCTGCGACTGCTGCTCTCCGACGAACGCTTCGCCGGCAGCCTGTCCGGCGGCAGCCTGCCGGTGGACGACTCGCTCGACGAGGTGCTGTGGACGGACCCGCCCATGGCCAACTACGCCGTGCACTTCCCCGTCCACGACGTCCGGTACGAAGGTGCGCTGCTGCGCGAAGGCGAGCCGCTGGTCATCAGCTTCGCCGCGGCGAACACCGACCCCGCGCTGACCGCGGAGCGCCGCGCGGGCAACCGCGCCCATCTGGCGTGGAGCGCGGGGCCGCACGCCTGTCCCGCGCAGGGACCGGCCCGGCTGATCGCCTCCGTGGCGGTCGAGAAGCTGCTGGACCGGCTGCCCGATGTGGAGCTGGCCGTGGCCGCCGAAGAACTGGTGTGGCGGCCCGGGCCGTTCCACCGGGCGCTCGCCGCGCTGCCCGTGCGCTTCCCGCCCGCCGGGAGCGTCCTCGGGGACACTCCCGAGCGGCAGCCCGACGGGCAGCCGGACCGGCAGCCGCGGCAGACGGCCGCGCGGCCCCGCCCCGTGCCGCCCTGGGCGCACCAGCCCGCCGCCGCGGGGACGAGCAGGGCACGGCGCCTGTGGTCCGGGCTGCGGAGCTGGTGGCGGGGCGGTGAGTGAGCGCGGTCAGCCGAGCCGTACGGGCAGGTCGCGGTGCCCGTTGGAGATGAACGAGTCCACGGGGCGCAGCTCTTCGGGCGGGACGGCCAGGGTCAGCCCGGGGAACCGCTCGAAGAGCGCGGGGAGCGCGATGCGGGCCTCCAGCCGGCCGAGGGACGCGCCCAGGCAGAAGTGGACGCCGTGGCCAAAGGCCAGATGCTCCTTGTCCGGGCGGGTGACGTCGAAGCGGTCGGCGTCCTTGCCGTGGCGTTCGGGACAGCGCCCGGCGGCGGCGTACGCGGCGAGGATCGCCTCCCCCTTGCGGATCACCGCGGCGCCGGGCACCTCGATGTCCTCCACCGCGTAGCGCAGCGGCAGACTGGCGACCGGCGCGTCATGGCGCAGGCTCTCCTCGATGACGTCGTCCCAGGAGGCGAGGCCCTTGCGCACCTGTGCGAGCTGCTCGGGATGGGTGAGCAGGGCGTGGATGGCGTTGTCGATCAGATTGACCGTCGTCTCGTGCCCTGCGCCGATCATCAGGACCAGGGTGCCGAGCAGCTCCTGCTCGCTGAGCCGGGACTCGCCCCCGTCGTCGCGGGCGGCGATCAGCCCGCTGGTCATGTCGTCGGCGGGCGACTCCCGCTTGGCGGCGACGAGTTCGGCCATGACGGCGTAGAGCCGGGCGTAGGTCGCGGTGACCTCCTCCGGGTCGGCGGAGGTGTGGAAGATGCTGTCCACGACGGCGCGCAGCTCGTCCCGTTTGCCCTCGGGCAGCCCGAACAGCTCGCTGATCACCTGGATCGGCAGCGGATAGGCGTACATCTCCCGCAGATCCACCACGCCGCCGTCCCGCCCCTCCTCGGCGATGCGGTCCAGCAGGCCGGCGGTGATCTCCTCGATGCGTGGCCGCAGCGCGGCGGTGCGGCGCGCGGTGAACGCCTTGGCGACCAGGGTGCGCAGCCGGGTGTGCTCCTCGCCGTAGGCGGTGAACATGTTCTCCACCGCGACCCAGGTGAACAGCGGCCACTCGGGGGAGATCTCGCCGTCGATCCATGCCGGCCAGTGGCGGCGCGGGTCCTTGGAGACCCGCGGATCGGTGAGCAGCTCCTTCAGCAGCGCGGGGGAGCTGACCGCCCACGCCTCGACCCCGCCGGGGAGTTCGACGCGTGTGAGCGGCCCGCGGGCCCGTATGCGGGCGGCCTCCTCGTGGATGTCGCGTCCGGTCGGGTCCATCACCACACGGGACGGTTCTGCCATGCCGGCCTCCCTGGCCTTCGCTCCGACGAACTCCCTCAGTGCCCGGGACGTTACTGTGCGGTAGCGCGCTGCTTCGAGATCGCGTTCCGGGCAGTGCGCGGCAGCGCAACTTCCCTACGCGTGCGAGGAACAGTCCCGCCGCGGGCGTTGTCAGTGACGCTTGCTACAACTTGCAGCGACCGGACAGGCCCCGGGCAGAAGTCGACACGCAAGGAGCGGCGGACGGATGAGCGCAGCGGAACACCTCCGGGAGTCCTACGGACTTCCCGTCTTCGACTTTCCCGGGCCGGACGACCGGGGCGACCAGGACCGCCAGGGCCCGGTCGCCCTCCCCGAGGCCGACGCCGTCGCATGGCGGATCTCCGCCGACGTCTATGACGCGGAGGAGACCTGGCCGGAGGCCTTCGCGCGGTTCACCGCGGCCGTCGACACCGCCCGCGTCCGGTCGATCGTCGTCGGCGCCTGGACGGACGCGTACGAGACCGGCCCCGAGCATGTGATCGACGCGCTTCTCGCCGCCCGGCCCCGGCTGCCCGCCCTGCGGGCGCTGTTCCTCGGCGACATGGAGTGGGAGGAGTGCGAGATCTCCTGGATCAACCAGGGCGACGTCGGCCCGCTGCTGAACGGCTTCCCTGAGCTGGAGGAGTTCGGCGTCCGCGGCGGCGCGGGTCTCGAGTTCCCCGCGCTGACCAGCCGCCGGCTGCGTTCCCTCACCGTCGAGAGCGGCGGCCTGTCCGCCGGCGTCGTGCGGGCCGTCGCCGCCAGCGATCTCCCCGGCCTGCAACGCCTCGACCTGTGGCTCGGCACGAAGGAGTACGGAGCGGACAGCGAGCTCTCGGATCTGACGCCCTTCCTCGAAGGGACCCGGCTGCCGAACCTGCGCCATCTGGCGCTGCGCAACAGCGACATGCAGGACCGGATAGCCGCCGCCATGGCCGCTGCACCGGTCGTCGCCCGGCTTCGGACCCTGGACCTGTCCATGGGCGTCCTCACCGACGAGGGCGCGGCCGCGCTGCTCGACGGGCAGCCCCTGACCCATCTCACCAAGCTCGACCTGCACCACAACTACCTCAGCGAGCCGCTGCGGCAGCGCTTCCGGGATGCGCTTCAGAGCGCCGGCGTGACCCTCGACCTCGACCGGGGCGACGCGGACGAGGACGAGTGGGACGGCAAGGTGTGGCGCTTCGTGGCGGTCGGCGAGTAGCGGACGCGGACCGCACGGCCATGCTGAGCAAGACCCGTCCGCGGTTCGCGGTCGTCGGCAACCCGGAGAACCGCCGCGTGGTGATGTTCACCAGGGCCGTGGCGGACGCCGGGCTGCCCGCCCCGCGCATCACGGCCTGGACGGACGTGCTGCGCGACGGCGGAGCGGCCTTCGCCGCCGACGAGGTGGTGCGGCTCGACTCGCCGGGGGAGAACGCGGCCGTGGACCGCGCGCTGCGCGGTGCGGACGACCCGACCCGCGTGGAGGGCGGCGCCCGCTGGTACGCGCGGTTCACCGCCGCGGTGCGGACACTGACCGGCGGCATACGGCTCGACGACCCCGACGAGCTGGCCGTCCTCTTCGACAAGCGGCTCTGCCACCGTGCGCTGGACGAGGCCGGGGTCCCCGTCCCCGCCTCCCCCACGACCGGCGGCGGCGTTCCGGTGCGCGGCTGGGACGACGTCCGGTCCCTGATGGACGCGCACGGCATGCCGCGCGTGTTCCTCAAGCCGGCCCACGGGTCGTCCGCCTCCGGAGTCGTCGCCGTCGAAACGGCGGGCCCCGGCCGGGTGCGGGCGGCCACCTCCGTGGAGCGGGACGCGGACGGCCGGCTGTTCAACTCCCTGCGCATACAGCGCAGTACAAGCGAAACGGAGCTCGCCGCCCTGGTCGACGCCCTCGCCCCGGACGGACTGCACATCGAGCGCTGGTGGCCCAAGGCCTCCCTCGGCGGCAGCCGGTCGGCGGACCTCCGCGTCGTCGTGGTGGCCGGCCGGGCCACGCACGCCGTCGTCCGCACCAGCCGCTCCCCCATGACCAACCTCCACCTCGGCGGACGGCGCGGCGATCTGACCGCCGCCGTCACGGCGGCAGGCGACCGCTGGAGCATCGCCCTGGAGATCTGTGAACGCGCCGCGGCCTGCTTCCCCGGCACGTTGTGCGTCGGCGTCGATCTGCTCCCGGCCGTCGGCTGGCGGCGATTCGCCGTCGGCGAGGTCAACGCCTTCGGGGACCTGCTGCCCGGCATCACCGGACTGCCCGGCAGCGGCGCCGAGGGCCTGGACGCCTACGCCGCCCAAGTCGCCGCCGTACAGCACCCCCGCCACCCGAGGAACCGCTCCCGGACATGACCCCGCCCACGCCCCGCCCCGTACCCCATCCCGACGTGCTCGACATGCCCGACATGAACGAGGTCGTCGGCCGCGACGATCTGCTCCTGGTCACCCTCGACACCCTCCGCTACGACGTCGCCGCCGAACTGGCCGCCGCCGGGCGCATTCCCCACCTCGCCCGGCGCCTCCCCGGCGGCGTCTGGGAGAAGCGCCACGCTCCCGGAAGCTTCACCTACGCCTCCCACCAGGCCATGTTCGCCGGGTTCCTGCCCACGCCCGCCGCCCCCGGCCCGCACCCCCGGCTGTTCGCCGCCCGCTTCGCGGGCAGTGAGACGACCGCCGGCCGCACCTATGTCTTCGACACCCCCGACCTCGTCTCCGGCCTCGCCGCAGCCGGATACCGCACGGTGTGCATCGGCGGCGTCGGCTTCTTCAACAAGCAGGGGGCGCTCGGCGGCGTACTCCCCGGGATGTTCCAGGAGAGCCACTGGGAGCCGGAGTTCGGCGTGGCCTCCCCGACGTCCTTTGAGGCGCAGCTCGCGCGCGCGGAGCGGATCGTCTCCGAACTCCCCGTCGGCCGAAGGCTCTTCCTCTTCCTCAACATCTCCGCGCTGCACCAGCCCAACTGGTTCCATCTGCACGGAGCCTCGCGCGAGGCCGGCGACACCCGCGCCACCCACGCCGCGGCCCTGGAGTACGTCGACCGGCACATCGGCCGCCTCTTCGCCGCGATGAGCTCCCGCCGCCGCTGCTTCGCCGTCGTCTGCTCCGACCACGGCACCGCCTACGGCGACGACGGCTACACCGGCCACCGCCTCGGCCACGAAGCCGTGTGGACCGTGCCGTACGCCCATTTCTTCCTGGAGCCCTCCGTATGAACGCCGTAACCCCCCGCCCCTACCAGAGCTACGTCTACGCCTACCCCCACAAGACCGCGTACCGTCCGCTCCCCGAGCCCGGGCCCGCCCTGAGCGACCTGTGGCGCGGTGAACGCAAGGACGCGCTCTCCCTCTACCTGCACATCCCCTTCTGCGAGGTCCGCTGCGGCTTCTGCAACCTCTTCACCCGGATCGGCGCCCCCGACGGGCTCACCGGCCGCTATCTCGACGCCCTCGACCGCCAGGCGACGGCCGTCCGCGACGCGCTGGGCGACGGCGGGGGACCGGTGCGGTTCGCCAGCGCCGCCTTCGGCGGCGGCACCCCCACCTTTCTGAGCGCCGACGAGCTGACCCGGCTGTGCGACATCGCGGAGAAGCGTATGGGCGTCGAACTGCGCGCCGTTCCGCTGTCCGTGGAGGCGTCACCCGCCACCGCCACCGCCGACCGGCTGGCCGTCCTCGCCGAACGCGGCGCGACCCGCCTCAGCCTCGGCGTACAGAGCTTCGTCGACGCCGAAGCCAGGACCGCCGTGCGGCCGCAGCGCCGCGCCGACGTCGAGGCCGCCCTGGGCCGCATCCGCGACGCCCGCATCCCCGTCCTCAATATCGACCTCATCTACGGAATTGATGGCCAGACCCCGGACAGCTGGCGCACCTCCCTGGACGCCGCCCTCGCCTGGCGCCCCGAGGAGCTCTACCTCTACCCGCTGTACGTCCGCCCCCTCACCGGCCTGGCCCGCCGCACCGCCCACACCGACGGCGCATGGGACCGGCAGCGGCTCGGCCTCTACCGGCAGGGCCGCGACCACCTCCTCGCGCACGGCTATGAACAGGTCTCCATGCGCATGTTCCGCCGGACCGACGCGCCTTCGCAGGGCCCGGACGACCACTCCTGCCAGACCGACGGCATGATCGGCCTCGGCTGCGGCGCCCGCTCCTACACCTCCACGCTGCACTACTCCTTCGACTACGCCGTCGACATGGGAGAGATACGGGCGATCATCGACGACTACACGGCGACGGAGGACTTCACCCGTGCCGTGCACGGCCGGCACATGGAAGGGGACGAGGCACGCCGCCGCCATCTGCTGCAGTCGCTGCTCCAGGCCCAGGGCATGCCCGTCGCCGACTACCGTGCCCGCTTCGACGCCGGCCCGCACGACGACTTCCCCGACGAACTCGCAGCGTTCGCCGCCGAAGGCTGGCTGGACGGCGACGGCGCCGGTGAACTGCTGCGCCTCACCCCGGAAGGCCTGGCCCACTCCGACGCACTGGGCCCCATGCTGTTCTCACCGGCCGTACGCGCGGCGATGGCCGCGTACGAGGCGAAGTAGCCGCCGTGGACCTGACGATCCTGTACCGGGGCCCGCTCGCCTCCTGCGACTACGACTGCCCCTACTGCCCGTTCGCCAAGCGACGTGACACGGCCGCCCAGCTGCGCGCCGACCGCGCCGCCCTCACCCGCTTCACCGACTGGGCCGCGCTGCGGTCCGACGACCGGCTCTCCGTCCTCTTCACCCCCTGGGGAGAAGGGCTGGTCCGCTCCTGGTACCGGCGAGCCCTCGTCGAACTCTCCCACCAGCCGCACATCGAACGCGTCGCCATCCAGACCAACCTCAGCTGCCGCACCGGATGGCTCGCGGAGGCCGACCCGGACACCGTGGCGCTGTGGTGCACGTACCACCCCGGTGAAACCCCGTACGACCGCTTCCTGGCCAAGACCCGGGATCTGGCCGACCGGGGCGTCCGCTTCAGCGTCGGCGTCGTCGGCCTGCCAGCGCACCTGGAGCACGCCCGCCGCCTCCGCGCTGCCCTGCCCGCCCACGTCTACCTCTGGGTCAACGCCGCGGAGGGGCACGCCTACACGGACGACGAAGCGGCTGTGTGGACCGCGCTCGACCCTCTCTTCCCGTACAGCCGCAGCCCCCACCGCTCCGCCGGCCTGCCCTGCCGCACCGGCGAGTCGGTCATCTCGGTGGACGGCGACGGCACGGTCCGCCGCTGCCACTTCGTCCGCACGGAACTCGGCAACCTCTACGACGGCTCCTACCGCTCCGCCCTCTCCCCCCGCCCCTGCCCGCTCACGTCGTGCGACTGCCATATCGGCTACGTCCATCTGGAGACGCTCCCGCTGTACGACGTCTTCGCCGGGGGAGTGCTGGAGCGCATCCCCGCCGGGGCGGCCGGCCGCACGACGTCATGAGGAGAAGCGACAGGCCCTCGGGCTAGTGTGCGACCGTGAGCCTTTACGTCATCGTGGGATTCGGGCCCGCCGGAGCGGCCACCGCTCGGCAACTGGCCGAGCAGGGCCATTCGGTACGGGTCGTCACCAAGTCGGGCCGCAGCCCGGAGCCCGGCATCGAGCATGTCGCGCTGGACGCGACGGACAGCGAGAGCCTGATCCGCGCCACACAGGGCGCTGCCGCGGTCTTCAGCTGTGCCGCACCGCCCTACCACCGATGGGCGACCGAGTGGCCGCCGCTGGCGTCGTCGCTCTGCGCGGCGGCCGAGGCGACCGGGGCCGTCCTGGTCATGCTGGGCAACCTCTACGGGTACGGGCCGGTGGACGGGCCCATGACCGAGGAGCTGCCGCTCGCGGCGACCGGCCCCAAGGGGCGGGTGCGCGCGGCCGTTTGGGAGCAGGCGCGGGGACTGCACGAGCAGGGCCGCATCAAGGCGGTCGAGGTGCGCGCCTCGGACTTCTTCGGACCCGGTGTGACCGACGGCGGGCATCTGGCAGGGCGGGTCATGCCGCGACTGCTGCGCGGCAAGCCGGTCTCCACGCTCGGGGACCCGGACGCCCCGCACAGCTGGACCTATCTCCCTGATGTGGCCGGCGCCCTGGTCGAGGTCGCGGGGGAGGAGCGGGCCTGGGGACGGGCCTGGCACGTGCCGACGGCGCCTTGGCTGTCCACTCGGGAGATGGTCGACCGCCTCGCCGCCCGGGCGGAGTCGGGGCCGGTCCCCGTGCGCAGGGTGCCGCCGGCCGCCCTGGCGGTCGCGTCGGTCTTCTCGCCGCTGGTCCGTGGACTGAAGGAGATCCGCTACCAGTTCGACCGTCCGTTCACCGTGGATTCAAGCGCCTACGAAGCCGCGTTCACGGTACGGGCCACCCCGCTCGACGAGCAGATCCGAGCGACGGTGGACTGGTGGCGTGAGCGGCTGGGCGCCGGGTAGGGGAGGCATCGTTCGCCTCACTCGGCCTCTGAGGTGTCGTTGACGGGCGGAAGGCCCTGCATCTGCCGGTACTGGTCCATGATGGCCGTGATGGCCTGGAGGTTCTCCTTCTTCATCCCGGCCGCCCGCATCGCCACGGAGCGGACCCCCGCCTGCCGGAGCGCCTCGATGGCGGCGACTTCGCTCAGCACCGATTCGGCGACCTCGTCGTCGAAGAAGTAGGCGACCGACACACCGAAGAAGCGAGCCAGCGCGGCGAGCAGGTCCGGTGAGGGATTGGAGCGTTTGCCCGTCCGCAACTGCGACAGATACACCCCTCCGACCCTGAGTTCGGGGTTGATCCGCTTCAGCTCCTCCGCCACCTCGGCATTGGTCCAGTGCTTGCCCTTGGGGCGAACCGTCTTGAAGAGCTTGTCCAGGCGCACGGCCAGCTTGGGCCGGTCCTCCGTCTCGGACATGGTGTATCTCCCTTCTGTCACCTCCTTGGTTTAGCTCTCAGCTATCTACCATTTTCGCAGATTAGCTGTTAGTTGACAATCGAGCGCGAGTCCGCCAACGTGGACCCTGCCGATAGCTGACAGCTAACTTTGCTCACGGGGGTAGCCGAGTTGACCGCCGGCTATCGGCCCGGCCCGGCCTCGGGGGACGGGCCGGACCGGGCGATCGCCCGGGCCCGGCGGAGCGCCGCGCGGCGTCCCGCCGGACCGGGCCGTTCGCCGCGCCGCTTCGTCAGCCCGGCTCTCAGGCCCATGGCCAGGTTTTTTCAGGCCCGCGGCCGGTTCTTTCAGGCCCGCGGCCCGGCCGTCGAGACGATCGACCCACCGCCCGCCCGCGACCGAAGGCCCGGCGCATGGAGCCGTGGCACCCCATCGGCATCACGCCCCGGGGCGGTCGCCTCGCGCGTTGCCGCTCCGTAACCGGCGGGCTGTACGGTGGCCCACCAGCGGCGAGAGGCGGAGGGAGGCACCGGGATGCTCGGTCAGGCGGTAGTGCGCCGGCTGGCTCTGCTCAGCCTCTGCGTCGTCGCCCTGGGACATGGCTTCGCCGGAGCGGTCACTCACCTCCCTCACCATCCCGCCCATGTGCCGGTGACGACAGCCGAGGCGTACTCCGCTCCGGAGGCGGGCGGCGAGGAGGATCGCCACGACGGGCACGCCGGCGCCGCCTGCGAGATCGTCACCGGGAGCGCCCCCGGCTCCTGCCACCCGGCCGCCGGTGTGCCGGTCAGCCCGCTGGACATGGAGCTCTCCGCGGTCCTGTCGCCCGGGGGATCCGTTCCTTCCCGGTCGCCGCCGAAACCGTCTCCGGTCGTCCTGTCCGTGTTGCGCATCTAGAGCAGACCGCCCGCCGCCGCTCGCGCGGGGGCCGGGTGAACAGAGGTCTGGATCTTCATGTCACGCGGAAAGGACGCACATCACTCATGGGAGCACGAAGCAGGAAGGAAAGACGGAGCACGGCGGACCCGGGCGCGGGGCGCGTTGTCGCGGCCTTCGCCTCACTGGGAGCCGCCGCGATCCACTTCGCGGCCGCCCCGGACCACTTCGCCGAATGGTGGGCGGCGGGCCTGTTCTTCTATGCCACCGGGGCCTTCCAGGCCGGATGGGCGGTGGCCGCACTGCGCTTCTCCGGCCGGGTCCTGATGGGGACCGGCCTCGTCGCCAACGCGGGTGCGGCGGCGGTCTGGGCGGTCAGCCGGACCGCGGGGATGCCGGTCGGGCCCGGCGCCGGTGTGCCCGAGGAGACCGCCGCGGCCGATGTGACAGCCGTCGTCTTCGAGGTGGTGATCTGCCTGGTGGCGGCGTGGAGGCTGCGGCGGAGCACCGGACGGGGCTTTGCCTCCCCGATCAGGGCCGTGGCCCTGGCCGGGGTCTCCGGCGCGGCCGTGATGGGGCTGACCGTGCCGGCGGTGCAAGGAGCCCTCAGCCACAGCCACGGCCACGGCACGGCGGACGAAAGCACTCCGCACGGCCATGGCGAGGACGGCGAGCACGGCGACGGCGAGCCCGAGGGCGGGGACGCCGGGCAGCCGGACGGCCACAAGAGCGGCGACCCGGAGGAGGGCTCCGCGCCGGACACCGCCCCTGCATCGGCGACGCCCGCGCCGCACGACGCGGACACGCCCGCCGAGGAGCCGGCGGAAGACGCCCACGGTCACGACGACGACGAGCCGCACGGGCACTGACGCCATCACGGTCCGGAGGGTCGGGTGCCCGGCCCTCTGGACCGGATGGGCGGCCCGCCCCTCGTACGGGGCACGAGCCGTGTCGCCGCGCCCCGTCCGCCCCGTCCGTGTCGCCGCGCCCCGTTCGCCCCGTCGGCCCCGTCCGTGTCGCCGCGCCCCGTTCGCCCCGTCGGCCCCGTCCGTGTCGCCGCGCCCCGCTCACCCCCCGGTCGCGGTGACCGGCCGCAGGGTGACCCCGTGGGCGCCCAGCCTCTCGGGCAGATCGGCGAACACGGAGAGTTGCTCGATGTGGTGGACCCCGGCCGGAACACCCTCGGTGAGCAGCCCTCGGGCGACGTACGCCGCCGTCAGGCCGGTCACCCGGCTCTGTTCGCGCCCGGTGAGGGCCTGGGCGGCATGGCGGTCGCCGCGGTGGGCGTCGACCCGCACCGCGAAGCCGTCGCCCCCGATGTGCACCCGGCTGAAGAGCCCGGTCAGCAGGCGCTGCAGCCTTGGACGCCGGGCCCCGCGCAGCAGTCCGGCCCTGCGCAGTGCGAAGAGCGAAGCGGTCAGCGGACGGGAGTCCAGGCACAGCCGGGTGGTCGCCTCCGGAACGCCGAGTGTGCGGCGCAGGGTGTGCTGGTCGGAGAACGGGAACGGATGCGCGGTGCGTGTTCCGTATCCCGGCAGTGCCGTACGCGTGGGCCGGGCCGGGGCCGGTTCGGCGAGCCCGTCCACGGTCCAGCGCAGTGCGTCGGCGCCGTGCCGCTCCCCGGAGCCGAGGAGCACGGTGATGTCCAGCCGCTCGGCGCCGCCGACGGCGTCGTGGACGCGGCGGGCGAGCAGGTTGGTCAGCCCGGGCGCGACGCCGACGCTGAGCACGGCCGTGGCGCCGGTTCCGACGGCAAGACCGTGCAGGTCTCCCACGGCGTCGAGCAGACGGCGGGTCGCGCCGACGTCCACGAGGTGAATCCCGCGCTCCAGGCACAGGCGCGCGACCGCGGCGTCCGCGGGCTCGACGCACAGCACCACCACGGCGATGTCGCCCAGGTCGTCCAGGGCCTTCCGGAAGCCGTCCGCGTCGCTGACGTCGAGCCGCACGCCCCCGTGGGCCCGTGCCCGGGACTCATCGCGCCCGCCGGGCGCCACCCGCCCGGGAAACCACTCCGCCAACGTGCGGGTGACCTCTGCCCCGACCGCGCCGTACCCCCCGGCGACGAGAATCCGTCCCGCCCGGCCATTCGATTTCACTGTAGTCATGCTCCAGTGACTACACTGTAGTCTGACTACAGTCAAAGTTGTCGGACGAGGAGGCAGCACCGTGCCCGCGCCCCTGACCCGTGCAGAGAAGGCCCGTCGCACGCGCCGTCGGATGCTCGACGCCGCCGCCCGCCTCTTCGTCGAACGAGGCTGGACGGGCACGACCGTCGAGGACATCGCCCGCACCGCCGAAGTCGGGGTGCAGACCGTGTACTTCACCTTCGGAAACAAGCGCGCCGTGCTCAAGGAGGTGCTGGACGCGACGGTCGCCGGCGACACCGATCCGGTCGCCACGCTCGACCGCCCCTGGGCCCGCGAACTCCTCGCAGAACCCGATCCGGCCGCCCAGCTCGCCTGCCAGGCGGCCGGCGCCCGCCGCATCCTGGAACGCGCGGCGCCCGTCCTGGAGGTCGTACGCGGCGCGGCGGCCTCCGACCCCGAACTCGCCGAACTCTGGCGGGCCAACCTGCACCAGCGGCATGCGGTCCAACTGCGCTTCGCACAGGCCCTGACGGCCAAGGCCGGCGGCCGGCTGCGCGACGGTCACGGCGCGGAGTCGGCCGCCGACGTCGCCCTGACCGTCCTCGGCCCGGAGACGTACGTCCTTCTCGTCAACGGGCGCGGCTGGTCGCCCGCACGCTGGGAGCGGTGGGCCGCAGACGCCCTGGTACGCCAGCTCCTCCCCTGAACGACCGCGGGGCCGGCCGAACCGGCCCCGCCCGACGGCGGCGCAGGCCGGCCGCCGCCGGGCCGAGGACGCCAGACGAATCCGGCAGCCGGTTTCAGTGGCCGTCGCCTGCGTCCACCGCGAGGCGCTTGGTGAAGGACTTGCCGCCGTCCGTCGACTCGTAGATGCCGTCCTGGGTGGCCACGAGAACGCGTTCCGCGTCGACGGCCGTCAGCGCCTGGGTCTGACCACCGGGCGCCGTTCCGGTCTTCTGCCAGGTGACGCCGGCGTCGGTGCTGCGGTGCAGCCCGCCGGAGTCGTCCAGTCCGTACAGGGCGTCGGGCGCAGCCCAGGAGAGGAAGGCCATGGTCGGCAGGGTTCCGGCGGCGAAGGTCCGGCCGCCGTCCGTGCTCTTCGCGACACCGTCGGGCGTGGTGGCCAGGACGGTGTCCGGGTCGCCGGGATCGACGGCGATGTCCAGCGCCTGCAGACGGGCCCGGTCGTCCCAGGCCGCTCCGTCCTTGCTGACGCGGAGCTGGGCGTTGGTGCTGTCATAGCCGTAGACGACGCCGTCGACATGCTCGAGAGAGTGGAAGTCGGCCTCGCCGCCGAGGGAGCGGGTCTTCCAGGTCTTCCCGGCGTCGGTGCTCTCGATCAGCCCGTGGTGGACCGGCCCGCCGGAACCGGGGGCCGGGTGCCCGCTGGCCAGGAACCTCTTCGGCCCGGCGACGGCGAAGCCCATGAAGTCGTCCTTGCTGTCGCCGACCCGGACGGGGGCTCCGTCCTTTCCCGCGGTGAAGATCCCGTCGTGGGTGGCGACGTAGAGCCGCTGGTCCGCGGGGTCCACGCCGAGGCCGTGCACATGCCTGATCGGCGTGGTGTGCGCTTCGCCGTCGGCGTCGTGGCCGCTCTCGGCGCGGGCGGCGTCCGTGCTGGTGGTGGCCGTCGTGCAGGCGGTCAGCGCCAGCGCGAGGAGAGCCGCTGCGGCGATGGCCCGGGTACGGGTCGCTGCGTTCATGTTCACGTCCTGAAGTGGTCGTTCCGAGGTCTGAAGTGGTCGTTCCGAGGTCTGAGGAAGGGGCACAGGGGCCGGTGGCCCGTGGCGGCGTCGCGGTCGGCTTCGCCGATGCCGCGGCCCGCGGCGGGTGAGGGCTCGCCTGCGCCGTCGGCAGCGCTGCGGGGCCTTGAGCAGTCGGGTGGAGCCCGGTGCACACCGGCGGCCGGGTCGGCGCAGCCGCGCTCGCGGCCGTCGGCGGGGCGGCCGCGCATCGCCCGGAGACAGCCGCGCATCGGCCCGGAGACAGGGGATACGCGTCGTGCTTCGCCGGGCCGGTCCCTGGGAGACGGGGCTGTCCGCGCCGTCGGCCTCGACCGGTGGCCCGGACGGGAGGCCGATGTCGCCGACGAGAAACGTCCGTCTCCTACACCTGCAGGACGACACCCTTCAAGACGGCGCCCGGCGGCTTCCAGACGGCAGACGCGGCGTCGGCCCCGGCAGGGGCGGGCGGCTGCGCGGGCAGGGCTGCCACGCGCGTCGCGACGCAACCGCCGGGGCCGTGCGGAGCCGGCGCGTGCGAGGGCTGGCCGGGTACGCAGTCCGGCGCGTCATGTGGCGGGCCGTGATCACCGTGCTCGTCCAGGGGCGTCCCCCGGACGGCGTCCGCGTTCGCATCGGCAGACGCGTCTGTGCCGGCGTGGGCGGTGCTCACCGCGGCCGTGCCCGCGGGTGCGGCATGGCCGGTCGCGCCGGCGACGCCCACCCCGTGCGCCAGGAGAAAGGCGAGCAGCGCGGCCGCCAGCCACAGCAGGCGCAGCGCACCCGCGACAGGGCGGGAGCGCGTCGTCCGGGAAGGCGACCAGGCCGGCAGCATGCCGCCGAGCGTAGCGGGTCCTGGTACCGGCGCCGCATCGAGTGTGATGCGGTCGTCCGACGGACGGTCCGTACCTCACCCTGCCTCGGGCAGACGCCGGCCCTGAGCCGCTTCTACGGACGCGGCAAGGCCGTCGGCTGAGGACCGGGGCAGGCGCAGGCCTTTGAGGGCGAGGGCGTTGACGGCGACGATGATGCTGGAGCCGGACATGGACAGGGCGGCGATCTCGGGGCGCAGAACGAGACCGGTGGCGGGCTCGAAGACGCCTGCGGCGATGGGGAGGGCGATGGCGTTGTAGCCGACGGCCCAGCCGAGGTTCTGCCGCATCTTGCGCAGGGTGCCGCGCCCGATGCGCAGTGCGGTGGGCACGTCGAGCGGGTCGGAGCGCATCAGGACCAGGTCGGCGGTCTCGATGGCGACATCGGTGCCGGCGCCGATGGCGATGCCGACGTCGGCCTGGGCGAGGGCGGGCGCGTCGTTCACGCCGTCTCCGACCATGGCGACCCTGCGCCTCCCGGGCCCGGACGCGGACCCGGACGCGGCGCCGTCCCCGGCGGCGCCGCCCCGCTGCAACTCGGCGATCTTCGCGGCCTTCTCGCCTGGGAGGACCTCGGCGATGACGGAGTCGATGCCCAGCCGACCGGCGATCCGGCGGGCGGTGGCCTCGTTGTCGCCGGTGAGCATGACGACCTCGACCCCGAGAGCATGGAGCTCGGCGACGGCCGCCGCGGAGGTGTCGCGGGCGGCGTCGGCGATGCCGAGTAGCGCTGCCGCCCGGCCGTCGACGGTGGCGATGACGACGGTACGGCCGGTGGCGGCCAGTTCGTCGCGCTGTACCGCGAGCGGGCCGAGTCCCGCGCCCTCGCGTGCCGCCAGGCGTCGGTTGCCGACGGCGACCCGGTGGCCGTCCACGACGGCGGTGGCGCCGTGGCCGGGCACGTTCTCGAAGTGCCGAGCCTCGGCACGCCGTACGCCCCTCGCCTCGGCATGGCGTACGACGGCGTCGGCCAGCGGGTGCTCGGACTGGCGCTCCACGGCGGCGACGAGCCGCAGCACTTCGTCCCGGTCCGCCCCGGGGGCGGTGATGACGTCGGTGACCTCGGGCTCGCCCTTGGTGAGGGTGCCGGTCTTGTCCATGACGACGGTCTGGATGCCGGCGGAGGCCTCCAGGGCCGCTGCGTTCTTGAACAGCACGCCCCGCCGGGCGCCCAGGCCCGTACCGACCATGATCGCGGTCGGGGTGGCCAGACCGAGGGCGTCGGGGCAGGTGATGACGACGACGGTGATGGCGAAGAGCATGGCGGCGCTGAACGGCCGGTCGGTGGCCAGCAGCCACACGGCCAGCGTGAGCGCGCCGCCGATCAGGGCGACGAACACCAGCCAGAACGCGGCCCGGTCGGCCAGTCGCTGCCCGGGAGCCTTGGAGTTCTGGGCCTCCTGCACCAGCTTGACGATCTGGGCGAGCGCCGTGTCCGCGCCGATCCTGGCAGCCCGTACGCGCAGGGTGCCGTTGGCGTTGACCGTCGCGCCGACCACCTGGTCGCCCGGAGCCTTGTGGACGGGGAGGCTCTCGCCGGTCACGGTCGACTCGTCGACCTCGCTCTCGCCCTCCACGACGACGCCGTCGGCAGCGATCTTCGTACCGGGACGCACGAGGAGGAGGTCGCCGACGGCGACCTCGGCGGTGGGCACCTCCACCGGTTCGCCGTCGCGCAGCACCAGCGCCCTGGGCGGCGCCAGATCGAGGAGCGCGCGGATCGCGTCGTTGGCGCCGCCGCGGGCACGCATCTCGAACCAGTGCCCGAGCAGCACGAACGAGGCCAGGACGGTCGCCGCCTCGTAGAAGACGTCGCCGCCCCCGGTGAGCGTGACGACCAGCGAGTACAGCCAGCCGGCGCCGACGGCGACCGCGACCAGCACCATCATGTCCAGGGTGCGGGCGCGCAGGGCCCGCACGGCGCCGTCGAAGAAGATCGTGCACGAGTAGAAGATCACCGGCAGGCTCAGCAGCAGCGCCCATACGTCCTGGCGGAGCCCGAACGGCACGGGGACATGCAGACCGACCACGTCCTCGCCGATCGGCGACCAGATCACGATGGGGACGGAGAAGACCAGCGCCACGAGGAATCGGTTGCGCATGTCGGCGACCATCGCCGCCATCGACATCGTGGCGTGGCCGCCGTGGCCCATGGCCTCGTGGGGCGTCCGCTCTTCTTCCGGGGCGGGCGTCGGGGGAGCCTCGGCCGGACGGGCACGGCGGTCTTCGACGGGCGCGGGCCCGGCGAGCGCCGTAGCCGTAGCCGTAGCTGTCGCCGCGGCGGGCGGGTCGGGCGCGACCATGGGGTCGCAGATATGCGAGGGCACCGACTGGCCCGCGCAGTGGTAGCCGCACTCCGTCACCCAGCGGCGCAGTTCGGCGAGCGAGGTGCGGCGCGGGTCGAACACCACCGTGGCCTCCTGGGCGACGGGGTTGACCTCGACGCCCAGTACGCCCGGCCGACGACCGAGCACAGCGGTGACGGTGCTCTGCTGCGACGCCCAGTTCAGACCTCGTACGTCGAGCACCGCCGTGCTGCGCTCCTTGCCTTCGGGCCGCGGCGCGCGCTGACCACGCCTGTCCGGCGGTCGGGACATGGCTCCCCTTCCAGCGAGTGGAGGACGGGACGGCCCGGAGTCAAAGCCGTGCGCACCTTCAGGCGGTTCTCACCGGGACCGCGGCCGGTGGTCGGCGAGTTTCCTGCGCGCCTCGGTGTAGGTGGCGGCGTCGATCTCACCGGAGGCGAAGCGCCGGTCGAGGATCTCTTCCGGGGTCTCCTCCGGCGTCCGCCTTCGATCGGCGTCGACATCGCGCGAGGAAGAGCTCTGAGTGAGGCGGACCACGGTCCACACCACCAAGCCGATCAGCAGAATCCACAACAGCGGCATGAAGGTCATCCATGCCCAGCCGCCGCCGTCCCAGTACATCACCTGAGCCCACCTCCCCCGGAGGTTTCTGTGTCCCAGTGTCCAACCACGGCAGAAGCGGCGCGAAGGGGCGTTCGGCCCGCCACGGGGACCGTTCGGCCCTCTCCTGGACAACGAACAAGGCCCTGGTCGTCGACCAGGGCCTGCTGCGTGGAGCGGGTGACGAGAATCGAACTCGCGCTCTGAGCTTGGGAATCAAGGGCGGCTGCTAGATCGATAGACGACCTGACCAGGCAAAACGCGCACGGCGAGTACTCTGCGGAGGTGCATGCATGTGCTCCTGTTGACCGTGGTTCACCGCCTTGGAGGGCACGGATGGGGCACGGATGGCCGACAGGCTGGCTTCCGAGGGGCAGGAAGGGTGTTTCAGTGGCGTGCCTGCCTGACGGCGCCATGGGGCCAGGTGTGGCGGCGGTGGCGCTGTGCGCTGTTGCGCTGATCTACCGGCGGCGCGCTCTGAGAATGCTTGAGCTCCTCCCTACCCCGTTCGGTAACGGAGGCCAGCGGTGATTGACGACGAGGTGGGTAGAGCGCTGGCCAGTAGGACGTATCGAGTGCCGTCTTCGACGGCTACGTACGTGTATGCATCGCCTTGGGACAAGATCCCGAGTGCGTGGTCTTGAGCGGCGGTACTGTCCGACCAAGCACGGAGACGATTTCTCGCCGACGGGTCGAGCTGGCCTGCGATATCGATGGCACGAGCCCGCAGCCAGCGAAGCGCGAGGCGCGCCGTAGGTCTGACGGCCTCTCCCAAGTTGTGAATGCGGCCATTTGGGCCGTGGGCGAGAGCCTGGACCCAGTACGCCCACGGCGGTCCGGGAGGCATGGCTTGCGGGCCGCTCAGGCTGTGGAGCTGCAAGGCGGTGAAGTCGGCGCTGACTGCTGGGGGGTGAACCGGCGGCGTTCGGCGAAGTGCCATGGGTTGCTCGCTGCAGTGGTGAAGGCAGTGGGGCCTTCTGGGAGGCGGGTGAGGACGCCGAGGAGAAGGGTGTGGGAGACGGCCAGGAGGGGGCCGTGGCGCCCAGCGGTGTGGTGGAGGAAGGCGGCGCAGTGGCGGGCGCGGGTGTGGAGGTCGGTGAGACTTTCGCCGTCTTCGCAGCGGAGGGAGGGCTTGGCGAGACGGCAGGAGCGCCAGGCGCGGTAGGCCGGCGGGTAGGTCTCGGCGGAGCGGCCGAGGACGATGCTGGGAGCGCGCCATTCGGCGAGGAAGCCGGAGGTGGCGACGATGGGCAGGTTCGTGAGGTGTGCGATGAGCATGGCCGTCTGGCGGGCGCGGGGGATCGGGCTGGTGACGATGGCGGTGATGCCGTCGGGGAGGGGCAGGGAGCGGCGTACCTGGTCGCGGCCTTCCAAGGTGAGGGCGGCTTCGTGTGGCGCGTGGTAGCCGGGGCGGTGGCCTTCGTAGGCGCCGTGGCGCATGAGCCAGATGTCAGCCAAGGATCCAGCCTCCGTCGACGCGCAGGGTCTGGCCGGTGATGAAGCCGGCGTCATCGGCGGCGAGGAAGGCGACGGCCGCGGCGACGTCGTCCGGGCGGCCTCGGTGCTGGACGCACTGGCGGGCGAGCTGACGGGGGGTCATCGCGGCTGGGTCGTCGACGACCGTGTCCTCGGCAGGTACGCGGATGGAGCCGGGGGCGACGCAGTTGGCTGTGATGCCGCTGGGGCCGAGCTCCCGGGCGAGGGCGCGGGTGAGTCCTTCGAGGCCGGCCTTGGCGCTGATGTAGCCGGTGAGGTCGTGGCGGCCTGCGGTGGCGAGGACGGAACCGATCGTGATCACCCGTCCCCAGTTCCTGGAAACCATGGTCGGCGTCAGCTCACGGGCGAGGAGGTAGTGGCTGGTCAGGTTGGTGGAGAGCACGTTGTCCCAGCGGTCTGGGGTCGTCTCCGCCCATGGGATCCGGGGGTAGGCGCCCGCGTTGCTCACCAGGATGTCGATCGCGCCGAGCTCCTCGTGGGCCTGGTGGCAGAGGGCTCGTACGGCGTTGTGTTCTCGGAGGTCGGCTTCCAGCGCGATGGCGTGGCCGCCTGTACTGGTGATGTGCTCGGCGAGTGTGGTGGCGGACTCGTGGTCACCGAGGTGGGCCAGGGCGACTGCGGTGCCGTTCTCTGCGAGGCGTCGGGCGATGGCGGAGCCGATGCCGCCGGTGGCTCCGGTGACCAGGGCGGTGCGGCCGTTCAGGGTGTCGGGCATGGCGACTCCTGCGGGGCGAAGTAGGTGGCGGGGTCGAAGGTCGGGCTCATGGCCTCGGCGAGCCGGGCGAGGAGGAGGAGTCGGTCCTTCGGGGTCAGGTCAGAGAGGTTGTAGATGCCGAGGACGCGCATGGCCAGGTAGGGCCGGAGCAGGTTCGCGAGGTCCGCGTCCGGCCAGAGCCGTTGGGCGACCGGCTGTACGAGCTGGTGCCAGTACGTGGATACGGCGGTTCGGCGGGGCGCCGAGAGGCGCGGGGTGTAGTCGATGTGGATCGTGCTGGTGGTGTCGTCGACTTCCGCGCGCCGGACGTCGGGTGTGTTGGCCGCGATGTGGTCGAAGGTGGCGGGGTGGTCGGCGAAGGCGGCGGCGTTGTAGGTGGGGACGAGCCAGCCGCCGAGCGCGGAGGTGTACCAGAGGAAGTTCGCGAACTCGCCCGGGATGCTGTTCATGCCGGCGGTGTCGTAGTCGAACCAGGCCAGCGGGTGGGCGAGGTTGACGTCGGTGGGGTCGCCCTGGGTGAGAGCCGCCCAGACGGGTTCCGGCCTGGCGAAGTGGGCGCGGAGCCAGCGGAGGGTCGCGGTCCAGTCCAGATGGTGGCGGCGGTTGTTGATGTGCAAGGTGTACGTGGCGAGGCGGGAGACCGGGACGTCGATGAGGCCGTCGGCGACAGCGAAGTCCGCCCCGGCGTAGTACGCGTCAAGTCGGCCGCCGGGTGCCGCGCGGTCCCAGTACAGCTTGCGGACGACGTGGGCAGGTGCCGTGGGCCATGCCGTGGAGAGGATCACGTCGCGGTATGTGGTGGTGAGTTGGCGCAGGTAGGAATGGAGTTCGGCGGTCGGTTCGGGCGCGTTGAGCAGGTCGAGTAGGAGTCCGTGGTCCGTGCCGCCCGGGAGCCGTTCGTACGCGATGAGGTAGCCACCGGGGACGTGCAGGCGAGCGTGGAGGGCGGGTACGCGGTAGTGCCGGGCAAGGCGGGCGCGGCCACGGACCTCCTCGCGGGCCTCCACCGGGTCGCGGGTGTACTTCATGAGCACGGGGCGGCCGAGGAGGTCGACGGGGCAGAGCAGGTTGCGGGTGAAGCGACGCAGCGGGCCGATCTTCAGTAGGGGCTGTCCGTTCATGCCTTCACTCCGCTGAGGATGTCGAGGCAGAGCTGGGCCAGCGCGGCGGGCGGGATGGCGTCCATGTGGACGTCCGTGTCCGGGGCGATGGCATCGCGTACGGGGCACAGGTCGCCCTGGTGCATGCGGTCGGACAGGCGGGTGGCGGCGGCGTGGTGGTGGGGCAGGCCGGTGCGCCACTTGCTGTGGCTGTGCCGCGCGTACAGGCCGATGACCGGAGGGCCGCCGCCGTTGCCGCTGCGGGTCATGGCGGCGAGGTGGGTGAGGCCGGTGTCGTTGCCGACGACCAGGTGGACGTGCGGGAACAGGTCGGCGAGGTGGTCGGCCGCCACACCGTCGAGGCGGAGGACCTGAACACGGCGTCGGGCGCTCTCTGCGGCGATGTGGACGTCGCCCGTAGTGCGGCCGCCGATCAGCAGGAGCTGGACCCTGGTCTGCTGGGCCTCGGCGATGCGCTCCGCGAGTTCGATGTAGCGCTGGGCGGTGTAGTCCTTGCGCTCCGGCCAGCTCGTGGCGGTGACCGCGGCGATGGTCAGGTCGTTCAGCCAGCCTGCGGAACGTAACTGCTCGACCAGCCCGCTCTGCCAGGTGGTGAGAACGGGGGCGAAGGGTGCGGTGCCGGGAAGGCGGATACCGAGGCGGCGTTCCAGCGCCAGGTAGTAGCGGGTGGGCAGGTCCGGATGGGATCGGCCGTCGCTCGCCCAGCAGGGTGGGGCGGCCGGGTCGCAGATCAGGCTCACCGCCGCCCCGGGGGCGCGGGCCTCGACCGCGATCCGGTCGCCGATCACGGCTCGCCGGCCGGTGGATGTGGCGTCCGGCTCCTGTGTGATCAGTCCGGCGCGGGCGATGAGCCCTGCGTAGGGGCCCATGGCGCGGACGATGACCCTCGCGGAGCGCAGGCGGAGCCAGTCCGTGACGGCGCGAACCGCTGCCAGGGCGAGGAGGGTGTCCCCGAGCCTGCCATCGAAGGCGACTTCGATCTCGTCGCACGTGCTCAGGCGGTCGACCAGTTCGGCGGACGCGGGGGCCGGGAGCGGGGCGCCGACGGGGATGTCGGCGCGGTCGTAGCCCAGCGGCGTGGTGTGTACGGCCCCGGCGGGGATGATTTGCGAGCCGGAGTGGAAGCGGACCCCTGCCGAGGCGACGGTGCTCATGCCTCTCCCTCGATGGTGGTGAGGGAGACCAGCGGGAGGTCGAGGGCGGTGAGCAGTTCACGGGCGCCGCGCGTGGTGTCCTCCACCAGGCAGGCCGCCGCCAGCGGGACGGCGCCGGCCTCGCGGAGTCGGCGGGTGAGGTCGGCGAGCGTCCGGCCGGTGGTGATCTCGTCGTCCACCAGGATGATCCGCTGCCCCGGTGCGATGCCGTACGCGAAGACGTCGGTACGCATCGCGTGGGGCTCGCTGAAGCGGACCGCGCCGTCGAGCGGGAGGTGCAGCTTCCAGGCAATCTTGTACGGCAGTTGTGCGGCACCCGCGAGCGACACGGTCGGGAGGATGCCACCGGCGTCCAGGCCGAGAAGGAAGTCCACGCTGCCGAGCCCGTCGGGCAACTCGTCCTGGAGGCACTGCCACAGGCGGGTGCCGGTGGTGGCCAGCGCGTTCGGGTGGACCGGGGCTTCGAGCCCGTCCAGGGAGTGGATGACGCGCTCGCGGCGGCTCGTCGCGCCGACGCTCAGGCGTTCGACGATGCGGGCGGAGAACGGCGGCACGGCGAGGGTTTCGGGCATGACGAAGCTCCTGCGGGTGTGCGGAAGGAAGGAGAAGGAAGGACGAGGGCGTCCAGTGGTCAGGCCGCGAGCTCGGCGGCGTACCAGGCCAGAAGCTGGTCGATGGCCGCCGTGACCTGCTTGAGCACCTGCTCGCTGGCGCCGTCGCGCCAGGCGGCGGCGATCTCGGCCAAGGACGGCAGGGAGAAGGCAGGCAGCCCCGGCATCCGGGAAGCTGCGGCGAGGATCTGGTCGGGGCCGGTCTCCCACCGGTTGTGCTCGCGGAGAAGGAGGCGGCAGGCCAGGACGAGGTGCTTGTACAACTGACGCAGCGTGCGCGGGCCGGTGTCGGCGCGCAGGCGGCGCGTGGTGAGGATGACTTGGGGCAGCTCTCGGACGGCGGCCAGGTTCAGGTCGTCCCGCGTGATGGTGGGCAGTTCGGTGCCAGGTGCGGCGTACAGGACGGGCCGGCCCTGCTGGAGCTGGTGCAGGGCGAAGGCGAGACGCGGAGTGAGGCGCCGGGCAGTGACCTCACCCGGGGTGACGAGGGTCGGGCCGAGGGAGGCGGCTCCGTCGAGGGTGGTGCGATACCGCTCCAGGGCCTCGTGGAGTCGGCCGTGGGCCTCGTGTTCGGCGATCACGAGCAGGTCGAGGTCGGACCACCCCGGAATCCAGGTGCCCTCGCCCGGGCTGCCGGTCAGGGCTGCGAGTCGTACGCCGGGCTCGTACGCCCGTACCGCGTCGGTGAAGTCGGCTGTCGCGGAGGCGACCTCGGCGGGCAGGCCCAGCCCGTAGGGGGTGGTGACGCGCAGCCTCGCAAGGGCGGGCGGGGCGGCGATGCGCCGGAGCCGGGCGCGGAGGGCGGCGATGCTGCCGGAGTTGTCGATCACGTGGTCGGCGAGGGCGGCGACCTGGTGCGCACCGCGGCTCATCTTGATCTCGTCCTTGGCGGCTACCGCCTGGGCGGGCATCCCGGACCGCTCGACCCGTACGGCGAAGGAGGCGTCCAGGTAGACGATCTGGAGCGTGTCGCCCATCAGCTGCTTGAGTTCGGCGATCGAGGCGTCGTCATGGACGGACTCGATGGTGAACAGCCCCGTGTCGACGTGGGCGTCCGCGAAGCGGTTCAGTTCACCGAGCAGCAGCTCAGCCTGCCGCCGGGCCGACAGCGCATACGGGTCTGCGAGCCCCTCCCGGTGCGCCGCCTGCCGTAGCAGGAAGCCGATCTTGAGCCGCTGGGCACCGCACGTACGCCGTACGAACGCGGCGCTGGTGCTCTTGCCGCACTCGCTCAGTCCGCCGAAGGCGACGACCCGGCGCAGATGACGGCTCGGCTCGATCTCCGCGAGCACGGCGTCGTCACGGCCGTAGAGCTTGAAACGGGCCGGTACGGGCAGGCGCCGCCTACCGGCGAGGGCATCGGCGACAAGGGTGTCCAGGGCGGCGCACAGCTCCTCGCGCTGCCGGTGCAGTGCGGGGATGCGGCGCCGGGCCAGCTCGTCCCGTGTCGAGGCGCGTTCGCTGTGCCAGATCCGCAAGGTGAGCACCGACAGTCGGTCCACGACGGAGGCGAGGGTCTCCGTGTGCAGCGGGGCATCGGCGCGGCCCGCGTCCGCGAACGTTCCGAGGATCTCGTCGGCGCGTTCGGTGAGCGCGTTGCGTTCGGCGTTGAGCTGGTCGATCTCGCGCTTGCAGTCGGCGACCTGGGCGGCGGTCAGTAACGCGCCACGGACTCGGTCCTCGGTGTCCCACAGGCGTCCGTTGACGGTGTGGAGCCGGGTGATGGTGTCGTCCAGGCGTCGGCGGTCCTTGTCCTGGAGCGTGGCTGTGGCACCGGCCAGCCCGGGAGGCAGGACCAGAGGTGGGAAGGTCCGGGTCATCGTGGGCTCCCGTCCTTGAGTGGTGGGGCCGGAAGGTAGGCAGCGATGTGGTGCCGTACGTCGGCGTGGACCTCGTCCACGGATCGGTTCTCGCAGTCCACGACCGCGGTGTACGTGCCGTGGTCGGCCTGGTGGAGCAGGACCGCGTGCAGGGTCTTCTGGTAGACGGGGTAGACCCCGGTCCAGGGGCGGCCCTCGCGGGCGCTGGTGATCGCGTAGCTGCGCTCGGCGTCGAGGGACGGCAACAGGAGAACCGACGTCTCGGGCGGTCCCGACCGTGAACCGGCGATACCGGCCACGGTGGCCACGGCCTCTCGTACGGTGAGCCCGTCCTTGACCGCGCAGGTCGCGGCGGCCACCGCGAGGAGCATGGGCAGACCCCGGTCGAGCAGCCCCGTGCGGTCCGGCTCACGAGTGGCGCCCCGCTTGGTGTGTCCGGCCAGCAGCATCTCGGTCAGCTCCACCGTTGTGGACGTCTCGAACCACCACCGGGCGTAGTCGCCGGCTGCTACTCGTGCCCACGGCTCAGGATCGTGCTCGTGGACCGACCCGAGAAGCTGGAGGCCGCTTGCTGCGGCGAGCAGTCGCAGGTGGGTTGTCTTGCCGGCGTTGTCAGGTCCGTTGAGGCTGACGAAGTCCGGGACCCGCATCGCCGGTCACGCCTCGCGGATCGGGCTGCCGAGGACCGAGGCGATGGCATCGGTGTTGGCGGTGATGAACTCGGCCAGCTCCGGCGGCATCAGGTTCAGATCGCAAACGGCCTCGGCGGTGAAGGGCACCCGGACCACCTCGTACCCGCCTCGCTCCGGCTTGGCGAACTCCGTGCCCGTACGGACGCTCAGGTCCATGGACTCCAGGCGCGCGGCGAAGATGTGCTGGACACCGATGCCGCCCTCCAGCTCGTCGGTGATCAGGTGGACGAGTTCGGCCCGGGCCAGCTTGCCGCCGAGCTCCTCGAACACCTCCCGGTGCAGCGCCGCCTCGATGGTCGCGTCGTCGTCCTCGACCCCGCCGCCGACGGTCACCCAGTAGGGCTCCCGGCCCGGCTTGGTGCGCTTGATCAGGACCAGTTCGTCGCCGTCGAGGAGGATCGCGCGGGCATTGCGCTTGACGATGTCGGTCATGCGGATTGCTCCCTCTCGTCGTGGTGCCCGTGAGAGCGGCCCATTCGCCACCAGCCGGGCTTCTGGTAAGGGCCGCTTCCCGGCTGGCGGACCCAGCATGGTGCACATCGCGGGCCGGGTGTGACGCACAAGTGCTGCACCCATGCCGTACCGCTGCCGAACATGCCTCGTTACGCTGTGTGCTTCCGTGCTCTACGGACAGCGGACAGGGGGTACGGCAGTGGTCACGGTGCAGCGATGGTCCGGCCGCGAGTCCCGGCTGCTCCGCGAAGCCATGCGGATGAGTCTCCGCCGCTTCGCCGCACACCTCGGCATGAGCGATCGGGCGGTGTCGAACTGGGAGTCGGGCGGAGCGACTTGTCACCCCAGCACGGAGTCCCAGGCCGTACTCGACACCGCCCTCGCGCGGGCATCGGACGAAGTCAAGGCACGCTTCGCTGAAGCCCTTGGCGTACACGGTGAAGCCCTGCCGGTCGCCGCCGGGATAGGCGTCGACTCGCACAAGTTCCTGCCCGTCTTCATCGGCGTCGAGCGTGCCCGTCGACTACGCGCCCACATGACCACCAGCAGCAAGGTCACCACGGGCTCCGCGGAGGAGTGGCTGGAGTCCTCGGCCGCCCGCGTGGCACACCCGGAGACGCCGAACTGCACCCTCCACGTGTTCGCGTGTGGAGTCGCCGTCTTCCACATCGTCCAGCCCCACGAACCCGCCTGCCTCACCGAACTCGCCGTGTGGCGCTACCGCTCCTACGCCTCCGACCTGCCCTGGGCGAGGGAGCGGATCAGGGAGTTACTCGACGCGGATCCCGCCCGCGCGCCGAACCCCGAATACGTCCTCTCCCTCTACTGGCTCACCTCCAGCCCATGGACCGGAAGCGAGTACGACACCGCCCTGCGCCTGCTGTCCACACCGTCCGTGCTGGTCGACCGAGGTGCACCTGGCGGTGCCGCGCCGCTGGACGGCTCGGTGGAGGCGTTGCTGCTCGCCACGGGCTTCGACCACCCGGACATCGTGTCCTTCGGCGTACGCGGAGTCTCCACCGGCTACGCGGGATGGTCCGGCGTCGCGTACGCCTCGATCGCGCGCGAACGCAGCCTCACGGTCGACGAGCTGGTCGCCTGCGAACTGACGGTCCAGGCCCTGTGGTGCTTCACCCGCCAGGTCCAGCAGATGATCGAGGACGGCCAGGACCCCTCCATGCCCGAACGCTACGGCTGGCGCTTCCTGCGCGCCGCGTACTCCCGGCTGACGACGGCCCGGGCCCAGGAGACCGCGCAACACGTGCTCATGCGAGAAGCCATCATGAAGACCAGCGGCCTGGCCGAACGGCTCCGCGCCGCGCAGGACGCCCTACGCGAAGGCGTCGGCTGACAACACGGGCAGGAGAGACAAGGCATGGACATCGGCAAGGCGGCGCTGGTCGTGGTCGACATGCAGAACGGCTTCATCAACCACCACAGCCACCACGCCGTGCCCGCAGTCGCCGACCTGGTTGCGACCTGGACCGCCGTCGGCCGCCCAGTGGTGTTCACCCGCTACTTCAACTACCCGGACAGCCCCTACGAGAGGTTCTTCCACTGGCGCCGCCTCCAGGAGCCTCCCGAGACGGAGATCGTCCCGGAGCTCGCCGACGCCGCTTCTCGCGCCCGCGTGGTCATCGACAAGACCGGGTACACCTTCCTCACCACGCAGGCGAACGCGCTGGCCCGTGAAGCTGGTTGGACGGACTTGGTGTTCTGCGGCGTGGCGACCGAGAGCTGCGTGCTGAAGTCCGCTGCCGATGCCTTCGAGCAGGGATTCGCCCCCTGGATCGTCACCGACGCGTGTGCGAGCGACGCCGGGCCGGACGTTCATGACGCCGGTTTGGTCGTCGCCCGCCGCCTGATTGGTGAAGGGCAGCTCGTGACGATGGGGCATGTGATCCAGGAACTCTCGGCGCGCGACGGGATGACGGTGCTGGAATAGCCCCATGGCCTCCACATCCACGGGATCGTCCGGCGCGTACGACACCGACCTGATCGTCATCGGCGGAGGCCCGGCCGGCTGCGCCGCGGCGCGGATGGCGGCGAGCGTGGGCATGCGCTCGGTCCTGGTCGAGCCGGACGCGCTGTGCCGCAACCTCTACCGGATCCCGGCGCTGAACAACGTGCTGGGCGGCTACACCAGCGGCCCGGAACTGGCCGACGCCATCACCGCAGAGCTGAAGGCCACGGACCTGTGCCGCCTGGAACTGGGCCGCAGCGCCACGGCCCTCCGCGCCGAGCACGACCAGGTCACGGTCACCCTGGACACTGGCACCCGCCTGTCCGCGCCGTACGCGATCGTCGCCACCGGCGTCGGTCCGCTCCAGCCCCGCGACGTCCCCTGGATCACCGCCCCGCCCGACCTCACCTTGCCGCCGCTGTGGAAGGCCGAAGCGGCCGACGCCGAAGGCCGCACCCTCCTCGTCCTGGGCGGCGACCGGCCCATCGGCACGTTCCTGCGTGCCCACCCGACGACGGAGACCGGCCTGCTCGTGGCGTACCCACCGGGCGACGACTACAAGATCGACGAGATCCGAGAGGACCCACGCGTCACGCTCCTCGCGGTCGAGCACGTGACCCTGCACCCGCCGCAAGGGCCGACGACGATGGCAGAAGCCGTCGACAGAAGCGGCGAACGGCACAGTGTCATGGCGGACGCCGCCTTCCTCAGCATCGGCAACGCCCCCACCACCCCGCCCGGCGACCTCGCCCGCGACACGACCGGCTACTGCCCACCCGCCGCCCAGCACCCCCGCGTCGTCATCGCCGGCGACCTGCGTTCCGCCCGCTACCAGCGCGTCATGACCGCCCTCGGCTCCGGCAGCGAAGCCGCCCTCCACGCCTACTACGCCGCACGGGATCTCCACACACCGGAGAGACAGGAGGGCTGAATTTCCTGTTTGAGGCCGGGCACGCCGACCATCTTCTATTCACTCGGATGAGGGGATTGCCTGGCTTTCCAGGCACGTGAAGGTGAATGGGTGGTGGCATGCGGAGCGATGTTGCTGTCTGCCCTGGGAGGCTGTGGTGGACCCTACCGAACGGACGCTCCGGAGCCGTGTCGCTGCCCATGTGAGCTGGGCAAATACTGTCGATCGATCTGCTCGGACGGCGCCGGCCCGAGCAGCCCGCGAATCTCGATTTCTGGTCCAGGCACGAGAGCTTCACCCTGGTGCGACCGAGAGCCAGATCGAAGCCGTGGCTGCCTCCCTGCGGAAGGCGCACTTCGCGAAGCTCGCACTGCTGTCCGCGCAGGCCCGACGCATCAGGAGGCTGGCAGATGGAACCGCCCGCTAAAGCTGACGAGCCCGTAAGCAGGCAACCAGCGCATCGGTACACCTACCCGGAGGCGGGACTGCTGCGTGATCAGGTGACAGCGGGTTTATGCAGCCAGTGCTGCGGGTGGGGTCATGATGGTCTCGAACTCGATGGGGGTTAATCGGGCCAGGCGTCTTTGGCGTCGGCGGCGGTGGTAGGTGCGTTCGATCCAGGTCACGATCGCGGTCCGCAACTCCTGGCGGGTGGCCCAGGTCCGGCGGTCGAGGACGTTCTTCTGCAGCAGCGCGAAGAAGCTCTGCACGGAGAGCGTCGTGGATGCTCGCGGTCCCGCGCCGCGAGCCGTCGGCGGCCCGGACGAGGTGGACGCGGCGCGCCAGATAGGGCGCGCGGAGGGCACGAAGGCCCACGGCAGGTCTAGACAAGAAACAAGGCCCTGGTCGTCGACCAGGGCCTTCCTCGTGGAGCGGGTGACGAGAATCGAACTCGCGCTCTGAGCTTGGGAAGCTCATGTTCTACCATTAAACTACACCCGCGTGGCGAACCGATCATCGATCCGCATCGTCGCTCACTGTACCTCATCCCTGGCCCCCGGTGTTATACGCCGCGGGGTCTTTGCGTTGTGTGCGGGCGGTGAGGGGGTGGATGCGGGTGCAGGCGGCGGGAGTTGGGGCGTAGCGTTGGTGTGCGGAGTGCCGCGTGGAGCGACGCCCTACTCATCCCCTAATGTGGCTTTCGTCCGCATTGGCTGGGGAAGGGACTCGATGGACTTGATGGAGCGCACCGTCGTCCGCTGTGCCGAGGGGCATGTCTTCGCTACCGCTTCGTTCCCGATGCAGCAGCTCGGCGCCGGGAGGATCGGGCCCGGGCGGCTCATCCGGTGTCCGCGTTGTGCACGGCTGCGGCATGCCGTGCCCGTGGAGTCGGTGAAGCGGTAGGCCGGAGGAAGCACAGGCCGGGAGGAGAAGCCGAGGGCGGTGCGTGCGGGGGCGGCGCGGAGTCTGATTGCGGCGGGTCCGCGCGCACTGCGTATCCTCGGGGGGTGCTTCTCTCAGACAAGGACATCCGGGCCGAGATCGACGCCGGACGGGTGCGCATCGATCCGTACGACGAATCCATGGTGCAGCCCTCGAGCATCGATGTGCGGCTGGACCGCTATTTCCGGGTGTTCGAGAACCACCGCTACCCGCATATCGACCCCGCGGTCGAGCAGGCGGATCTGACGCGGCTGGTCGAGCCGGACGGCGACGAGGCGTTCATCCTGCATCCCGGCGAGTTCGTGCTCGCCTCGACCTACGAGGTCATCTCACTGCCGGAGGACATCGCCAGCCGGCTGGAGGGAAAGAGCTCCCTCGGTCGGCTGGGGCTGGTGACCCATTCGACCGCCGGCTTCATCGACCCCGGCTTCTCGGGGCACGTCACCCTCGAGCTCTCCAATCTCGCCACACTGCCCATCAAGCTGTGGCCGGGCATGAAGATCGGGCAGCTGTGCATGTTCCGACTCAGCTCTCCGGCAGAGGCGCCGTACGGGAGCGAGCGGTACGGATCGCGTTATCAGGGGCAGCGGGGGCCGACCGCCTCGCGCTCCTTCCAGAATTTCCATCGAACGCAGGTGTGAGCACATGGCTGAGGTACGGGAGAACCTGACGTACGAGGGGTTCGGGCGCGCGATCCGCGAGCTTGCGCAGACCATCGCCGACGACGGATACGAGCCCGACATCGTGCTGTCGATCGCGCGCGGTGGAGTCTTCGTCGCGGGCGGGCTCGCCTACGCGCTGGACTGCAAGAACATCCACCTCGTCAATGTGGAGTTCTACACCGGCGTGGGCACGACCCTGGAAATGCCGGTCATGCTCGCGCCGATGCCCAACGCGATCGACTTCTCCGACAAGAAGGTGCTGATCGCCGACGACGTCGCGGACACCGGGAAGACCCTCAAGCTGGTCCACGACTTCTGCCTCGGCACCGTCGCCGAGGTCCGCAGCGCCGTCGTCTACCAGAAGTCGCACTCCCTCGTGGACTGCGAGTACGTCTGGAAGCGGACCGATGAGTGGATCAACTTCCCCTGGTCGGTGGAACCGCCCGTCATCCGCCGGGAGGGGCAGGTCCTCGACGCCTGAGCCTGGGAAGCACGGAAGAAGGGGGCGTTCGCCGGCGATCCGTCCGGCGAGCGCCCCCTTTCTCTTGCTCTCCTTGTGTCAGATGGTGCCCAGCTTGATGATCGACAGAATGCCGATCAGCTGGATCGCCGACGCTCCCAGCGCCTTCGGCCACGGCAGGTCGTGCGACTTGCTCACCATCGAGGTGAACAGCGCCCCCGCCGCCAGCCAGGTCATCCAGCCGACCACCTGGACCAGGGAGTTCTCACCGCCGAGGAAGAGCGCGAAGAGCAGCCGCGGGGCGTCCGTGATGGACATGATCAGCATGGAGAGGCCGACCGTAGGCTGCCAGGCGCCGTCGCCGCCGAGCTGGCGCGCCAGGGTGTGCGTCACCGCGCCGAGGATCAGGCCGCCGATGACGAACGCCACCGCGGTGCTCAGCACATACGGGATCGCGGTGGAGATCGTGGCGTTGATCGCCTCGTCGCGGGCCTGGTCAAAGCCGAAGAGGGCCAGCAGCCCGTACAGGAAGGTGACGATCAGCGCCGGGCCCCACACCGCGTAGTCCCGCATCTGCCAGAACGTCGGGCCGGGGCGCAGCACGATGCCGCTCAGCAGCTGCTTCCAGTGCAGCCGCGGGCCGGCGGGCTGGGCGGCGTCCCCCGCGCGGTAGGCCGCGCCGTCGCCGTACGGGGTCTCGCCGACGGCGAACATCTGGGTGTGGCCCGGGGTGTTGGCGTACTGGTCCGAGCCCCGCGGGGGCTGCGGGCCCTGGGGCGGATACGGCTGCTGGTGCGGATCGCCGCCGTCCCCGAAGTACTCGGGTTCGCCGTACGGGCCGCTGCCGCCCGTCTGGGGCCACTGCGGGGCCTGCTGCTGCGCATACGGGGGCGCCGCCGGGGCGCCTCCGTACGGCGTCTGCGGCGCCTGCTGCGGTTGTCGTTGCGGGGTGCGGTTGTCCCGGCCGCGTCCGATCCTGAATCCTGCCACGCCTTCGAACGTACCCGGTCCCGCTCGCCCCGCAGTCGCGGGGAGTGCCTCCCGCAGCCTTTGCTGCGGACCTGTGACATCCCCTAAGGGGCGGGAATCGGGGTGGAGATGGGGGTCGGGCGGGCCGGCGTCCGGGTACGGAGAGGGGCTGGACTCCGGGTACGGAGAGGGGTCGGACGCCCGCGGGCGTCCGACCCCTCTCCGGCTCTGTGCGACGGTCCTACTTCACCGGCTCCGGCTCCTGGGAGTTCGGCGTCTCCGCCTCCGGCGGGACCGGCGTCTTCACCGAGTCGAGCAGCAGCTGCGCGACATCCACGACCTGGAGGGACTCCTTCGCCTGGCCCTCGTTCTTCTTGCCGTTCACGGAGTCCGTGAGCATCACCAGACAGAACGGGCAGGCCGTGGAGACGATGTCCGGGTTCAGCGACAGCGCCTCGTCCACCCGCTCGGTGTTGATGCGCTTGCCGATCCGCTCCTCCATCCACATCCGCGCGCCGCCGGCGCCACAGCAGAAGCCGCGCTCCTTGTGGCGGTGCATCTCCTGCTGGCGCAGGCCGGGCACCTTGTCCATGATCTCGCGCGGCGGCGTGTAGACCTTGTTGTGGCGGCCCAGGTAGCAGGGGTCGTGATAGGTGATCAGGCCCTCGACCGGGGTCACCGGGATCAGCTTGCCCTCGTCGATCAGATGCTGGAGCAGCTGCGTGTGGTGGATGACCTCGAACTCGCCGCCCAGCTGCGGGTACTCGTTCGCGATCGTGTTGAAGCAGTGCGGGCAGGTGGCGACGATCTTCTTCGACGCCTTGGGCTTACGAGTGGATTCGTCGTCCTCGTCCTGTCCGAATGCCATGTTCAGCATGGCGACGTTCTCCTGGCCGAGCTGCTGGAACAGCGGCTCGTTGCCCAGGCGGCGCGGCGAGTCGCCGGTGCACTTCTCATCCCCGCCCATGATCGCGAACTTGACGCCCGCGATGTGCAGCAGCTCGGCGAAGGCCTTGGTGGTCTTCTTGGCCCGGTCCTCCAGGGCGCCGGCGCAGCCGACCCAGTACAGGTAGTCGACCTCGGTGAGGTCCTCGACGTCCTTGCCGACGATCGGGACCTCGAAGTCGACCTCCTTGGTCCACTCGACGCGCTGCTTCTTGGCCAGGCCCCATGGGTTGCCCTTCTTCTCCAGGTTCTTGAGCATCGTGCCCGCCTCGCTCGGGAAGGCGGACTCGATCATCACCTGGTAGCGGCGCATGTCGACGATGTGGTCGATGTGCTCGATGTCGACCGGGCACTGCTCCACGCAGGCGCCGCAGGTGGTGCAGGACCACAGCACATCCGGGTCGATGACGCCGTTCTCCTCGACGGTGCCGATCAGCGGGCGCTCGGCCTCCGCCAGCGCGGCCGCGGGGACGTCCGCGAGCTGCTCTTCGGAGGCCTTCTCCTCGCCCTCCATCGTCTTGCCGCCGCCGGCCAGCAGATAAGGGGCCTTGGCGTGCGCATGGTCGCGCAGCGACATGATCAGCAGCTTCGGGGAGAGCGGCTTGCCGGTGTTCCAGGCGGGGCACTGCGACTGGCAGCGTCCGCACTCGGTGCAGGTGGCGAAGTCGAGGATGCCCTTCCAGGAGAACTGCTCGACTTGGCTGACGCCGAAGACGTCGTCCTCGCCCGGGTCCTCGAAGTCGATCTCCTTGCCGCCGGAGGTCATCGGCTGCAGGGCGCCCAGCGCGCTCTCACCGGTCGCGTTCCGCTTGAACCAGATGTTGGGGAAGCCGAGGAAGCGGTGCCAGGCCACGCCCATGTTGGTGTTGAGCGAGACCGTGATCATCCAGATCAGCGAGACGCCGATCTTGATCATCGCTGTGAAGTAGATCAGCGTCTGGAGGGCGGGCACGCTGAGCCCGTCAAAGGCGAGGACCAGGGGGTATGAGACGAAGTACGCGGCCTCGTAGCCCTCGACGTGGTGGATCGCGCCCTCGAGGCCGCGCAGCGTGAGGATCGCCAGGCCGATGGTGAGGATGACGTACTCGACGAAGTACGCCTGCCAGGCCTTGGAGCCCGCGAAGCGCGACTTGCGGCCGGCCCGGGAGGGCAGATTCAGCAGCCGGATGGCCATCAGCACGGCGATGCCGACGACCGTCATCAGGCCGATGAACTCGATGTACATCTCGAACGGCAGGAATCCGCCGAGCACCGGCAGAGTCCAGTCGGCCTGGAAGAGCTGGCCGTACGCCTGCGCCAGCGTCGGCGGCAGGGTGAGGAAGCCGATCGCGACGAACCAGTGGGCGAAGCCCACGATCCCCCACCGGTTCATCCGGGTGTGGCCGAGGAACTCCTTGACCAGGGTGATCGTGCGCGCCTTGGGGGCGTCGGTGCGGCTGCCCGCCGGCACGGCCTGGCCGAGCCTGACGAACCGGTAGATCTGCGCGACGGCTCGGGCGATGAGCGCAACGCCGACCACGGTCAGGACCAGCGACACAATGATCGCGGCGAGTTGCATTTGGGGGCTCCTCGGGCCTGCGAGGGTGGGGATCGATCCAGCACTACTAAGCGGTAACTTATTCAGTCCGTGCCGAGAGTACCCACTTATGCAGTCGCACTGTAGTCGCGCAGTCGGTGATCTGCGTCGCTCAGGCAACCCTTCCCGGGGCCCTCGGCCGCAGTGTGCGCCGCAGCTCGCGACCAGGGTCGCGCGCCGGTCCGGACCTCGGGCCGGCCGGCAGCCGCGACCCGGGCCGTGCGGGCCAGGATGGCCAGGTCCATGCCCAGCCAGTGCTGCTCGGCGTAGTGGAGGTCGAGTACGGACATCTCCTCCCACGGCAGCTCCGAGCGCCCGCTGATCTGCCAGGGGCCCGTCATTCCCGGGCGCACCCACAGGCGTGCCGGATGGGCCGGCCGGCCGGGCGGCAGCGGCGCCGGGCCGACCAGGGACATCTCGCCGCGCACCACGTTGACCAGCCGGGGGAGGGTGTCGAGGCAGTGGCGTCGCAGCAGTCGGCCGGCGGGAGTGGGGCGGCCGAGCGGGCCGGGCGGTTCCGTCCGCGCCGTGCGGAAGCCAAGCATCGTGAAGGGGCGGCCCCGCAGCCCCGCCCGCTGCCGCCGTACGAGGACCGGGCCGGGGGAGGTGAGCGCGACCGCCGCAGCGGCGGCCAGCAGGACGGGGGAGAGAAGCAGGAGCAGCAGCAGTGCGCCGGACAGATCGACGACCCGCTTCGCCTCGACGGCCCGGGTGGCGGCTTCGGTGGTGCGGGCGGCCTTAAGCGCCCTCGCGGCGCCGGGTCCCAGCCCCTGTCGTCCCAGGTCCTCCCGACTCCGCCGGCTCTGCCGGCTCTGCCGCCTCGTCGGTCTCGCTTGCCTTCCTCGCATGGTGTGCGCTCCTCGCTCCGGGCTGCTCGGTCCGGGCCGTCTGACGCCCACCCCCTGGTCGCGATCCCATTTGTCGGGTTTAGTTGGTTTTCAGGCATGACTCTGGCATGAATGGCGTCCGCGGCGGCGGCACGCCACGCCCTCGACCTCCAGGGCTGCACTTAAGGGCTGGATAAAAGTTGAGTCCGTCAGACTCAGCTCTGTTGACGTGGTTCAGCCCGTCGGGCATCCTTGAGCCAGTTCCACTCAAGGAAGCAGCTGGAGGAAACGAAAATGGCACGTGCGGTCGGCATCGACCTGGGCACGACGAACTCCGTCGTCAGCGTTCTGGAGGGCGGCGAGCCCACCGTCATCACCAACGCCGAGGGTGCCAGGACCACGCCGTCCGTCGTCGCCTTCGCCAAGAACGGCGAGGTGCTGGTAGGCGAGGTCGCCAAGCGCCAGGCGGTCACCAACGTCGACAGGACCATCCGGTCGGTCAAGCGCCATATGGGCACCGACTGGAAGATCGAGCTCGACGGCAAGAACTTCAACCCGCAGCAGATGAGCGCCTTCATCCTGCAGAAGCTCAAGCGGGACGCCGAGTCCTACCTGGGCGAGAAGGTCACGGACGCCGTCATCACCGTCCCGGCGTACTTCAACGACGCCGAGCGTCAGGCCACCAAGGAGGCCGGCGAGATCGCGGGCCTGAACGTCCTGCGCATCGTCAACGAGCCGACCGCGGCCGCGCTCGCCTACGGGCTGGAGAAGGACGACCAGACGATCCTGGTCTTCGACCTCGGCGGCGGCACCTTCGACGTCTCGCTGCTGGAGATCGGCGACGGCGTCGTGGAGGTCAAGGCCACCAACGGCGACAACCACCTGGGCGGCGACGACTGGGACCAGCGCGTCGTCGACTACCTGGTCAAGCAGTTCCACTCCGGCCACGGCGTGGACCTGTCCAAGGACAAGATGGCCCTCCAGCGCCTCCGTGAGGCCGCGGAGAAGGCCAAGATCGAGCTGTCCTCGTCCACCGAGACCTCGATCAACCTGCCCTACATCACGGCGTCCGCCGAGGGCCCGCTCCACCTGGACGAGAAGCTCACCCGCGCCCAGTTCCAGCAGCTCACCTCCGACCTGCTCGAGCGCTGCAAGGTGCCGTTCCACAACGTCATCAAGGACGCGGGCATCGCGCTGAGCGAGATCGACCACGTCGTCCTCGTCGGCGGTTCGACGCGTATGCCGGCGGTGGCGGAGCTGGTGAAGGAGCTGACCGGCGGCAAGGAGGCCAACAAGGGTGTGAACCCGGACGAGGTCGTCGCGATCGGCGCCTCGCTCCAGGCCGGTGTGCTGAAGGGCGAGGTCAAGGACGTCCTGCTGCTGGACGTCACCCCGCTGTCCCTGGGCATCGAGACCAAGGGCGGCATCATGACCAAGCTGATCGAGCGGAACACCACGATCCCGACGAAGCGTTCGGAGATCTTCACCACGGCGGAGGACAACCAGCCGTCGGTGCAGATCCAGGTGTACCAGGGCGAGCGGGAGATCGCGGCGTACAACAAGAAGCTCGGGATGTTCGAGCTGACGGGTCTGCCGCCGGCCCCGCGCGGGGTGCCGCAGATCGAGGTGTCCTTCGACATCGACGCCAACGGCATCATGCATGTGACCGCGAAGGACCTGGGCACGGGCAAGGAGCAGAAGATGACCGTCACCGGCGGCTCCTCGCTGCCGAAGGACGAGGTCGACCGGATGCGTGAGGAGGCCGAGCGCTACGCGGACGAGGACCACCGGCGCCGCGAGGCCGCCGAGACCCGCAACCAGGGCGAGCAGCTCGTCTACCAGACCGAGAAGTTCCTCAAGGACAACGAGGACAAGGTCCCCGCTGAGGTGAAGACCGAGGTCGAGACCGCCGTCGGCGAGCTGAAGGAGAAGCTCAAGGGCGAAGACACCGCTGAGATCCGCACCGCCACGGAGAAGGTCGCCGCCGTCTCGCAGAAGCTGGGCCAGGCGATGTACGCCGACGCCCAGGCCGCTCAGGGCGCAGCCGACGGCGCCGCCGGCGCGGCGGGCGGCGCGACGGGCGACCAGGCCAAGGCCGACGACGACGTCGTAGACGCCGAGATCGTCGACGACGAGCAGCCCAAGGACGCGAAGGGCGGTGCCGCATGACGGAGGAGACCCCGGGTTTTGACGAGAAGCCCGACGTCCCCTCCGGCGCCACTCCTGATGACGCCGCCGCCGAGTCCGCCGAGGCCTCCCGCAAGGAGGGCGCGGCGGCCCCGGCAGGGGACGCAGCAGCACCGACCGCCGGTCTGACGGCACAGCTGGACCAGGTCCGCACCGCGCTCAACGAGCGCACCGCCGACCTCCAGCGGCTCCAGGCCGAGTACCAGAACTACCGCCGCCGCGTCGAGCGCGACCGGGTGACGGTCAAGGAGATCGCCACGGCGAATCTGCTGACCGAACTCCTGCCCGTGCTCGACGACATCGGCCGGGCGCGGGAGCACGGGGAGCTGGTGGGCGGCTTCAAGTCCGTCGCCGAGTCCCTGGAGACCGCTGCCGCCAAGATGGGTCTGCAGCAGTTCGGCAAGGAGGGCGAGCCCTTCGACCCGACGATCCACGAGGCCCTGATGCACAGTTACGCGCCTGACGTCACCGAGACCACGTGCGTCGCCGTGCTTCAGCCGGGGTATCGGATCGGCGAGCGCACCATCCGCCCCGCGCGCGTCGCGGTGGCCGAGCCCCAGCCGGGCGCGGCCCCGAAGGAGGCGCAGGGCGGCGGGTCGGAGACCCCGTCCGCTTCGGACGAGTCCGGCGGCGGTGCGAGCGGCGGCAACGGCGGCGACAACGAGGAGAGCGGTGGCCCGGAGCAGGGCTGACGCAGAGGCGGTCCGGGAGGAGGGACGTCGATGAGCACGAAGGACTTTGTCGAGAAGGACTACTACAAGGTCCTCGGCGTCCCCAAGGACGCCACCGACGCCGAGATCAAGAAGGCGTACCGCAAGCTCGCCCGCGAAAACCACCCGGACGCCAACAAGGGCGACGCCAAGGCCGAGGAGCGCTTCAAGGAGATCTCCGAGGCCAATGACGTGCTCGGCGACCCCAAGCGGCGCAAGGAGTACGACGAGGCGCGCGCCCTCTTCGGCAACGGCGGCTTCCGTCCGCCGGGGGCCGGGGGGCCCGGCGGCACCTTCAACTTCGACCTGGGCGACCTCTTCGGAGGCGGAGGTCCCCAGGGCGGGGCAGGCGGCGCGGGCGGCGCGGGCGGCTTCGGCGGCGGCCTGGGCGACGTCTTCGGCGGGCTGTTCAACAGAGGCGCGGGCGGCCCGGGCGCCAGGACCCAGCCGCGCCGCGGCCAGGACATCGAGTCCGAGGTGACGCTCAGCTTCACCGAGGCCGTGGACGGGGCCACCGTCCCACTGCGGATGTCCAGCCAGGCCCCCTGCACGGCCTGCTCCGGCACCGGCGACAAGAACGGCACGCCGCGGGTGTGCCCGACCTGCGTCGGCACCGGACAGATCTCGCGCGGCGGCAGCGGGTCGTTCTCGCTCACCGACCCGTGCGTGGACTGCAAGGGGCGCGGACTGATCGCGCAGGACCCCTGCGAGACATGCAAGGGCAGCGGGCGCGCCCGCTCCTCGCGCACCATGCAGGTCCGCATCCCGGCAGGCGTCGCCGACGGGCAGCGCATCCGGCTGCGCGGCAAGGGCGCGCCCGGCGAGCGCGGCGGCCCGGCGGGCGATCTGTATGTGGTGGTGCATGTCGACGCCCACCCGGTCTTCGGCCGCAAGGACGACAACCTCACCGTCACCGTGCCCGTCACCTTCGCGGAGGCGGCACTCGGCGGCGAGGTGAAGGTGCCCACCCTGGGCGGTCCGCCGGTGACGCTGAAGCTGCCGGCCGGCACCCCCAACGGCCGTACGATGCGCGCCCGCGGCAAGGGCGCGGTCCGCAAGGACGGCACCCGAGGGGACCTGCTGGTCACCGTGGAGGTCGCCGTGCCCACCCAGCTCGGCGACAAGGCGAAGGAAGCGCTGGAGGCCTACCGCGACGCCGCCGCGGACGAGGACCCGCGGGCCGAGCTGTTCCAGGCCGCGAAGGGAGCTTGACATGGAAGGCCGGTCGGGACGCAGTCGCAACCCGTACGAGCTCAACGACGAGACGCCGGTGTACGTGATCTCGGTGGCGGCCCAGCTTTCGGGCCTGCACCCGCAGACGCTGCGCCAGTACGACCGGCTCGGCCTGGTCTCTCCCGACCGCACCGCCGGTCGCGGTCGGCGCTACTCGGCCCGTGACATCGAACTGCTGCGTGCCGTCCAGCAGTTGTCCCAGGACGAGGGCGTCAACCTGGCCGGCATCAAGCGCATCATCGAACTGCAGAACCAGGTCGCCGCACTGCAGCAGAAGATTGCCGAGCTGTCCGCGGCCGTGGAGGGCGCGGCGGCGGCGATGCGGCAGCGCGAGGCACAGGTGCACGCGTCGTACCGGCGGGATCTGGTGCCGTATCAGGACGTGCAGCAGACCGGGGCGCTGGTGGTCTGGCGGCCCAAGCGGTCCGGGGACTGAGTGCTCCACAGGCGGCGCCGCGACGGGCCGTCGACCATGTGCCGGCACGTCGTGGCCGGCCGGCCCGCGGCGGAGCCGCGTATGGATGCAGACGCCGCGCCTTTCGGGGCGCTGATGACCGGAGATCCCCGTCGGACGCCGTCCGGCGGGGATCTCCGTTTGCTTCCAGAAAGGCCGTGCGCCTGTGCGCCTGTGCGCCCGTGCACCCTGCCGTCAGCCCGTCAGCCCGTCAGCCCGTCAGCCCGTCAGCCCGTCAGCCCGTCAGCCCGTGCCCGCCGAGGCCGTGGGCCGAGGCCGCCCCGTGCGGGCGTGTGTGCGCCGGTCTGGGAGCCCGGGTGGTCCAAGGGCTGCCGGAGCCGTTCAGCGCCCCACAGCGCCTTCACACGCCCTGTGGGGCACACGGGCGGCGGCGGTGGCGGCCCCGCCCGTACGCGGGCAGGGACTCACTGGTTCTGCGCCGCCATCCGGGGAAGCCGGGGGCAGCGCTCCTGCTCATGCTCGAGGATGCCCGACTGCGCGATCAGATAGCCGAGTTGCGTTCTGCTGCCGCTGCCCAGCGCCGAGCCCAGCTTGGCGATATGGGCGCGGCAGGTGCGTACGTTCATCCCCAGGCGGCGGGCGATCGCCTCGTCGACGTGCCCTTCGACGAGCAGCTTCGCTATGGAGCGCTGGACGCCGGTGATGCCGTCCAGCGTCGGCCCGTACGAGATCTGTTCCTCCCACGGGATGCCGTGCAGCCAGAACTGTTCGAAGACCCCGACGAGATACTCGACGATCCCCTTGTGCCGAAGCTCCAGCGCGGAGAGCCGGTCGCTGCTCGCCGGAATGAAGGCCACTTTCCGGTCGACGATGATCAACCGGTCGATGATCTCCTCCAGCGTCCGCACCTCCACGCCCGAAGGCCCGACCTGCTCCATGTACGACAGCGTGGCCGGGTGGTGGCGCGCGGTGTGCTGATAGAGCGTTCGCATTCGGACACCCCGGTCGATGAGCGGCTCGACCCGGCGCAGCGCCTTCTCCAGAATATGCGGCTGACGCCCGCTGCCGGGCTGGACCGTGAGAAGCTCCTCCGTACAGTCGGCGGTGACCTGATCGAGGGTGGTGTTGATGCGGTTGAGCCCCTCGAGCACGGTGATCCCTTGCGGGACGGTGGAGTTCTGGGCGCTGAAGGCCATGAATGGCTCAAGTGCGTCGGTGAGAGCCACAGTTCGGCGTCTGCGCTCTTGGATCTCCCTCTCGATGGGGTGTATCAGCTGTGTCAACGCGGTGGTCGGAGGGACCGGGCGGAGCCACTGTGCATCGTCGGGGTCCGGGTGAAGCAGGGCGAGATCGAACAGGCATGGGGTCGCCTCTGCCTCTGAGCGGGTGATTCTCCCCGTCCGGAGGGCCGTTGTGTACAGGCCTTTGGCTGCCTCGCACAGCTCGCCACTCGGGTGAGAGTGTCCGGATTCGCCCTCGATCGACGTCATATGCACCCCCTCAGGCTCCTGCATTACAGGAACATGATGCCTGCCGTCGCTGGTGCAAGCGTTCGGAGTGAGACATCGTCTAATGCGCGGGGGAGGAGGAATGATCTGAAGAGGTGGAGATCTCCCATGTCTTGGAAGCTTCGTGCGCTATGTGCTCTAGCCGTGGCGGCGGCCGCGTTCGGCGCGGTGGCCTCCGGCGAGCCCTCCTGGGGCGGCTCCCCCGTCGGCGACGTGACGGCAGCCGTTCAGGGCGAGCCCTCCTGGGGCACCGCTCCCGCGGCCCTGCCGGGCGAGCCCTCGTGGGGCGCGGCGCCCGCGGCGACCGAAGGCGAGCCCTCCTGGGGCGTCGTTCCCGCGGCCGCCACCGGCGAGCCTTCGTGGGGTGTTGCTCCTGCGACCGCCCAGGGTGAGCCCTCTTGGGGCTTTGCCGCGGGCACCCTCGAAGCATGACCGTGCCCCCGGACGACCGGGTCTTCCGGCGTGAGATGGCAACGGCCTACCGCTCGGGGTGGCATTTCATCGATCTCGTCACGGCCATTCCCCACCGTGGCGACTCGTTGATGGTCACCCTCTTCGGAGAGCCGATCGTCGTGGCACGCGAAGAGGACGAGGACGTCCGTGCATACCGTTGCCTGCGCCGGCCCCGGGGCGCTCCACAGCCCGTCCGCTGTGCCATCCGGTACGGCATGATTTTCGTCAATCTCGACGCGCGCGACCACCAGCTCGTCGAGGCCGACACCACCGCCACCCCCCGCAGTGCCTGAGCGATTCCCCCGTCGTTGTAGATCGCTTGGGTGCTTCCCCCACACAGCGGCGCCATCGCGGACCTGAAACGCGATGGCGCCGCTGTGCTGTTTGTTTTTGTAACTCGGTTCGCCTCCGGGGTGCTTTAGCGTGTGTCGACGGTCGATCGTGCTCGCTTGCTCGTTCCTCGCAAGCTCCGCGCGTTCTCCCTTTCGACACCCGCGAACCCCTTCGGCTCACTCGCCCATGGGGTGAAGGAGTGGCTGATCAGACGCGGCCCATGGCCCTGGTGAGGGCGATCTCGATGACCACCCGGTCCGGGTTGGGTCTCGGGACGCGCCCGTAGCGCTCCGTGTAGCGCGCCACCGCGTCGGCGACCGACTCCGGATCCGTGCGGACCGTCGCCCGTCCCTCCAGCGTCGCCCAGCGGGCCCTGCTGACCTGGCAGAGCGCCACCCGCGCCCCCTCCGGGCCCGCGGCCAGCACATGGGAGACCTTGCGGCTGTGCTTGTCGGCGATCACCCGTGCGATGCCCCGCTCGCCGCCCTCGGGGTCGTACGTCGCCCCCACCGGCACCACATGGGGAGTGCCGTCGGGGCGCGGGGTGGTCAGTGTGCAGACATGGTTCTCGCGCCAGAAGCCGAGGTACGACGCGTCGGGGTTGTGCAGGTCGATCGCCATGTCCCGGAACCTACCTTCTTCGCGATCCTTGAGCTGAATAGACTCAACTTTATGTATGCTGGATGAGTCATGGAGGTTATGGTCCGCAGTCGAGGAGGAGAAACCGCAGGTGGACGCCGAGCTGACCAACAAGAGCCGCGCCGCGTTGAACGCGGCCACCAACCGGGCCGTGTCGGCGGGGCACCCCGATCTCACCCCCGCGCATCTTCTCCTCGCCCTCCTCACGGGTGAGGAGAACGAGAACATCACCGACCTGCTGGCCGCCGTCGAGGCGGACCAGGCGGCCGTGCGCTCCGGCGCCGAACGGGCCCTCGGCGGGCTGCCCAGCGTGACCGGCTCCACGGTCGCGCCGCCCCAGCCCAACCGCGATCTGCTCGCCGTCCTCGCCGAGGCCGACCGGCAGGCCAAGGAACTGGGCGACGAGTACCTCTCCACCGAGCACCTGCTGATCGCGACCGCCGCCAAGGGCGGCCCCGCAGGGGACGTCCTCACCCGGCAGGGCGCCACCGCGAAGAAGCTGCTGGCGGCCTTCCAGTCGGTCCGCGGCGGGCGCCGGGTCACCACCCCCGACCCCGAGGCCCAGTACAAGGCCCTGGAGAAGTTCGGCGCCGACTTCACCGCGGCCGCGCGCGAGGGCAAGCTGGACCCGGTCATCGGCCGGGACCAGGAGATCCGCCGGGTCGTGCAGGTGCTCTCGCGCCGCACCAAGAACAACCCGGTGCTGATCGGCGAGCCGGGGGTCGGCAAGACGGCCGTGGTCGAGGGCCTCGCCCAGCGCATTGTCAAGGGCGACGTGCCGGAGTCCCTGCGCAACAAGCGGCTGGTCGCCCTGGACCTCGGTGCAATGGTTGCGGGTGCGAAGTACCGCGGAGAGTTCGAGGAACGGCTGAAAACCGTCCTGTCCGAGATCAAGGAGAGCGACGGCCAGATCATCACCTTCATCGACGAGCTGCACACCGTCGTCGGCGCGGGCGCGGGCGGCGACTCGGCCATGGACGCCGGCAACATGCTCAAGCCGATGCTGGCCCGCGGCGAGCTGCGCATGGTCGGCGCCACCACGCTGGACGAGTACCGCGAGCGGATCGAGAAGGACCCGGCGCTGGAGCGCCGCTTCCAGCAGGTGCTGGTCGCCGAGCCGACGGTCGAGGACACCATCGCCATCCTGCGCGGACTCAAGGGCCGGTACGAGGCCCACCACAAGGTCCAGATCGCCGACGGCGCGCTGGTGGCCGCCGCCGCCCTCTCCGACCGCTACATCACCTCCCGCTTCCTGCCCGACAAGGCCATCGACCTCGTCGACGAGGCGGCCTCCCGGCTCCGTATGGAGATCGACTCCTCCCCGGTCGAGATCGACGAGCTGCAGCGCGCCGTCGACCGGCTGCGCATGGAGGAGCTGGCGCTCAAGAACGAGTCCGACGAGGCCAGCAAGCAGCGGCTGGAGAAGCTGCGCCGCGACCTCGCCGACAAGGAGGAGGAGCTCCGCGGACTCACCGCCCGCTGGGAGAAGGAGAAGCAGGGCCTCAACCGGGTCGGCGAGCTGAAGGAGCGGCTCGACCAGCTGCGCGGCCAGGCCGAGCGTGCCGAGCGGGACGGCGACCTGGAGACCGCCTCCCGGCTCAGGTACGGGGACATCCGCGCCCTGGAACGCGAGCTGGAGGAGGCCAGCGAGGCCGAACAGGAGGCCGCCCGCGACACCATGGTCAAGGAGGAGGTCGGCTCCGACGACATCGCCGACGTCGTCGCCTCCTGGACCGGCATCCCGGCCGGCCGGCTGCTGGAGGGCGAGACGCAGAAGCTGCTGCGCATGGAGGACGAGCTGGGCAAGCGGCTGATCGGCCAGACCGAGGCGGTCCGGGCCGTCTCCGACGCGGTGCGGCGCTCCCGGGCGGGCGTCGCCGACCCCGACCGCCCCACCGGCTCCTTCCTCTTCCTCGGCCCGACCGGCGTCGGCAAGACGGAGCTGGCCAAGGCGCTCGCCGACTTCCTCTTCGACGACGAACGGGCCATGGTCCGCATCGACATGTCGGAGTACAGCGAGAAGCACAGCGTCGCCCGCCTGGTCGGCGCGCCGCCCGGCTACGTCGGCTACGAGGAGGGCGGCCAGCTCACCGAGGCCGTACGCCGTCGCCCGTACAGCGTGGTGCTCCTGGACGAGGTGGAGAAGGCCCACCCCGAGGTCTTCGACATCCTGCTCCAGGTCCTCGACGACGGCCGGCTGACCGACGGACAGGGCCGGACGGTGGATTTCCGCAACACCATCCTGGTCCTCACCTCCAACCTCGGCAGCCAGTATCTGGTCGAGCCCCTGACCACCGCGGAGGAGAAGAAGCAGCAGGTCCTGAAGGTGGTGCGGGCCTCCTTCAAGCCCGAGTTCCTCAACCGGCTGGACGACCTGGTGGTCTTCTCCGCCCTTGCCAAGGAGGAGCTGACGAGGATCGCCGAGCTGCAGATCGGCAGACTGGCCGACCGGCTCGCCGAGCGCCGGCTCACCCTTGACGTCACCCCGGCCGCGCTGGCCTGGCTGGCGGACGAGGGCAACGACCCGGCGTACGGGGCGCGGCCGCTGCGCCGTCTGGTGCAGACCGCGATCGGCGACCGCCTCGCCAGGGAGATCCTTTCGGGTGAGGTCCAGGACGGCGACACGGTCCGCGTCGACCGGTTCGGCGACGACCCGGACGGCGGGCTGATCGTGGGTCCGGCCTGATCCCTCCGGGGCCGGCCCGCTCCCCGCGGAGGCGGGCGCAGAGATCAGGACTCCCCTCCCGGGGAGGGTTGCGACCCCCTCCCCGGGATGAGAGAGGATGGCGGGAACCGTACGAAGGGACATCCACGGTGACCATCGATCCGTCCTCGATTCCGAATTTCGGGGGCAAGCCACAGCCTCAGCAGGCCTCGGGACCGGCGGGACCCGTCGTGCCCGACCAGGACCTGGTCAAGCAGCTCCTCGACCAGATGGAGCTGAAGTACGTCGTCGACGACGAGGGCGACCTCGCCGCGCCGTGGGAGGACTTCCGCACGTACTTCATGTTCCGCGGGGAAGGGGACCAGCAGGTCTTCTCGGTGCGGACGTTCTACGACCGTCCGCACTCGCCCGAGGACCGGGTCAAGATCCTCGACGCGATCGACGACTGGAACCGCCGCACCCTGTGGCCCAAGATCTACACCCACCTCCACGAGGACGAGGGCGGCGCGGCCACCCTCCGTCTGATCGGCGAGGCGCAGATGCTGATCGGCACGGGTGTGAGCCTTGAGCACTTCGTGTCCTCGACGGTGAGCTGGGTGCGCGCCTCGATCGAGTTCGACAAGTGGCTCGTCGAGCAGTTCGGCCTGGAGAAGCCGGAGTCGGACGGCTCGCCGTCCGACGAGGCCTGAGGCCTCACGCCGCACAGACACGCGAGAGCCCGGCCGTCAGGCCGGGCTCTCGCGCGTTCGCGGCCGACAGCCCGTCGTCGAGCAGATTCACGCACCCATTCTTCCTGGCTGGTTGCCGCCTCGCCATAGAAATCAGAGTGTAATCAGAGTACAGTCTGAGTATGAGCGTCGTGCACCCGGCAGCCGAATCGGAATCCGTCTCGTTCACCGATCTGTCTCGGAACCCGAAGGCAGTCGCCGCGAGGGCCGCCGCCCTGGGCTGCCTGCGGGTCACGCACCGAGACGCGCCCGACATGGTGCTGACCACGGCCACACACGCGGAGCGAACCGAGGAAAACCTGACCACAGCCTCCCGACTGTTCCTTGCTCTGATGAAGCAGGACGACGGCATCAGGTCGCTTCTGCTCGCGTTGCCCGAGGTGTTCCCGTGGGTGCGCCACCTGAATGACGAGGAAGTCCGGGAATTCACTGTCGAGCTCCTCGATGCGCTGTCCGACGCCGCTGAGCTGGGTGCCAAGGAGGCTGTGCACCGAGCGATCGTCTCGTGGCGGGCGACCGCCCGCATCAACGCTGACCCTGACCAGCTCAGAGAGGCACTCCGTCCGCTGGGTGACATCGACCTCGGCCCGGTCGAGGTGCACGAGTGAGCCCGAAGAAGGGCGATCGGGTCAGTGTCCCTCCGCTGAGCGGCTGGAACGTCATCCACGGCACGACGGAGGCCGCAACCGGTTGGGAAGAGCTGTGCCGGGTGGCGTTGCCGAACGCGCATCGCTGCCTGGAGGCCCTTCGCACCGACCCGCTGTCGCGGGCCAACTGGAACCGCCAGCATCAGCTCCGCGGCAGGCACGCCACCAGGGAATGGAAGGGCTCCGAGCTGGAGCAGTGGGAGTACGAGATCACCAGCGGCGGTCGGGTCCGCTACCTGGTCAGCCGGGACACCTCGACTGTCATCCTGGTGTACGCCTCCCCGCGACACCCGAAGGACACTGAATAGCCTCCGGTGCTTCGGCCTTGCCGAAGGTGGAGCCGGTGCGAGGGTTACGTGCGCACCGGCTCGGCAGACGGTGCAGGTGCTGGCCGACTGGATTCGAAGAGAAGGCCGAACACCACAGGCCCCGCATGACGGTGGTCAGTGCTCGAATGCCTTTCGGAGCCGTTCCGTCGCGTCCGCCAGTACCTCGATGCGCTTGCAGAACGCGAACCGGACGTAGGGTGCCCCCGTCCTTTTGTGGTCGTAGAAGACCGCGTTCGGGATGGCGACGACACCCGCCCGTTCGGGGAGGGCGCGGCAGAAGGCGAAGCCGTCGGTCTCGCCGAGGGGGCGGATGTCCGTGGTGATGAAGTACGTGCCTGCTGGCCGGAAGACCTTGAAGCCCGCCTGCTCCAGCCCGTCCGCGAGCAGTTCCCTCTTGACCCGCATATCGGCGCGGAACTCCTCGAAGTACGTGTCCGGCAGCGCGAGCGCCTCCGCGACCGCGTACTGGAACGGGCCCGCCGAGACGAACGTCAGATACTGCTTCGCCGAGCGGACCGCGGCCACCAGTTCCCTGGAACCGGTGGCCCAGCCGACCTTCCACCCGGTGAACGAGAACGTCTTGCCCGCCGAGGAGATCGTCACCGTGCGCTCCCGCATGCCGGGGAGCGTCGCGATCGGCACATGCTCTCCGTCGAAGACGAGATGCTCGTACACCTCGTCCGTCACCACCAGCAGATCCCGCTCCACGGCCAGCTCCGCGACCGCCGCCAGTTCCTCGCGGGAGAGGACCGTGCCGGTCGGGTTGTGCGGGGTGTTGAGGAGGATCAGCCGGGTGCGGTCGGTGACCGCGTCCCGCAGTTCGTCCAGGTCCAGCCGGTAGGCGCCGTCCCGCGGCCGGAGCGTCACCGGGACCCGGGCGCCGCCCGCCATGGCGATGCCGGCGGCGTACGAGTCGTAGTACGGCTCAAGCGCGATCACCTCGTCGCCCGGTTCCACCAGCGCCAGCAGGGACGCCGCGATCGCCTCGGTCGCGCCCGCCGTCACCAGGACCTCGGTGTCGGCGTCCCACTCCAGGCCGTACCGCAGCCGCTGGTGGTCGGCGATCGCGGCGCGCAGCTCGGGGATGCCGGGGCCCGGCGGGTACTGGTTGCCCCGGCCGTCGCGCAGCGCGCGCACCGCGGCCTCCCGCACCTCCTCGGGACCGTCCGCGTCGGGGAAGCCCTGGCCGAGATTGATGGAGCCGGTACGCGCCGCGAGCGCGGACATCTCCGCGAAGACCGTCGTCCCGAACTCCGCGAGACGTCGGTTGAGGGGCGGCCGTCCTGTTCGTCCTGTCATGACCGCCATCCTGAGCCGAACCTCTGGAGATGCTCAAGTCTGCTTTGGGTCCGCGTGGCCGGGGGCATTCCGTTGTCACACGGCGGTGAGCGCCGTGCAGGCAGAGCCAAGGAGATGAAGCGGTCACGCAATGGTGCGGGGGGGCTCGCTTCGGGGGAAATGAGGATGTGAGGGCCGTGGAAGGCATCATTGCGATCGTGGCAGCCGTTTTCGTTGTCGTCGTGTTCACATATTTGTTCGTCATCCTGCCGAGAGCTGACCGCAGGCGGAGCGCATCGCGACGTAACGGCCGGGGCGCGAGGAGCAGCTGGTACGCGAGTAGCGGGGGAGGCGGCCACCACTGCGGCGGGGGCACCTCGGACAGCGGTGGGAGCTCGTCATGCGGGGGCGGAAGCTCCTCGTGCGGAGGCGGAGGCGGAGGCGGAGGCGGGGGCGGCGGCGGAGGCGGCTGCGGCGGGGGGAGCTGACGAACACCCCGCAACACCCCTGCGCGGAGGCGGCTGACACGGGGCAGCCGCCTCCGCGGCCATGGCGCGGGCGGCCGGCATATGACGAGTCAACGGCCCCCATACGACAGTGTGTTGATGATGTGCAGACCGTGCGACGGTCCAACGACGGTCATTCCGAGGGTCGTTCCCATGACCTTCTCGACCATTTTCAGTTGAACAGATGAACCGTTGAGCCCCCAAGAGGATGGAAAGTCAATCAACTTGGGTAAAACCGCTGTGGGCATCGAGCAGTTCATGATTCAGTCACTGTCGGAACCTGATTGGAACCATCCAGCCCTCGGACCTGATGAAGGGGCCTGCGGGGATCCCCCTGTGCCCCGGCGGCGCAGAGGGAGGCGTTCCATCTCTTCCTCTTCTTGATTCCTTCTTCCGGGACGCCCCCGGGCCACGAGTCCACCCGCCAAAGCGTGTTTGCGGAGCCGACCCATGCTCACGACCCTCAAGACCGCCTATACCGACACCCGCGCCGACGACCTCGCCTGGGCGCTCGGTCGCGACCCGCTGCCCGCCCTCGCTCTGCTCGACCTCGAACTGTCTGGCGCAAAACTGCAGTTGAGACTGTTGGGGGCATCGCATCAGGTGCTGCTGGAGGAGGAGCGGGGCAGCTGCTCCGAGACGGTCGCGTGCATGCCCGGCAGCAGCACACCGCTGCCGCTCGGAGTGGCGAAGCGGCTCGGCGACTGGGAGTACGAGTTCGCCGCGCGCGTCGAGACGCTGGGGCGCGGGTCGTTCGCCGGCCGGGCGCAGGAGCTGCTGGCGCTGGTCGCCGACCATCCGCAGGGGCTCGCCGGAACCTTCCCCGGCTCGCCGCACGCGTTCACGGCGATGCTGGCACAGCGCAGCGAGGGCCAGGTGCGGTGGCGTACCTGGCATGCCTATCCGCAAGAAGGGAGCCTCGTCGTCACCCGCACGCGTGTCGGGGTCCGCACGCCCGCCGCCGCCCTCTAGCCGTGGTCGGCCGCCTCGCCGTCCGGCCCGCACGCCTTCGGGCGCGCCTTCAGGGGTCCTTCGGAAGCTCTGCGTGCGGCAGCGAGCGGCTCCCGTCCCCGTTTTCGCCGGGTTACACCTCTGGTGGCTGAGATGCACCCGTGTGGGTGACCAGTCGTGCGCGTTCGGTGACGTAGCGTTTCGCCCGTGATCGACCAGCAGCCGACCTCAGCGCCCCAGGGTGCGGTGCGGCTCCCCGTACGCCCCAGAGCGGGGCGCGGACTGGTGCTCGCCGCGGTCTTCGTCTGCGCCGCCTGCGGGCTGGTGTACGAGCTGGAGCTGGTCGCGCTCGCCTCGTATCTCATCGGCGACTCCGTCACCCAGGCGTCCGTCGTGCTGTCCGTGATGGTCTTCGCGATGGGCGTCGGCTCCCTGCTCGCCAAGCGGCTGCGGTGCCGCGCGGCCGTCGGTTTCGGGCTGCTGGAGGCGGCGCTCGCACTGCTCGGCGGGTCCTCGGCGATGGTGCTGTACGCCTGCTTCGCCTGGATGGGCGAGTCGCGCGTCGCCCTCGTCGGCTTCTCCCTCGCCATCGGCGTTCTGATCGGCGCGGAAATCCCGCTGCTGATGTCCCTGATCCAGCGGATCTCGCGGCGCGACGCGGAAGGAACCGTCGCCGACCTGTTCGCCGCGGACTATGTGGGGGCACTCGTCGGCGGGCTGGCCTTTCCGTTCCTGCTGCTGCCGTGGCTCGGTCAGCTCACCGGGGCGCTGCTCACCGGCGCGGTGAACGCGGTGGCGGGCGGGGGGCTGGTGCTCTGGCTGTTCCGCCGGGATCTGACCGCGCGGGCGCGCGGGGTGCTGCTCGTCGCCAACGTCGTCGTGCTCGCCGTGCTGGCGACCGCGGCCGTCCTCGTCGACGACTTCGAGCGGGCCGCGCGGCAGGCCGTGTACGGCGACGACGTGCGCGTCGCCGTGCTCACCGAGATGCAGGAAGTCGTGCTGACCGGGTCGCCGGACCGGCCGCCCGACCTCTTCCTCGACGGGCGGCTGCGGGTCAGCGGCCGTGACGAGCACCGCTACCACGAGTCGCTGGTGCACCCCGCCATGCGGGGTCCGCGCGGACAGGTGCTGATCCTCGGCGGGGGCGACGGGCTCGCCGTCCGCGAGGTGCTGCGCTATCCGGACGTACGGGCGGTGACCGTCGTCGAGGCCGACCCCGGCGTCGTACGGCTGGCCCGCACCGACCCCGGGCTCGTGGAGCTCAACGGGCACGCGTACCGGGACCCGCGGGTGCGGGTGGAGATCGCGGACGCCTTCTCCTGGCTGCGGGCGGCGGGGTCCGCCGGGGCGGCGGCGGGAGCCGGGCGGCAGCCGTACGACGTCATCGTCGCGGACCTGCCGAACCCGGGCATCACGGCGAGCGCCAAGCTGTACTCGCAGGAGTTCTACGGGCTTGCGGCGCGGGTGCTGGGGGAGGGCGGGCGGCTGGTGGTGCACGCGGGGCCGATGGCCGGGCAGCCGCGGACCTACTGGACGGTGGAGGCGTCGCTGCGGGCGGCGGGGTACGGGACACGGCCGTACCGGGCCACGGGGCGGCTCGCGGAGTTCGCTGGGTTCGCGGCGGGGCCGGACCGGTCGACGGACGGGCCGGACGCGCCGCACGACTGGGGGCTGCTACTGGCGGAGACGGGACGGGCCCCGCGGTTGTCGCTTCCGGCGGACGCGCCGTCGCTGCGGTCCGTGACGCCGGCGACCTTGGCGGCGGGTGCACGGGTCGCGGAGTCCACCCGCGTCGACGGGCTGCCGCCCTCCACACTGATGCACCCCCGGTACGCCCCCTGACCCACCCGCCGCCTCTCCTGGGGTGCGGGGGCTCTGCCCGCACCCCGGGGCGGTGCTGTGCGCCGGGGCGGTGCTGTGCCCAGGGCGGCCCTGTGCGCCGGGGCCCCGCTTCGCGGTCTCTCCGCGCCGGCCGGCCCGGGCGGACACCTGCACCCCGGCCGCCGCAGGTGCGGGGCCGTTCCTTCCTGCCCGCCTCCGCCCAGTGGCAGGGGCTGGAAGCGGGCGGGCGGGAGTCAGAAGCGCCAACCCGGCCCCGGGCGACCCGCGCCAGCCGACGGGCCCAAGCGAGGGAGCCCCCGCTTGGGCCCGGGTGGCGGCCGGGGTCGGCGGGTCATCCACTGGGCCAAAGAACGGGGCCCCGCCTGCCCGGGCGGGTAGCCGGGGCACGGCAGCCCGCCGGGAAGGGGCGCGCGGCGGAAACGCTGACGCGGGGCAGACCGCTGAGTAGGCTCGGGGCATGGAGCATGAGGTGTTCGTTCCGGTTCCGGCAGAGACCCTCCGGCAGGTGTTGCGCGACCCCGTGCGCGTCGCCCGATGCATCCCCGGGCTGCAACAGGACGCCGACGAGACCGCAAGTCCCCTCTCCGGGCGTCTCAAGGTCCGTGCCGGAGGGCACACGATCACCTACCGCGGAGCCCTCCGCATCGTCGAACAGGGAGACGCCTTCGCCGTCGAGGGCGAAGGCGTCGAGGTCCGCGGCAGCGGCTCCGCAAAGGTGACGCTGACCGTCCGTCCGGAGCCCGTCGAGGAGGGCGTCACCGTCGCGGTCACCGGCGTCACCCGAGCCGAAGGCCGGCTCGCCGAACTCGCCGACGACGCAGTGGAGTCCGCCGCCCGCCGTCTGCTCGATCGCATCGCCGACCGTCTGGCCGCAGAGGCGGCTGAGGAGGCCGGCGCAGCAGCCGCTCAGGAGCAGCCCGAGCCGGAGGCCGCGTCCGCGCCCGAGGGGGCCGAACCTGGGGCTGAGGGGGCCGTGTCCGGGCCCAGGGAGCCCGAGAATGAGCCCGAGAACGAGCCCGAGTTCGGGCACCAGTCCGGGCCCGAGCACGAGTCCGGGCCTGAGGCGGCCGAACCCGGGCCTGAGGAGGCCACGCCGACCGTCTTCGACACACCCGTCCCGCCCCCCTCCCTCGACCCCGCCGCCGAAGACGAGTCCTTCGACGAGTCCTTCGACGGCGACGACGGCGACGACATCGACGACCACATCCACATCGGGGAACCGCCCGCCGCTGAAGCCGCCCACGCCCGGCGCACCATGATCGGCCGAAGCGCCGAAGAGGTCGACCACGCGCCGCCCCGCGGCCGCTACGCACCCGTGCCCGCGGCCGACGCAACCTCCTCCGGAGGAACGCTTCGCTGGGTCGCCCCCGCCGCCGCGCTCGCGCTCGCCTCCGCCGTCGTCGTCTCACGTGCACTGCGCCGCCGACGGTGATGCCCGCCGTCAGTCAGTAGTGTCGGAGGCGTGAGCAACGAAGAGAACGGCGTGCTGCTGTCCGCCGGGGACGTCGAGTTGACCGTGCAGCCGGACAACGGCTGCCGTATCGCCGGGCTTGTCATCGGAGGCGCCCAGCTGCTCCGCCAGGGCGAGAGATACGGGACCTTCCCCATGGTCCCCTGGTGCGGCCGGGTCGCGAACGGCCAGTTCCGCAACGGCGGCGTACTGCACCGACTTCCGCTGAACTCCCCGCCGCACGCCATCCACGGCACCGGCCGCGACTCCGTCTGGCGCACCGCCCGCGCCGGAAAGTCCGAGGCGTCCTTCACCTACGACCTCGCCGACCCCTGGCCGTACCCCGGCCGCGTCACCCAGACGTTTGAGCTGACCGAGCAGTCGCTGACGCTGGCCCTCGGCATCGAGACATATGACACCTCCTTCCCGGCGCAGGCGGGCTGGCACCCCTGGTTCCGCCGCAGGCTGGACGCCGACGGCGAGGAGGCGCGGATCGACTTCACCCCCGCGTGGCAGGAGAAGCGCGGCAGCGACCATCTGCCGACAGGAGAGCGCATCGCACCGCTGCCCGGCCCCTGGGACGACTGCTTCGGCATGCCCGACGGCGTGTCGGTCACCCTCACCTGGCCGGGACAGCTGGAGCTGACGGTCACCAGCCCCGCCCGCTGGGTCGTGATCTACGACGAGCAGGAGGAGGCGGTCTGCGTCGAGCCGCAGTCCGGTCCGCCGAACGGCCTCAACACCGACCCCCGGTTGGTCACCCCGCTCGAACCGCTGGAGCTCACCGCCACCTGGAGCTGGCGACACCTCTGAGGAGCCGCCCCGCAGGGGCCGCCTTTAAGCTGGCCCGCATGAGTGATGTACGCGCTGACCTGCTCCAGCAGATCAAGGACAAGGCCGTGGTGCACGGCAAGGTGACCCTCTCCTCGGGTCTTGAGGCCGACTACTACGTGGACCTGCGCCGGATCACGCTGGACGGCGCGGCCGCGCCGCTCGTCGGCCAGGTGATGGCGGACCTCACCGCCGAGCTGGACTTTGACTGCGTCGGCGGTCTCACGCTTGGCGCCGATCCGGTCGCCACCTCGATGCTGCACGCCGCCGCGGCGCGCGGACGCCGACTCGACGCCTTCGTCGTACGCAAGGCGGCCAAGGCGCACGGTATGCAGCGCCAGGTCGAGGGCCCCGACATCAAGGGCCGTCGCTGCCTGGTCGTGGAGGACACCTCCACCACCGGCGGCTCTCCGCTGACCGCCGTGGAGGCGGTGCGCGCCGCCGGCGGCGAGGTCGTCGCGGTGGCCACGATCGTGGACCGGGCGACCGGGGCGGGAGAGAAGATCAGCAGCACCGCCGGGGTGCCGTATCTGTACGCGTACTCGCTCGACGAGCTGGATCTCGCCTGATGAACCGGGTCTGACCTGGACTTCCGCAAAGGGTCGGGGCGTCTGCCGTGAAACGCCCCGGCCCCTGCGCCAATGGCCGGGACAGGCGGGGTGGAGCCCGCGCGAGAGTCTGGAAAGATAGGCCGCGACGATGACGTCGCCCCCAGGTCAGGGCCAGCACATATCGCACGTACCCGCACATCACAAGGAGCGGACAGATGCCCATCGCAACCCCCGAGGTCTACAACGAGATGCTCGACCGGGCGAAGGCAGGCAAGTTCGCCTACCCGGCCATCAACGTGACCTCGTCCCAGACCCTGCACGCGGCGCTGCGCGGCTTCGCGGAGGCCGAGAGCGACGGCATCATCCAGATCTCCACCGGTGGTGCCGAGTTCCTGGGCGGCCAGCACAACAAGGACATGGTCACCGGCGCGGTGGCTCTCGCCGAGTTCGCGCACATCGTCGCCAAGAAGTACGACATCACCGTCGCGCTCCACACCGACCACTGCCCGAAGGACAAGCTGGACGGCTATGTCCGTCCGCTGCTCGAGGTCTCCGCCGAGCGTGTGGCCCGTGGTGAGGACCCGCTCTTCCAGTCCCACATGTGGGACGGCTCCGCCGAGACCCTGGCCGACAACCTGTCCATCGGCCAGGAGCTGCTGGCGAAGGCCGCAGCCGCCAAGATCATCCTTGAGGTCGAGATCACCCCGACCGGCGGCGAGGAGGACGGCGTCAGCCACGAGATCAACGACGAGCTGTACACCACCGTCGACGACGCCATCCGCACCGCCGAGGCCCTCGGCCTGGGCGAGAAGGGCCGGTATCTGCTGGCCGCCTCCTTCGGCAATGTCCACGGCGTCTACAAGCCGGGCAACGTCGTCCTCCGCCCCGAGCTCCTCAAGGACCTCCAGGCGGGTGTGGCCGCGAAGTTCGGCAAGGCCGCCCCGTTCGACTTCGTCTTCCACGGCGGCTCCGGTTCCACGGCGGAGGAGATCGCCACCGCGCTGGAGAACGGCGTCGTGAAGATGAACCTCGACACCGACACCCAGTACGCCTTCACCCGCCCCGTCGCGGACCACATGTTCAAGAACTACGACGGTGTGCTGAAGGTCGACGGCGAGGTCGGCTCCAAGAAGACCTACGACCCGCGCAGCTGGGGCAAGCTGGCCGAGGCCGGCATGGCCAAGCGTGTGGCCGAGGCCTGCGCCGCCCTGCGCTCCACCGGTACGAAGATCAAGTAAGCGTTGTCCGCCCGAGGGCCCGGCACTGAGACTCATCAGTGCCGGGCCCTCGGCCTGCCCAGGGAGGGAAAACGCATGGAGCACGACTTCGGATTCGACGCTCCGGTGGACCGGCGCGGCACCTGGTCCGTCCAGTGGGACGGCGTCGCCGACCGCTTCGGAGCGGCCGGGCTGCTGCCGTTCACGATCTCCGACATGGACTTCGCCGCACCGCCCGCGGTGCTTCGGGCACTGCATGAGCGGATCGCGCACGGCGTCTTCGGTTACACGGACTGGCGGCTCGGCGGCTTCCGGGACGCCGTGCGCCACTGGCACGCCACGCGCTACGGGACCGAGGTCGACCCGGAGCAGATCGTGTACGCCCCCTCCGTGCTCAGCCAGCTCTCCCAGCTGCTGCAGATGTGGACCGCGCCGGGCGACGGGGTGGTCGTCCACACCCCCGTGTACGACGGCTTCCGCAAAGCCGTCGACGGGCTCGGGCGGGAACTGCTGGGGGCGCCCGTCGGGGACATGCGGCAGCTGGAGCGACAGCTCGCCCGTCCGCAGGCGAAGGCGCTGATCCTCTGCTCCCCCCACAACCCGACCGGCCGGGTGTGGACGGAGCACGAGCTGGCCGAGACCGCGAAGCTGGCCGAGGCGTACGGGGTCGCGGTCATCAGCGACGAGATCCACGCGGACCTGGTGCACGAGGGGCGGCGGCACATCCCGTGGACCCGGTTCGCCGGCGGGGACCGGCCCGGTGCCGGTGCCGGTGTCGGTGCCGGTTTCGGTGGCCGGGGCGGAAGGTGGGCGCTGATCACATCCGGGTCAAAGGCGTTCAACTTCCCCGCGCTGAACGGCTCGTACGGCATCATCGCCGATCCGGACGAACGCACGGCGTTCGTCCGCCGGATGGAGACCGGCGAGGGCCTCGCCTCGCCGTCCGTCCTCTCGCTCACCGCCCATATCGCCGCATACCGGGAGTCGGCGCCCTGGCTGAACGCGCTGCGCGGCTATGTCGCCGGCAATCTCGCGATGGCAGCCGACCGGCTGAACGGGGCGTTTCCGGCGCTGGACTGGTCGCCGCCGCAGGCCGGATATCTCGCCTGGATCGATCTGCGGCCGCTGGGGGTGGACGACGAGGCGCTCCAGCGGGAGCTGATCCAGCGGGAGCGTGTCGCGATCATGCGGGGGGCGGTGTACGGCTGCGAGGGATTCGTCCGTCTCAACCTCGGCTGCCCGCGGGCCAAGGCGGAGCGCGGAGTCGATGCGCTGGTTCGCGCAGTGCGCCGGCTGGCCGGGTGAGACGGCCGCGCGGGATGATCTCGGTATGAGCAGCGGTGCGCGTGACGGTACGGAGGGCGAGCCCGGCCCGCGACCCGAGCCGGGCGGCGACGGGTCCCCTGCCCGGCATACGGCGTCGGAGGCCGGGGCCCGCCGGCCGGACCGGCCCGCGCCGGTTGGGGGTGGTTCGGAGGACGGAGCCGGGCTGGAGGCGGGCGGCACCGAGGCGGCGGCCGATCCGGAGGCCGATCCGGAGGCCGACCCGGAGGCCGGGCCGGTGCCGGAGGGCGGGGCCGGGGGGCTTCGGCTGGCGTCGGCCGTCGGGCGCTGGGTGGTGCTCACGACCGTTCTGGGCTCCGCGATGGCGCTGCTGGACTCCACCGTCGTCACCGTCGCCCTGCCCCGTATCGGCGAGGACCTCGACGCCGACCTGGGCGCCCTCCAGTGGACCGTCAACGCCTACATGCTCACCCTCGCCTCGCTGATTCTGCTCGGCGGGGCGCTCGGGGACCGCTACGGGCGGCGGAAGATCTTCGTCCTGGGGGTGGTCTGGTTCGCCGCCGGCTCGCTGCTGTGCGGGCTGGCCCCGGACGAGTCGGTGCTCATCGCCGCGCGTGCCCTCCAGGGGATCGGGGGCGCGCTGCTCACGCCCGGCTCGCTCGCGATCATCCAGGCGAGCTTCCACCCGGACGACCGGGCTCGTGCGGTGGGGCTCTGGTCCGGGTTCGGCGGGGTGGGCGCGGCGGTCGGGCCGTTCGTGGGCGGCTGGCTGGTGGACGGGCCCGGCTGGCGCTGGGTGTTCCTGATCAATGTGCCGCTGGCGGCGCTGTGCGTGCCGGTGGCGCTCAAGCAGGTGCCCGAGTCCCGCGACCTTCAGGCGCGCGGCCGTTTCGACGTCCTGGGCGCGGCGCTGGGGGCGCTGGCGCTGGGCCTGGTGACGTATGCGCTGATCGCGCCCGCGGTGTGGGCGGGAGCGGCGGGTGCGGCGGCAGGGGTGGCGTTCGTCCTTGTGGAGCGGCGGCGGCCGGAGCCGATGCTGCCGCCGTCGATCTTCGCGGTGCGGCAGTTCACCGTGGTCAATCTGGTGACGCTGTGCGTGTACGCGGCGTTCGGCGGGTTCTTCTTCCTGGCGGTGCTCCAGCTCCAGGTGGTGGCGGGGTACTCGGCGCTTGCGGCGGGCACCGCGCTGCTGCCCACCACGGTGCTGATGCTGCTGCTGTCCGCGAAGTCCGGCGAACTGGGCGACCGCATCGGACCGCGCATCCCGCTGACCGTCGGACCGCTGCTGTGCGCCGCGGGGATGCTGCTGATGCTGCGGGTGGGCGAGGACGCCTCGTACGCGACCGATGTGCTGCCCGCGATGGCGGTGCTGGGCGCGGGGATGGTGACCCTGGTCGCGCCGCTGACCGCGACGGTGCTGGCGTCGGTCGAACCGGGGCGGGCGGGCCTGGCCAGCGGCGTCAACAACGCGGCGGCCCGGGCGGCGGGGCTTGTCGCGGTGGCCGCGCTGCCGCTGCTGGTGGGCATGGGCCCGGAGGCGTACCGCTCGGCGGCGGAGTTCGGCGAGGCGTTCCGGCGGGCGCTGCCGCTGCTCGCGGGGGTGCTGGCGGCGGGGGCGGCGATCGCGTGGTGGGCGGTGCGCCCGAAGGAGGCGGAGCTGGAGCGCTGCCATCCGGAGTGCCGTGTCAACTGCGGCGTCTCCGCACCGCCCCTCGAACCGCCGGAGTCGGGCCAGGCGCCCTGACCCGGCTCGGGCTGCCTGCCGGTCCAGGGGCCGGGCCGCGGCGGCGGCAAGCCGGCTCACGGAACCGCGCAGGCTGCTGCGCGAATGGAAGCCATCACGGTTCTGCGTATGTCAGTCTCGATGGATTCCACGGATTCCGAGGATTCCGAGGATTCCGGCGCCGGGAGGGGAGGTCCGCGGGCGGGAGGGGCGGCCGGAGGGGCGGCCCGGTCCCGGCGGTGGCCGGTGCGCCCGACTGGGAGACTGGGGTCATGGCCATTCATGAGAATCTGCTCGGGGGCCCGCCCCCGACCCATCTGCCCGACGATCCCGAGCCGCGTGAGCTCCTCGCCGGTGGCGCCGCGCCGGCCGACGTCGCGGCGAAGTACCCCACCTCCTCGCTGGCCTGGGCGCAGCTCGCCGACGACGCGTTCGAGAACGGCCGGGTCGTCGAGTCGTACGCCTACGCCCGCACCGGCTACCACCGCGGCCTGGACGCCCTGCGCCGCAACGGCTGGAAGGGCCACGGCCCCGTGCCGTGGGAGCACGAACCCAACCGCGGCTTCCTGCGGGCCCTGCACGCGCTGGCCCGCGCCGCGCAGGCGATCGGGGAGCAGGAGGAGTACGAGCGCTGCTCGGCCTTCCTGCGTGACTCCTCCCAGACCGCGGCCGACACCCTGAGCTGACCCGCCGGGACCCGGCGCGCGGAGCCCCCTCGGGTCCCCGCGCGCCGAGCCCCGTACCCGAATGCGGGCACCCGGCCGGTACGATCGAACGCGCTGTCGGAACAACGCTGTCGGAACAACGCTGTCGAACCATGCGGAAGCGCGCCGGACGCGCGCAACGGGGGATGAGGTCTGTCATGGGCAAACGTGCTGCCTCTCGCCAAGTGCGCTCCCGCGCCGGAGTCCGCCGCCGTCCGTTCGCGCCGACCGTGCTGTCCGGCGTCGCCCTCGGCGTGCTGTCCCTCGGAGGCGGGGCGGCCCTCGCGCACTGGCAGGGCACGCCCGGCACAGTCGCCGACGACGCCCCCCGCGCGGCGGCCACGGAGCCGCGGACGCCGTCCGCCCCGGCCTCGCAGAGCCCGCCTGGGGCGACCGCGTCCGCGGGGCCGTCGGCGTCCGGGTCGTCGGGCGGCCCGGATCCGTCCAAGAGCCCGGACTCCTCGCCGTCCACAGGCGACGGCGGAGAGCCGCCGCCCTCCGTGCCGGACAAGGCCAAGGGCACCTTCACCACCGCGCGGTCCTCGGGCAGCCCCGCCGGCGAGGGCCCGCTGCGCCGCTACCAGGTATTGGTCGAGGACGGTCTCGACCTCTCCGCCTCCCAGGCCGCCACCGAGGTCGAGGCGATCCTCGCGCACCCCAGGGGCTGGGGCGCGAACGGCCGCGGCACCTTCCAGCTCGTCTCCGCGGGCGAGCCCGCCGACTTCGTCATAAAGATCGCCACCCCGGACACGGCGGACCGGCTCTGCCTCGCCGTGGGCCTGGACACGGGCGGCGAGCTGAACTGCGAGACCGTCGAAGGCGTCGTGGTGAACCTGAAGCGCTGGCTGCTCGGCTCGCCGACGTTCGCCGGGACCCCAGCCGAGTACCGGCACCTGATCATCAACCACGAGGTCGGGCATGAGATCGGCATCCGGCAGCACATGGGCTGCCCGGGCCCCGGAAAGCCCGCCCCGGTGATGATGCAGCAGATCAAGGGCCTCAACGGCTGTGTCTCCAATGCCTGGCCGTACGACGAGAATGGGACGTACCTCACAGGCCCGACTGTCTGAGGCGCCCGGCTTATGATGCCGGTGGGGACCGGGGCTCCCGTACCGGATCAGGAAGGAGCGGACCGCTACCCGGAGTGTCGAGGAGACAGCGATGTCGCATGACGCCGCCCCGAATCTGGATTTCGCGGGCACCACTCCGTATGAGGACTATGTCCAGGCGGACGTCCTCACCCACCTCCAGCATCCCCGCTCGGAAGATCCGGGAGAGATGGTCTTCCTGGTCACCACCCAGGTGATGGAGCTGTGGTTCACGGTCATCGTCCATGAATGGGAGACGGCGACCCGCGCCCTGCGCGAGGACCGGCTGCCCGTCGCGATGGACGCGCTCAAGCGGTCCGCGCGGGAACTGGACGCGCTGAACGCCTCCTGGAGGCCGATCGCTCAGCTGACGCCCTCTCAGTTCAACGCCTACCGCTCCGCCCTGGGCGAAGGATCCGGCTTCCAGTCGGCGATGTACCGGCGCATGGAGTTCCTGCTCGGTGAGAAGTCGTCGTCGATGCTGGCGCCCCACCGGGGCGCACCGCGCGTCCACGCCGAGCTGGAGAAGGCCCTGCACGAGCCGAGCCTCTACGACGAGACCCTGCGGCTGCTGGCACGGCGCGGGCTGCCCGTGCCGCAGGCCGTGCTGACCCGTGACGTGTCGCAGAAGTACGAGCCGTCGGCGGAGGTCGAGGCCCTCTGGGCGAGACTGTACGAGGGTGACCAGCAGAGCGACCTGGTCCGTCTCGGCGAGGCGCTGACCGACGTCGGGGAACTGGTCTGGCGCTGGCGCAACGACCATCTCGTCGCCACTCGCCGCGCCATGGGCTCCAAGACCGGAACCGGCGGGTCCGCCGGCGTCGCCTGGCTGGAGAAGCGCGCCCGGAAGAACGTCTTCCCCGAGCTGTGGACGGCGCGCAGCCATGTCTGAGCAGCTGGCCGACAGGGCCGCGGCGCTGGACGCCGCAGACGAACTCGCCGGATGCCGCAAGCTGTTCGCCCTCGACGACGCCACCGTGTACCTGGACGGCAACTCGCTGGGCGCGCTGCCCGCGCATGTGCCCGACCGGGTCGCGGACGTCGTGCGGCGTGAGTGGGGCGAGCTGCGCATCCGCTCATGGGACGAGAGCGGCTGGTGGACCGCGCCCGAGCGGATCGGCGACCGGATCGCCCCGCTGATCGGGGCGCGGGCCGGCCAGGTGGTGGTCGGGGACTCCACCAGCGTCAACGTCTTCAAGGCCGTGGTGGCCGCGGTGCGGCTGGCCGACCCCTCCCGCACGGAGATCGTCGTCGATGCGACGACGTTCCCCACGGACGGGTACATCGCAGAGTCCGCCGCCCGGATGACCGGGAAGCGGATCGTGCCGGTCGACCCGGAAGAGCTGACGGGCGCGGTCGGTCCCGCCACGGCCGCCGCGCTGGTCAACCACGTCGACTACCGCACCGGCCGGCTGCACGACCTGCCGTCCCTGACTGCGGCGATCCACCGGGCGGGGGCGCTCGCCGTCTGGGACCTGTGCCACAGCGCGGGCGCGCTGCCGGTGGGCCTCGACGAACACCGGGTCGACCTGGCGGTCGGCTGCACCTACAAGTATCTGAACGGCGGACCCGGTTCACCCGCGTATCTGTACGTCGCCGAGCGCCATCAGGGGGCCTTCGACTCCCCTCTGCCGGGGTGGACCTCCCACGCCGACCCCTTTGCCATGACCCCCGGCTACCGGCCCGCCGACGGCGCGGTGCGGGGGCGCGTCGGAACCCCCGACATTCTGTCGATGCTGGCCCTCGAGGCCGCCCTCGACGTCTGGGACGGGGTCTCACCGGCGGCCGTGCGGGCGAAGAGCCTCGCGCTGACCGACTTCTTCCTCCAGTGCGTGGAGTCGTATGTGCCGCCGGGGCGGGTGGAGTGCCTGACGCCCCGTGAGCATGCGCGGCGCGGCAGCCAGATCGCGCTGCGCTGCGAGGACGCGCCGCGGGTGATGTCCGCGCTGATCGAGAAGGGGGTGGTGGGGGACCTGCGGCGGCCGGACGTCCTGCGGTTTGGCTTCACACCGCTGTATGTGTCCTTCGCGGACGCGGAGCGGGCGGCGCGGGTGCTGTCCGCCACCCTGCACTGACCCGCGGGCTGCCGCTCCGCACGCCTCGGTGCTCCCCCGGTCGGGCCCGCCCGCGCGGGTCGCCGGGGTCCGGGCCCTCCTGCCCGCGCGGGTCGCCGGGGTCCGGGCCCTCCCGGCCCCGGGGGTCGCCGAGGCCCGGGCCCTGTCCCTCTCCCGCCTGCCCGTCCCCCGGTGCCTCGTCAGGGGCGGGTGCGGTCGGCCCGGGGCGCCGCTGCCGCCTGCTGCCGGCCCTCCGCGCAGACGGGCACGCCCGAGAGGCCCACGGCGCGGAGCGCTGAGGGGTGCGGGGCGCTGAGGGTGCGGAGCGGCCGCCCCGCACCCGGAAAGGTCGGGCGGGTGGGAAAGGATCGCGAACCCCGCGGGAGGCGTCCTGGTAGCGTCGCGGGATCGCAGGTGAAGTGTGGTTGTGCGTGGGAGGGTTGGAGATGCCGGACCCCGTCGCCCGGGATGCCGCGGAAGCCGAGTCGCTCTTCTCGCATCCGGCCGTCGAGCCGGACGCGTCCGTCGCGTACGGAGCGCACCCGGATCAGGTGGTCGATTTCTATGCGCCTCGGGGCGGCCGCGAGACCGCGCCGCTCGTCGTCGTGTTCCACGGCGGGGCCTGGCGGGCCCCGTACGACCGGCGTCATGTGTCCCCCTTCGCGGACTATCTGGCGCGCACGGGCCTGGCCGTGGCCAGCGTGGAGTACCGCCGCGGGCGGGACATCCCCCAGCAGGGGCAGCCGGAGGGCGGGGGCGGCGCGTCCGGCCCGGTCGCCGGCCGGTGGCCGGAGACCTTCGACGACGTCGCAACCGTGCTCGACGCGCTGCCCGGCCTGGCCCGGGAAGCCCTGCCGCAGGCGGATCCGCGCCGCACGGTCCTCACCGGGCACTCGGCCGGAGGGCATCTCGCGCTGTGGGCGGCCGCCCGCCATGTGCTGCCCGCCGAGTCGCCCTGGCGGCTGGACGGGCCGCCCCCGCTCCGCGGCGTCGTGGCGCTCTCCCCGATCGCGGACTTCGAGCGCGCCGTCGAACTGGACGTCTGCTCCGGCGCGGCGGTGCAGCTGCTGGGCGGGGAGAGCGAGTTCAAGGAGCGGCGCGGTCACACGGACCCCGCTGTGCTGCTGCCGACCGGCATCGCGACCGCCGTCGTGCACGGCCGTACGGACATCGTGGTGCCGCCCGCCGTCGTCGAGGCGTTCGTGGAGGCCGCGGCCCGGGCGGGGGAGACGGTGGGGCTGACGGTCCTGGAGGACGTCGGGCACTTCCCGCTGGTGGACCCCGCGGCCGACGCCTGTGCCGTCGTCGCTGAGGAGATCGCCCAACTCGCCTGGTAAACCGCGGGGCTTGCGGACGGGAGCCGACCACAGGCCTCCCTGGCGTGGCCGCCATGGACACCACACAGACCATCCTTGCCACCGGCGCCGACGGCGGCACCGGCGCCGTCGGCCGCCGCATCGTGGACGAGCTTGTGCAGCGCGGCCACCGGGCGGCCCGCCCGCACCTTCGCCGACCGGGGCCGGCGGCAAGCGGCCGCGTTCCGCGTATGAGTGTGTGCGCCATGTAGTCCTCAAGGGGGACGCGGCAGGATCCGCATCACAGGTGACGCCCGCGTCTCCCCGCGCCCGTACCGTTCTTGGCGTGACCGAGAAGACCCGCGGCGCCCGCGGCGCCCGCAACCCCGAGTACGACCTGGTCAAGGGTGCGCTCGCCGGGCTGCGCCACGACCTGTTCCACGATGCGTTCGCGTACCGCCCGCTGCCGCCCCTGCCGACGGACGGGCCACTGATACGCCGGCTGCCCGAGCGGCTGCGGACGACGGCGCGCTGGATCCCGCACGCCGTCGTGGGAGGCCTCGCGGTGATCGTTCTGCTGATCGCCTTCGGCGAGAGCAGATACGGGAACCCCCTTGCCGTCGCCCTGACCGGGCTCCTCCCCGCGGCCGCGGTCGTGATGACGCTGGTCAGGCCGGTGGGCGCCTGGTGGCTCTCGCTGGGCAGCGTGCCCGTCGTCGGCCTTGTCTCCGGCTACTGGGGGGACTGGCCGTGGACGCCCGCCTCACTGGCCGCACATCTGGTGGTGATGACGGTGGTGGCGGCCAGGACCGGGCCGCGCATCGCCGGCTGGATGTGGGCGCTGACCGCCGCTTACGGGCTGTTCGTGGAGGATTTCCTGGGCCGTGGCGCAGGCGGGGCCGCCACTGCCGAGGTGCTGTTCACCGCCGCGCTCGCGCTGCTGGTGGTCACCGTGTGGCATGTTCGCCGGGACGCGCGGCAGGAGGTCGCCGCCCAGCAGACCGTCACCGCCGTCGAGCGCGACCGGCGCACGCTGCTGGAGGAGCGCACCACGATCGCCCGGGAGCTGCACGACGTGGTCGCCCACCATATGTCGGTGGTGGCGATCCAGGCGGAGGCCGCCCCGTACCGGGTGGAGAACCCGCCGCCCGAGTTGGAGCAGGCCTTCGCCACGATCCGGGAGAACGCCGTGGCCGCCCTCACCGAGCTGCGGCGGGTCCTCGGCGTCGTACGGGCGGAGGACTACCAGGCCCCGGACGCGCCGCAGCCCGTGCTCGACGACGTCGACGGGCTGCTGTCGAACGTCCGGGACGCGGGCCTGGAGGTGGAGAAGACGGTCACGGGCGCGGTCCGCGAGCTGCCGCAGGGGGTGGAGCTGTCCGCTTACCGGATCATCCAGGAGGCGCTCAGCAACACGCTGCGCCACGCTCCGGGGGCGACGGCGAAGGTGGAGATCAGCTATGTCCTCGGAGGGCTCGGGCTGCGGATCGTGAACACCGCGCCGCAGGGGTTGGTCAAACCCTCGCCGGGCGCCGGGCACGGCATCACGGGCATGCGGGAGCGGGTGACCATGCTGAACGGCGAGATGACCGCGGAGCCGGCGCGGGGCGGCGGCTACGAGGTGACCGCCTTCATCCCGGTGGCGGAGTCGGCGGACGAGCGTGAGGGGCGGCAGCGGTCATGACGATCCGGGTGCTGGTCGTCGACGACCAGATGATGGTGCGCGAGGGCTTCTCGGTCCTGTTGAACGCGATGCCGGACATCGAGGTCGTCGGCGAGGCGGTGAACGGCCGTGAGGCGGTCGCCAGGGTCGCCGAGCTGACGCCAGACGTGGTGCTGATGGACATCCGCATGCCGGAGCTCAACGGCATCGAGGCGACGCGGGAGATCACGGCGCTGCACGCCGACTCCAAGGTGCTGGTGCTGACCACCTTCGACCTCGACGAGTACGTGTACCAGGCGCTGCGCGCCGGGGCGTCGGGCTTTCTGCTCAAGGACGCCTCCGCGCGCCAGCTCGCCGACGGGGTGCGTGTGGTGGCGGCGGGCGAGGCGCTGCTCGCCCCGACGGTCACCCGCCGTCTGATCACGGAGTTCTCCAAGCTGCCGCAGACGCCCAAGCCGCCTGCCATGGCGCAGATCGGCGATCTGACGGAGCGTGAGACGGAGGTGCTGGTGCTGATCGCCCAGGGGTTGTCCAACGCGGAGATCGCCGAGCTTCTGGTCGTCGCGGAGTCGACCATCAAGACCCATGTGAGCCGGGTCCTGGTGAAGCTCGGGCTGCGGGACCGCACCCAGGCGGCGGTGTTCGCATACGAGGCCCGGCTGGTCACACCGGGGTAGGGGTTCATGTCGGGAGAAGTGCCCTGGATGCTTCGGAACTCCCGGTAATCCCAATGGAGTGGATCTGGGACTCGAATGCTGCCCCCAGAGATCCCTGGGGGCAGCCCCGCCGCCCGGAACGACTGGAAGTAGATGGCGTGACGTTCGACGTATTTCGCATCGGTGCAAGCCTTGCGACTGCCGCTTTGACGGTGATCGCCTCGACCGCTTGTGGGGCAGTCAAACCTGCCAAACCCGTCCAGGTTCCGGAGGCCGTACATCATTCCGAGTTGGTCGGCCGATGGGACGGGGGGAAGGAATGCGGCCCGCCGCTTCCGGTCATTCGACTGCGTGACGATTACACTTTTACCGCCAAGGGTGTTCCGGTCGAGTGGGATGGCCCCGTGCCGGATGCGAAGGTGACGCGCAGTTCAGCCGCCGGAAAATGGCATGCGGTCAACAAGGACCCTGGCCTGTCGCCCTATCTGGTGCTTCGTTTCGAGGATCGGAAGGACACTAAGTCTCTGCAATTTGCTATGGATCATGGAAGGCTGCAGATGGATGGGAGTGTCGAGGCGACGGGCGGGGATCCCTATTCCTACCCATGTGACTACAAGCGCACTTCTGCCGACCCCGACTTCGGCCGATAGCGGGTCTGCCTGAAGGTGTGACCGCGGACTCCCGGACGCGCCCCGGCTCCGCTAGCGTCGGCCTATGGCAGACACGTTCGACCCGTGGTCACCGTCCTTCGTCGCTGACCCCTACCCCGCGTACGTCGCGCTGCGCGCCCGCGGCCGGGTCCATCGCTTCGAGCCCACCGGGCAGTGGCTCGTACCGCACCACGCCGACGTCTCCGCGCTGCTGCGCGATCGGCGGCTCGGGCGGACGTACCGGCACCGGTTCACACACGAGGAGTTCGGGCGCACGCCGCCGCCCGACGCGCACGAGCCGTTCCACACGCTCAACGACAACGGCCTGCTCGACCTCGAGGCGCCCGACCACACCCGCATCCGCCGCCTCGTCTCAAAGGCCTTCACTCCGAGGACCGTGGAGGCCCTCGCGCCGACCGTGCACCGGCTGGCCGGTGAGCTGGTCGGCCGGCTCGTCGACGCGGGCGGCGGCGATCTGCTCGCCGAGGTCGCCGAGCCGCTGCCCGTCGCCGTGATCGCCGAGATGCTGGGCATACCGGAGGCGGACCGCGAGCTGCTGCGGCCCTGGTCAGCCGCCATCTGCGGGATGTACGAGCTGAATCCCGGCGAGGCGGCCGCGGCCCGCGCGGTCGCGGCGTCCGTGGAGTTCAGCGCGTATCTGCGGGAGCTGATCTCCGCGCGGCGCACCTCCCCCGGCGAGGACCTGATCTCGGCACTCATCGCCGCGCACGACGAGGGGGACCGGCTCTCCGAGCAGGAGATGATCTCCACCTGTGTGCTGCTGCTGAACGCGGGGCACGAGGCGACCGTCAACACCGCCGCCAACGGCTGGCAGACGCTCTTCCGCCACCCGGAACAGCTGGCCGCCCTGCGCGCCGCCGGCCCCGACGGCCCGCCGGACGCGCTGCTGTCCACAGCTGTGGAAGAGCTGATGCGCTACGACACCCCGCTCCAGCTCTTCGAACGCTGGGTGCTCGACGACATCGAGATCGACGGGACGACGATTCCGCGCGGCAGCGAACTCGCGCTGCTCTTCGGCTCCGCCAACCGTGACCCGGCCCGCTTCGAGCACCCGGACACCCTCGATCTGACCCGCGTGGACAACCCGCACATCAGCTTCGGCGCGGGCATCCACTACTGCCTCGGCGCGCCGCTCGCCCGCATCGAACTCGCCGCGTCCTTCGGGGAGCTGCTGCGCAGGGCGCCGACGATGAAGCCAGCCGCCGAACCGGAGTGGCAGTCGGGCTTCGTCATCCGGGGGCTGCGCGAGCTGCTGGTCGAGCTGTAGAGCCGCTGCGCTGTTCTTCGCCGGTCCATGCGGTGATCCATGCGTCGATCCAGTCGATCCAGTCGATCCAGTCGATTCAGTCGATTCATCTGGTCCGTCTATTTCGTCTCGAGGTCCCGTCTGCGGAAGCCGGCCAGTCCCAGCCACACCAGCCCGGCCGCCAGCAGCGTCAGCAGCACCGGAGGCGTCCAGTCGAACTCCGCGGCCGGAAGCCGCGGGATGTGCCCGAAGGGCGAGAGGTTGTTCATCCAGTCCGGGAACTGGAGCAACTGCCCCAGGTAGCCCACGACGAACGCGTACACGGGCACGATCCATGCCGCAGCGACCGCCCTCGGGAACCATCCGAAGAGCGCCAGCGTGAGCCCGGATGTAACCCACAGCGCCGGGGCGTACGCCAGCGCCGCGACGGTCAGTTTGCCGAAGAGTGCGCCGTCGCCGGTCGAGGCGGCCCCCGACGCGCCGAAGCCGATCCCGGCCGCGAGCAGCAGCGCCGTGCCGCCGGCGGTCGCCACGGCGAGATGGCTGCCCGCCCAGCGCGCCCGGGACAGACCGGTGGCCAGCAGCGGCTCGGCGCGGCCCGCCGTCTCCTCGGAGCGCGGCCGCAGTGCTGCCATCACCGCGTAGACCGCCGCCACGACGGAGATCACGATCATCACGATCGAGGCGAAGGACTCAGCGACCGTGGCCCCGCCGATCTCCTCGATGGCCTCCTGGATCTGCTCGATGTTCTTGAGCATGTCCTCGGCGTCGCCCAGGATCGAGCCGTACATCGCGCCCATCAGCAGCAGGCCCGCGCCGAAGCCGAGCAGCATCCCGCGGTGCAGCCGCAGTGCGAAGCCGAGCGGCCGGCTCAGTGCGCCGGAGGCTGCGGCGTTGCCCAGCCGGGCGGCGCGCAGGCCGGCGCCGACGTCCCGCCGGGTGCTCAGGGCGAAACCGGCGGCCGCCGTCAGCACGGCCAGGGCGAGGCAGAGCAGCAGCGGCCAGACGCGGTCGTCGACATAGGCGTACGTCCGCTGCGCCCAGCCGATCGGCGACAGCCAGGACAGCGCGTCGCCGCCGTCGCCGCCCGCGTCGCCCGCCGCGCGCAGCACATAGGCGGCCCCGATGACGGCGAGCGCCATGCCCGACGCGCCGCGCGCATGGGCGGTGATCTGTACGGTGACGGCGGCCGTGCCCGCGAAGACCAGGCCGACCGCGGCATGCGCGAACCCGTACAGCAGCGAGCCGCCAGTGTCGACGGACCCCACGCCCAGGCCGCTCAGCCCGAGGGCGAGCAGCAGCGCCAGCGCCAGATTGGCGAGCGCCGCGACGATCAGCGCGGCCGCCAGATGGGCGTGCCGCCCGACGGCGGTGGAACGCACCAGTTCGGCGCGGCCGGTCTCCTCCTCGGCGCGGGTGTGCCGGGTGACGGTCAGCACGCTCATCAGCCCGACGAGCACGGCGGTGAAGCCGAGCATCTGATGGCCCAGCATCGCGCCAAAGGTGTAGTCGTCGAGATAGTGGCGCGGGCCGGTCATGGCGAGCCCGGCGGGGCTGTTCATGGTGGTCGCGATGGAGGCGCGGTCCTCGGGGTCCGCGTACAGCGTCCGGTAGTTGCCGGCCGTGGCGAGGGTGCCGGCGAACAGCGCGAGAATCCACACCGGCAGCCGGACGCGGTCGCGGCGCAGCCCGAAGCGGACGAGGGCGCCGACGCCGGCGAGCGCGCGGGTGCGGGTGGGAGTGCGGGTGGAGGAGGGGGAGTGGTGGGACGTGCCGGTGCCGGGCGCGGTGGTCATCGTGCCTCTCCCCGGCCTCCGCGGCTGCCGCTGTTGGCGGCGTTGGCGGCGTTGGCGGCGTTTGAGGCCAGCTCGTCTCCGTAGTGACGCAGCATCAGCTCCTCCAGCGTGGGCGGGTGGCTTACGAGGCTGCGGATGCCGAAGCCGGTGAGCGCGCGGACCGCGCCGTCGAGGTGCGCGCCGTCGACGGCGAAGCGAACGCGTCCGCCCTCCTCGGTCCGCACGTCGTGTACGCCGGGCAGCGCGTCGAGCCCGGTCGCCGGGCGCTCGGTCTCCGCCTCGATCGTCGTACGGGTCAGATGGCGCATCTCGCTGAGCGTGCCCGACTGCACGGTCCGGCCCAGCCGGATGATGCTGACGCGGTCGCAGAGCTTCTCGACCTGGGCCAGGATGTGGCTGGAGAGCAGCACGGTCTTGCCGGCTGCCTTCGCTTCGAAGATGACGTCCTGGAAGACCACCTCCATGAGCGGGTCGAGTCCGGCCGTAGGCTCGTCGAGGAGCAGCAGCTCGGCGTCGGAGGCGAGAGCGGCGACGATGGCGACCTTCTGCCGGTTGCCCTTGGAGTAGGCGCGGCCCTTCTTGGTCGGGTCGAGGTCGAAGCGCTCGATCAGCTCGTCGCGGCGGCGCTTGTCGAGGGCCCGGCCGCCTCCGCGCAGCCGGGAGAGCAGATCAATGGCCTCGCCGCCGGTGAGGCCGGGCCACAGCTCGACGTCCCCCGGCACATAGGCGAGCCGGCGGTGCAGCTCGACCGCGTCATGCCAGGGGTCCTTGCCGAGCATCCGGGCGGCGCCTGAGTCGGCGCGCAGGAGACCGAGCAGCACCCGGATGGTCGTCGACTTGCCGGCGCCGTTGGGGCCCAGGAAGCCGTGCACTTCACCGGTCTCGACGCCGAGGTCGAGGCCGTCCAGTGCGCGTGTGCGCCCGAACGACTTGTGCAGACCGGCGATGCTGATTGCCTTCGTCATGCTTCAGAACGTACGCTATGTTCACAAACTTGTGAAGCTAAGGAACCATATAAACTCATGTGACGGCGAGCCGAAGGAGATGATGCGCAGGTGACGGACCAGACCGGACGGGACGAAGAGGCGGTGTCCGCCTTCGTCGAGCGCTTCGCGGGCCAACTCGTCGAAGCGGGGATGCCGCGCATGCCCTCCAGGATCTTCGCCGCCGTGCTCGCCTCCGAGACGGGCGCGCTGACCTCCGCCGAACTCAGCGAGGCGCTCACCATCAGTCCGGCCGCGGTCTCCGGAGGCATCCGCTACCTCTCCCAGGTCAACCTGATCTCCCGAGAACGGGAGCCGGGCTCACGCCGCGACCGCTACCGGGTGCACAGCAACCAGTGGTACGAGGCGATGACCAACCGCGACCAGATCCTCAAGCGCTGGGAGGACACCATGCGCGAGGGCGTCACCACCCTCGGCCCCCGCACCTCCGCGGGCCGCCGGGTCGCCGAGACACTGGAGTTCCTCCAGTTCATGGAACGCGAGATGGCGGGCCTCCGCGACCGCTGGCGGGAACACCGCGCGCGCCTCTTCGAGCCCGAGTGACAACCGGCGGCTCGTCCCGGACACGCCGAGCCCGCGCGACGACCGGCTCGTCCCGGACACGGAGCGGAGGCCCCAGCGGGGACCGGGGCGGAGCCCCGGCTATGCCTCCGCCTGCGGCAGCACCAGCGACCACCCCTGCGGCCGAAGGGTCCAGGTCCGGCGGCGGACCGGACCGGTGACCTGGGTGTCGGCGCGGTAGCGGAAGGCCGTGCCCGAGACCGTCACCGCCCGTGCCTGCGCCAGCACCGGTTCTCCCTCCGCGCCACGGCACACGGTCACCTCGGCGTGCCCCGCGCCGGCCCGTACCCGTACGTCCTCCACCGGGTCGTGCAGATCGCTCAGCACCACCCCGTCCGCCTCCACCCGGAGCCGCTGCGCCCGCCTGCCGCCGTCGGCAGGGGCCGGGACCGCGGCCGGGCGGACCAGGGTGCGCACCAGTGAGCGGCAGGTGTCCCAGACCGAGGGCCCCCCTCCGGCGGCGGCCGCGGTCCTCGCCGCGGCCGGGGCGGCAGCCGCGCACGCGGGCGTCGCGGGAATGCTCAGATCGCCCAGGACCACTCCGTCGCTGTCGTCGACGAGCAGATCGAGCCGGTGTGCGACTCCGTCCAGCACGGCGCGCGCGGCCGCCACCGCGCCCGTCGGCACCCCGAGCGACCGCGCGAGCTCCAACGAGGCCCCGGGCGCGCCGACGGGCACCACGGCGAGCGTCTGGTCGGCCAGCTCACGCCCCCGGTGCAGCAGCGACACCGTGCGCAGCAGCGCCCGGTCGTCGCCCACCACCACTGGCCTGCGCGAACCTTTCCGCGCCAGGGCCCGGGAAAACTCCTCGGGCCCCTCCGGCAGGCAGATCTTCGCCGCCGCGCCGGCGCACAGGACATCTTTCGCGATCCGTACGGACTCGCCGTCGATACGGCGGGCGACCGGGTCGATGACCACCAGGAGCTGGTCGTGAGCCGACACCTCGGTCCTTCCTCGGGTAGCATCTTTGTGCAAGAGCCCCTTGCGCTATTGCGCCAGGGGCTTCGTCTATTCCGGGGCACACCGGGTCGCGGCTCTGGCCCCCTGACCTTGGTCTTGCCCCGCCCGGAAGGGGTGTACGCCTGTGCCCGCACTTGTGCTGCTCGGTGCTCAGTGGGGTGACGAGGGCAAGGGAAAGGCCACCGACCTCCTCGGTGGGTCCGTCGATTACGTGGTGCGTTACCAGGGTGGCAACAACGCCGGCCACACGGTCGTCGTCGGCGACCAGAAGTATGCGCTGCATCTCCTCCCCTCCGGAATCCTCTCGCCGGGATGTACCCCGGTCATCGGCAACGGCGTCGTCGTCGATCCGGCCGTCCTGCTCTCCGAGCTGAGCGGGCTGAACGACCGCGGCGTCGACACCTCCAAGCTGCTGATCAGCGGTAACGCGCATCTGATCACCCCGTACAACGTCACCCTGGACAAGGTGACGGAACGGTTCCTCGGCAAGCGCAAGATCGGCACCACCGGCCGCGGCATCGGCCCCACCTACGCCGACAAGATCAACCGCGTGGGCATCCGCGTCCAGGACCTCTACGACGAGTCGATCCTGACCCAGAAGGTCGAGGCCGCGCTGGAGCAGAAGAACCAGCTCCTCGCCAAGGTCTTCAACCGCCGTGCGATCGAGGCCGACAAGATCGTCGAGGAGATGCTCGGCTACGCCGACCAGATCAAGCCGTACGTCGCCGACACCACCCTGATCCTGAACGACGCCATCGACGAGGGCAAGGTCGTCCTCTTCGAAGGCGGCCAGGGCACCCTCCTGGACGTCGACCACGGCACGTACCCCTTCGTCACCTCCTCCAACCCGACCTCCGGCGGCGCCTGCACCGGCGCCGGCGTGGGCCCGACGAAGATCAGCCGGGTCATCGGCATCCTCAAGGCCTACACCACCCGCGTCGGCGCGGGCCCGTTCCCCACGGAGCTCTTCGACAAGGACGGCGAGGCGCTGCGCACCATCGGCGGCGAGCGTGGTGTGACCACGGGCCGCGACCGCCGCTGCGGCTGGTTCGACGCGGTCATCGCCCGTTACGCGACCCGCGTCAACGGCCTGACCGACTTCTTCCTCACCAAGCTGGACGTGCTGACCGGCTGGGAGCAGATCCCGGTCTGCGTCGCGTACGAGATCGACGGCAAGCGCGTCGAGGAGCTGCCGTACTCGCAGACCGACTTCCACCATGCGAAGCCGGTGTACGAGTACCTCCCCGGCTGGTCCGAGGACATCACCAAGGCCAAGACCTTCTCCGACCTGCCGAAGAACGCGCAGGCGTACGTCAAGGCCCTGGAGGAGATGTCGGGCGCCCCGATCTCCGCGATCGGCGTGGGCCCGGGCCGCACCGAGACGATCGAGATCAACTCGTTCCTGTAGCAGCCCGTCGCAGTCATGAGACGGCGGTCGGCCCCGACAGCGCATGCCGGGGCCGACCGCCGTCTGCCGTCGTGGTCAGCGGGTGGGCTCGTCCTTCTTCCATGGCCTGACCCCGAGCTTTCCCGTGGTGCCGAGGTCAAGTTCCGGCGTCAGCATCACGGGCCGGGAGCCGGGCTCGGTCCGCACTCTGACATAGGGGGCGTTCACGGGGGTGCCCGCCTCCGTGGTGTTGCGCCACATCAGGCCGGTGGACGCGGTTTCGCCCGGCTTCAGGGTCACCGGCTGCGGCGGGTCGTCGAAGCCGGTCACGGTGGCGATGCCGCCGCTGCCCCGCACGACTGTGACGCCGGAGACCGGAGCGCGATCCTCGTCCAGGACCTCGAGGAGCGGGTAGCCGTCGAGCCGGAAGCCGCCGGTTCCGCAGTTCTCCAGACGCAGCCCGACGACGCGGAGCCCCATCGCCGCGTCCCCGCCGTCCGCGGTGATCCGCACGCCGGAGGCGGGGCAGGGGCCCGTCTCGGCCGGAGCCTCCTCTGTGGGGACACGTCTGACCTTCGCGATCCGCGCATGCACGCTGTCGAGCCCGTCCGGGCGCATGGCGTCCAGTGAGACGGTCCCCGCCACGGTGCGGCCTGCCCCCACGGAGGGCACCGTGTGGTCGGTGCTGCTCAGCACCGCGCCGGACTGCGAGACGAGCGAGAAGGTCACGGTGTACGTGAACGACTCCCCCTCGCTGTTGGAGACCTCGAACCCGACGGTCGCCGGGGTCGGGTCGCCGGACCGGGGCGCTTCGCTCATGCCGGTGATCCGCACGCCGTCCTTCTCCAGGCCCTCCGGGTCGCCGGGGAGCTCCTGGGGAGGGGACATACGGGGCCGCCCCACGTCATCACCCGGCGCACTGCCTCCGGGTGCACCGGCTCTCTGCGATCCGCACGCCGTCAGGAGCGCGACGCCGACGATCACGGCGGGAAGGACGCGGGAAAGGGCGGTACGCATCGGACCACCCCACCAGGGTCACGTCCGTCCGGGCCGTGACCGGGACCACACTCTTTGTCACAGGCATGTAACGGGTCGTCAGGCTCCGTCCTGTCGCTCTGTCAGTCCTCGCCGCAGATCCGCAGCCCCTTCGGGGTCGCGCACGGCAGATGGCCGTGGGTGCGGACGGCCGTCAGGCCGCTGCCGCGGGCAAGGCGGTCCAGGAAGCCGGAGGCGAGTGAGCCGGCGGGCGGCAGGCCGTAGGTGTAGGCGTATTCGATCTCCCGGTAGGGGTACGGGCCGACGTCGACGGAGTCGATTGACGGCTCGGCGCCGTCGATGGACAGCCGTCGTGCGCCCGGGAGTCCGCTCCCGGAGCGCAGTTCGCTGTAGCCGAGGGATCCGGGGGGCGGGCCACCGTCGCCAGGACGTGTTCGGTGCTGTCGAGTTCGCAGCGGACGACCGCCGCGCGGGGGTCGTCCTTGTGCTCGCAGTCGCGTGAGAGAGCGCGGGCTCGTTGCGTCCCGGCACACGCCGCTGGAAGACCTCCCGGGTGCCGGAGTTGGCGTCGCGGCTCACCAGCAGGATGGGGAGGTCGGGCCGCCGAGGTCCTTCCAGTTGCACCGGTGCAGCGGTGTGAAGCAGCGCTTCGTGCGTCGCTGTGGCCGTCCGGTGCGGATGTCGCGACACGCGTCGAAAACACGTTCGCCCTCGGGGGGATGTGCGGTAGCGTCCTCGCTCGACAGCGATCAATGCCCACTCTCGCCGCCAACGACCTTGCGAAGGTGGGCAGTTGCTCCGACTGTGCAAGGGGGATTTTCGATGAACAGAAGGAAGCGCGGGGCCGTCCTGGCCGTCGCTGCTGTCGCCTTCACGGGGATCGGCACGGCCGCCTTCTCGGCGACCATCACCGACAACATGTACCCGACGAAGAACACGTCGTGGTCGTGCAAGGACGGGAACCTCGGTGACGGCTTCTGCAAGACCGACAACAAGACGCTGACCGTCTATCTCCAGGGGAGCCTGTCGAGCGCGGGCAAGAAGAAGGTGAAGAACGCGCTCAACAAGCAGTACAAGCCCACCGACCTGACGGTGACCTATCACAAGAAGGCCAGCTACAGCGGCAGCAAGGAAACGGACATCATCTACCAGAAGGGCTCCGTTCCGTCCGGCTACCGAGGGTTCGCCTGGTGCAACGACTCGGTGGGCAACAACAAGTGCGACCAGCACTATGTGCGGTTCGCCAAGGCCAACCCGCCGGCCAGCACCGCCTGTCATGAGACCGGCCACGCGGTCGGGCTGACCCATGGCCAGAACGCCTCGCCCAAGCTGAAGCAGAACGACTCCCGGCTGGGCTGCATGGTGACGCCGTCGTCTTCTTCGTCGCTGGGCAAGCACAACAAGTCCATGATCAACAAGACCTACTGATCCGAGGGGTGTCACAGATGCAGCTCACACGCGGCAAAATGCTCGGCGCCCTGGCCGCCACGGCGGTGGCGGGTTCGCTGGCCGGCGCATGGATAGGACTCCCGGGCGGCGAACAGGCCCGCGCGGCGGCCGGATCAGGTGCGGACGAGGTGGTCGTCGCTCACGCCGATGACGCTCTGCCGTCGGTGACCGGCGCGGACTGGGTCACCCACGCCGACCAGGTCGCCGTCGTCCGCCCCACCGCCGAGAAGGAGATCCCGGCCAGCGCGGAGGAAAAGGAGGCCGGCGAGGGGTACATCGGACGGTCCGCGACCCTGAGTCTGGAGCGGGTGCTGTGGTCCCGTGCCGGTGCGCCCGCCGCGCCGGAGTCGGTCACGCTGGATGTGGCGGGCTGGACGTTCAAGGGCGAGGAACGCCACAAGTTCGCCGTGCACGACGCACCGAGGCTGGAGCAGGGCCACACCTACATCGTGGCCCTGGCCCATGAGGACGACGGCTCATGGTCGCTCCTGGGCAGCGGCGGGGTGCTGCCGTATGACGCAGGGACCGTCGGCAACGGCGAGTCCGAGGGCGCCGTTCACACCGTCGCCAAGGCGGACAAGGCCAACCGGCCGCTGTCCGTCGCCGCCCGGGCGGGCGCGCAGTCCGACAAGAGCCTGGAGGAACTGGCTCAGGGGCGTTCGGCCGAGGCGCTGGTCTCCCTGCTGAACAGCGCCAAGCCGGAGCCCGGCGCGCGCTGACCCCTGGCGGTACGCCTCTTCCGGGGCCCGGCTCCGCTCCCCTGGGGCGGGACCGGGCCCTCTCGCCGACCGCGCGACGCCAAGCGCATCCGCGGGGTGCCGCGAGGGGCCGTCGAGCGTGCACGGGGCACCTCGTGGCCCGTCGCGCCCACGTGGCGGAGCCGCACATCGATACAGCCCCGCACCCCCTCGGAGCGCTGCCGAACTGCCGGCTTTCACCAGGCCCGCTCAGCCCGTGGCAGCGGCGGGAGCGGGCCGGGTCGTGCGCAGCAGCTCCGCCAGCTCCTTCTCGGTCTTGCCGGTCATCTGCTCCTCGACGCTGCCCTCCACATGGTCCCCGCTCGGGGCGCTGTGGATCACGCCTTCGGACTCCCCGCTCCCGATGGTTCCGCCGTCGTAGGGCAGCACTGCGCTGCTGCCGAGCGTGGACCATGAGCCGTCGTCTTCCCGGGCCAGGGCCACGATGTATGCGTGCCCTATCTCTATGCGGGGCGCATCCCGCAGGGCGAACTTGTGGCGTTCCTCGCCCTTGAACGTCCAGCCCGCCACATCCAGCGTGACCGACTCCGGCGCGGCGGGCGCACCGGCACGGGACCACAGCACCCGCTCCAGACTCAGGGTCGCGGACCGTCCGATGTACCCCTCGCCGGCCTCCTTTTCCTCCGCGCTGGCCGGGATCTCCTTCTCGGCGGTGGGGCGGACGACGGCGACCTGGTCGGCGTGGGTGACCCAGTCCGCGCCGGTCACCGACGGCAGAGCGTCGTCCGCCTCCGAACCCACCGTCACCTCGCTGCCGCCGCCAGTCTCTCCGCCCTCGCCATCGGGCAGGACCACTACGGCGGTCGCGGCGACAGCGCCCGCCGCCAGCGCCGCGCCTGCCCACAGCAGGGGAGTCCGCCTTCCCCGCGCGGCGCCCGTCATGTCAGTCACCGGGGGTCTTGCCGCCTGCTCGCGCAGCAGCCCCTCAAGCTCGCGCTCGACCCTGCTGACGCCGACCGCCGGATCGTGAGCCGACAGCAGCTCCCGTACCTTTTCCGCGTCCCGTCCCATCCGCCGCTCCTTCCTCTTTCTCTGCTTCTCTTTCTTCTTCTCCGACTTCGTCCGTCGCCGATTCGGCCAAGGCCCGGTCCAGCAGCTTCCGCGCACGGTGCAGCCGCACGGAGAACGCTGCGCGGCTGCAGCCCATCACCCGGGCCGCCTGCCGGACGTCCAGCCCCTCCCAGGCGACCAGCAGCAGCGCCTCCCGCGCGGGCTCCGGCAGTCGGTCGAGCGCCTCGGCCGCCGCCATGCGGTCCAGCGCGCTGTGCTCCGCCGCGGCGGCAAGGCGCTCATCCGCCGAGGCGACCATCAGTTCGTGCAGCCGCACCGAACGGCCCGCGGCCCGCACCGAATTGGCCACGGTCATCCGGGCGATCCCGTACAACCAGGGCAGCGGCTCGCCCCGGACCTCCGCCCGGCGTCTCCACGCCGTCAGATACACCTCGGACAGAGCGTCCTCCGCCTGATCGCGCGGCAGTCTGCGCCGCAGATACCGGAGCACGGACACGCTGGTGTCCCGGTACACCGCCTCAAACCCGGCCCAGTCGTCCACCAGCCTGCCCTCCCCTGTCCGAATGCCCTGCACCCTGTCTGTGTCCGGCGGAGGCGTCGGATTACGTCCCACCGCCACGAGGCCACGGCGGATCCCGCGGAGTCACGGCGGGGCGGGCGCGGCGGAGGGCGGTTGCGGCGTGGTGACGCGCCCCTCACGGGCTGCCGTACGTCGGGTTCCCCATGGTGCGGAGGGGTGATGCTGCCCCTCGGCCCGCTCTACCGGCTGCCCGCACCCGGCAACCGCCGCTGCCGTCGCGCCTGCGGCCGGCGGCACCGCGCCATCGACGACGGCGCCACCGCCGAGCGGCGGGCCCAGACCGGCGGCCTCGACGACAAATCGGCTGCCGGTGACGAACAGGCTGCCGGCGAGAAACAGGCTGGCGAAACCACTCCGGCCAGGTGCCGGCTCCCCGCGGGCGCCGCCCTGCTCTGCAGCGCCTACCTGCTCCAGCACCGGCCCCGGCTGTCCCCGACCCCCGAGCGCTTCGACCCCGACCGCCGGCTCGTTCGGCCCGGCGACAGCCTCCCCCGGGGCGCTCATGTCCCGTTCGGTGGAGGCAGCCGCAAGTGCATCGGCGACCAGTTCGTTCTGATCGAGATGACCATGGTCATGGCCACCGTCTGCGGGCGCTGGAAGCTGTGCCCCGACCCCGGATCCACCCTGCACGTCCGGGCCCGGGGCACACTCGGCCCCGGCCGTCTACCATGACCTGCCAGCCGCGCGGCAAGGCTGCCGACGGCTGATGCGCGCTGTCCCCTGCGTCAGGCCGCGGGGCGGAGCACGACGCGGGCCGGGCCCGTGGCGCGCAGGGTGATACCTGTGTCGACGGGGACGGACAGATCCACCGCGTCCAGTTCGAACTCCTGGAGGATCATCGCCAGCGCCAGCACCGACTCCAGCATTGAGAAGTGCTGCCCGATGCAGGCGCGCGGACCGCCGCCGAAGGGGAACCAGGCGTACCGGGGACGTTCCTTCTCCTGCTCCGGGGTGAAGCGTTCGGGGTCGAAATGCTCGGGATCGTTCCAGTAGCGGCTGTGCCGGTGGGTCACCCACGGCGAGATGATCACATCTGCCCCGGCCGGGATCACATGCCCGTCGATCTCCATCGCCTCCACCGAGCGCCGCCCGATGACCGGGCCGGCCGGATAGAGCCGCATCGCCTCCTTCAGCACCCGGGTGATGTACGGAAGCGAGTCGAGGTCCGCGGCCGTCGGGATGCGGCCCTTGAGGACGTCCGCCGCCTCGTCCCGCGCCCGTGCCTGGACTTCGCGGTGCCGGGCGAGGAGATGGAGGGAGAAGGCGAGGGAGGTCGCTGTCGTCTCATGGCCCGCCAGCAGGAAGACCAGCACCTGGTCGCGGATCTCGGAAGCCCCGAGGGAACCGTCTTCCGCGCTCTCCGCCTGCGAGAGGAGAGTCAGCAGGTCGTTGCCCTTGGCTTCCTCGCCCATCGCACGACGGCGGGCGATGATCGCATCGCACACCCCGTACAGCTCGTCCATCGCAGCCGCGGCCCTGCGGTTGAAGGGCGTCGGCCATGAACGCGGCACGTTCGCGGGGGAGTAGCCGCGGGTGAGGGTGTAGTCCCCTATGACGGGGAAGCAGCGCTCCACCACGTCCACCGCCTCGTCGACGTCCGCACCTCCGAAGAGGATGCGGGTGACGGCGCGGAGAGTCAGCCGCGTCATCTCGTCGACGACGTCCACCGTGCCGCCGGGAGCGGCGTGCCAGCCCGCCGTGATCACGGCTGTCTCGGCGGTTATGGCGTCGGCGTACCCGTCCACCCGCCGCCGGGTGAACAGCGGCTGGACGAGTCGGCGCTGACGCATGTAGTCCGCGTCCTGGGCGGTCAGCAGACCGTTGCCGAAGGACTCCCGCACTTCCTGGTAAAAGGCGTTGTCCTTGCGGAAGTTTGCCGAATCCGTGGCGAGTACGCGCTGCGCCCCCTCGGCGGAGAACACCGCGTACAGCTCGAACCGCAGCCCGGGAGGTCCCGCGGTGACGCGGACGACGTCCCCGTGCTCGCGGTAGGCGCTGAGGTAGGTCCCGAGCGAGTCCTTCTTGAGATCGAACATCGAGCCCAGCAGGGGCAGACCCGAGGGGCCCGGCACCTGCCTGCCGGTCGTACCTGTGATCGTCATGAGGCCTCCTGCGTCGGAGAGGTCAGTCCGCCCAGCGAAGGAAGGTGCTCCGGGCGGCCGGAGTGACGGCGAAGGTGGGGCCGTCGGGGGTCTTGGAATCGCGGACGTGGACGGTGTGGGGGCAGGCGGCGGCCTCCACGCTCTCGCCGCCGCCGGGGCTGCTGCAGCCGGACTCGAACCAACGGAGGGTGCTGCCCATGCTCCTTCTCCTGCCAACTGATCGATGAGCCCCGGAGATTCAGGCGGATCCGGGGCCTGTGCTCGGATCCTCGCATACCGCTGCGTGTATGTACTCACCTTCGACGGTTACTTGATCAGGATGCTCTGGCCCCTGTGGTTCCGGATGCACATGGCGGTCGTGTCGCCGGATCTTCAGTCGGCGTGGGGTGCTGGGCAGATCGACCGGCCCGCATCTCGCCCGCCGTCCATGCCCTCGCACGTACGAGGTTCTCCGCTGTTACGGGACATATCAGGCTCGCGCTGTCAACGACACACACTGCGAGGAGCCTCGACGGCCGGCCGAGAAGGGTGGTCAGGGCCTCAGGCACCGGCGTTCCGCGCCCCCGGCGGGGATCAGGCAGGCCGACAGCCCCTCGGGTCCGCCGCCGATCATGGGCGTGACCACATAGCCCTCCGCGTCGAAGGAGTCCTTGATCTCCACATGCTGGGTGCTCTGCCCGGGGAGGCTGATCTCAAGGCGGTCGCCGACCTCGCCGAACCACATCCGTGCCCAGCTCGCGTCGCAGAAGGGGCTGTAGCGGATCTCCATCGAGGGGCCCCGTTCGGGACGGTGCTCGACGACCGTGTGCGTTCCGGAACCGGTGATGCCGCAGGCCAGGGGGAGGGAGGGGCGGCCGGTGCACGGCTCGCCGACGCATCCCGGCCGCAGCTTCTCCGCGGGGGCGGCGCTGTCGGCGCCTTCGTCGTGGAACAGGCCCCGTGCTGCGACGACCGCCGTGGCCGTCACCGCGGCCGTGGCGGCGAGCAGGACGGCGGCCAGGGGTGCGGTGAGCGGCCGCCTGAATCGCTTGCGCAGAGGCTTGCGCAGGGGTTTGCGCAGAGGCTTGTGCGGAGGCTTGTGCGGAGACGGATCCGGCGGCGGTGTCTGCGGCGGGTGTGAGGTTTCGGCCGCGTCTGTCGCGTCTGCCTCACCGGCCTCGTTGGCTCTGTTGACCTCCGCGGCGGCGTCGTCCGCTTCCTTCGCGAGGTCGATGAGCGCCAGCAGTCGTCCCGGAGGCTCGTCCGCCAGGCGGCACAGCTCGTGGACCAGCTCGCGAGGAGGCAGCTGGGCGCCGCTCAGACAGCGGCGCCAGGCGGACCTGCTCGCCGAGGTGCGGTCGGCGAGTGCGGGCAGGCTCAGCCCCGTACGGCGGCGGAGTTCCGTCAGCTCCTTTGCCAGAAGCCGGCGTGCTGTGCATGTCGCGCCCGTTTTGCCGGTCATTTGCGCAGGACTTCCCAGGTGTGCGGGCCCATGATGCCGTCGGGAACCAGCCCTGCGTTGTCCTGAAGCCGCTTGACCGCCTTCTCCGTCGACGGGCCGTAAGCGCCGTCGATCTCTCCGGGGAGGTAGCCGCGGTAGCGGAGAAGGCACTGCGCCTCCACCACCTCCCAGCTGGTGGACACCTGCTGGAGCAGCGCCTGGACCGTGTCGCTGCGACCGGCGTACAGCCGCCCGCCCGCACGGTGGATGTCGCAGGTGTACGTCCGGCCCGGCTCGAAGACGAAGGCGGAGGGTTCCACCCGACGGCTCTTGTCGGCCTGCGGGGGGCGACGCCCGGCGTCGGACCCGGCATCGGACGCCGCGTCGGATCCAACGGCCCACAGAAGAAGGGCGGTCGTCGTCGCCACCGCCGCGGCCATGCCCGCGAGGACCACGGCCGGGACGGAACGGCGCGCCGGACGGGAAGAGGCGGCGGGCGCTTCCGGAGAGGTCCGCCCCTGCTCCGGCGGAGGGCTCCCGGGCTGCGACGCGCCCTTTGACGGCCGGCCCTCGGACGGTGGCTCCTCGGCCGGCCGGCCCTTGTACGGCGGCTCCTCGGCCGAGGCTTCGGCGCTCGCCGGCTCCGCTCTGCCTGCGGCCGTGCGCCGCTCCTCCTCGGCGAGCGAGCGGAGCGCCAGCAACCGGTCGGCGTCTCCTGCGCAGGCACGGGCGAACTGCCGCAGTGCCGCGGCCGGCGGCAGCCCCCGGCCGTTGAGATACCGGTCCCAGGACGACCTGCTCGCATGGGTGCGGGCTGCCAGCGCGGTGAGGCTCAGGCCGCTGCGGTCCTTCAGCCGACGCAGCTCCGAGACGAACTGCCGCCCGTGGGCGTCGATTCCGTCGGGCGGCTGTCTTCCCTGATCGCCGTCCATGCGGAGTCACATCCCCCTGTCGCCACGGGCCTTCGCACTTCCCGTCCACCGGGGCGCGGTCCGACGCCCGGAAAGCGAGCCTAACCGATCTTCGCTGAACGCCGGATCGGACGGTGTGCGTTGCCCACGGCGTCCCGGCCCGTCCCAACTGCCGATGTTCCACCGCAGGTCAGGGGCTGGGACGTCCCAGATTCCGGGGTCGGAGGAGTGGAACCGCCCGCCCCCCGTGGCCTACTGGGACCGCATCCACAGAGCCGGATGTGAGCGAAGTCGAAGGAGAACCCTGTGAGGAACCTGAAGTCCCTTGCCAGCGCCGTTGCGGCGACCGCCGTGCTCGGCGCCGGAGTGGTCGGCATGTCGAGCCCCGCGTACGCCGCGCCGGGCAAGAGCGTCAGCAGCTGTGTCAAGACGCACACCTACAACCAGGCCAGCGTCTACACCGTGCAGGTGCACAACAAGTGCAAGAGGTCGGTGCGTGTGAAGGTCGTCATGCGGTGGGGCAAGGACAGCAAGTGCAAGACGATCAGGAAGGGCGGCTACTTCTACCACGAGACGCGGGGCATCGGAACCTGGAAGGCCACCGTCCGATGCTGACGCCGCGCGACGGGGCGGTTCAGCCGTCCTCGTCCGCGAGGGTGTCCAGGGCCCTGGAGAGCCGTTCCAGCGTCTGAGCCGTCTCGGCGAAGGCGTCCGGGCCGCCGAGGGCGTCGCGGAGGCGGTGGGCGAGGTCGGCGTGGCCGGGGCCGATCTGCTCGACCGCCGCGCGGCCCTCGGGGGTCGCCTGGAGGAGCTTGGCCCGGCGGTGGGCGGGGTTGGGGGCGTACACCGCCAGGCCCTGATCGACCAGCAGATCGGCGATGCGCTGCACGCTCTGGCGGGTGATGCCCATGGTGCGGGCGATCCCGGCGACGGTCTGCGCACGGCGCAGTACGGCTCCGAGCACCTGCCAGCGGGCGGCGGTGAGCCCGGCGGGGCGGGCCAGGTCCTCGGAGACGGTGAGGAACTGGCCGTTGAGCCGGAAGACGCCCAGGGCGGTGCGGGTGAGCAGGTCCTGGGCCGCCCGGGTGCCGATGTCGGGTGTGTGCGGGACGTCGGGTGTGCGCGGGGTCTGGTCGCTCATGCCTGGAGAACCTCGTAGGCGGTCGGGTCGGAGTCGTGGAACAGCCGGTACCAGGCGTCCAGCTTCTCGCCCTCGTACACGCCGAGCAGGGCGAAGACCTCGCGGGCGAAGGCGACCGGCTCGGTGGGGCCCGCGGTGATGACGTCGCGGTCGCGGACGGCGTCCGCGTCCCGGTAGCGGTCGCCGCCCTGGTAGCCGGTGGCGGCGAGATAGAAGGAGACGGCGCTGGTGTGGTCGCGGTCGTCGAGGAGCCCCTCGCGGGCGAGCCCGGCGGTGGCGCCGCAGATGGCGGCGACCGGGACGGCCGCCTCGGTGAACTCCCGCGCTTTGGCGGCGAAGGGTGCGAGGTCGTCGCCGGTGTCCCACAGGGTCGCGCCGGTGAGGATGAGTAGGGCGCTGTCCTCGGGGCGGAGGTCCGCGAGCGCCATGTCGGGCTGGATGCGGACGCCGCCCATGGTGGTGACGGGGCGGTCGGCGGCCGGGCCCACGGTCTTGACCGTGTAGCCGTGCTGGGCGAGGTGGGCTGTGGTGTGTCCGGTCTCCCAGTCGGCGTAGGTGTCGTACACGGCGAGATGGACGGTTTTCGCGGCTGCGGGTTTCGATGCCGCGGCCTGCGGCGCAGGGGTGCTCATGGGGTCCTCCCGGGGGGTGCTCCTGGACGCTCTTCGGTATGACAACATGCTGTCACTTAGACAGTGTGCTGTCAATCCTGTCGGGCGGGCCGCGACGGCCCGACACCCTGCCGACGAAAGTGGCCCAGGCCATACAAGGTGGCCATGTCCGCCCCTGCCTGCGCGTCCTTACCCTGGGCCGCATGACCCCTCATGCCGACCTCCACGCCGACCCGCGTACCGGCGCCGCGGTGAAGGCCGCCGACCGCGCGCACGTGTTCCACTCCTGGTCCGCCCAGGGCCTGATCGACCCGCTCGCCGTCGCCGGCGCCGAGGGCTCGTACTTCTGGGACTACGACGGCAACCGCTACCTCGACTTCACCAGCGGTCTCGTCTACACCAACGTCGGATACCAGCACCCGAAGATCGTCGCCGCGATCCAGGAGCAGGCAGGGAAGCTGGCGACCTTCGCACCGGCATTCGCGGTGGAGGCGCGGTCCGAGGCGGCCCGGCTGATCGCCGAGCGGACGCCCGGCGACCTCGACAAGATCTTCTTCACCAACGGCGGAGCCGAGGCCGTCGAGAACGCCATCCGGATGGCCCGGCTGCACACGGGCCGCCCCAAGGTGCTCTCCGCATACCGCTCGTACCACGGCGGCACCGCGACGGCGATCAATGTGACGGGCGACCCCCGGCGCTGGCCGTCCGACAGCGGCACGGCGGGCGTCGTGCACTTCTGGGGGCCGTTCCTCTACCGCTCGCCCTTCTACTCCTCGACCGAGGAGGAGGAGTGCGCGCGGGCGCTGACGCACCTGGAGGACACGATCGCCTTCGAGGGGCCCGGCACGATCGCGGCGGTCGTCCTGGAGACGATCCCGGGGACCGCCGGCATCATGCCCCCGCCGCCCGGCTATCTCGCGGGCGTCCGGGAGATCTGCGACCGGTACGGAATCGTCTTCGTCCTCGACGAGGTGATGGCGGGCTTCGGGCGCACGGGCGCGTGGTTCGCCGCCGACCACTACGACGTGGTGCCCGACCTGCTGACCTTCGCCAAGGGCGTGAACTCCGGGTACGTCCCGCTGGGCGGGGTGGCGATCTCCGGCGCGATCGCCGAGACCTTCGAGAACCGGCCGTACCCCGGCGGGCTGACCTACTCCGGCCATCCGCTGGCCTGCGCCGCCGCCGTCGCGACCATCGACGCCATGGCGGAGGAGAACGTCGTCGAGCACGCCGCCCGCATCGGCGAGACGGTTCTCGGCCCCGGGCTGCGCGAACTGGCCGAGCGCCACCCGTCGGTGGGCGAGGTGCGCGGCCTGGGCGCCTTCTGGGCGCTGGACCTGGTCCGGGACCGTGCCACCCGCGAGCCTCTGGTCCCGTACAACGCCTCGGGCGAGGCGAACGCGCCGATGGCCGCGTTCGCCGCCGCCTGCAAGAAGAACGGCCTGTGGCCCTTCGTCAACATGAACCGCACCCACGCCGTCCCCGCCTGCAACATCACCGAGGCGGAGGCCAAGGAGGGCCTGGCGGCGCTGGACGCGGCGCTGGCGGCGGCGGACGAGCACACCACGGCGGCCTGAAGCCGAAGGGCGTCCTGTCGCGTCAGCGGTCGAGGCCGTACGAGCGGTCGAGGCCGTACGAGCGGTCGAGGCCGTACGAGCGGTCGAGGCCGTACGAAGGGCACACTGTGCCCCTCGTACGGCCTCGCCTTGGGTTCCACACCGTTGCGAGGAGTCCGTCCGCGCCCCACTCCGTGAAGTGGCGTACGGCATGGACGGCCGCCGCGATTCCCGGCGGAACGCCGTCACGCCGCAGCCGGGCCACGGTCGGAGCCGTCGGGCAGTCCAGTTCGACGGTGTGAACGACGTCGAGCCGTCCGGCAGCTCGACGATCCCCGGATACTCCGCGGAGGCGGACCCCAGGGGCTGGAACTCGGCTGTCCGGCGGCGGCGGACGAGGGAGAACGCGGACCCGGCCCTCAGGCCGTACCGGGGGTCCGGGGGGTTGCCCCTGGCTGCGGGAAGGGGGACTCCCCCGGTGCCGCAGGGCGCAGGGGGAACGGTGGGGGAATCCCCACCTCCAGGAACCGCCTGCCCCGCGGGCCCTTGTACAGCAGCGCCTCCCAGCCCAGGTCCGTGAGCGCCGCGGCGCAGGCGGTGAGACGGGGAGTCTCCTCGTGGGCGGCGGCGCTGCCCGGGGGGCCGAGCCAGTCGACGAGGACGAGCGCGGGGCGGTCGCCGGCGCGGACACGGTAACCGGTGGCCGTGCGGCGGCCGGACGAGTCGACGGCGGAGGGCGGGAAGCCGGAGGCCTCCAGCGCGAGGGAGACGGCCCGGACCATGCGGAAGCGCTCCCAGGGCGCGGGCGCCGAGGTGTCGCCCCCGCCGGTCAGCCGGCGGATCTGGAGCAGCGATTCAAAGGCCGTGCGCACCTCGGCCGCCCGCGCCGCGCCAGGCGCCCCCGGCCCGTCCCCCGTCGCAGGCTCGAAGGTCTCCGGCGAACCGTTCGGCATGATGTGACCCTCCTCCCTGTCGTAGACCGTAGCCGCGGCCCCTGGCCTATCGTGTCGGGGACCTGAAGACCTCGGCCGCCGGTACCGGCGGAGAAGGAGAAGGAGAACGCCACGATGCGCGGCACCGGCAGCCCCAGCGCTGTCACCCGCAACACCTTGCGGCAGCAGATAGCCGAGGCGCTGCGCGACGAGGTTCTGGCGGGGCGGCTGCAGCCGGGACAGGCGTTCACGGTCAAGGAGATCGCCGAGCAGTACGGCGTCTCGTCCACTCCCGTCCGCGAGGCCCTCGTCGACCTCTGCGCCCAGGGGCTGCTCGACTCCGACCAGCACCGGGGCTTCAAGGTCCACCGGTTCTCCGTGGACGACTACCGCGGCATGGTCGAGGCCCGTGCCCTCATCGCGGACGGCCTCTTCCGCGAACTCGCCTGCCGCGGGTCCGACGCCGCCCCGCGGGGCCGGGCCCTGGTGTCCGTACGCCGCCGGGCCGAGGAGGCCGCCCGAGCTGCCCGCGGCGGGGATCTGGACATCCTCATCGGCTACGACCTGCGGTTCTGGCGGGAGCTCGGCGCGATCGTCGCCAACCGCTACATCGGTGACTTCCTGCACCGGCTGCGGGTGCAGTCCTGGGTCTTCGCCGTGCCCTATCTGCGGGGCGACACCAGTCTGTGCGACTGGCTGTGGAGCGGGCACGAGGAGCTCATCGACGCCGTCGCCGGCGGGGACGCCGCCACGGCCGGGGCGGTGGTGCGGGCGTATAACGACCACGCCCTCGCCTGGGCGGACTGCCTGGAGGCCCGGCACGCACGACAGCCGGGTCCCGGGGCGCGTCAGTCTGCTGCGGGTGCCCCGGGGGCGGCGGAGTCGGGTGGGCTCGCCGAGCCGGGTCAGGTTTCCGGGGGTTCCCGTGAGGCGGCCGGTCGGCGTCGCTCTGCCGCGGTTGCGCAGTCCGGCCCCGGGACGCGGCAGTCTGCCGGTGCGCAGTCCGGGCCCGGGTCGCGTCGGTCTGCCGCGGGTGCCCCGGGGGCGGTCGAGCCGCCGCGCCAGGGGAGCCGTCCGGGCCCGGCCGCCGAGCTGGTCCAGGTCCCCGAGCCGGTCCAGGTCGCCGAGCCGGGCCCGGCCGTCGGAGGCCCGCAGGTGGCGGCCGGGCAGCCGGGGCCCGTCACCGGCACACAGGAGCCGGACGCGCCGCCGTGCCCCGCCGTCGCCGATCCATGCGAGGCGACCGAGCAGTGAGCGTCGTCGACCTGTCCGTCGTCGTACCCGCCTACAACGAGGAAGCCCGGCTCCGCCCCACCCTCGACGCCATCTGCGCCCATCTGCGCGCCGAACCCGGCCGCTGGGGCGAGTGGGAGCTGATCGTCGTCGACGACGGCTCCACCGACGCCACCGCGTCGGTCGCCCGCGAGGCCGCCGCCGAGGAGCCCCGTATCCAGCTGATCAGCGGCCATCGCAACCGCGGCAAGGGCGACGCCCTGCGCCGCGGAGTCCTGGCCAGCTACGGCCGCCGGGTGCTGATCACGGACGCCGATCTCGCCACGCCCATCGAGGAGCTCGACCACCTCGACAAGCAGCTCGCCGCCGAGGACAGCGCCGCCGCGATCGGCTCGCGCGCCCACCCCGGGGCCCGGATCGAGGTGCACCAGCGCCGCAGCCGCGAATGGCTCGGCCGTCTGGGCAACCGGCTGATACGCGCCGTCGCCGTACCCGGCATCCACGACACCCAGTGCGGCTTCAAGCTGCTCGAGGGGGAGCGGGCACGCGCCGCGTTCGCCGAGTCGCGGCTCGACGGCTGGGGCATCGACGTCGAGATACTGCGGGTCTTCCACCGGCAGGGGTGGCCCGTCACGGAGGTCCCGGTGCGCTGGTCGCACCAGCCCGGTTCCAAGGTCCGGCCGCTGGACTACGCCCGCGTCCTCGTCGAACTCGCCCGCCTGCGGGCCCGGAGCCTCCGCCGCGCCGACCTCGCCGTCACCGGGCTGTTCCTCCTCGCCTCCGTCCTGCTCTACAAGGGCCTCTGGGCCGACCTCGACCGCGGCTACCTCGCCGACGCGGGACAGGACCAGAACCAGTGGGAGTGGTTCTTCGCGGTCACGGCCGACAACGTCAGCCACCTCAGAAACCCGCTGTTCACCACTCTGCAGAACAACCCCGACGGTGTGAACCTGATGGCCAACACCGTCATGCTGGGACTGTCCGTCCCGCTGACCCCCGTGACGCTCCTGCTGGGGCCCAGGGTCACCTGGGCGCTCGTCCTCACCCTGGGCCTCGCCGCCACCGCCGCCGCCTGGTACTGGCTCTTCGTCCGAAGAGTCACCCGCAACCGGCCCGCCGCCGCCCTCGGCGCGGCCTTCGCCGCCTTCGCGCCGCCGATGATCTCCCATGGCAACGCGCACCCCAACTTCCTCGCCCTGTTCCTGATCCCGGTGATCGCAGACCGGGCGCTGCGGCTTGCCGACCCACGGCCGCGCATCGCACGGGACGGCACGCTGCTGGGCCTGCTCGCCGCGTACCAGATCTTCCTCGGCGAGGAGCCGCTGCTGCTCGCCGCCATGGGCATGCTGCTGTTCGCCCTCGCCTACGCCGCCGTTCGCAGGGACGTGGCGCGGGCCGTGTGGCGGCCCCTGCTGCGCGGCCTCGGGGTAGCCCTCGCCGTCTGTCTGCCGCTGGTCGCCTTTCCCCTGGGCTGGCAGTTCTTCGGCCCGCAGAGCTATACGGGCGTGCTGCACGGCGACAACACCGGCAACAGCCCTCTCGCCTTCCTCCAGTTCGCCGGGCGCTCGCTCGCTGGCTCCGACGCGGGCGCGGACCCGCTCGCCATGAACCGCACCGAGCAGAACGCCTTCTACGGCTGGCCGCTGATCGCGCTCGCCGCCGCGATCGCCGTCCGGCTGTGGAAACTGGCCGTCGTCAAGGCGGTGACGTTCATGGCGCTGGCGGCCGCGCTGCTCTCGCTGGGGGTGCGCTTCCGGATCCCGTACACGGACATCGTGCTGACCGGGCCCTGGCGCGCGCTCGCCCACCAGCCGCTGTTCGAGTCGGTCATCGAGTCCCGGGTCGCGATGGTCTGCGCCCCGGCGCTGGGCGTGCTGCTGGCGCTGGCCGCCGACCGGCTGGCCGCCACGCCGGTGCGGTTGCACCGCGCCGTCGGCTGTGCCGCGCTGGCGGCCGCGCTGGCGCCGGTGCTGCCGACCCCGTATCCCGTACGGGAGCGGCCGGAGGTCCCGGCCTTCTTCGCGTACGGCGCGTACCGCGGTTACGTCTTTGAAGGAGAGTCGGTGGTGACCGTGCCGCTGCCCAACCCGGGCAGTGCGGACGCCCTGCACTGGCAGACCTCGTCGGGCCTCGGCTTCTCCCTCGCCGGGGGCTACTTCAACGGCCCGTGGGGCCCGGACCGCATCGGCATCTACGGGGCCGTCCCGCGCCACACCTCCAACCTCCTCGACGACGTGCGCGCCACCGGACGGGTCCCGCAGCTGGGCCCCGCCTGGCAGGCGCAGGCGCGGCACGATCTTCAGGCGTGGCGCGCGGGGGTGGTCGTACTGCCGCCCACCTACAACGAACAGGCCCTGTACGAGACCGTGGAGAAGCTTCTCGGCCGTCCCGGGGAGCGGGTGGCCGGGGTGTGGGTATGGGACCTGTGAGGAGGCGGACGGCCGCGGTGGCCGCCCTTCGCCCTACAGACAGGGGGCACTACGCTGTCCGTCCCTCAGACGATCCTGCAACTCCGTTGGAGAGCGAGCTTTCCGTTGGCCTGTGACCTGTGGCTGGTGCCCCTTGTCGATGTGCTGTGCCACAGCCCCGACAATCCCTTCGCCGAAGAAATCGCGTCCTATGACAAGGCGCTGACGGAGTCAGGCCTGCCCAGCGTCCCGGTCTTCGCCTATATGCCGGGCCTTTCCGGGGACGTCGCGCCGGTCGCGGGCTTCGACTACGACGCGCTGCACTTCCTGCGCCGCGCCTATCTGCTCCAGCTGTGCGGGCTCGCGGTCACGCCGGTGGACGAACTGGGCGGCGACTACGAGCAGTTGCTGGAGATGTTCGAGTCAACGGCCCAGCAGTCGCATCTGGTGTGGCACTACGACCACGCGGGCGCGTATGTGCCGGTCGACTTCCCGGCCCCGCTGTCCAACGAGGAACTGCTTGCGGGCGGCGGACCGCTGGGCTCCACCCAGGGGTTGCTGCGCGAACTGGAGTACGTCGCCCAGTCGATCGGCATCGATCCGGTGAATCCGCCGGACGCGCCGTCGCCGCCGGAGCGGCCGACCACGCTGGAGGAGCCCGCGGGGCCGATCCCGTACGACGAGAGCCCGTTCGCGCGGGAACGCCATGTGTGGCTGGGGCTGCACGCCGCGGCGACCCGGAGCCTCGGCCAGGGGTCCATGATCATCTTCAGCTGACCGGGCCGCTCCGTTGCGCTCCGCATGTGCTGCCGCACACAGAGTCTCCGCCTTCTCTTCGGACGTGCGCCGTCTGACGCCGGGCGGAGCCCCGGGGCCGGGGCCGCAGCGCCCCTACCGCGGGGGCTCAGGCGGCCGCTGCCGCGGCATGTTGGGGCGTGCGACCGGCGGCAGCGGCATCCGGCCGGACGGATGCCCGTTCTCCGGCCGCGGCGGCGCCGTGCCGTTCGTCTGCATCACCAGCGGCGTCGGGCCCGACCGGAACGCCACCATCCAGTCGGCAGTCTCCGCGCGCACCAGCTCCGTCACGTCCTCGGTGAACCGCCGCAGCACCGTCAGGCAGCGCTCCGCCGCCTCGCCCGCCGTCCCCTCCGTGGGGCCCAGCACCTCGCGCACGCTCTCCGAGGCCCAGTCGAACTGCAGGGTCTGCAGCCTGCGGTACACCGCCTGAGCCGTCGCGACGTCCCGCATCCACCCCGAGGTGAAGCCGAACCAACGGTCGCACCCCAGGCAGGCCGCGGCGAGCAGCAGCGACACATAGCCCCAGCCTGCCGCGCCGTCGAGCCCCGTCGTCACTTCCAGGAGCGGCAGCGCGGCCCCCACGACGGCGCCGGCGGCCGTGCCCGCGCGCAGGATCCGGGCGGCGAGGCGTTTGCGGTCGCGGTCGGCCAGGTACCACGCGGCCGTGCGCAGCGCACCCGCCTCCACCCAGCGGTACAGCTCGTCGAGGCGCTCAGCGGGCTCGCCCCAGTCGCCGAGCGGAAGCGGCCTTCCGGTCAGATCGCCGGGCGACGGCTTGCCGTCCTTGCCGTCCTCATCCCGGGCGGGTCCCCCGGGCTGCATCTCCGGCTGGCTCACCGGTGCACTCCTTACGCTCTGCGCTCTGCTGTGCATCTGCGTCTGCGCATCTACATCTGCTGACAAGCTGGTGCGCTCCGCCACTGTGCGTGACGCGAAGGCGCGCGGGCGTACTGATGCGCGCGCTCTTCCTACCGCCGAATGGTGGGCCATCACCTCGGAATCCCGGTAATTCCGCCCGCAAGAGGCCGTTGATCAGGTATGGGAGCAGCAGGTTACTCACTCGAAAGTGTCAGTCGCCGTCTGCGGCGCATGACGACCGCCGACCACGTAGGCTCGCCCTACCGAACATCGTCGTCGAACGTGCCAGGAGTGACCGTGATTCCCGGTGGTGGCCAGCCGAACATGCAGCAGCTGCTCCAGCAGGCCCAGAAGATGCAGCAGGACCTCGCCAAGGCGCAGGAGGAGCTGGCGCAGACCGAGGTGGCGGGCCAGGCGGGCGGCGGCCTGGTGACGGCCACGGTCACCGGCTCCGGTGAGCTGCGCGGCCTGGTGATCGACCCCAAGGCCGTGGACCCGGAGGACACCGAGACGCTCGCGGACCTGGTCGTTGCCGCGGTGCAGGCTGCGACGGAGAACGCGCAGCAGCTGCAGCAGGCCAAGCTGGGCCCGCTGGCGCAGGGCCTGGGCGGCATGCCGGGTCTTCCCTTCTAACGGGAGCCCGCAGGAACTACCGTACGTACCAGAGATCCGAGCAGGGCAGGAAAGGCGTTCCGTGTACGAAGGCGTGGTTCAGGACCTCATCGACGAACTGGGCAGGCTGCCCGGCGTCGGTCCCAAGAGCGCGCAGCGGATCGCCTTCCACATCCTCCAGGCCGAGCCGGCGGACGTCCGCCGGCTCGCGCACGCCCTGCTGGAGGTCAAGGACAAGGTGCGCTTCTGCACGGTGTGCGGCAACGTCGCCCAGCAGGAGCAGTGCGGCATCTGCCGCGACGCCCGCCGCGACCCGGCGGTCGTCTGCGTCGTGGAGGAGCCGAAGGACGTCGTCGCGATCGAGCGGACCCGGGAGTTCCGGGGGCGCTATCACGTCCTGGGCGGGGCGATCAGCCCCATCGAGGGCGTCGGCCCCGACGACCTGCGGATCCGCGAACTGCTTGCCCGGCTCGCGGACGGGACGGTCACCGAGCTGATCCTCGCCACCGACCCCAATCTGGAGGGCGAGGCCACCGCCACGTATCTGGCACGCATGGTCAAGCCGATGGGACTCAAGGTCACACGGCTGGCCAGCGGTCTCCCTGTGGGGGGAGACTTGGAATACGCCGACGAGGTCACGCTGGGACGTGCCTTCGAGGGGAGACGACTTCTCGATGTCTGACGCCATGTTGCACGCCGTAGGCCAGAACCCCGACGACTTCGCTGTCCAGATCGCCGACTCCATCGAGTCGTTCATCGTCGCGACCACCGAGGTCGCCAAGGGCGACGAGCCCGACAGCGCCGTCCCCTTCCTGCTGCTCGAGGTCTCCCAGCTGCTGCTGACCGGCGGCCGGCTGGGCGCGCACGAGGACATCGTCCCCGACGAGCGCTACGAGCCCGACGTGGGACCGGACCTGGACATGGACGATCTGCGTGAGCGCTTCGCCAGGCTCCTCGACCCGGTCGACGTCTTCTCCGAGGTCTTCGACCCGTACGAGCCGCGCAAGGCGCCGGTCGCCTGCCGGGTCTCGGACAACCTCGCCGACATCGTCGCCGACCTGCGCCACGGCCTGGTGCACTACCGCGAGGGCCGCACCAGCGAGGCGCTGTGGTGGTGGCAGTTCTCGTACTTCTCCAACTGGGGCCCGACGGCCTCGGCCACCCTGCGCGCCCTGCAGTCCCTGGTCGCCCATGTCCGCCTGGACCAGCCCCTCCAGGCGCTGGACGGCCTGGACACGGACGAGGACCTGGGCGAGGACGCCCTGGCCGAGGAGGCGGGCCGGGTCATGGCCGAGGAGATCGCGGCCCCCCTGGGCCTGCGCACACCCGCGAGCTGAGCGGACGCGCCCGCGGCGGCCGGGCCGCGGGCGCTGGGGGGAGGGCGCGTTGCGCGCATGGTGGAGACGGTTCCGGCGAGTACTTCAAGGAGCTGCCCTCGCCTCAGCCGGGCGTGGACGGCCAGGTGTCGGTTCCCGCCCCCGGCAGGCGGCAGATCTGAGGGTCCGGTGCAGACTGGAAGAGTGCGGCGCAGGAGTGTGGCTTGGGACACATCGAGGCGTGGGTCCGGCAGGTCAGGGCAGGCGCAGCCCCGGAGCGGACCGGCTCCGCCGCGTGATCGCACGGTGAGCGGGACATCTCACGATGTGGTATCTCGGGGTCGGAGTCCGGTCGCTCGTTAGACTGAGCCGACTGCGGCAGACTGCCGCAAACTGAACCGAGCGAGGAGCGCACGTGGGCCTTGTCGTGCAGAAGTACGGAGGCTCCTCCGTTGCCGATGCCGAAGGCATCAAGCGCGTCGCCAAGCGGATCGTCGATGCCAAGAAGAACGGCCACCAGGTCGTTGTGGTGGTATCCGCGATGGGCGACACGACGGACGAGCTGATCGATCTCGCCGGGCAGGTATCCCCGATGCCTACCGGGCGCGAATTCGACATGCTGCTGACCGCGGGGGAGCGCATCTCCATGGCCCTGCTGGCCATGGCGATCAAAAACCTGGGCCACGAGGCCCAGTCGTTCACCGGCAGCCAGGCAGGCGTCATCACCGACTCGGTCCACAACAAGGCGCGCATCATCGATGTGACGCCGGGCCGGATCCGTACGGCGCTCGACGAGGGCAACATCGCCATCGTCGCCGGCTTCCAGGGCGTGTCGCAGGACAAGAAGGACATCACCACGCTCGGCCGCGGCGGTTCCGACACCACGGCCGTCGCCCTCGCCGCGGCGCTCGACGCCGAGGTCTGCGAGATCTACACCGACGTCGACGGCGTCTTCACCGCCGATCCGCGGGTCGTGAAGAAGGCGAAGAAGATCGACTGGATCTCCTTCGAGGACATGCTGGAGCTGGCCGCCTCCGGCTCCAAGGTGCTGCTGCACCGTTGCGTCGAGTACGCACGCCGTTACAACATCCCGATCCACGTCCGCTCGTCCTTCTCCGGACTGCGGGGCACCTGGGTCAGCAACGAACCACATGTCGAGCAGGGAGCCCAGAAGGTGGAGCACGCCATCATCTCCGGAGTCGCCCACGACGTCTCCGAGGCCAAGGTCACCGTCGTCGGAGTGCCGGACAAGCCGGGCGAGGCCGCGGCGATCTTCCGGGCGATCGCCGACGCGGAGATCAACATCGACATGGTGGTGCAGAACGTCTCCGCCGCCACCACTCACCTCACCGACATCTCCTTCACCCTTCCCAAGACCGACGGCCGCAAGGCCATCGACGCCCTGGAGAAGGCGAAGGCCGCGGTCGGCTTCGAGTCGCTGCGCTACGACGACCAGATCGGCAAGATCTCCCTCGTCGGCGCGGGAATGAAGACCAACCCGGGCGTCACCGCCTCCTTCTTCGAGGCCCTGTCCGACGCGGGCGTGAACATCGAGCTGATCTCCACCTCCGAGATCCGCATCTCCGTGGTCACCCGCGCCGAGGACGTCAACAACGCCGTGCGCGCCGTCCACACCGCCTTCGGGCTCGACTCCGACTCCGACGAGGCGGTCGTCTACGGGGGCACCGGGCGATGACCCGCAAGCCGGCGCTCGCGGTCGTCGGAGCGACCGGGGCCGTCGGCGCGGTCATGCTCCAGATCCTGTCGCAGCACGCGGACGTCTGGGGCGAGATCAGGCTGCTCTCCTCGCCGCGTTCGGCCGGCCGCAAGCTGGCCGTGCGCGGCGAGGAGTGCGAGGTGTCGGTGCTCGCCGAAGAGGCCCTCGACGGGGTCGACGTGGCCGTCTTCCTGGCGCCGCGCGAGGTGGCGGAGCGCTGGGCGCCCATCGCCGCCGCCAAGGGCGCGGTCGCAGTGGACACCTCCGCCGCCTTCCGGCTGGAGGCGGATGTCCCGCTGGTGGTGCCGGAGGTCAATCCGCACGCCGTGCGGGTGCGCCCGCGCGGCATCGTCGCCAGCCCGCACGACACCACGCTCGCGCTGCTCCCCGCGGTCGGCGCGCTGCATGCCGCGTTCGGGCTGCGGGAACTGGTCGTCTCCACCTATCAGGCCGCCAGCGGCGCGGGCCGGGACGCGGTCTCCGCGCTGCGCGCGCAGCTCTCCCTGGTCGCCGGCACGGAACTGGGCGCGGGCCCGGGGGACGTACGCCGGGCCGTGGGCGACGACCTCGGCCCGTTCCCCGCCCCGCTCGCGCTCAATGTCGTGCCCTTCGCGGGCGCGCTCCAGGAGGACGGCTGGTCCTCCGAGGAGCTGGGGCTGCGGGCCGAGACGCGCAAGATCCTCGACCTGCCGGGGCTGCCGGTGACCGCCACCTGCGTCCGGGTGCCGGTCGTCACCACCCACTCCCTGGCCGTGCACGCGCGTTTCGAGAACGAGGTCACGGTGGAACGGGCGCACGAGGTCCTGGCCACCTCGCCGGGCGTCGTGCTGTACGACAGCCCGGAGGCCGGGGACTTCCCGACCCCCGCGGACGTCGTCGGCACCGATCCGACCTGGGTGGGGCGGGTCCGGCGGTCCCCGGACGACCCCGCCGCGCTGTCGCTGTTCGTCTGCGGCGACAATCTGCGCAAGGGAGCCGCGCTCAACTCCGCGCAGATCGCGGAGGCCGTCGCGGCCGAGCTGGGTTCCGGCCGCTGATGAGCCCGGCAGGCATACGCCGTGGCTTTGTAAGATCTGTGTAAGTACTGTGACCAAGTCGCAGGCCTGTACCTATTGAACGGGTGCACAAGGGTGTTCGACCATGCGGGTCCTGCGGGTCCCATAGGTCAACTGGCGTTCCCTTGCTGCAACCGGCAGTTGGCTTGGGGACGTCTTTGCGGTCGCGTCTGTGCAGTGCCGCGAACGAACGGGTCATTGGGGATGAGCGAGTACGCATGAACACATGCACAGCACCGTCGAAAACGGTGGCGTACGCGTACAACCCTGACGGGGGGAAGCGTGTCCAACCAGCGTGGCAGAGGTTCTCGAGTTCACCAGGGTGCTTCCGGCGCGCGGCATGCGCGGGGCCGGGCCGCGGCGCGTCCCGGCGGCCCCGCAGCCGCGCAGACCGCGGCCGCCCGGCGGCATGCCGGTGATCGCCCCGATGCCGATCGCCCGGACCTCCCGCACCGCCGCCCAGCTGCCGTCGCAGCGCGGGGGCGCTGACGACGCCATGGCTGCGGGCACCACCGTCGACCACCTCACCGAGACCTATCGCGCCCACTACCGTTCACTGCTCGGCCTTGCGGCCCTGCTGCTCGACGACACCGCCTCCTGCGAGGACGTCGTCCAGGAGGCGTTCATCCGCGTCCACTCGGCCCGCAACCGCGTCCGGGACCCGGAGAAGACGCTGGCCTATCTGCGCCAGACCGTGGTGAACCTCTCCCGGTCCGCACTGCGCCGCCGCATACTCGGCCTGAAGCTGCTCTCCAAGCCCATGCCCGACATGGCGAGCGCGGAGGAGGGGGCGTACGAGCAGTTGGAGAGGGACGCGCTGATCAAGGCGATGCGCGGGCTGCAGCGACGTCAGCGCGAGGTGCTGGTGCTCCGGTATTTCGCCGATATGACCGAGGCTCAGGTCGCCCAGACGCTGGGTATATCCCTGGGCTCCGTGAAGGCGTACGGATCACGGGGCATCGCGGCGCTGCGCGTCGCCATGGAGGCCACGGCGTGAACGGGCACCACAGCCGCCGGGACGGCTACGACGAATACGACGACCACGACGGTCACGACCCCTACGACGGCCGTGAGGGATCAGACGGTCAGCGGTTCGGGCTCTTCGAGCCGGACGGACCGATGAGCAACGGAAACAGGGACAAGGGGTCGGATCAGCATGCGAGCGAGGGGCATGTGAGCGACTTGGACGGCGACGGCCTCGGGGCCGACGAGCTGGCGCTGCGCCGGCTGCTGCACGGTGCGGTGCAGGACATCCAGCCGGCCGAGGGCGCCCTCGACCAGCTGAGGCGGGCGGTGCCCGCGCGGCGCGCCCGCAGGCGGCAGGCGCTGGTGGGCGTGGCCGCCGCCGCGCTGCTGGTGGGCGCCGCGGTGCCCGCGTTCGTCCACGCGGCGGGCGCCTCCGGCGGCGAGGACACCCGGGCGGTCAACGCAGGGCACGGAGAGCAGGCGCAGGGCGGCATCGGCGCCGAGACCTCCGGCGAAACCGGCGGAGAGACCGGCTCCCAGGAGTCCGCGGCGGACAGCGGCGGAAGCGGGCGCGACCACAGGGCCCCGTCCCAGGCGTCCGGCAAGGAGCAGACCGCGGGCAGCACGGACGGCGCGACCGGGGCGCCGGTCGCCCCTCCCGGCACGGCGTCCTCCCCCTCCCCGGCGTGCCAGGCCGACCAGCTCGGCGTCGCCGCGGCCCAGGCGGCCGCGCCGGACGCCGAAGGCACGGTGTACGGCACGTTCCGCATCGCCAATGTCTCCGACGCCGAGTGCACCGTCAGCACCCCGGGCGCCATCGCCTTCCAGACGGCCGGCGCGGCCGACCCCGCGAAGGTCGACGTCGTCGCGCATGCGGCGGGCGATGCGGCGACCGGCCTGCCGGACCCCGCACAGGAGCCCGGCACGCTCCGGCTGAAGCCCGAGGACGCCTACGAGGTGCAGTTCGCCTGGGTCCCCGCGGACACCTGCCCCAAGCAGAGCGAGCCGGCTCCCGACCCCACCCCGACGGAGGGGGGCTCCACCAGCGGCTCGGGCACCGCGGGCAGCACCTCCGGCGCGGGCAGCGGCGGCGACACGACGACGTCGACCACCACCACGACGTCGGCGTCGGAGATGTCCGGCCAGACGGTGGAGACCGCCGACGGCGTCGAGCCGCAGCTCACCAGGGAGGACGGCACTCCCCAGGAGGGGAGCGTCACCGTCACCCACACCCCGGAGGCCGGCGCGCCGACGGCACAGGCGACCGTGCCCAACGCCTGCTCGGGCACGATCTATCACACGGGCGTGCTGCCCGCTCAGTAGCCGGAGGAGCCCGTGGGGCCGCCCGGGGCCCGAAGCAGTGCGAGGACGGCCTCGGGGGTCCACGTCCCCCGGGCCCCGGCGCAGCCGGCCAGATAGCCGGCGGCACGCGTGGGGCTCCAGCCGTGCGCCTGCATCAGCCCCGCGGCCAGATGCCGCAGATACGGGGCCGAGGGCGCCTTCCCCGGCACATCGGCGCGCCCCCACGGGGCCGTGAAGGTCACCACGGGCAGGCCCTCCAGCAGACCCGGGCACACCAGGGTCTCGTACCGGCCGGGACCGAGCCGTGCGCGCCCGTGCGTCAGGACCTCCGTCAGATCGAGGTCCGCGCCGGGCGTCCGGTACATCTCCTGCGCGGCGATGTCCGAGAACTGGGCCGCCGTCAGCAGATGCGCGCGGGCGGGCGCCCCGCCCGGCTCGCCGGGGTCGTAGAACGCCCGGCCGCCGGTCCACACCGCCGACTCCGTGGCGAAGTACAGGCCGCCGGGCAGCACCACCGCCATGGAACGCTCCGGGGGACGCGGGTCACGGCAGCCGGGGCAGGCGCGGGCGCCGCCGGAGGGCGTGCCGCCGGCGATGTAGTGCATCAGGCGGCGCAGATCCATGTTGGAGCCGTACGCCGCGTACCAGACGCGGTCCGGCGGCCGCTCCGGCAGAGCCGAGGTCCGCCCGAGCGGGGTGATGACGCCGCCCGCGTCGCCGGTCATGCCGGTTCCAGACCCAGTTCCCGGTCCCTGGCCGCCTCCGCGTCCCGGCGGAGCAGCCGGAACCACATGAAGAGCACGAAGCCCGCGAAGACGAACCACTCGCCCGTGTAGCCCAGGTTCTGGAAGGCCTTCAGATCCAGTCCGCTGCCCTCCGGGGCGGCGGCCGGGACCGGCTTCAGACCCGGGTCCGCGGAGGTGAGCGTGATCCAGGCGTCGTACACGTCGTCCGGGACCAGATTCACCAGCGACGCCGCGCTGATCATGCCGAGCCGGCCGGGAGGCAGCCCGCCCGCCGTGTGCACGCCGTCCGTGCCGACGGTCTCCGACGCCTGCAACGCGCCCGTGACCGTCACCTCGCCGGACGGGGCGGCCGGGGCCCGCTCCCCGTCGGCGAGCCAGCCGCGCACCACCGGCAGCGACCTGCCGCCGTCGGTCTTCAGCAGCGTCAGCACATAGCTGCCGCGCTCCCCGTCCAGCTCCCGTCCCGGCACCGTGAACTGCTCCCCGTACCGCCCGGTCGCCGTCGCCGCCCGCCCGGACGTCTCCTTGTCCACCGGCAGCAGGGTGTCGACCGGAACGGCCTTGACCGCGGAGGCGTCCGCGGTCTTCCGCCCGGCGTCCCGGTAGGTGTCGACGCGGTCCTCGAACTTCCCGAGCTGCCAGGAGCCCATGAAGATGCAGAAGGGGATCGCCAGCGCGACGAAGACGTTGATCCCCCACCAGCGGGGCGTCAGCAGGAACCGGTACACGCCTCCACGGTACGGAACGGACCCGGGCCGGGTCCCGCTGGGGTGGCGGGCCCGGCGGGGTCCGGGCTTGTGCCCGGACCCCGCCGGAGGGGCCGGAGAACCTACCGTCTCCCCAGGTGCCGCTCCGCGAAGTCGATCTCCTTGGTCACCTGCTTGATCCGCTCTTCCACGACCAGCGACCCATGGCCCGCCTCATAGCGATACACCTCGTGCACCGCCCCCCGCGCCGCCAGCCGGTCGACGTAGTTCTCGACCTGGCGGATCGGGCAGCGGGGGTCGTTGACGCCCGCGGAGACATAGACGGGGGCGCGGACCTCGTCGACGTATGTCAGGGGGGAGGAGACGCGGAACCGCTCGGGGACCTCCTCGGGGGTGCCGCCGAAGAGCGTGCGGTCCATGGCCTTCAGCGCCTCCATCTCGTCGTGGTACGCCGTGACGTAGTCGGCGACCGGCACCGCGGCCAGGCCCACCGCCCAGTCGTCGGGCTGGGTGCCCAGGCCCAGAAGAGTGAGGTAGCCGCCCCACGAGCCGCCGGAGAGGACGAGCCGCGCCGGGTCGGCGAGTCCGGAGGAGACCGCCCAGGCGCGCACCGCCGCGATGTCCTCCAGTTCGATCAGCCCGACCCGGTGCTTCAGGGCGTCGGTCCACTCGCGCCCGTAACCGGTCGAGCCGCGGTAGTTGACCCGTACGACCGCGTACCCGTGGTCGACCCAGGCCGCGGGCCCGGCGGCGAAGGAGTCGCTGTCGTGCCAGGTCGGACCGCCGTGGATCTCGAAGACGGTCGGCAGCGGACGGCCCTCGGGCGCATCGGCCGGGCGCTGCACGAGGGCGTGGATACGGCCGCCGGGGCCGTCCACCCAGACGTCCTCGACCGGCACGGACGCGGGCGCCTTGCCGCCCGGCGGGTCGAGCACCACACCGCCCGCGGCGGAGCGCACGGCCGGCGGCTGCGCGGCCGACGACCACAGATACTCGACCGCGCCGTCGGGACGGGCCGTCGCACCCGACACCGAGCCCCTGGGCGTCTCGATGCGGGTCAGGGAGTGGTCGCCCAGGTCGTAGCGCCACAGCTCGCCGCGGGCCTCGAAGCTGTGGCCGATCAGCAGCGCGGAGCCGTCGGCATACCACTCGGCGCTCATATCGCCGGGCAGGTCGATCGTCAGCGCGGTCTCCCGGCCGGCGGCGACGTCCCAGATCACCGGCTCCCAGCGGCCGCGCCGCTGGTGCGCGATCAGCAGCCGGGCGTCCCCGGGGACGGGGGCGAACCCGAGCACCTCGAGGCCCAGCTCCCTGGCGCCGCCCTCGGTGTCGTCGAGCTCCGCTACGAGCGAGCCTTCGAGCGTGACCACCCGGATCGCGGAGTGCATCGCGTCCCCGTGCTCGGTGTGCTCGAGCGCGACGAGCGTGCCGTCGTGCGAGAGGTCGCCGACCCCCGCCGACTCCCGGTGGCGGTAGATCTCGACCGGCTCCGCACCTTCCCGTACGACGTGGACGGTCGTCCCGTCCTCGTCCGTGGAGCGCCCGATCACGGCGAGGCCGTCGCGCCCGACCGCCAGCCCCGCGGGGTAGGACGGCGCGAGCCCCGGGGCGGCGGGCACGTCCTCCCCGCCGCAGAAGGGCTGGCGCATCCACAGCCCGAACTCGTCCCCATCGGTGTCCGAGAACCACCAGACCCACTCGCCGTCCGGGGACAGCACGCCGTCCGTGGTGCCGTTGGGGCGGTCGGTGACCTGGCGCTGCTCACCGGCGGCCCGGTCCCAGGCGTACAGCTCGTACGTCCCGGTCGCGTTCGACACGAAGAGGGAACGGTCGGGCGCGTCCTCGGCCCACTCGGGCAGGGAGACACGGGGGGCGCGGAATCGCTTCTCCCAGTCGGGCATGGGGAGGGTCATGGCATCGCTCATGCCCCCCATGTAACCCGATCGAAACCCGATCAGAGCAGTCAGTGCTCCCCCGGGCCCCCGCCGGGCCGCTGCTCAGGCCGCTCCGTCACGGCGGGCCGGGCATGCCGTCCGTTCGGCGGGCTCGCGAGCAGATGGCGCGGGTCAGTCGCCCGCACGATCGCGGACTCGACCGCGGCCACCCGGTCCGCCAGCAGCCCCAGCGCGGCCACGGCGCGCGCCATCGGGTCGTCCTCCGCCCCGCCGAGGGCTCGGGCGCGCACATAGAGCGCCTTGAGCTCCGCCCAGCGCGCCGCCCGCTGAGGCGTGAGCGAGCCGCGCAGCTCCGCCAGCTTGAGGAGATTGGCCTCCGCGCCGCTGGTGAGGGTCTGCGCCTCGCCTGTGTAGTGGTCGTCGACGACGGCGGACAGCTCGGCCTCGTTCATCACCGGGCTGATGCGCTCCGCGATCTTGTTCATATTGCGGTACGAGCCCTGGAGCTGGAACGGCGGCTCGGTGCGGGTCGCCTCGCTCTGTGCGGCGGAGGCGATATACGCCTCGTTGACGGCGAGGACCGTGCGCCGGGCGGTGAGCAGCCGCCGCAGCACGGCCAGGACGCGCTCCAGCTCGGCGGGCGGGTACGGGTGGACCAGCCGGTCCCGCTGCGCCGCAGGGTCGTCGGAGGCGAGGCGCACCAGCAGATCCAGATCCGCGCGGTCGCGTCCGGCCAGCGGGGCCAGCACCGGGTTGGCGGTCAGCGCGTTCTCGACGAAGCTCAGCGCGAAGACGTCCTCCTTGCCGGTGAGCACCTCGCCCAGGTTCCACACGTCGGCGCGGTTGGCGAGCATGTCGGGGATGCGGAAGCGCTGTCCGGACTCGGTGTACGGGTTGCCCGCCATGCACACGGCGAAGCGTTTGCCGCGCAGGTCGTAGGTGCGGCTCGCCCCGTTCCACACGCCCTCCATCCGGCGCTGCGCATCGCACAGCGAGATGAACTTCTGCAGCAGCTCCGGCGAGGTGTGCTGGATGTCGTCCAGGTACAGCAGGACGTTGTTGCCCGCCTCCAGGGCGAAGTTGACCTTCTCGATCTCCTGGCGTGCGGTGGCGTTCGGGGCCTCGGCCGGGTCGAGGGAGGTGACGCGGTGGCCCAGGGCCGGGCCGTTGACCTTGACCAGGACGAGGCCGAGGCGGTCGGCCACGTACTCCATCAGCGTCGTCTTGCCGTAGCCGGGCGGCGAGACGAGCAGCAGCAGACCGTTGCTGTCGGTGCGCCTGGACTCTCCCGCCGTGCCGAGCTGCTTGGCCAGGTTGTCGCCGATCAGCGGCAGATACACCTCGTCGATGAGCCGGTTGCGCACGAAAGCCGACATCACCCGGGGGCGGTGCTCGTCCAGCCGCAGCCGCTCCCGCTCGGCGGCGGCCAGCGCGGTGCGGCGCTGCTGGTAGGCGCGGAAGCCGGGCGTGACCCGGTCGCGGAAGTACCGGGTGCGGGACAGCAGTTCATCGAGCCGGACGGTCAGCCGGCCGCCCTGCCCGATCCTCGGGTGGCTGCCGAGGAGGCCCTCGACGGTCTCGGAGAGCAGGGCGTCCGACTCATAGCGGACGAGGTCCGGACAGAGCTCGACGGCGACGGCTTCGGGAAGGTCGTCCTCCCCCTCGCCGCCCCGGGCCGCGGTGTACGCGGAGAGCCAGTTCTCCACCAGCTGGCGGCGGGCGTCGAGTCCGTCGAGCCCGTCGAGGTCCTTCTCGTACGCGGGGGTCCCCGCGGCCCGGCGGAACCCCGCCAGCAGCGAGCGCGCGGACGCGGCCGTGACGAAACCCTCGGGACCGGTCGTCAGCTCCTCGAAGAGGTACTCGGCGCACAGTGCGGCGTCGGCCTCCGTCCGCGCCGCGCGGCCGACCGCCTCTGCCAGCTCCCCGCGCAGCGCGTCGATCGCCGGGGCGAGGCCGAAGGTCTCGCGGGCACGCGCCATCGAGACGGCGCGGCGGGTGAAGTCCTCCCGCCGGGCCTCGTCCGCTCCGTGGGACCAGAACAGCTGGGCGGCGGCCCGTACGGCCGGCGGGTAGCGCAGAACGCCCGCGGTCCGGGTCAGCCGCAGCAGCGCGCTCAGGATCAGCGTCGCGTCGTGGTCGTGGACGCCGCGCTCATAGCCCTCGTCGTAGGCGGACTGGGCCGCCTCGCGTACGAGGGCGGCCAGGTCGCCGGCCGCGGCGAGCTGCTGTGCGCCGTGCTCGGCCAGCAGGCGGGCCGCCAGGTGCTCGGCGCGGTAGACGTCCGCGTTCTCCGACGGCAGGGACTGGTTCCAGTACGGGCGGGTGTCCGCGAACGCCGGGTCGCCGACGGGCGACCGGTAGTCCGTGCCCGTCAGCGCGAAGGCGAGGCCGTCGTCGCCGTGCGGCACCAGCGTCAGGTCGAACGGCTGCGTGTTCACCGCGAAGCGGTGGCGGCCCAGGAGGAGGGACGCGCCGCCGTCGGCGTACAGGTCGGCGCGGTCGCGCAGCGCACGCGCCGCCTCCTGCCGGGCCGCCGTCAGCCGGCCGGCCAGCTCCTCCGCCCTTACGCCGTCGCCCAGTTCATGCAGCTCCTCCGCGGTGCGGCGGACCTTGGCGACCATCGGGTCGGAGGCGAAGTACGCGCTGACCGCCTCGGCGCCGTCCAGTGCGGCGGCCCGCCTGCCGATGGTCTCCAGCACGCGCACGGCCGACTCCGCGAGCCGCTCCGCGCGCCGGGCGCGGGCGTCCTGCAGCGTCTGCTTGCGCGCCGAGAACGCCTCGTACAGCTCGGTGCGGCGGGCGTCCAACTCGGCCAGGAAGCCGTCGTGCTCGGCGAACCGGGACTCCAGGTTCTCCAGCTGGAGCAGCAGCGCGGACAGCTGCTCGTCGCTCGCCTCCGGGGTGTCGGCGGCGGCCAGCGCGCCCGCCGCCGACTGGCCCAGCAGGGCCAGTTCGGCTGCGAACTCCGCCCGCCCCTCGCTGTCGAGCAGCTCCCGGCGGCGGCCGTCCAGCACGGCACGCGCCCGGTTGACGCCGCCGAGGACCTCGGCGATCCGCTCCAGGATGGCGGTGCGCACCACGGCGTCGCCGATGTCCAGACCGGCCACCACCTCGGTGACCGTGCGCAGCGCTCCGGCCCGCCCGTCCAACTCGTCGGCGACCGGGGCCGCCTCGGCGACCGTGCCGATCGCGCCCGCCCGCTCGGCCAGCGCCGCCACGTCCCCGTGGTAGTCGTCGAAGGCGTCCTCACGGCTGAGGAACGCAACCGCGCGCTGCGCGAACGACGCGATGTCGGCGTCCGCGTCCGCGGACAGCGCGTCGATACGGCCGGTGTCCGCGTACCGCATCTCCTTGAGGGTGAGCAGTTCGCCTTGGGCGTGGCGGAGTTCCGTCAGCCCGGCGACCCAGCCGGCCGCGCCGCGCGGGGCCTCGCCGCGCATCCGGCGCACCAGCGCGGCGATCCGCCCGGCGCAGCCGTCCAGCGCCTCGGCGGCCTGCGCGGTCAGCGTCTGGACCGTTTCGAACTCCGCCAGCACCTGTTCGGCCGTCGCCCGCATCTCGGCGAGCGGGGTGCGCAGATCGCCCGCCTCGGCGTCGCCGAGCCAGTGGTAGGCGTCGAAGGCGCGGGTGCAGGCGGTCAGCAGCGCCTGGTACACGCCGGTCGCCGGGGTGGTCTCGGCGACGGAACGCGCGAGGGAGAGGCAGTCGGAGATGCCGCGCACGAGGTCGGCGTTGCCGATCCGGGCCAGCGGGCCCTCGCCCGTGGGGCGTGCGGCGGCATAGGTGTCGGAGACGTACGGGGAGAGCCAGCGCTGCAGCGGGTGCACGCGCGCGGGCTCGTCGGCGTCGGCGCGCAGCACCAGAAGCGTGCCGTCCTCGAAGACCGCGTAGCCGTGGCAGGTCAGCGGGGCGGCGACCTCCTTGCGGATGACGTTGTACGGCAGGAGCAGGCTGCGGCCCTCCACGCGCGCGTGGAACGCGTACAGCACGTCCTCGCCGTTGGGGGAGCGCACCGTCCGCTCGAACTCCAGGGAGGCGAGCAGCTCCGCGTCGAGGTCGAAGGTGCGGGCCGTGGCGGTGGCCGCCAGGTAGTAGCCGCCCGGGAAGATGATGCCCTGGTCCTCGGGGAGCCTGCGGCACGCCTCTCCGATGCCGTCGAGGCGCACGACGGTCTTGGCTGCGGTGTTGTAGACGAGGTGGCGGTGGGCCTCCTCCTTGTACGGGCGGATGCGCAGCAGCACCAGCGGGCCCACGCGGGCGTGGGCGACGTCGGCGTCGCCGAGGGACTGCAGCGGCTCGTCGACCGGCTCGGAGTAGATGCCCTCGCCGGTCTCGGTGTTGTCCTCGACCTTGACGGTGAGGGTGCCGCCGACCGTCTCGACGAACAGCTCCCCGTCGATGGAGATGTGCGGGTGGCGACCCAGGATGTGGTCGTCGCGGGTGGCCGCGGTCCACTCGAAGTCATGGGACGGCGGGAAGACATGGTCGCGCTCGCCGCGCGCGTCCAGGAACTCGGCCTCACCGGCCGGGCCGATCGCCCAGCGCAGCACACGGATGTCGCCGGCCTTCTCGCCGGTCTGGAACACGGCGAGCAGCTTGCCGTCCACACGGCGCAGCTGGAGCAGATGCGCCTGCCGGTAGTAGCGGTACAGGGCATCGAACTCGCGGAGGAAGGCCGGGTCGTCGAGCAGGCCGGGAACCGCGTCGTCGGGCAGCCGGTTCAGCTCGGCGTCGTGCAGGGCGAAGACGTCGTCGACGGACGTCTGCGGCTTCAGGCCGAGGAAGACGTTGTAGCCGAAGAGGAGGCGGTCCTCGCCGACGGACACGATGTCGCGGGGCACGCAGTTGTTCTCGGTGCGGATCCGCTCGGTGCCGGCCAGCTTCAGCTCCATCGAGCCGAACGTCTCGACACGCCGCGCGTTGAGCTCCTCCGCCCGTCGCGCCAACTCCGCGGCCTGCGCCCCGAGCCGCTCGCGCAGCACCTCGTACGTACCCGCGTCGAGCTGCGGTGTGGTCTGCGTGGTGGTCATGGTTGGCGGTCGCTTCCTGCGAGTCGGTCGAACGGTGTGAAAGGCATGGAGGCACCCCCACGGGAGTTGCACCCGGACGGGCCGGACATTCCAGCCCCTCCGGCGTTTGAGGAGCGCCCTTTACGGGGGGGGGGGCGGAGCCTCCGTAAAGGGGGCTCCGCCCCCGTTGCGGGAAGGGGCGGGACCGGGGAACAGAACCCGCCCCGCCCCTCGTCGCCGGGGCCCGGCCCCACCCCCGTTGCGGGGGCCGGGCCCCGGCCCCCGGCGTCAGACCTGAACCCTGCCGTTCAGATCCGCCGGGGAGCCCGTTCCGCCGTCGCCGCCGCCCTGCGCGGCAAGCTCGGCGACCGGCATGTCCGCGAGTCCGAGGCGGTCGGCCGCCTCCAGCAGCTGACGGAGCTGCCCGCCGAGCTGACCGGCCGCGCCGCCGGACTTCATCAGCCGCATCAGCAGCGCGGACACGGTCAGGTTCTGCACGTCCCCCGTGGACACGGACCCCAGCACCCGCGTCAGGTCCGCGGTGAAGTCCGCGGAGCCGTCCAGCCACGGCTTGCCGAGCGTCTGCGCGGTCTCGGAGTTCTGCACGAAGCCGTCCACGCTCTTGCCGAGCGAGATCGACGACATCAGCCGGTCGAAGAAGACGGACTCGCCGCCCACGATGGAGATGTCCGCGCTCTCCAGGCCCGTCGCGACCACCGACGCCTGCGCCTCGGCGATCTGCCGCTGTGCCTCCAGGCCGGCCAGCCGGATGTCCTTCTCGGCCTCCAGGCGCAGCCGGTACTCCTCGTGTCCGCGCGAGGCCTCGTCCAGTGCGGCCATGGCCGCCGCCTTCTCGGTGAGGCCCGCGGCCTCGGCCTTCAGCTTCTCGGCGACCGCGGCCGCCTCCGCCGCCCCCTTGGCCCGTACGCCCTCGGCCTCGGCGAGCAGCCGCGCCTGGGCGGCCTCCGCCTCCGCGCGCCCGGCCTTCTCGATCGCGTCGGCCTCCTTCTCGCGCACCTGCACCGCCGCGAGGCCGGCCGCGGCCGCCTCCGCCTGGATGCCCTCGGCGAGGCGCAGCTTGGCCTGGGCGTCGAGGTCCGCGGACTTCACCCGGGCCTCGGCGAGGGTGACCTCCTCGGCCGCCCGGTGCACCGCGGCCTGCTCGGCCGCCTCCGCCGCCTTGATGTCCTTGACCAGCTTCTCCTGGGCCTCCGCCTCGGCCGCGATGATGACAGCCTGGCGCTCGCGCTCGGCCTCCTCGACGGCGCGCAGCTTCTTGATGGACTCCTCCTGCTCGGCGACCGTGCGGTCCACCGCGACCCGCTCCCGGATGACCTCCGCGATCTCGCGGCGCTCCGCTTCGACCTCCTTCTCCGCGGAGATCCGGGTGAGTTCCGTCTCCCGCTCGCGGGCGATGACTTCGAGCAGGCGGTCCTTCTCGATCCGCTCGTTCTCGATGGCGATGACGCGCTCGCGGTTCTTCGCGGCGACCTCGACCTCGCGCGTCTGGTTCTCGCGCTGGACGCCGAGCTGCTCCTCGGTCTTGAGGAAGGCGCTCTGGGCGCGCAGCCGCTCCTCCTCGACCACCCGGGCGGTCTCGGCCTCCTCGCGGGCCCGTACGGTCTCGATCTCCCGCTTCTGCTTGATCTCCGCGTCCGTCTGCCGGCGCTCCAGCTCCAGGATGGCCTCGCGGGCGTCGACGTTCTGCCGGGTGATCTCCTTCTGCTCGGTCTGCCGGAACTCGTTGGTGCGGACGTGTTCGGCGGCGGTCAGCTCGGTGATCTTCCGGATGCCCTGGGCGTCCAGGATGTTGTTGTCGTCGAGCTGGCCGACCGGGGTCTGCTCCAGGTAGTCGATCGCCGCGTCTTCGAGGCTGTAGCCGTTCAGATCGGTGCCGATGACCTCGATGATGCGGTCCCGCAGCTCGTCGCGCTTGGTGTAGAGGTCGGTGAAGTCCATCTGCTTGCCGACGGTCTTCAGCGCCTCGGAGAACTTGGCGTTGAACAGCTCCTGCAGCGTGGCCTTGTCGCTGGCGCGGGCCGTGCCGATGGCCTGGGCGACCCGGATGACGTCCTCGACGGTCTTGTTGACCCGGACGAAGAAGGAGATCCGGATGTCGGCGCGGATGTTGTCGCGGCAGATCAGCCCGTCGCGGCCGGTCCGCGAGATGTCGATGGTCTTCACCGAGATGTCCATGACCTCGGCCTTGTGCAGGACGGGCAGCACGATCTGGCCGGTGAAGGTGACGTCGACCTTGCGCATCTTGGAGACGATGAGCGCCTTGCCCTGCTCGACCTTGCGGAAGAGGCGGGTGACCACCAGCAGCAGACAGAAGGCGATGAGCAGGACGACGGCGACGAGCACGCCGACGCCCCAGGAGATGGCATCCATGAGGAATCCTCGGTGGTGAGCGGAGAGCTTGAGGGGGGACCAGGGTCCGGTCGCCGGCGCCTGCTTCCGGCACCGGGTTTGAGGGTCTTGAAGACTCTGACGGCGTTGAGGACCCGTGCGGGTCTGTGAGCCTCGGCCGCCTCAGGCGGCGGACTCGAGGGAGCCGTACGGCGCGACCCAGAAGAACTCGCCGTCCTCGTCGTACGCGTAGAGCAGCCCGGTGGACCCTGCGGTGAGCCCCGTGGGGTCCTTGCGTAGATCGTGTTCGGCCAGTCTGACCTGTACGAGGGCGGTGGTGCCGTCCTCGGCGGCGACCTCTGCCTGGCCGAAGGCCGTATCCACCCGTCCGGTGCGGATGGTGCAGGTCAGACCGATGAAGTCCTGGCGTGAAGGTGCTCGTTCGTCGGGGAAGAGCTTTGCCAGCGGGTGCAGCAGCCCGCGGGTGACCACCCAGGCGGCGAGCGCCGCGGCGATGAGCAGTCCGCAGGCGAGCGCGGCGTAGGCGCCTCCGGTGAGCCCGGAGCGGCGCAGCGGCACGGCTCCTGCGAGGCTGACGAACCAGCCGGTCACGATCAGGAGGGACGCCGCCACGGCGACCGGGACTCCGGCGAGTCCGGCTGCGGGGCCCGAGCCCACGTCGCCGTCGAAGGCATCGTGCTCGGCGGCTCCGAGCAGCACCAGCAGCCAGAAGCCGGCGACGACGACCAGCGCCGCGCTGAACAGGATGGTGGGGAAGGCGAAGGAGGCCGACAGGAACTCGTTCATGCCACTCTCCTTCTTCCGGTGCGTCACACGATGGGATTTCAGCCATCAGGCCGTGGTGAGGCCGTTGCCGAATTACTGCATCGAGGGGTTCCGTTTCCCCGTCGCCCTTCCATGGTGACAGTGAGGGCCGGTCGTACGCATTGCCGGACTCCGGCAATCTTTACGGGTGCTTAATGCCGGTCGCACCGTGCGGCGCCTGATCCGGAGCGGCGACGGCGACGGCCGCCGCGCAGCCCGTCGGCGCGGGCAGGTCGGCCAGCAGCCAGCCGTTCTGCGGGGCCGGCCGGGGCCCTGTGCCCACATACGTCAGCGTCAGTTCCTCGTTGAGGCCGACGCCTTTCGCCTTCAGCAGCGCCTCCTTGCGGGTCCAGCACCGCGCGAACGCGGCCGCCAGCTCCGTGGACCGGTCCAAGCGGCCGAGGCTTCTCAGTTCCGTGCGCTCCGCCGAGTGCAGCTGCGCGGCCACATCGAGGGCCGTGGCGGGGGCGGGGAGCGCCTCGACGTCGATGCCCACGGCCTGCTCGGCGATCGCGATCAGCACTGCGTCGTGGGCGTGGGAGAGCGAGAAGTGGACGGGGTCGCCGGGGACATGGGGTCGTCCGTGCGGACCGCCGCAGCTGACGCAGGGGAGGCGTGCCAGCGGCACCTCCCGCGGGGGCAGCCCGAGCCGCTCGCCGAGCAGTTCACGCAGCGTCACATGGGCGACGGCGTAGGTGTCGCGGTCGCGGTCGCGGACGAAGGCGGTCAGCCGGGCGGTCTCCTCGGCGTCGAGGACGTGCCGGTGTGCGAGCGCGTGCGCGCGGTGGTCGGCGGTCAGGCCCGACCACACCAGCTCGACGCCCGGCAGGGGGCGGGCCGGCTCGACCGGTGTGTGCGTGCTCATGGACGTGCTCCCTCGCTCACGGTCTCGCCGTGTCCGTCGGACTGTCCGTCTGCCGGGCCGCCGGTCTGTCCGCCGCTCTGCACGGCGGCCTGTGCGTCAGCCGCCGCCGTGGCCGGCGATGCGGCTGCTGCGCGCTGCCTGAGCCGGGCCGTCAGCCGGGTGGCCACCGGCTCGGTGTAGCGGGCGGCCAGTGGTCCGGCGATCACCAGGATCAGCACATACGCCGTCGCCAGCGGGCCGAGCGAGGGCTCGATCCCGGCGGTGACGGCGAGCCCCGCGATGACGATGGAGAACTCGCCGCGTGCGACGAGCGTTCCGCCGGCCCGCCACCGCCCCTTGGCGGAGATCCCGGCCCGGCGCGCCGCCCAGTAGCCTGTGGCGATCTTGGTGCCGGCGGTCACGACGGCGAGGGCGAGCGCGGGCAGCAGCACCGGGGGAATGCTGGCGGGGTCGGTGTGCAGCCCGAAGAAGACGAAGAACACCGCGGCGAACAGGTCGCGCAGCGGGCTGAGGAGATTGTGCGCGCCCTCGGCGACCTCGCCGGACAGGGCGATGCCGACCAGGAACGCGCCGACGGCCGCGGAGACCTGGAGCTGCTGGGCGATCCCGGCGACGAGCAGGGTCAGACCGAGGACGACGAGCAGCAGCTTCTCGGGGTCGTCGCTGGAGACGAAACGGGAGATGAGCCGCCCGTGGCGGACGGCCAGGAACAGCACGAGCCCCGCGACGCCCAGCGCGATGGCGAGGGTGACGCTGCCCGCGGCCAGGCTCACCCCGGCCAGCAGAGCGGTGACGATCGGCAGATAGACGGCCATGGCCAGGTCTTCCAGGACCAGGATGCTCAGGATCACCGGGGTCTCCCGGTTGCCGAGTCGGCCCAGGTCGCCCATCACCTTGGCGATGACGCCGGAGGACGAGATCCAGGTGACCCCGGCGAGCACGACGGCCGCGACCGGGCCCCAGCCGAGCAGCAGGGCCATGGCGGCCCCGGGCAGCGCGTTGAGTCCCGCGTCGACGAGCCCCGCCGGATACTGCGTCCTGAGGTTGGAGACGAGATCGCTGGCGGTGTACTCCAGGCCCAGCATCAGCAGCAGCAGGATGACGCCGATCTCCGCGCCGATCGCGACGAACTCCTCGCTGGCGACGAGCGGCAGCAGCCCGCCCTCTCCGAAGGCGAGACCGGCCAGCAGGTAGAGGGGGATGGGGGAGAACTTCAGGCGTCCGGCGAGCCGGCCGAGCAGCCCGAGTCCCAGGATGATGGCCCCGAACTCGATCAGGAAGACAGCGGAACCGTGCACCGGATCACTCCCGCCCGAGTATCGCCGCGGCCGCCTCCACGCCTTCGCGGGTGCCGATCACGATCAGGGTGTCCCCGCCGGAGAGCCGGAAGTCCGGCGCGGGGGAGGGGATCGCGGTGGCGCGGCGCAGCACCGCGACGATCGACGCCCCCGTCTCCGTACGCATCCTGGTCTCGCCGAGCAGCCGGCCGTTCCAGTGCGAGGTCGACGGCAGTTCGACGCGCTCGGCGACCAGCCCCAGGTCGGTGGTCGACAGCAGGCTCGGGCTGTGATGGGAGGGCATCAGCGCATCGATCAGAGCCTCCGCCTCTCCGGACGTCAGCTTCACGGACAGCGCGCACTCGTCCGGGTCGTCGCCGTGGTAGGCGTTGAGGATGCGGCCGCCGTCGCGGTGCGCGACCACGGAGAGCCGACGGTGCTCACGGGTCGTCAGGTCGTACCGTACGCCGATTCCCGGCAGCGGCGTACGGCTCAGTCTCGGCGCTCCCACCCGTGTCTCCCAGTCTCCGTGTGTCCATGTGTCCATGTGTCCATGTGGCCGTGTGCGGCTGTGCGGCTGTGCGGCTGTGCGGCTGTGCGCAGCGCCGCCCGGCAGAACGCCTTCACCCTAACGGCGGACGCGGCGCCGGTCCCCGGAGGACGAGGAGCACGGCGGGGCGGACGATGGCGGCATGCGCACTCCCGCCGTGTCCGACGCTCTGCGGGATGGTCTGGCGTCCCTCTACCGGGATCTGCACGCCCACCCGGAGCTGTCCTTTGCCGAGACGCGCACTGCCTCGCTCGTCGCGGAGCGGCTGGCGCGGCTGGACGGGGTGCGGGTGACGACGGGCGTCGGCGGCACGGGAGTGGTCGGCGAACTGGCGAACGGCGACGGGCCGCACATCCTGCTGCGTGCCGACCTCGACGCGCTCCCGGTCCAGGAGAGGACCCGGCTGCCGTACGCCAGCGGGACGGCGGGCGTGATGCACGCGTGCGGCCACGACATGCACGTGGTGTGCCTGCTGGGCGCGCTTGAGCTGCTCGCGGACGCCCGCGACGGCTGGTCGGGCAGGGTCACGGCTGTCTTCCAACCCGCGGAGGAGGTGGGCGCGGGGGCCCAGTCGATGATCGACGACGGCCTGCTCGCGGGGATGACCGAGACCCCGGACATCGTGCTCGCACAGCATGTGGGGCCTTTCCCGGCGGGCACGGTCGGCTGCCATCCGGGGCCTGCCCTGGCCGCCGCGGACGGACTGAAGGTGACCCTGTACGGGCGTGGCGCGCACGGTTCGCGCCCCGAGGCGGCGGTCGACCCGGTGGTGCTGGCGGCCGCGACCGTGATGCGGTTGCAGACGGTGGTCTCCCGGGAGATCGCGGGCGGGGACACGGCGGTCCTCACGGTCGGCGCGATCAACGCGGGCGTGCGGGGCAATGTGATCCCGGACGAGGCGGAGCTGAAGCTCAGCATCCGCACCTTCACGGCGCCGGTGCGCGAGCGGGTGCTCGCCGCCGTGGAACGCGTCGTACGGGCCGAGGCGGCGGCGTCCGGAGCGGACCGCGAGCCGCTGATCACACCGCTGGACAGCTTTCCCGCACTGGTGAACGACGAGCGGGCGATGGAGCGGACGGAGGGGGCGTTCCGCCGCCACTTCGGCGAGCTGAGCGTCTTTGACCCCGGTCCGACAACGGGCAGCGAGGACTGCGGCGTGCTGGGCGCTGCCCTCGGCGCGCCGGTCTGCTACTGGTTCATCGGCGGCACGGACCCGGAGGCGTACCGCAGCGCGGCCGCGGAGGGCGCCACGGACCGCGACATCCCGGCCAACCACTCGCCGCGCTTCGCGCCGGTCGTCGAGCCCACGCTCACCACGGGCGTCGAGGCGCTGACGACGGCGGCGCTGACCTGGCTGGCCCCCTCGTGACAGCCGGCCCCGTCATCACAGGGGGGGATCCGCCGTGCGCCTGGTGAACCGCGAGCAACTGATCGCCGCCTCGCCGGCGGTGCTGCTCGTGCTGTACTTCACGCTCCCCTTCGACGGCCTCGGCCCTCGCCGGCCGACGCTCAGCTGGACACTGTTCGGCCTGAGCCTCGCCCTGATCGCGCTGCTGCTGATCAAACACATCCGCGACATCTACCTGGAGCGCACGGACGCCACCCACCCCGGCATCGCCATCCCGGCCCTGATGTTCCTCTCGGTCCTGGTCTTCTCCACCACCTACTACTCCCTGGCCGACGACCCCGACGCCCTCCCGGGCCTCGACACCCGCCTGGACGCCCTCTACTTCACCATCGTCACCCTGGCCACGGTGGGTTATGGCGACATCTCCCCCGCGAGCCAGTCGGCGCGCCTGATCGCCCTGCTGAACATCGCCTACAACCTCATCTTCATCACCGCCGCGGCGACCACCCTCACGCACTACTACCGCGGCCGCATCGCAGCCCGCCACGGCAGGCCGCCGCCGGACGACTGAACCCGCGCACGGGGCGCTGCGCACGGCGTCGGTTCGCCTCGCAGCCGGCTCCGCCGCCGTCGGCGTCCAGCCGCCCGAACCGCGGGGCCTTACCATGAACGGCCCCCGCGGGGGGCCGGAGAGCGGAGCGGCTGGGGAAGAGGAGGCAGACGGCATGGCGCAGGAGCGTGCGGGCGGCAGCGGCCGGGAGGCGTCCGCGCAGACCCGGCGGCGCGGGCAGGGAGAGCTCGAGTCGCTGGTGCTCGCCGCTCTGCGTCAGGCGCCCGGGCCGGTGAACGCCGGCTGGGTGCGGGAGCGGCTCGGCGAGGGCCTGGCGTACACGACCGTGGTCACCATCCTCACCCGGTTGCACGCCAAGGGCGCGGTCGAGCGGGAGCGCGCCGGGCGGTCGTTCGCCTGGACGCCGGTGGCGGACGAGGCAGGGCTCGCCGCCCTGCGCATGCGGAAGGTCCTCGACGCCGAGGCCGACCGCGAGGCCGTTCTCGCGCGCTTCGTCACCGGCCTCGGCCCGGGAGACGAAAGGCTCCTCAGAGATCTGCTGCGTCAGGCGTCCGACGAGCCCCCCGGGCCCGGCGGAGAGGCAGACTGACGGGCATGGGGGTTTTCGTCTTCCTGCCGCTGATACTGCCGCTGACCGCATGGCCCGTCGCCCGGCTGGCCGAACAGCATCTCCATCCGCGCGCCGCCACCCGGCTGCTGTCCGCCGTCGCCGCCGTCCTCGCGGTGTGCAGCACGCTCTGCCTGGCGCTGCTGATGGTGGTCGGCACCGCCCAGCTGCCGGGCAACCCGCTGCCGGACGGCTGGTCGGACCCCGAGGTGCGCGAGGCGCTGCCGTACGACGAGGTCGCGGGCACGGCGGCCATACCCGCGCTGTTCGCCGTACTGCTGTCCTGCGGGCGGGCGACCTGGCGGCACGGCCGCGTACGGAGGAGGGCCGCGCAGGCCCTCGCGGGCGGCGGGGTGCCGGCGTCCGCGGGCGGCGGCGTCGCCGTACTGCCCGACCGGACCCCGTACGCGTACGCCCTGCCGGGCAGCCGTCGCGCGCGCCGCGCCGGACGGATCGTGGTCACGGCGGGCATGCTCGCCGGCCTCGACTCCGCCGAACGCAGCGCCCTCCTCGCCCATGAGCGGGCCCATCTCACCGGCCGTCACCACCGTTTTCTGCTGGCGGTCCAGCTCGCCGCGCGGGCCAACCCGTTCCTGCGCCCGCTGCGCACGGCCGTGTCGTACACCGCCGAGCGCTGGGCGGACGAGGAAGCCGCCGCGGCGGTCGGCAGCCGCCGCGCCGTGGCGCGCGCGATCGGCAAGGCGGCGCTCATCTCGCACGCGGCCCCGGTCCCCGTCTCCGCCTCCGCGCTGGCGGGCTTCGCGGTCGCCGGCCCGGTGCCCCGCAGGGTGGCCGCGCTGCTGGCGCCCGCCCCGGCGGCGGGAAGCTGGCCTCCGGTCCGCACAGCGGTCGGGCTGGCGGCGTGGGGCGCTGCGGCGGGGGCCGCGGTCTCTGCGCTGTCCTCGGCGAACTCCGCCGTCACGCTGTTCCTTGTGCTGCGGGCGGCAACTCCGCTGTAGGCCCGGAAGGGACCGGGACGCGGCATCGAACGGAAACCGGTGTGCGGCGCCGGTACGGAACCGGGCCGTGGGAGCCGTCGCCCGGCGCCGAGTACGGAACCGGGCCGTGGGAGCCGTCGCCCGGCGCCGGTGGGCCCACCCTCCGGCGGGGCCGGCGAAGTCCGGCGCGGTTCGGCGGCGCCCGAAAGGGGCGCGGGAAGCGCTGCGACCGGTCACCACGTGTGCCGGCACACGCACGACGGCCGGTCGCGGCGCTTCCCGTGGAACGTGCCTAGAGGTCGAACTCGTGCGGCGGCAGCTCCAGCGTGAAGCAGGCCTCCCTGACGACCGCCTGCTCGGTCTTGTCGAAGTCGCCGTCCGCGCCGCCGATGACGATGCCGATCTGGATGACGGCGCGCGCCTCGGCCGGCTTCTTCCTCGCCTTCGCGACCTCCTGCATCACGCTGACCTTGCCGAAGTCGAAGTCGGCGGTCAGCTTGTTCAGGTTGTCCTCGAAACGCCGCCTCAGATCGTCCGCGTCGAAGTTCTGCAGCACCTCGTTGGTGGCGATGAGCTGTGCGACCCGCTGCCGCTCGGAGGGGTCGACCGTGCCGTCGGCGGCGGCGACCAGCGCGCACATCGCCATGCTGGCGTCGCGGAACGCGCCGCTCTTCAGATCGTTCTTCTTCGCCATGAGCTGGGTCTGCATCGTCGATGCGGACTCCCTGATGCGATCCCACAGGGCCATGAGGACTCCGTACCTCTCGGTGACTTCCTTCTACAACGATGTAGAAGCTACCAGGGGGCCGTCTCCTACCCCTCGTCCTCCTCCTCGCCCTCGAAGAAGTCGCCGATCTCGTCGATCGCCTCGGCAGCCGCCATCCCGCCGACGACGCCGACCGCGAGCCCCGCCGCGCCGGCCGCGACCGCACCGCCCATCCCGTGCCCGGAGCGGTGGTCAATGTGATGCCCGGAGTGGTGACCGGCCGCGTGATGGCCGCCGTGCCCGCCGTGCCCGCCGAAATGCTCGTGCCGTTCGGCCAGCTGCCGCATCCAGGAGTCCACTTCCGCGTTCCAGTCGCGCAGCTCCACGCCGTCGTGCGCCACCGTGTGCAGGACCACCGCGTCATGCCCCTCCGAGAAGAGGCCGCCGCGCTTGTCCGCCTCCAGGACCACGTCCACCCCGCCGGGGGAGGCGAGGAACGTCACCTCGATCTCCTGGAAGGCATGGGCGTACTGCGGAGCCGGAGCCAGCTCGATCTCCTGGTAGAACGGCAGCTGCTGCGACGTCCCGCGGATCCGTCCGTACTCGAGGTCCGCCGACCGGAACCCGAACCCGAGCTGCCCGAGGGCCTGAAGGACCGCTTCCTGCACCGGCAGCGGCCGCACCGCGAGCGGATCCAGGTCGCCCTTGTCCTTCGCGCCCGCCACCGCGAGCTCCGTGCGCACGCCGAGGACGACGCCCAGAGGCTGGCCGTGCAGTTCGGTCACGGGTGTCTCCCAGGGCAGCGTCAGCCGGAACGGAACGCTGTGGTCAGCGCCCGCCGCGAGCCGGAAGCCGCCGCCGACGGCGAACCGCTCGAAGGCCACGCCGCCCTCCGACTCGCCCCCCTCGTGCTCGACCTCGACCCTCCCCACCAGCTCCAGGCCGATCTGCTCGATCGTGAAGTCGGCGTCTCCGCCCTTGAGACGGACCTGTCCGGTCAGGGGTCCGCCGGGCAGCGCCGCACCCGGATCGAGAACCGTGTCCACCGTGGGCCCGCCCACACCGAGCGAGCCGAGCAGTCGCTTGAACACCATGTCGGCGTCCACTCCTCCTGTCGTGCGTACGTCTTCCGTGCGATACGGCGAAACAGCGCCGCCCGGCGCTACTTCGCGGCCGCGGCCAGCGCTCCCAGCGCCTGAGCCCACCGCACGTACTTCAACTCGGCCAGATCGGCGACGGTCTTGACCCCGAAGGCCTCCTCGAGCAGTTCCCCGTCCCGCTCCGAGACCCCCTTCAACGCCGCTGCCGGCGCCTCCATGATCTCCGCCAGGCTCCTGTCCGCCCACGCCTTGTCCAGCACCTTGTCCAGGTCGATCGAAGCCATGAGAATCCCCTCCCGAGTCATTGCCCCTGCATATCTACAGGCGTGTAGAAGGATAGGGGCGCGGCAGCCCGCCGGCCGCTCGGAACAGGACAGCCCCGCGGCCGGAGTGCACCTCTTGACGGCAGCTCTCCCACCGGCTACCGCACTTCTCCCTCTCCGGCGTCCTCGTCCTCTTCCCCCTGCTCCCCGTCCCCCCGCTTCCCGTCCCCCTGGTCGGCCGCGTCCGTCTCCTCCACGTACAGCCGCCGGTACTTGGCGTTGCGGAGCTTCAGCAGCACGCTTGCGACGACTGCGGCGGCGACCGAGCCCAGCAGGACGGCGGACTTGATCGGATCGACCTCGCCGGGGCCCGGATACGCCAGTTCGGCGATGAGCAGGGAGACGGTGAAACCGATGCCGCCCAGTACGGAGATGGCGAAGACGTCCTCCCACTCCAGATCCGGGTTGAGGCGGGCGCGGCTGAACCGCACCGCCAGATACGCGCCGATGAAGATGCCGAGCGTCTTGCCGGCGGCGAGGCCGATCAGCACGCCCAGCGGCTCCGGGCTGCTGACGACCTGCCACAGGCTCTCTCCGGAGATCGGCACCCCTGCCGAGAACAGCGCGAACACCGGAACCGCAAGTCCTGCGGAGACCGGCCGCACGAGGTGCTCGATGTGTTCGGCCGTACCTCGCTCCGGTTCCCCGTCGCCGGCGGAGGAGTTCCGGGTGCTCACCCGGAGCATCAGCCCCATCGCGACGCCCGCCACGGTGGCGTGGACTCCGCTGGTGTACATCAGCGCCCAGGTGACGAGCGCCAGCGGCAGATACCAGTACCAGCCGTGGACCCTCCTGCGGTGGTGCAGCCAGTAGAACAGCCCGAGCCCGGCCGCGGCCCCCGCGAGCGCCGCGAAGTCGATGCTCGCGGTGAAGAACAGGGCGATGATGACGATCGCGCCCAGATCGTCGACCACGGCGAGCGTGAGGAGGAAGGCGCGCAGCGCCGAGGGCAGATGGGTGTCGATCACCGCCAGCACGCCCAGGGCGAAGGCGATGTCGGTCGCCATCGGCACGGCCCAGCCGGTCCATGTGCCACCCGTCGGCACGGCGACCAGCCCGTACACCAGGGCCGGGACCGCCATCCCGCACACTGCGGCCACGACCGGCAGCACCGCCGTGGCCGGCCGGCTGAGATCGCCGGTCACCAGTTCCCGCTTCAGCTCCGCACCCGCGACGAAGAAGAAGATCGTGAGCAGACCGTCCGAGGCCCAGTGCGCGACCGACAGATCGAGCCCCAGGGCCGGTATCCCGAAGTGGGTGTCGCGCACGGTCTCGTATGCGGCGCTGACCGGTGAGTTGGCCCAGATCAGCGCGGCCGCCGCGGCCGCCAGCAGCAGCATGCCGCCGAACGTCTCGGTGCGCAGGGCGTCGGCGAGGAGCATCCGCTCCGCCCGCTCGGGCCGACGGAGGAAGAGCCCCCTCGAACCGTTCGCCCGGCTCATCGCCGCCTCACATGACCGGTACGGCGCCGGGGAGCCGTTCCCGCAGCTGACCGACGGTGACGTCGATGAGCGTACCCGCGGGCGGAGCGCCCGACCGGGACGGCCCGCCGGGCGACAGGCGGGCGTCGCGCAGCGGGCGCGTCGCGGGCCGCCGCGGGCGCCGGCCCGCCGGTCCGGCCCCGTTGCCCCCGCCGTCGTACGGCTGTGCGAGATGGTGTGCACGCATGGCGGCCTCCCCGACGAGTGGGCGCCCGTCGACGTGCTGCTCCCGGCTCCGTGTGCCGTGAGTGGCGCTGGTGGCGTTCGGTGTGCCTGGATCTGGACCGTACCCGCGCAGGCCCGCCCGATCCACCCCTCGTCCGCCGACTGTCGCCCGTCTGGGCTCGAAAGCCACCTCAGGGGCCGGGGGCCCTGCGGCCTCGGCCCGTCCCGGACCAAGCCGCCCCGCACCACGCTGTGCGAGCCGCATCCCATCCACGGAGAATGAGTACAGAAACTTCTGAATTCAGGATTTCATATATGATCAGTGAATGCTGACCATCACCCCTGACATCGAGGTGCTGGCCCGTTTCGGCCGCGCGCTCGCCGACCCGATCCGCTGCCGTCTGCTGCTCGCACTGCGCGAGGCGCCCGCCCATCCGTCAGACCTGGCCGACCGGCTGGGGATATCCCGGACCCGGCTCTCCAACCACCTGGCCTGTCTGCGCGACTGCGGGCTGGTCGTCGCCGTCCCCGTCGGCCGCCGGGCCCGCTACGAACTGGCCGACGAACGCCTCGGCCACGCCCTCGACGATCTGCGCACCGCCGTGGTCGCCGTCGAAACCGACCGCACGACCTGCACGGATGCCGCGGACAAGGACTGTTGCTGATGGTCTCCACACTCCACCCCAGGGGTCCGGCCTCGGCCGCCGGGACGCGCCGAACCCGCCGCATACGGCTTCCGGCCGCCCGTCGCCTGGAGGGCCGCGACGCCCGGCGCATCGACGGCCGCTGCGCGGTTCCCGCAGCCGGATGCGACGGCTGCTGACCATTGAGCACGGAAAGGCGTGAACGGCGATGCACGACGGGGAACTGGCCGCGGACCAGCAGGCCCACTGGCAGCAGACCTACACCGAGCACCCCGGCATGTACGGCGGCGAACCCTCGGAGCCGGCACGCTACGCCGCAGGCGTCTTCCACACGGCAGGCGCCCGGGACGTCCTGGAACTGGGCGCCGGCCACGGCCGCGACACCCTGTTCTTCGCCCGCGAGGGCTTCACCGTCCGCGCCGCCGACTTCAGCCCCGTCGGCCTCGACCAACTGACGTCCGCCGCCGCCTCCCTCGGCCTCGCCGACACGGTGACCACCCTGGTCCACGACGTGCGCGACCCGCTGCCGCTCCCCGACGCCTCGGTGGACGCGGTCTTCGCCCACATGCTGCTGTGCATGGCCCTCTCCACCGAGGAGATCCACGTCCTCACCGCTGAAATCCGCCGAGTCCTGCGCCCCGGCGGCACGTTCGTCTACACCGTCCGCCACACCGGCGACGCCCACTTCAACACCGGCACCCCCCACGGCGACAACATCTTCGAGCACGCCGGCTTCGCGGTTCACTTCTTCGACCGCTCCCTGGTCGACTCCCTCGCAGAGGGCTGGCGCCTCACCGAGATCCACCCCTTCGAAGAGGGTGACCTGCCCCGCCGCCTGTGGCGCATCACCCAGACCCTGCCGGCGGCCGTCCAGCCGGCGAAGTAGCACCAGAGCCGCATCTCCCCGTCCGGGTGTCAGACACACGACAACGCCAGAGGACCCCTGCCGATTCGGCAAGAGCCCTCTGACCTAGAGGCCCGCGGCCTGTGGACAACCCCGGACCGGTCGGCGGGTGGGGATGTGCGGGGGCGGAGGGGTTCGGCGCCCTGTACCCCTCCGCCCCTGTGCGGAGTTCCCCGTCCCCTTCAGCGGCGGTTCCCGGCGCTCACAGGACCTCGACCCGCTCGCCCCGGCAGCGGTTCCGGGTGTCGAGGACGTATGAAGCCGTCCGTTCGACGAGCGAGTAGTCGAAGACGTCGTGGTCGGTGGCCACGACGACCACGTCCGCCGCCCGGATCTCCTCTTCGGTGAGCTCCACGCACATGATGTCCGGGGGCAGCAGATGCGAGTCGGTGTGCGGTTCCACCGCGACGACATGGGCGCCCAGCGCGCACAGCGCCTGGGCGAGCATGACGGCCGGCGACTCGCGGATGTCCCCGGTGTTCTTCTTGTAGGCCAGACCCAGTTGCAGAACCCGGGATCCCTTGACCGACTTGGCCCGCTCGTTCAGCCCGCGAGTGATCCGCGAGGTGACATAGGCGGGCATCTGGTCGTTCATCTCGTTCGCCAGGGAGATGAACCGGACGTCCTGCCGCAGCAGCCTCTTGACCTGCCACGACAGATACGAGGGGTCGACCGGCAGGCAGTGCCCGCCCACACCGGGCCCAGGGGTGAAGGGCATGAAGCCGAACGGTTTGGTGCCCGCGGCCTCGACGGCCTCCCAGATGTCCGCTCCCAGCTGCCGTGAGATCATCGCCATCTCGTTGACCATCGCGATGTTGACATGCCGGAAGGTGTTCTCCAGCAGCTTCGTCAGCTCGGCGGTGCGGCACGAGCTGACCGGAACCGTCTGCTCCACGATGCGTGAGTAGAACCGCTCGACGCTGCGCAGTGAGGTGGAGTCGATGCCCGAGGTCACCTTCGGCGTGTTCTCGAGGTGCCAGTCCGGATTGCCGGGGTCGATGCGCTCGGGGCTGTATCCGAGGTGGAAGTCCACGCTCGCCTTGAGCGCACTGCCCTCCTCCAGCAGTGGACGCAGCAGGCACTCGGTGGTTCCCGGGTACGTGGTGGACTCAAGGACGACCGTGGCGCCGACCGTGATGTGAGGGGCGATGCTCCGGCCCGCGCTTTCCACGAAGCTCAGATCGGGCACCCCGTCACGCAGCGGCGTGGGCACCGTGATCACACACACGTCGAAGCCGGCGATCCGGTCGTAGTCGGTGGTGGGCTCGTAGCGGCCGCTGTCCAGTGCGGCCGCCAAACATGCGCCGTCGACACCCTCGATGTAGGAATCGCCTGAGGCCAAGCGCTTCACCCGCAGTTCATCGGTGTCCACGCCGACCACACGGAAGCCGGCCGCCACCGCCCGCACAGCGAGAGGAAGTCCCACGTACCCCTGACCGACGACAATCAGTTTCTCTTGCTCGTGCGCGTCGTGCGCCATCGTCACCGTGGCCTCCCGGGCGGCTAATGTTCTACCGGTCAATTGAGGCACACGCGATGCTCGGCGGACCCGTTGCCGCCGCATGTCTTCCCGACGTCACTCCAATCGAGTATCAGGCAGCCACGTCGAAGTAACTTCAGGCGTGCCGATGTTTCAATTTCCGCCTTTTCTCCCATAGGTGAATGTTGGGCTCGGTACGACGACTGAGCTCCGTCGGAGCTGTCCGACACTCACCCACCGAACCGGAGCGGCCCGCATGGATCCTTGTTCGAAGTACCTGGTCACCGGCGGAGCCGGTTTCATCGGCTCGCACCTCGTGGAGGCGCTGTTGGCCGAAGGAAAGGAAGTGGTGGTCCTCGACAACCTTGCCACCGGGCGAATGGCCAACCTCGCCGGTGCGCAGGAGCACCCACGCTTCCGCTTCGTCCACGGCTCCGTGCTGGACGGGCTCCTGGTCGATGAGCTGGCGGGCGAGTGCGACACGGTGGTCCATCTGGCCGCCGCCGTCGGGGTCAAACTCATCGTCGAGCAGCCGCTGAAATCGTTTATCACCAATATCAGGGGCACCGAGACGGTCCTGGAGTCGGCCCAGCGTCACTCGCTCAGGGTACTGGTGGCCAGTACGTCGGAGATCTACGGAAAGAACTCGTCCGGACCGCTCGACGAAACCTCAGACCGAATCCTGGGAAGTCCTTCAGTGGTCCGCTGGTCGTACAGCACGGCCAAGGCGGTCGACGAGATCCTCACCGGTCTGTATCACCGCGAGCGGGGCCTGAACGCGACGATCGTCCGGTTCTTCAACACCGTCGGCCCTCGCCAGAGCCCGGCATACGGGATGGTGATTCCGCGCTTTGCCAGGCAGGCGGTGAGCGGAGAGCCTCTCACCGTCCACGCGGACGGTCGGCAAAGGCGCTGTTTTCTGCATGTCGCGGACGCGGTCAAGGCCCTGATGCTCCTGCTGGAGAATCCAGGGGCGGTGGGCGAGACGTTCAATGTCGGCTCCTCCGAAGAGATCAGCGTCCGTGAACTCGCCGATCGTGTCATCGCCCAGGCGGGAAGCGTCTCCTCGGTCGAACACGTGCCATACGCCGAGGCATACGGAGCGGGCTTCGAAGACATGCAGCGCAGAGTCCCGGAAACCACGAAACTCCGCGCGCTGACGGGGTGGCAGCCCCGACACAACCTCAGCGACGTGCTCACCGACGCCATCGCGGACGCACGCGACGAGATGAGCCGCCTGGCGTCGACGAGTCTCCCAGGCGGCAGGGCGGAGGGTCATCCCGCGGCCCCGGCGAGCGCCGTGACGACCGCTCTGGCGGGCCAGTGAGTCCCTTTCCGACGACCGTGGCGATCGGCTGCGCGGCCCTGTCGCTCGGTGCGCTGGTGACGGAACTGCTGCGGCGTTTCGCCCTGCGTCACGACGTCACCGACCGACCCGACGGCCGCAAGGGCCATGCCCGGCCGACCCCGTACCTCGGTGGGATCGCGGTCGCGGTCGTCACGCTCGTCGCGGGAGCCGTCACGGCGGTCGCCGGAGGTTTCGGGAACCCGGGACTCGCGGTACTGCTCGGGGGTGCCGCGATCATCGCGGTGCTGGGGCTCATCGACGACCTGCGTCCGCTGGGCCCGGCGCCGCGGCTGGGCGTGGAGGCGACGGCCGCCTCGGCCGTGGTATTGGTCGGGGGACATCCGACGGTCTTCGGCGGCTGGCTCGACGCCCCTATCGCCGTCATGTGGATCGTCTTCATCACCAACGCGTTCAACCTGCTGGACAACATGGACGGAGCGGCCTCGTCGGTGTGCGCCGTCATCGGCGGGATCCTGTGCTGGCAGGCGTGGTCGAGCGGGCAGGCCGGGCTGGGAGTGGTCCTCGTGGCTCTCTCCGGCGCCAGTCTGGGTTTCCTCCTCCATAACTGGCACCCCGCGCGGATCTTCCTCGGCGACTCAGGGTCCCTCTTCATCGGCTTCACCCTGGCGTCCGCGTCGGTGGTGCTCCACAAGGACGCTGCCGGGCTCGCCGTGCCGGCCGGGCTGCTGGCCACGACACTGGTCGTGACCGTGGACACCGCACTGGTGATGTTCTCCCGCTACCGGGAGGCGAGGCCGCTGCTGCAGGGGGGACTGGACCATGCGTCCCACCGGCTGCGCCGCATGGGACTGACGGTACGGCAGACCGTCGTGATCATTGGGATGTTCGCCGCGCTGGGCGCAGTGTCCGGAGCACTGCTGGCACGGGGCGTCCTGCCGTCGGGTGGCGTGCTCCTCGCAGCCGCCGTGGTCGGCCTCGCCACGGTGGCGATGTTGCTGAGGATTCCGTCCCTTCCCGGCGGGGCGCCGTCCGCGGTACCCGGACCAGGGCTCTCCGTGGGACGGCAACTGGCCCGTCAGACAGCCGGAGAGGCCTCCGACGTACGACAGGATCCCAGCCCCGTCGGTCAGTTCGGCGCGGCCGGCGCTCGTGCTTCCACTGGTCCGATTCAGTGAGCGTCGGCGAGGCGGACAGCGGGGGAACGGAAGGGGAGGCGATGCTTCGGCGACACAGGTATTCGAGTAGGCCGTGGGGTGGAGCGATACTGCCATGCGCATCGTCCGGGTGAGCTACCGAGTTCCCCCCATGCCGGGTGGACTTGAACGCCATGTCGAGAGCCTGACGCGTAAGCAGGTTGCTCAGGGGCACCAGGTGACCATGGCGTTCCGCCACGGCTCCGTGGTCCCGCGGGGGGCCACGCGACTCCCGCTGCGTGCCACCACGCTGTCACGGGCGCTGGCGCCCGCGTCCGATCGGCTGGCGTTCGGCGCGGAGGCCGCAGCCGCCGTCCGGCGTCTGCGCGCCGGTCCGGGTTCGCCCGGCGTGGACCTGGTGCACCTGCACGGCGACCATCTTGACGCATCGCTGCTCGGCCCCGTGTGCCGACGCCTCGGCGTCCCGCTGTACCTGACGGTCCACGGCGCACTGTCTCAGCGTCATCCCCGACTGGCGGCACACGCCTTCAAGCATGTGGCGGCGTTCATCGCCCTCGGTTCGGCCACGGCGGCGGACCTGGTCGCACGTGGGGTGGACGAGCGGCGCGTTCTCACCATGTCGAGCGGCCTGGAACTGTCCGCCATGCCCTCGCCGGCCGGCCCCCCGCCCCGTGACCCCGGGCTGATCGTCAGTGTCGGCGCCCTGGATCCGGTGAAGAACCACGGCCTGCTCATCGAGACGTTCCATGAACTCGCCCGCACCCGGCCGACACTGCGCCTGGTCATCGCCGGCGACGGTCCCGAGCGGGACCGGCTGGCCCGGCTGGCGGCGGCCGGACCGGGAGTGGAACTGGCCGGTCCGCTCTCGCGGACGGACGTCTACCGGCTCGTGCGCCGGGCCGAGGTCTTCGTACTCGCCTCGCGCCGACTCAGCGGCAAGGGAGAGGGCGTACCGACGGCGGCGCTGGAGGCACTCGCTCTGGGCACCCCCGTGGTGGTGTCGTCGGAGGCCTCGCTGGAACCCGTGGTCACCGCCGGCGAGGTGTACCGGACCTTCCGGTCAGGGTCGACGGCCGACGCGGTGCGCGTGCTGGGCGGCGTGCTGGACGACGAGCCGGCGCGGAACACGATGAGCGCGCTCGGAGCACGGGCGGCCTCCGCGCTGGACTGGTCGCTGGTCGCCGAGCGTGTCGAGAACTGGTACCGGGTGGGCCGCGACAGCGGTGTTCCGCTCCCGGCGGCAGCGCGGCCGTACGGGAGTGGCTCACGGCGGTGACATCGGCCTCCCCGCGGCCTCCGGCACGCTGCGCTGCCGGCTGGGGCCCTACCGTCCCTCTGTGTCCGGCCGTGGACGGCGGCCAGAACCGCCCTTCCGCGCCCCGTCTGCTCGCCGGTGGCCCGACACCTCGGCGCCCAGTCGAGGCAGCGCGCCAAGGCTGCCGCCGGCCGACCAGGGTCTGAAGGCGGGTGACCGTCGTACCGTGGTCACCCGCCTTCGCCGTGCCCGGCCAAGGGCCGTCGGTCACCGAACGCAGACGCTTCGGAACAGGGCGGCCAGCGCATCGATGTTCGTGTCGAAGCCGTACTCCGCGAGGACCCGGCTCCGCACCGCAACCAGTTGTTCCGCGCTGGGAGGGGACTCGATGGCCCGTCGGACAGCGGACGCGATGGCGGCGGAGTCGGGCGGAACCAGACGGACACCGTCCCAGTCCGCGCAGGCCGCCGGGATGCCGCCCACCGATGTGGCCACGAGCGGCACCTCCGCGCTCGCGGCTTCGAGCAGGGTCCTCGGCAGCCCCTCGTCCCGGGAGGAGATGACGAAGAGATCGGCGCGGGCGAGTTCGGCGCGGATCTCGTCGACGTCACGTGCTCCGAGGAACTCGACATGGCCGGACAGCCCCAGACGTGCCGCCTCCTCAACGACATGGCCCCGCAGCGGTCCATCGCCCACCACGCGCAATCGCAGCCCCGGATGGGTGCGGACCAGTTCGGCGAGCGCCTCCAGCAGCAGGTCGTAGCCCTTCGACGACACCAGTCGGCCCACCGTCAGCAACCGGGGGGCGCGGGTGTCGGACAGCGGCGGCCGGTCACGCTCAAGCCTGTGTTCCCACACCGGAAGCAGCCTCGGCGGTACCAGGACCGAGGGGATGCCGCGCCGGTCCAGGGCATCGAGCATCGACCGCGCGACGACCCTGCGGCCGCCGGCGTGATGGGCGAAGAAGACCACGGCTCTCTTCAGCACCGCGCGGCGCCACCGGCCGAGGGAAGCTGCCGGCAGGTGCAGATAGTCGCCGTGGATCTCCATCAGCCACGGACGACGCACGATCAGCGAGACGATCGAGGCGGACAGCCAGCCCCATGGCTCGGCGCCGTTGAGGAGTACGGTCTCGCCCCTGCGAGCGGCCGCGCGTGCGAGACGCACCCCGATCCGTACCGAGCCGGCTGCCCAGAGCAGCGAGTGCGGTCCGGGGCGGCGGGGCCGCTGTACCACCCGAAGGGGACCGCGGCGGGCAACCAGGCGCGGCCCCGACCAGACGCAGCAGGCATGACCGAGCCGATCCGCCAGCGCACCCCACGTGCGGAGGTTGGGCGAATCCCTGACCTCGGGCTGCTGGTGCCCGGAGAACGTCACGACGGTGATGCGGGGCAGGGGCGCGCGGTCGGCGGGTGAGGGCGGCGTGGTCGTCATCGGTCGCTGAGCCGATAGCGCGACAGCAGCAGCGGGAGCTCGGCCTGGACGAGCCGCGACCAGGCGTCGACCGCGGAGAGGCAGGGGACGAAGGAGCCGCCGTCCTGGGGGTACGTGGGATGGTCGAAGTCGAAGAACCGTACCCGGATGCCATGGTCGGCGAAGGCCGCCAGGTCCAGGTAGTCGCGTCCGGAAGGCCCCGCGATGTACTCGTCGGCGCCCACCGTCCTGCACAGGTCGAGGATGAGTCCGCTCTTGCTCCCGGTGGCAGAGAGTTCGCTCGCGCGGACCCGTGGAACCTTGACCTCGAACTGAGGGAACAGCCAGTCCACGATGTCCAGGTTGAGGTCCGTCAGCGGGGAACCGGGCGCCGCCGCCTCGATCAACGCCAGCAACCCCTCGAGCCGGCCGGCGCCGGGGGTGCCGGCCACCGCCTGGACGAGGCGTCCGCGGTACCGCCGCATCCAGTGCGGTGTGCCCGCGACCCGGACATCGCGGATCAGTGTGCCGAACGGAGCTTCGACCGGCACGGTGAGCCAGGTCTGCTCCCCGTTCAGGAGGACCCTGTTGCGGTTCTGGAAGTAATTCTTCCGGTACGGCACCGAGTCGAGCACGATCCACAGGTCCGAGGCCGCGACCTTGGCCAGAAGACCCAGCCACGGCAAGTGCTCCGGCTGATGAATCGTCACCTTCATGTGAGCACCTCCGGGCCGGGCTGCCTCGGGGGATTGGCGCTGGACATCAGTCATTCCTCCTGGGGAACGCAGGCCGCCACAGTGACCGCGACAGCAGGGCGGCCGGGCCTGCGCCCTGGGACCGCAGTGAACGGAGCGTCACGGCGAGGGCCGAGGCCACCGGTTCGGTGTCGAAAACCGCGGCCCGTTGGACGAGTGCGGTGCGCGCTGCTTCGGGGAGCGGCGTTCGTGCTGCCGCGACCGCCAGCTCGGCCATCCGTTCGAGGTCGCCGTCGGGAGCCACGTACCGGTCCCGCAGCTCCCCCATGACGTCCGCGCAGCCGCCGACGTCGAAGGACACGCAGGGGGTGCCGACCGCCATCGCCTCGACAAGGACCCGAGGAAAGCCCTCCTGGCGTGATGGCACAAGCAGACAGCCCGCTTGCGCCATCACTCGGACGACGACGTCGTTCGGGACGCGGCCCGCCATCAGCACCGGCTCGGGGGCGAGCCGTGAGAACAGCGGACCGTCTCCCAGGACCAGGACTTCGGCGTCGGGCAGGTCCGTGCGGATCTCCGCCAGCAGCCGGGGCAGCCGGTCCGCTCCGCGGATGGCGTCGAGGCTGTGCACGTAGAGGAACCGGTGGGGGGACTTGAGCCACCGCCGGACGACCGGCCCCCAGGCCAGCTCGGGGCCGTCGGTGAGGGTGCGCAGCGCCTCGCCGTTCACGTCGTTGCAGGCGAGCAGCATCCGGTCCCGGCCGAGACCGTAGCGCCCGGCGTACTGGTCGATCAGGCGTGGCGGACCGGTGACGACCGCGTCGACCATCCGGCGCAGCACCTGGCGGTGGACGAGCCGTCCGGCGCGCGCGCGAAGGCCGAGGCGAGCTCCGGAGAGCACGCCGACGCCGCCGGACGACCACAGCGCGACGCGCCATCCGCCCCCCATCCGCCCGGCCAGCCACAGCAGCGCGGCGAGCTTCCAGTGGATGCGGACGAAGATGACATCGACCCCCTCCCGCCGCGCTCGTGCCGCGAGGCGGAGGAAGGCGCGCACCCAGTCGAGGCTGAGTCTCAGCGGCGGAAGTTCCGTCGGATCGCCGTACCGTACGGCGGTGGCACGGCAGGTATGTGACAGGGTGTCGACAAAGCCGGGGACGTGAGCCGCGTGTCCGCTGCGCATGCCCGCTGTGGTGAAGACGTACCACACACACAGCTTCTCGACGGGAATCAGCGGGTCGGTCGAGAGCAGCAGTTTTCCAGCCGGTGTGGTCCCCCTGACGCGGAAGCCCGCACGGGTGTACAGGGCGATCGCCGGCTGGTTGCCCGGGTCGCAGTTGATCGTGACCGTCCCGGACGACTGGGCGAACAACCGGGCGATGAGCCAGGCGGCGACACCCATGCCCCGATGGCGCGGATCGACAGCCACGCGGTTGACGTGAACGCCGTCAGGGCGGCTGGAGGCCACCAGGAATCCGACCGGCTTGCCCGACTCCATGACGACCAGGCTCAGTTCCTGCTTGCCCGGCAGAGGACGGGTGAAGTTCTCAAGATCCCAGGGCCGGTCGTCGTAGTGGGCGCTCTCCCGGTGGACGAGTCGTTCCAGCTCGACGAGCGCGCCGAGCGATTCGTCCGTCAGGTCCGTCAGACGGCACAGTTCGTAGCGGTGCGCACCGTTCGGGATCGTCCCCACGGCACCATGCATCCGATTCCTCCGGGTCGTGTGGTGATTCGCCCGCCAGGCTGACACGGTGTGACGGGTGGCTCCCACCGACGGGCCGTCCACCGTGCCCGGTCCATGCGGACGGCGTACCCCGTGTCCCGGGCGAGCCGGTCAGCCTCGGCGTGCCTCGGCCGTCATGGTGGCGTAGAGCTCGTCGAACCAGTCGGCGGTTTCCGACACGTCCACCTTGGCGGCGTCCGCGCGGGCCCCGGCGGCGAGGACCCGATGGACCTCGGGGCGCATGGCCCGAAGGACGCCCTCCGCGAAGGCCTCCGGCGAGCCCGGTCTGGTGAGGATTCCGTTGCGATTGTCTTCGACCAGTTCGGGGACGCCTCCGACCGCGGTGGACACCACCGGTACGCCCGCCGCGATCGCCTCCATGACCACCACCGGCATCCCCTCGCTGTCCGAGCACAGGAGCAGGGCGTCCGCGGCGGCCACCAGGCGGTTGGCGTGAGGCACCCGGCCCAGCAAGCGGACCCGGTCGGTCAGCCCCCGCCGGCCGATCTCAGCCATGACCTTCGGCCGCAGGGGGCCGTCCCCGGCGAGGACGAAGAGCGCGTCGGGACGACGCGCGAGCACCCGTGACGCCGCGTCGATCAGCAGCAGGTGGTTCTTGGCGGGCTTCATGTTAGCCACGAAAGCGAGGACGAACGCGTCCTCGGGGATGCCGAATTCCTTCCGGACCACGTCCGCGTGGTCGGCCCAGTAGCGCTGCCGCCCCACGTCGATGCCGTGGATCCTGGTGCGGATGCGACGCGCTCCCCGCGCGCTGCGCGACGTGGCGACCTGGGGAGAGACCGCCACCATCAGATCGTCGAAGCGCCGGGTGGGACGGTTCAGCAGCATGGCCAGCGAGCCGTAGTACTCCTGGTGGACCGTAGAGATCAACAGGGGCCGGGGCCGCATCAGGTGGACGAAGGGGCGCAACGCGGTCGCGGGAGACGGCGAGTGCACATTGATCACATCGGGCGCGAGGCGCCTGACCGCAGCGATCAGCCTGGCATAGCGGAGCCACCGCGGGCAGTCGCGCAGGTCGACGACCCTCACCCCGGCGGACCGGAGAGTGTCGCACAACTCGTCGGTCGCCGCCTGCATGAAGACCACGGTGTACTCCAGCCCGGCCCGCCGCTCCCGGCGGAGGCGCTCGACAAGCAGTACCTCGGCGCCACCGGCGTCAAGGGTCTTGATCACCTCACAGATACGCGTCGTGGTCATCACCGGCCGTGCTCGATCCGACGGTTCACGCATGTCACGCCAGTGTGCCTTCCAGGCGCGACACCTCGAACGCCTCGCCGTGACGGGCGCGCATCTCATAGCCGCGGTAGCGCGATCGGGCCTCTACGCCTTCGATCCACTGCTCGCCGTACTTCTCGTACTCCGACTTGTGCTGCCGCAGGGCCTGCAGTTTCTGTTCGATGGTGTCGTCGATGCCGATGTACAGCTGCGGCCGGAAACCGACATAGCTGCGACCGGAGGGCACGATGGGCTCGTACATCACCACGGAGTTGTAGTACCTGCTGGCCGCGATGGTGGCGAGCGCGGTGTTCGCGTGGGACCGGTGGGTGTCGAACGGCCAGTGCGTGAAGACCATGGTCGGGCGGAAGTCGTCGACGACCTTGTTGATCGACTCCACGACGGCCGAGTGGTTCTCCACGTCCTTCGCCGGAAAACTGAGGATGTCGATCTCCTTCACCCCGAGTGTCGCCGCGGCCTCCCTGCCTTCGGCCACCGCCACATCCGCGTCGCGGAAGTGACTGCCGTTGTAGCTGGTGTACTCCGAGGTGCTCATCACCAGGAAACGCACCTGCGCTCCCGCGTTGACCAGCCTGGCGGCGGTTCCGCCCGCCGCCAGTTCGATGTCGTCGAGATGGGCCCCCACGAACAGACTGCGCTCGAACATCGGGTTGCTGCAGAACATCACGTCCTCCTTTCGGGTAACGCCTGGCGCGGGCCCGGGAAGCGGACGGCGCGCCGCGACGCGACGCCGCGTCACCCGGAGTCGGCCGGCGGCCAGCGGTGTGTCAGGCCCTGGAAGCCGCGGCCTCGGCCTCAGCGTGGCACGCACAGGGCCGCGCGCTGCCGCCGACGAGCCGCTCCGGAGAGCCGGTGTACTCCAACGGCGTACACCGCCCGGAGGCTCCGCGCGCCGGATGAGTCAACGTGACCCATCCGGCCGACACTTGGCCCTGTACCACCACCGAGGATGCCGCAGACGGCGGTCCTCCAGTCTGCGGAGGGAGCTCGCGGATGCGAACCCGGCCCCAGGAAGCCGTCCTTGTCATGGCCTGTGCCGCGGTGTTCGTCCTGCTGGTCACGGCACTCGGGATCGTGACCAGCAACACCGGCCCTGCAGCGGTCGCGGTACGTGTGCTGGGCAGTTCCCCAGCATGGCTGCCGACGGTGGCTCTGACGACTGTCGCCGTACTGGCGGCGCTGGTGCTGTCGCCCACCCTTCTGCTGGCCGGTGCCGTCGTGACGGGCCATGGGCTCGGCATCGCAGCCCTTCAGGAGCCGCTGGCGGGACCGCTGGTCATCAGCGACCTGCTGCTGCTCGCCCACCTGCTGGCCTCCTTCGCCAAGCAGCGCATCGAGAAGGCGGCACTGTTCGCGCCCGTGTGCCGGTGGCTGGGACTCTTCCTGGCCTGGTCCTTCCTGGCCACGGCGTCCGCCGGCGCGCCCATCACGCCGCTGCTGCGGATCAGCGTCTACGCGGCCGTGTTCGTCCTCCTGTCGAACCACCCGATCGACCGGACGCTGATGTACGGGGCCGTTCTGTGCTACGCCCTGGTCAACCTGGTGGGCGGGGTGCTCCTGGGGCAGCCGCGGCTCATCGGGCTCGACATCGGAGACCCGGCGCAGATGGGGGCCCTTCTGCTGGCCGCGCTGTGTCCGCTGCTGACGACCGAACTGCGGTTCACCGGGCGGTGGGTGGTCGGCGCGATGCTGCTGTGCGGAGTCTTCCTGACGCAGACACGCAGCGTGTGGTTCGCCGCGATCGTGGTGCTCGTCGTCTGGGCGCAGAGGAAGGTGTCACTCGTCAGGATCGGAGCCATCCTGCTGGTGCTCGGACTGCTGGGGTTGGGGTCCGTCGACCTGGTCACCCGCTGGTTCGGCCTCAATCCGTTCAGCGGGGACCTCCGCACGCTGAGCGTGATCAACGGAATCCACGCCGGTATGCAGGAACCCTGGTTCGGGGCCGGATGGGGGCGGATCCCGTTCGTGGATTGGGCGGGGGCCTCGATGCCGCCCTCGCCCGACCCGGTCATGCCCTACAACCTGTTTGTCGGCGTGTTCGCCTCGGTGGGCCTGCCTGCCGCTCTTCTCCTGCTGTTGTTCCTGGGAGCGCTCCTGCGCCGAGTGGCCCCCCAGCGTGGAACTCCTCTGCTGTTCACGGTCGGAGTGCTTGCCATGTCGCTGACGGAGATGACCCTCTATGCCGGATCGATGCTGACGCTTCTGTTCTTCGTCTACGCGGGAATGGGTCTCGGCCGGGAGCCACGAGGGCTCGGCATCGACGGAACGCGGACGCCGTACGGAGTGGGAGCCACGGGCAGGCGCCCAACCTCGACGGACCACCAGACCTCGGCGGTACCCGAAGCCGCACGGGGCGCGTCTGCGTTGGTGTGAACGACGCCGGCATCGGGACCTGGGCCGCACTCGTCCGGTTACCGTAGGCGCTTGCCCGGCCGGCGGAGGGTATGGCAGTGCGCGGCTTCGATGATCGGGGAAGCGCTCGTGTTGCGGGGCCGAATGGGCCTACCGTGCTCAGGAACAGCGCTGACGCGCCACGGCGCCTACCACCTGGCAGCGCTCACGACATCACGCCGGCAAGGTCGGCCCGCCCCCGGGCCGGAAGAAACTCGTCCAGCAACTCGGCGTACCTGCGGGCGAGCACGTTCCAGTCCACGAGGGAGGCCGCCGCGCGTGCGTTGTCCGCCAACTGAGCACGCAGCGCCGGGCTGCGCAGTACATGTGTGAGGCGGCGGACGAACTCCTCGGTGGTGTCGACGACGATGCCTGCGCCTGTGCGGGTCACCAGATCGGTCGGGACGCAGCGGTAGCCGATCACCGGTACTCCCGCGCTGATGTACTCGGACAACTTGACGGCGGCACGACGGTGTTGAATCCGTCTCGGATAGACGGCGGCGTCGAATGCGTCCAGACAGGTGGGCACCTGGTGCTGCGGAACCCGGCCGACGATCTCGATGTCGTCCCGGCCGTCCAGCTTGCGGCGCAATCCGGCGCCGATTCCGCCTACCAGCCACAGCCGGGCGTGCGGACACGCTCTCACCACGGCGGGCCACACCTCGTCGACGAGGTGGTCGACGTCGTAGGCGGTACCGGCGCCGGCCTCCTCGGCGGTCTGGTGCCAGGCTGCCACGTACCCCACCGTCAGCTCCCCGGGCGCGCGGCGCTGACGCAGCTGCCGGGCCAGACGGGCGTCGACGTCGAGAGTTGACGCGCCCTGGCCGATGACTCGGATCGGGGCTCGGACGCCCAGCTCGCGGTAATGCTCAGCAGCGGACTCGTTGGTCACCACGATCGCGGTCACGCGCTGCGAGCCGAGCAAGGAGATCTCCTCCGTGGTGAAGAAGGGATCGTCCATGTCCACGACGACGGGAAACCGCGCATGAGCGATGTGCTGGACATTGGTGATGAAGCCGTAGCGGTAGGTTCTCGCCGCGCGGCCGAACAGGTATGTGTTGTGCACCCTGCTTGTCATGTGCAGCGCCCGGAACTGCACTCCGCGGACGTACCTGTTGTCAGCGCATGACAACAGGTAGTTGTCAATACGGCGCAGCCGGGGCAGCAGGCTCTCATATCGGGCGTTGCTTCCCGTGAACCAGATGTTCGTGTGGAAGATGCGGTTCTCTGCATCGCCTTTGCGACCGAGACTCAGAAAGGCCGTCGGGCCCTTCCTGGCAACCTGCATGGCCATTCCCGGTCAGTCGGAGTAGGGGCGGGCGCAGAAAAGGAAGTTGGTGTAGAGCAGGTCTGGATCTCTGAAGCGGCCGGTCACCGGGACGATCCCTTGGGCGCTGATGTGGTAGACGTGCCTGTATCCGGCGGGAGTCACCACCCGGCGGGCGCTCTCCAGCGCCGCCGAGTCAAGGCACTCGATGATCAGGTGGGGTGCGCGGGTGCGGAGAATCTCCGACATCCCACCCAGTACCTGTGACTCCAGGCCCTCCACATCGATCTTTACCAGGTCCACCGGCATACCCGAGAGGAGCGCGTCCCCTGTCGTCACCTCGGCCTCGAGGGTCGTCTCCCCCTGGAGGGGGGCGCGAAGTGATGCAGCGTGGGTCCTTCTGCGCGGGATGGAGAGTGTGGCGTTTCCGGGAGCGTCCGACAACGCCGCCGCCACCACCGTGAGTCGTTCGGTGAGCCCGTTCAGTGCGGCATTGGCCCGGATACGCTCGGCCAGACCCGGGTTCGGCTCGCAGGCGATGACCCGCAGCTCGGGATTGGCAAGGCATCCCAGGATCGAATAGATCCCGGTGTGCGCTCCCACATCGACGAATACACGGGACTTCTTGGCCAACGAGTAGAGCAACGGCTGGGTCGTTCTCTCCCAATCCCGCATATCGCGCCAGACGATCATGCGGCCGAACCCGTCCTCCTCGAAACACTCATACCGGAAAGGGGATCCGTCCGGGGCATGCAAGGTGGCCACGCCGATAGGTTGGAGCCGTCGGTACAAGGCTTTGGGAAGACATTTGCGCGTGGCTCCCTGCTGGATCAGACGCTGCATCGCCGGGCTTCGTCGGACAATCCCGTTCCTGATGCTGATGGCAGTGGAGCGCAAGGATGTCGTGGTCATCTGCAATAACTCCTCTTTCTCTCCAGCCTGGTGCACGACGATATACGCGGCATCATCGCCTGCAGGGATTCGCCACCGTCGGCGGTCGGCCGTTCACCCGTGCGCAGGGAGCGAGCAGGGCCTGTTGCGGCGCCTGTCCCGACAGACGCCGGTTCCGTCCTGCCCCAGTGCTCATGCGAACGAGCCGTCCGCCGGCGCCTTACTCCCGCGTGGCGAAACCGGGATTTCCGCACCGGGCAGGGTACGGGTGAGGAACCACAGCACGACGAACCAGCCGACCGTGCTCAGAGCCAGTAGGCCCAGGGAACTCCAGGCGAAGGCAAGCGCCACAAGTGACGCGCCGACCCAGATCTGGGTGACGCCGACCAGAGCCCCCAACTGGCAGAGTCCTTCGACGGTCAGGAAGGCCAGTCGGACGCCTGGGAAGCCCAGGGCCGGCGGCAGTACCTTCCCCCAGACCACGCCGCCGCGCAGCGCGGCTCCGGCCAGCAGCACCAGGGCGGTCGTCGACAACATCACGTACCCATCTCCGTAGACCAAGGTCAGCAGCGGGCCCACCAGGGGCGTGGCGATGACGACGGTGATGACCCCGATGCCGCCGATCAGTGCGCTGCAGCGCAGGGTGTCGCGCATCACCGCCGAACGGCGCCCCTCGGCACTGGCCTGCGCCAGACGAGGGTAGAGCTGCGTCGCCACCGGGCTGACGAAACTCGAGAAGAGGCGGCCCGGTGCGGAGGCAATCCTCAGGTACGTCACGAGCGTCGGTCCGCCGAGCAGTCCGGCCAGAACGGAGAGGCCGGTGTCCGAGGCCAATGAGACGGACCCTGCCGCCGAACTCTTCACCAGGAAGGGCACCAGACCGACGGGCAGCGCGGCGGGACCGACAGCGGGCGAGCCGCACGCCTCGCGCACCCGCCGGCAGGCACGGGTGGTCAGCACGGATGTGGACACCAACGCCATGACCACGGTTGCCGCGAGGTAGCCGATCGGACCGGCCACCAGCAGGGCCGCAAGGGTGCCCAGGCAACCGACGACGGCGAGAACCAGACGGATGGCGCCCAGCCGGGCCAGTTGGTCGGCGATCGCGAAACCGGACGATGCGCTCCCGGAAGGAGTGGCCGCCCCGGCAGCCAGCAGGGCCAGTAGGAACAGCCAGAACCGATCGCCGGAAATCCATCCGGTGGCGGCGGCAGCCAACACCGCGACCACGCCCACCAGCGTCGCCAGCACCCCGGCCGCGACATCCAGCCGGAGAAGCCTGATATACAGCCGGGTCCCGCAGCCATGGCCTCGAAGCCGCTCGACGGGGACGAACCGCTGCTGCGCGTCCTCGAAGCGCGGATCCCACAGCAGGAACCAGACCGTGGCCACTGCCTGGGCGAACAGCACTTCTCCCGCTCCGGTGCTGCCAGCGATCCTGATCAGCACGGCGGTGGTGGCGAACGACAGGGCGGACTCGATCTGACTGGCGGCCGTGAGCGAGCCGAAGGTCCGCAGATGTCTCCGCCACGACCGCCGTTTCCCTGCCTGCCCGGCGTGTTGCCGTCGCCGGGTCACCTGCACAGGGCCATCCGGCGTTCCCTCCGGCTGTTGCCGCGCAGCAGCCTCGGTTCCACCGGCCGGCGTGCGGTCGGCGGGCTCAGAGCACACCGGCGCCAGCCGGATCGCCGACCGGCCGTTCCGCGTACTGGGCAAGCCCGCGGAACCACCGCACCGTCTCCGCCAGCCCGTGGTCCAGCGGCACCGGCGTGACATCGGGGAAGAGCCCACGCAGTACGCCGTCGGAGGCCTGGGAGTCACGGACGTCTCCGGGGCGGGCTGCCAGGTGTTCCACGGTGGGCGGCGGGCCTCCCACCGCCTCGGCGAGACGCTGGACGAGCTCGCGGATGGAGATCCGGGTGCCGAAGGCCAGGTTCACGGGACCCGCGCAGGTGATGTGGCGGAGCGCGGCGTCGGCCAGGACCCGGACAACGGTGCCGACATAGGTGAAGTCACGCGTCTGCAGACCGTCGCCGTGGACGGTCACCGGCGCTCCGCGCAGCATGGCGTGGATGAAGGCGGGGACGACCGCGGCATAGGCGTGCCCCGCGGGCTGGAGCGGCCCGTACACGTTGAAGAAGCGCAGCGCGAGCACGGGGAGGCCGAAACTGGCCCCGTGCGCGAGTACATACGCCTCCGTGGCGAGCTTGCTCGCGGCGTAGGGGCTGAGAGGGCGGGTCGGCAGCTCCTCGTGCTTGGGCAGCGTGGGGACCGCTCCGTACACCGAGGACGAGGAAGCGGCGACCAGATGGGTGCCTCGGCGGCGGCACGCCTCCAGCACCCTTACGGTGCCGGTGGCGTTGACCTCGTGGCTGGCGAAGGGATCCGCGAGGGACCGGGGCACGGACGGGCGCGCGGCCAGGTGCACCACCGCGTCCGCCGAGGACACCACGTCGTCCAGCAGATCGGTGTCGAGGATGCTGGCTTCCACCAGTTCCGCGTCGAGGCCCTTGAGGTTGGCCGCGCTGCCGGTGCTGAGGTCGTCCAGGGCGATGATGCGCCCGACGCCGGGGCGGGCGGAGAGTTCACGGCACAGGTTCGCCCCGATGAACCCGGCTCCGCCGGTGACTACTACGTTCATTTCCCTTCACTCTCTGTCGGAGTAGGCGGCCACCAGCCGTGCGCCACCGCGATGGAGGCGTACAGGCGGTGGGTGTCGTCGACCAGGCGCTCCGCGCCGAATCGGCGGGTGGTCCAGGAGCGGGCGCGCTCGCCCATGTCCTGGCGGAGGCGCGGGTCACGAAGGAGGCGCACGGTGTGGCGGGTCAGCTCCGGGGCGTGGGGGCCGCACAGCAGCCCGGTCTCCCCGTCCCGTACAACCTCCGCCACGCTGCCCACATCGGCGGCTACCACAGGCACCCCCGCCTGGCCCGCCTCGATGAGGCTGACCGGCATCCCCTCGTTGTCGGACGTGAGCAGGACCACGTCCGCCGCCGCGTACACGGTCTCCACGTCGGTGCGCCAGCCCAGGCGGTGGAGAGCACCGTCCAGGCCGTGGTCCTGTTGCAGAACGGCCCCCAGGTCGCCTTCCCCGCACATCAGGAAGGTGGCCTCGGGGACCGTGCGGCGTACCTCCTGCGCGACGGCCAGGAAGCGGTCAGGGCGCTTGATCCGCGTCACCCGGCCGACATAGGCCACCACCGGGGCGTCCTGGGGGAGGCCCAGCAGCCGCCGGGCCTCGGAACGCTCTGGCGGTGCGGGGAGCAGGGTGCCGGGCGGCACCACCGCGTACTGTTCGGTCCGGCCGATTCCGGCGGCGAGGAGTTCGTCGCGCACCCGCTCGCCGACCGCCACCAGCCGGTCGGTGCCTCGCGCCAGCCCTCGCTCGGCGTGCACCACCAGTCTGGTCTTCCGCGGTGAGAAGTAGCCGTGCAGCAGGTGCCCGTGAAACGTGTGCACCCGGGCGGGAACGCGGGCCGTGATCGCCGCGATGCGCCCGAGCGCCCCGGCTTTGGCCGTGTGGGTGTGAACGATGTGAGGTCGGAACCGCCGGATGGCCGCGACGAGTTCCCGCAGGGCCCGGACGTCGTCGGCGGGCCGCACCGCCCGCCCCAGGAAGGGCACACGGGAGACCGCCACATCGGTGGCCGACGTCTCGATGTAGTCCGCTTCGTCCGGTCCCACGGAACCGGCGAAAAGCCGGTGGTCGAAACGCTCGGTGTCCAGGCCGCGCATCAGGGCGGACACCTGGAGGGCCGGGCCGCCGACGTTCATCCTGGCGATGACTCTTATGACGCGGAGACGCATGGAGGTGACCTCGTATTCCGGAGTTCGGATGAGCGCTGGCTGAGGAATGTGCCGGCCGAGGCCGGGTGTCCGATCACGGGGAGCCCGTTGCGTCTACTCGCAGGCGGACACGGCCTCCAGGCGGGCGCGCAGTGGCGTGACCAGAGGCTGGTTCAGCAGTACGGGGGTGCGGTCGCTGATCGGCTCCAGGAGGTGGAGCGTCAGCGTGCGGCTGCTCTGCGCGGGCAGCTCCACATCCAGCGTGTAGACGGCGTGGCCGCGTTCGACGCTGGTGCCCACGGTGACCGGTTGACCGTCCAGGGTGGCGCCGGACAGACGGGCGCCCGAGCTGGCGTAGTAGGAGACGAGCACGCGGTTGTCTCCCGGCCGGGTGGGGTATGGCGGATCGTCTACGCGCTGAGTGACGTAAGGGGGGAGCCCCGACGCGGGGGCCCGGTTGCCGAGTGTGACCCGCGCGGTGACCTTTCGTCCGTGCCGAGTGCAGTCGCCGGGGATCCAGTGCAACTCCCGATCCAGGTAGTAGTCGAGCTTGCCGCCCGCGGCGTTGTTGACCACCACTCCCGCGATCGGTCCGGGCTGCGACGGCAAGGCCCCGGCCAGGGGGCGTTGCTGCAGCAGGCTCTGTTCCCGACGCTCGGCGCTCCATACTTTCAGGCGCCCCTGTCGCGTGATGTCGTAGGCCGCTTTGAGGAGTTCGGGAAGCTGCCCAGGGGTGCTCAGGGCACCTGTGAACGTGGTCGCGGCGGCGCGTGCGACGCCGAGGAGGAACGCCTTGCGCTCCCGGCTGTCGGCGAAGCGGGCATAACTGGTGCGCTGCGTGAGCTCCAGTACGTTGTCGGCCGTGAGCGCTGTTCCGTCGGGCAGTCTGCCCGGGCCCGTCGCCTGAAGAAGCCTGGCCAGGGCGCTGGGATCCACGGCGGCCGCACCGTCCACCCGCTGTCCGCTGTACTTGCTCCACGCCGCCGTCCAGATGCGTGCCGCGTAGGGGAAGTGAGGGCTGACGTTCGAGTTGGCCCAGGTGCCGGTGGGGTCCATGGCGCCGTACTGAGCACGGTACTCGGCTCCCAGGTCGATGTCGGGGCGCACATGGGCCAGCGTGGTGTCGATGTCGAAGGTCTCGAACCGGGGCCTGCCCTGATCGAGCGTCAGTACGGTGAAGGCTCCGGGCAGGCCTCCGGTGCCCCTGGCTTCGGCGGTGTTCTGAAACACGACGATGTAACGCCGCGGGCCGTCCATTCCCAGCATGGAGGGAAGCACACGGCCCGCCACAGCCATGTCGGCCATGGCGGGGGCCGTCCGTTGGAGCTGCGAGACCAACTGGTCACGCGCCCGATCGAGCCCCGGCACCCAGGACGCGCGAGGCAGCCCATCGGCGAGAGTGCGCGTCTCGGCGGCAGCCCGTGCGGCCTGCTCAAGAGCCGCGGCACTGCCGCGGAGCTCGGACAGCAGGGCGTGTAGCCCGCTGTGACCGGCATCGTCGCTCGGCCGCGCCGCGAGTCCCACCAACGGCGGCAGCACGTCACCGGCCAGCCGGTCGGCGGCCTGCGCGATGCCGCGAACCGTGGTGACCGGCCGACCCAGATAGGGCACATGTGAGGCCATGTACCAGGCGGGGCCGGTGGTGAGTCGGTGTGCCCGGGCGGCGTGTGCCGCCGCGGCCCGCATCGTTCTCTCGGGGCTCGTCGAACTTTCTGTGTGTGGAGCGCTTGTGACGGTGCGTTTGAGCGTTGACAGCTCCCGTTGCGCGTTCAGCAGTTCGGAGCGCGCCATCAGCCCGGTGACCCCGATCCAGGCGGCGCCGGCCACGCACAGCGCCGCGGCGGCCAGCAGTGCGTTCCTGACTGAAGGGCGCCGAAGGGATCCGCGCAGGCGGGAGACGCCGTGGACGGGACCGGAAGGCCCTGGGACGGCAGACACATGTCGCTCCGTCATGGCACATGGATACATGCACGAACGGAGTGGTCGACTGCCGGGCGATCGGTGTTGCGCGTAAGTCACCTGATGGGGTGGCTCACTCCTGCCGCGGGCCCCTGGTGGGCGAGGCTGTCTCCTCGGGAACGAACACCACACGGAACATCCTGGGCCAGAACTTGCCGGTGACCAGGAACTGGTCGGTGCCGGGGACGGCGGCCACGCCGTTCAGGACGGAACCGTCCACGCGCTCGCTCTCACGGAGGAGCCCGGTGGCATCGATGCTCGCCGTCACCGCGCCGGTGGCGGGGTCGATGCGCACGATCCGATCGCTCAACAGGACGTTGGCGTACACGGCGTCGCCGACACACTCCAGTTCGTTCAGCATCGTCACCGGTCGCCCGTTCTCGGTGACTTCGATGTCGCCCGTGGTCCCGAGTGTCCTCGGGTCCCGGAACGTCAACCGGGACGAACCGTCGCTCGTCACCAGCCGGTTCCGGGACCGCTGATGGCACACCCCCCAGCCCTCGTCGGGGTAGCGGACGCGGCGCATCTCCTTCAAGGTCCTCGCGTCGCGCTCGACGGCGATCCCGTTCCGCCAGGTGAGCTGCCAGAGCGTTCGGCCTACGAGGGTGATCCCCTCGCCGAACAACGGAGCCGGCATGTCCACACGGGCCGTGGGCCGACCGCCGGGCGGACCTGCCCGTACCGACGACCGCCCGGCCAGACCGGTCCCTTCGTACAGCGTGTCACCGGCCATCTCCAGACCCTGGGTGAAGGCCTGCGGATCGTGCGGCAGGGCCTCCAGCACCTTGACGCGCAACCGCTCCACACCGTCCGCGGATGCCACCGCGTCCCTCGCGGCGCAGGACGTGCAGCACAGGAGCAGCGCCCCCGAGCACACGGACGCCATCACGACGCCGACGTGTTCACGCACGGCAGGCACCGGTCTGTTCTGACGGCGTCATCTTCTCCACTCTCCTCGGTCGAGCGCCTGCCTGCCGGGCTGTTTGCGGGCCGAATGGGGGTGGCTCCCCGGATCGGGATGTTCTAGCCCCTATGTTCAGCAATGTACATAGGGAATAAACCTCTCCTTTGGGTGGTTTCCCTCGGTTCTTTGAGGGGTGCAGTTTGGATCTCCACGGATTCCTGAAGGCTCTTGCCCGACGCTGGGTGACCGTTGCGGTCTGTCTTGTTCTCACGGTGGGGGCGGCGCTCGCCGTCACGCAGCTGAGCACCCCTGTCTACGCTGCCGGCACGCAACTCTTCGTGGCCACTCGCTCCAGTGAGGACACCACTCAACTGAGCCAGGGGCAGAGCTTCTCGCAGGCGCGGGTACAGTCCTACGCCGCCATCGTGTCGACCCGTCAGGTGACCGGGCCGGTTGTGCGTGATCTGAAGCTGAGCACCACACCGGAGGAGCTGGCATCCCGGATCACCGCCGATGCCCCGCTCAACACCGTGCTCATCAACATCACCGTCCGGGACGCCGACCCCAAGCGTGCCGCAGAGATCGCCAACGCCGTCGCGGCCAGCTTCAGCGCGGTCGTCGAGCGGCTGGAGACACCCGCCCCGGTGGGCTCCGGGCGCGAGGCGGACGCACCTCCAGCTGTCTCACCCGTCTCGCTGGGCGTCACCCAGCAAGCGGTCGCGCCCGGCGCTCCCGTGTCTCCGCGGCCACTGCTCAACCTGGCCGGAGGAGCGTGTGTCGGACTGCTGCTCGCCGCCGGACTCGTCGTCCTGCGCGAGACCCTCGACACCACCCTCAAAACCAGCCAGGCGCTGAGCGAGCTCACCGGTCTGCCGGGCCTCGGAGCCATTCCGTACGACAAGAGCGCGCCCGCACAGCCGCTCATCACAGCCGCCGCTCACTCCCAGCGCGCCGAAGCGTTCCGCAAACTGCGTACCAATCTGCAGTTCGCCCAGGTCGACGACCGTCCCCGGATCATCATGGTGACGAGTTCGGTGCCGGGTGAGGGCAAGACCAACACCTCGGTGAACCTGGCCCTCTCCCTCGTGGAGGCAGGCGTCTCCACGTGTCTGGTCGACGCCGACCTGCGCCGTCCGTGTGTGGCCAAGACCTTCGGCCTCGTCCAGGACGCCGGACTGACCACCGTGCTCATCGGACAGGCCCGGGCCGAGGAAGTGATGCAGCAGGTCGGCAACGGGCTCTCGGTGCTGGCCGGTGGCGCCGTGCCGCCGAACCCCACCGAGTTGCTGGCCTCGGCCCGTATGAGCGAGGTCCTCCAAGACCTCGCGAACACATACGAGGCGGTCATCGTCGACACGGCGCCGCTGCTGCCGGTCGCCGACACCATCGGACTCGCCCCCCTGGCCCAGGGCACGCTGCTCGTCGTCCGGTCCTCGAAGACCGGCCGAGACCAGGTCCGCACCGCCACCGATGCGCTGGAACAGGTGGGCGGCCGTGTGCTCGGCACCGTTTTCAACATGGCCGCGCCCCCGAAGGGCGACCGTTACGAAGCCTACGAGGCGCAGGGCGAACTGCCCGCGCCGCGTTTGGCGGCCCAGCAGAAGAAGGCCGCCGTCGTGGATCTCGCAAGTGAGAAATGAGCCGGGGGCCACGGGTCCGACGTGCGGCAGCGCACCTCGGCCGGTGCCGAGGTGCGCTGCCGAGGCGTGTCGCCGAGCCGTCGGCCGGCTCAGAAGGGGGAGACCTTGAGGAGGCGCTCCTTGACCGCGTCCCCGTCCTGCGACGGCCAGGCCCAGTCGAGGCTGCCCGCGTTCTGCAGGGCAGCCTTGACGGTCTGGGGGGACGCGGTCGGGTGGGTGGCCCGGTAGAGTGCGGCGCCGCCCGCCGCGTGCGGCGCGGCCATGGAGGTGCCGGACAGGGTGGCGTAGCCGCCGTTGAGGTAGGTCGACCTGATGCACACGCCCGGTGCGATCAGATCGACGTCGGAGCCGAAGTTGGAGAAGTCGGCGAGGGTGTCGTCCTGGTCGTCGCGGCAGGTCGGCCCGGCCAGGCCGCCGGGCTTCCCGTCGAAGTCCGCCAGAGCGCTGACGGTGATCACCTCGTCGTACGCGGCCGGCACGGTGCTCTTGGCGTCGGCGTGGCTGTTGCCGGCCGCCACGGCGTAGGTGACCCCCTTGGCGACCGAGTTGCAGATGGCTTGGTGCATGGCGTCGTTGCTGGTCTTGCCGCAGTTGCCGTCGTCGGTGCCGGAACCGCCCAGGCTCATGTTGGCCACGTCGATCCGGTCGGCGTGCTGGGTGACGTAGTCGATGCCGCACAGGACGGTCGAGGTCGATCCCATGCCGAGGGGGCTGAGCACCTGCACCGGCCAGAGCCGCGCACCGGGAGCCACCCCGACGACTCCGGTCCCGTTGTCCAGGGCGCCGATGGTGCCCGCCACGTGCGTGCCGTGGCCGTGGTAGTCGTTGGGCGGCAGGAAGGGCATCCAGCAGTTCACACCGCCGGACCGGTTCACATTGAGGTCCGGGTGGCTGGTGCTGATCCCGGTGTCGAGGACCGCGACATCCGCGTCGACCCGCGTGTCCACACCGTCGATGGCCGCGGTCGGGCTGAGGTCGGCGTCGACCCGGTTCACACCGGTCGGGACCGACTGGTCCGTGGCACGGACCACTCGGTCCGGCTGCACCGACTGCACCTGCGGGTCGCGGGCGAGCGCGGCCGCGGTGCTCGCAGTCATCGACGCCGCATAGCCATGGAGTGCATGGCGATAGACGTGGTGCACGAGGGCGCCCATGCCGGAGGCGCGCTCGGTCGCCGCCGTCAGGACGTCGTCCATGTCGCCATGTCGGTCAGTGCCGGTGTCCTTGAGCATCACGATGTACCGGTCGGCGATCGTGCCGGTCGTGTCGGACACCATGGCTGTGGGCGGGAAATCTACTTCGCCCGTATGGGCGATGGCACTCGGTGTACCAGCCGCCAGGGCCGTCGCGAGGAGGGTCACCACAATGGTCTTGGGCATCCCGGACCTTTCTCGAATGTGTCGGAGTGGCGAGCCGGACTGACTTTGATGTTCTGGGTGTTCAGCTCGGCCGTGATTCCTAGAGCTTGCAGGTGCGCGAGGAATGGCGACGCCCCGACGTTCGGGCAGGCGGGATTTTCCGTGTATCTGTCAGCCGTGTGGCTCTGTGGCCCGCTTTCTGTGACGGTGCGAGAGCGTCAGCGTCCCACGGAAACACGCGACGCCGGTGTCATGTGAATGCTTTGCACCCGGGTCTCAACGTTCGCAATGGGGGGCGACCGCGCGGCGGGGCCGGCGACGCCTGTCGGGCGCCCTTTCTCCTGGGCGCCGCCGAATACGCGGCGGCCACAGAAGCCCGCTGTTTCGGACCGTCGGCCTGCTGAGCGACGCGGTGGGGCACGTCATTCGCCTCAGGGCCGGTGTGTTCGGGGCATCGTCGTCCACGGCCCGCCGCCCGAGGCGGCGACCGCCGGCCCCGCTGACTCGTGGTGCGTTGTGCCGTTCTTCTCCGCCGTGGCCGTGGCCGTGGCCGTGGCCGTGGCGCTGCGCGTTCGGTGCGGGAAGGGATGACGACGGCAATCCAGATCCCTCTTGAGGGTGAAGTCGGTAGCTCGATGCGGCAGCAGGTGCCTTACGGTCCCTTGCCCTCAGACGGATGTGACGTCCATTCGGTGATCTTCATGCGCCAGATGGAGTCTCATACACCGACAGACGTTAAGACATGCCTTTCAGCGAGATACATGCGTATACCGTACTCGCGGGTCGCGCCAAGGCGTCGGCCTGATCCCACTCGAGGAGCGTGAAATGCGATGACGGCGTCATCCAAATGGCGTGCCGCACTCGCGGCCACAGCAGCCTCTGCTGTCATGGCCGCTGTACCAGTACTGGGGGCGCAGTCCGCCCTGGCCCAACCGTATCCCCCGCAGCCTCCGAGCCTGACCCTCAGCGCCACCACCGTCACCCAGGGAGACTCGGTCGACTTCACCGGAACCGGATTCGGAGAGGGTGAGGACGGCATCGAGTCGGCGGTCTTCTCCGACAAGGTCATTCTGGATGTCCACACGGCCGACGAGAACGGCATTGTGACGGACACCGTCACCATCCCCCATCGCGTCAAGCCGGGTGAGCACGTCTTCCGGCTCGAGGGTGAGGCGCAGGTCCTGCTGGCCGAGATCACCGTGCTGGACGACGACGGCGATCCCGGTGACGGTCCCGGTGGTCCCGGTGACGGTGACGGTCCCGGTCGTCCCGGTGACGGCGACGGTCCCGGTCGCCCCGGTGACGGCGACGGTGACGGTCCCGGTCGTCCCGATGACGGCCATGGCCACCCCGGTGACGGCGACGGGCCCGACCGTGATCAGGACGGCAGGCCCGGCCGCGATCACGACGGCAGGCCGCGCCTCGCCGACACGGGTGAGGACCACTCGGCCCTCCTGCTGGGCGGAGTCGCCGGGCTGTTCCTGCTCGGTGGCGGGGCGATTCTTCTCACCCGGCGCGTGAAGCGCGGCTGATCTGCGCGCATAACGAGCGCCCCCGACGCCTCAGGCAATACCTGTGACGGCCGGCAGCGACGAACCCTTCCCACACGCTCTCGCGGCGTCGGGCCGGGTACGTGCTGCCGGCCGTCGGCGTCTGTGCGTACCCGGGATCGGTTGCGCGAGTCGGTCGCGGTGCGGCCGACTCCGCACAGAAATGTGATGGCCCGACCGCGGGTCGATATGTGGGATGTAAGGGCAGTCATTCGGTTGGTTCCTGCGGGGTGTTTCAGGCCTTATCTGTCACCCGGCCCAGGTGTTCGCGTTATTCGGGTGTCCGTGAAATTCCTCGTGCGCCGCACTCCCTGCGGAGGTTCGAGGTACAGCCACCAGAACGACGGAGGAGACAACCGTGTGGAACACCGCTCTCTGGGTGTTGATCGTCTGTGCTTCTGCCTGCACCGTGGGAGCCCTTCTGGGATCGCCTCCACTCGGCCGGATGTGGCGTGTTGACGTTCTTGAGCTGCGTCGGCGCCGCCGCATGATCGAAGTGCTGGAAGAGAACACTCACCCCCTGCATCGCGAGCTGGACGCTGTCGGTGTGGACCTCCTGACGGTGGCCCGATCCTGACCAACGGTCAAGCAGTAGGGACCATCATATGAATGTCGCAGCGCGAGTGAATACTGTCGAAATTCTTATGGACTGCATGCTTGCTCCGGTGTCCCTTCACTCCTTTGCCACGCATCCAGGGGGAGGGGGAAGCGTTAGTGGTGACATGACTAAGGAAAGGAACATCGGCCTGTCCGTCCATCGCGAGAACGGACAGGGCCTGGCCGGGGCGCATGCGGTGACGATGGGCCCCTCTATCCACACTCCGTCCTCGGCGTACTCCACGCCCGGTGCCAACGGCACTCCCGGCAAACCGGGACGGCCGGTTGTACTGCGGGCCACCGAACCCCTGCTGCGGAGATCTCCGGATTCCATGATGATGCGACTGGAGGCTGGTCGCATTCAACGATTGGGCGCCTTGGCAGGCCAAGGCACCCGTCCCCGGGCCGAATGATCAAGTTGCGAGATGAACGACGAGCGCATCGACCACCACTCCGGCTTCCACGCCGACCATCGCGGCTGGTACGACATGGAGGGCACCGGCCGGCATCGGCGTGCGACCGAGGCGTCCCACGCCCCCCTGGTTCCGCCGGATCCGGCATGGGATCCGGCCGAGGAACTCGCCTACCTGCTCCAGGACGCCATGGCGGCCGAGCGTGCCCCAGCCGAGCGCCCGGCCTGCGAGGAGACGTCGGTAACCGCACCGCCTTCAGGCAGTCCTCTGGGGAAGCTGCGAGATATCACGGCCGAACTGCCGCCGCTGAGGGTTGCTCCCACGAGCCATCGGAAGCTGCGGGAACGCAGACGTCCCAGCGGTGTGCGCACCCTGAGCTGTCTGATCGCCGCGTTGGTCGCCGTCATCACATCGATGGTGAGCGTCTTCGGCGGCATGGCCACCTATGAGCCTTTGCGGCTCGCCGCCGTTCTCACCTCGCAGAACAGTGCTGTTTCCTGGTGGCCGCTGCTTGTATACGGCCCCTGGCTTGTGGCCGCGCTGTCGATCCTGCGTGCTGCGCTGCACCGATGCCGGGCCGTGCACTCCTGGGCCGTGGTACTGCTGTTCTCCTCCGCCGCGGTGTTCCTGTGTGTCGTCCAGTCACACGGAACCGCCACCGACGTCGCTGCTGCTGCCCTGCCGACTTGCGCGGCTCTGGCGTGCTTCCAGCAACTCGTCCGACAGATCCGCCTGACAAGGCCACATCACCGAACCAGGCCCCGGCACCGATCGAGGCTCGCCGCGAGCACGGCCGCATTCGCTGACACGGAATCGGTTCGCGTGACGACGGACAGGCGTTCTCCGCCGCACGTACCCTGACGGGATCTCTGAGGCAACTGGTGGGGGCTCCAGTGTCGCTGGGCTGGCCGGTGGAAGCGCTCCGTCCTCCCGCCTCCATCGCCGCACCACGGCGATGGAGGCCCGCCGGCAGGGGCGAGCGCACCGGGGCCCGTAGTGCCCGTCGCGACGGGCACCGGGAGAAGACGGCGACCACACAGACAGGTGAACCCGGAACCGGCCATCCCGGAACCGCGGGCCGGGAGCTCCTTCCCCGGTCAGGGGTTCCGGAAATACGGCCGCCGTGACGATCCGAATGGTCTTCGCCTGGCCGACGGCCGAAGCGCTCCGGGCCGCCCGGCTCGACGCCCATGAGTCATCCGGTCCGTACGGCCGTCGCGACGCGCTGCACGACACCCTCGATCCGTTCCAGGCACTTCTGCACCTCTTGGGGACCGGCGCCGACAGGATCGTCGATGTCGTCATCACCGGCGTACGCACGCACGGCGCCACGCCGAGAGGCCGCGCCCTGGACGAGATTCGCGAACCGTGCGGCGGGATCCACCACACCCGAGGCGTCCTCGGCCCGCACCAGCCGGGCGAACTCGCAGAGGGTGAAAGACCGGGTCAGCGACCATGTGGGGGCCAGCCGCACGGCGGCTTCGCGATGTTCCCTCGCGGCCCCCAGCACCAGATCCGAGTTCTCGACCAACTCCTTCGTCAGGCGTCGGGAGTTCGTCCCGGAAGGATCCGCTCCGCGTGCGAGGAGGAAGGACGCCACCGTGGTCGCCATGGGCGTGCCGGGGAGGGCCTCCGTGCCCGCACTGCTCACCCGGATCGTCTGCCGGGCATCGAGATCGAGCAACTGCTGCCTGAGCAGGCACTCGGCGAGGGGCGAGCGGTAGAGGTTGCCGGTGCACACGACGAGTACGCGGAACCCGGGTGCGCACGCGCCGGGCGATGAGGAAGGCGAGGACCCGAGGATGTGGAGCATGGCGTCAGTATTCACCGGTGACTTCCACTGGGCGGGGAGCCGCAGCTCCGTCAGGGCGTGGATCGCCGTTTCGGGTGGAAACGCCGCCAAGTCGCCGACCCCCGGCGATGCCCTTCGGGGGCGGCGCGTGTCGCCCCGGCGCCGTGAGGCGTCCTGTCGACCGGTGGGCGCGTCGAGCGCTGGAGGCGGCGGGCCGTGACTCACGATGGCCCTGTTGCGCGTGCCGGGGGCCGATCGGCGGTTGACCTTGACCGGCGGGCCGTGGCCCGGCGTGCCCGTACGAGGCCGCGCGGGGTCCGGCTGCGCGGAAGGAAGCGTGCCGGCTGCCGATCAAGGACCAGCTGACCCGCCACGGCCTCCGCCACGGGCACCGCACGCTCATGGAGGAGCTGGGCACGCCCAAGGTCCTCATGGACGAGCGGATGGGCCACGAGGACGGATCGGTCGGTGCGCGCTACCGGCACATGACCGACTCCACGCGGCCCTGCTGATGGAACGGCTCGCCGAGGTCCGGCACGAATCGCTGGACAACCGCCTGGCGCTTGCGCCCCGGTCCGCGGTGCCAGTGCTCGACCGGCTGCTGCAGGAACGTGCGAAGTCGGCGTAGCCGCCGACCAAGATCACACCTGGTTGACGCCCAACACCCGCATAGAACGCAGTCAGGACCGGTCTCCCCGAAGGATGACCGGCCCTGACCTGCTCTTACGAAGTCGGGGTGGCGGGATTTGAACCCACGACCTCTTCGTCCCGAACGAAGCGCGCTGCCAAGCTGCGCTACACCCCGGTGTCGCGCGCTGTCGCGGCGACGTCGATTACTTTAGCCCACCCGCGGCCGGAGACGAAATCCGGTTTTCGCCGCTTGCGGTCGGGGATGCCCCCGGCCACAGGCGGCGCGGTCAGTCCTTCGGGGCCAGGGTCAGGAGCGTGGCCTCCGGGGGGCAGGCGAAGCGGACCGGGGTGTAGCGGCTGGCGCCGCAGCCTGCGGAGACGTGGAGGTAGGAGGTGCGGCCCGCGCAGTGGTGGGTGGAGAGGCCCTTGACGCGGTCCGTGTCGAGATCGCAGTTGGTGACCAGGGCGCCGTAGAAGGGGATGCACAGCTGGCCGCCGTGGGTGTGGCCCGCGAGGATCAAGGGGTAGCCGTCGGCTGTGAAGGGGTCCAGGGCGCGCAGGTACGGGGCGTGGACGACGGCGAGGGAAAGGTCGGCGTCCGGGTCGGGGCCGCCGGCGACCTGTTCGTAGCGGTCGCGCTTGATGTGGGGGTCGTCGAGGCCCGTGAAGGCGATTTCGCAGCCCTCGAGCTTCATCTCTGCACGGGTGTTCGACAGGTCGGACCAGCCGGCCGCGTCGAAGGCGTCGCGCAGACCCTCCCAGGGGTTGTGGACGACGCCGACGGCCGGGGCGTTGCCGTTCAGGCCGTGCCGGCCCTGGGCCTTCTCGATCAGGTAGCGGGCCGGGTTGCGCAGCCGGGGCCCGTAGTAGTCGTTGGAGCCGAACACGTACACGCCCGGGTACTCCATCAGCGGGGCCAGCGCGTCCAGGACCTCCGGTACCGCGTCCGGGTCGGAGAGGTTGTCGCCGGTGTTGACGACGAGGTCGGGGCGGAGCCCGGCGAGCGACTGGAGCCAGGCTCGTTTCTTGCGCTGCCCGCACACCATGTGGATGTCGGAGACCTGGAGCACCCGCAGCGGCCGCATGCCTCTCGGGAGGACCGGTACGGTCACTCGCCGGAGGCGGAAGGAGCGGGTTTCGAACCCGGCGGCGTAGATGAGCCCGGCAGCGCCGACTGCCGTGATTCCAAGGGGTACTCCGTAGCGTGCGCGCATGCGCCCATCGTCGCAGACCCGCCGGCGACCAGGTGTCTTCGGGAGTCGTCCGCGGGGGCGGACGCGCGCACCGGGAGCGCGAGCAGCAGCCCCAGGCAGATCCAGACGTACGCGTTGCCGCCGAGGAAGCCGTCGGCCCCGGCCGCGTCCCAGCTCCACAGCCATATGACGCTGCTGCACAGGGTCACGTAGAGCGCGGCCGCCCAGGCCAGTCGGCGGCGTCGCAGTTCGGCGTCGGCGGAGAGCAGCCCGGAGTCGGCCAGGACGATCAGCGCGGGCACCGTCCACACCAGGTGGTGCACCCAGGTCACGGGGCTGATCAGACAGGCGGTGAGACCGGTCAGCGCGAAGCCGGCCAGTTCGTTGCCGGCAGCGGCCGCCTGCCGCGCGCGCCACGCCCAGAGCGCGAGCAGCACGGCCACACCGACAGCCCACGCCGTTCGGCTGGGCTCGCCGGGGTCGGCGAGCCTGGCCAGGACGCCTTGCCAGGACTGGTTGGAGACATACGCCAGTGCCCCCACGCGGTCGGTGTCCCACATGGCCTGCGTCCAATAGTGGCGGGACGCGCCGGGCGCTGCCCAGAGGGCGAACAGCGTCGCCCCGAGCGCGACCGCCGAGGCGACCAGGCCCGCGCGCAGCCGCCGGGTGACGAGGAGATAGAGGATGAAGACGGCGGGGGTGAGCTTGATCGCGGTGGCGAGGCCGATCCCGATGCCCGCGAAGCGGCTGCGGCCGCCGCCTGCGGCCAGCAGCCGGGCGTCCGTCAGCACGAGTGTGAGCAGCAGCAGGTTGACCTGCCCAAAGCTGATCGTGTCCCGCACCGGTTCCAGCAGCGCGAACAGGCAGCCCGCGACCGCGAAGGCGTACCAGCGGCTCCACCCCTGCCGCCGTACCGCCGCGCCCGCGGTCAGCGCCAGGATCGCGGCCCCGGCGAGGGCGTTGAGCAGCAGGCTCAGCACCACTGCCTGGTGCCACCCCACCAGCGTCATCGGCAGCATGCACAGCGCGGCGAAGGGCGGGTAGGTGAAGCCGTAGTGCGTGCCCGGGACGACGTAGTCGTAGAGGGGGCCGCCGCTGCGCCAGTGGGTGACGGCGCCACGGTAGACGCCCAGGTCGAACCACTCCCGGTGCAGCGGGACGGTGATCAGGAAGATCCCGGTCGCGAGCGCCAGCGCCGCGACCAGCAGGGCGCGTGCGCGTGTGCTCAGGGGCCGGCCGGACGATGAGCCGATGCCGGAGCGGGTCATATGGTGCTGCCCGCCACGGCCGATGCGGTCCGGCCCCGGCGTGCCGCCAGACAGGCGCACCAGAGCGTCAGCACCGCCAGCAGCCCTCCCGCCGTCGCGAGCGCCAGCTGCCGTCCGTCCGGTGCGAAGCCGCTGGGCAGGACCGCGAGGGCCAGTGCGCTGCTCCCTGCCGCGACCGCTCGGCGCACGGAGCGGTCGGGGCCTGCCGCGGCTATCAGGAACATGCCCCACAGCACGTACCAGGGGCGGATCGCCGGGCCGAGCAGCGCCACGGCGATGAGGCTCAGGCCCAGTGCGTAGAGGGGACGGCGCAGCCGGTGGCGGCGCCAGACCAGCAGTATGGCGAGCGCGGTGGCCGCCAGACCGGTCAGATGCCAGGCGGGGGCGGCGAGCGGGGCGAGACCGCTGCCCGCGCCCTCCAGAAGTCTGTGCGTCATCCGGCCGAGGGAGGAGGTCAGGGACCAGTTCTCCGGAGAGACGGGGGTGTCCAGTGCGGATATCCAGCCGTATCCGGTGCCGGTGAGGGCGGTGGTGACGACGGTGGTCGCCGCGGACACGGCGAGCACGCCGAGGACCGCCTGTGCTTGAGCCCCCTTCCTGCCGAAACGCCGTCTGGTCCACAGCACCGCCACCGCTGCGAGCCCCAGCGCCGCCGGCGCTTTCACCAGCGCCGCCAGCGTGACCAGTACGGCGCCGAGCACCGGCCATCGGCCCAGCGCGGCCACCAGGCCCGCGCCCAGCAGGCCGAGCATGACCGCGTCATTGTGGGCCCCGCCCACCAGGTGCAGCAGGACCAGTGGATTCAGGGCGCCCAGCCAGAGCGCGGCCGCCGGGTCCGCCCCGCAGTGCCGGGCCAGGGCGGGCAGACACAGCGCCATCAGGGCCACCCCGAGGAGCGCCACGATCCGCATGCCGAACACCCCCGACGTCACTTCCGCCCGCGAGACATCCGCTATGGCCGAGGCGAGGGCCAGAAAGACCGGCCCGTAGGGAGCGGGGGTGTGCTGCCACAGCGGGGCCACCTCGGCCGGCAGCGGACCGCCGAGGTGGGAGGGCCCGTACGCGTACACGTCCATCCGGGCCTCGACCATCGCGCCCTGGGCGAGATAGCTGTAGACGTCCCGGCTGAACAGCGGCGGCGCCAGCACCAGCGGGGCCGCCCACAGGCACAGCGTGAGCATCAGGGTGCGGCGGACGGGGGGTTCGGGACCGCGGACGGCCCGGCCGAGGAGGGCCCAGCCCGCGATCAGCAGGACGAGGCCGAAGTAGACGCCTACGAGGCCGAAGGAGGCGCGCCCCGAACCCGGTGCGAGCGCCTCCCGCACCGGCAGGGCCCCCGCCGTGGCGCCGCCGGCGGCCAGCGCGGTCGAGCCTGCCAGCCCCAGGAGTTGGCAGCGGCGGGTGTCGACGACGGGGAGGCGGATGGCCAGCACGCGGGCAGGTTGTCAACATTCGATGACGGCCGGGCGACGTGCGCCTCGCAGCCCGGGGGACGGCGTGTGTCCGCGGTGTGACGGGCGTCGGACGGGACACAGGGGGCTGTGTGGGGCGAAATGCGCAGGCGCTCCGACCTGCGCACCTGTCACACTGGATGCCATGACCACGCTCAAGTCCAGGCTTCAGGAAGACCTCACCGAGGCGATCAAGGCGCGTGATGAGCTGCGCTCCGCCACGCTCCGGCTGACCCTCTCTGCGATCAGCAAGGAGGAGGTGGCGGGCAAGCAGGCCCGTGAGCTCTCCGACGACGAGGTCCAGAAGGTGATCGCCAAGGAGGCGAAGAAGCGCCGTGAGGCCGCCGAGGCGTTCGCCAAGGGCGGGCGTGCCGAGCAGGCCCGGCGTGAGCAGGCGGAGGGCGAGGTGCTGGATGCTTATCTGCCGCAGCAGCTCTCCGACGAGGAGCTGGCCGCGATCGTGGCGGAGGCGGTCGAGGAGGCCAGGGCCGCCGGGTCCGAGGGCCCGCGTGCGATGGGCCAGGTCATGAAGATCGTGAACCCGAAGGTTGCCGGACGCGCCGAGGGCGGCCGGGTCGCCGCCGTGGTCAAGCAGCGCCTCGCGGGCTGAGCCCGTACAGGACGAGGAAAGGGGGTGCGGCCGGCGGCCGCACCCCCTCGTCGCTCTGTCGGCTAGCCGTCGCGGCGGCCGCCGATCCCTCCGAGGTTGCCGCCGAAGTCGAAGCCGCCGTTCCCGTTCGCGTTCCCGGCCGTGGCGTCGCCCTCGTCTCCGGTGCCGCCGTCGATGCCGGAAACGCCGCCGTCCGTGGTCCCCTGGGTGTTGCCGCCGATCAGGTCCGGCGGGATGGAGATGCCGGGCCAGGGCGTCTGCCCGCCGTTGTCGGCTCCGCCGCGGCCGTTGCCGTTTCCGCCGCGGTTGTTCCCGCCGCCGGGCTTGCCGTCGCCGGGCCGGCCGGGTTCGCCGCCCTTCGGGATGTCCGGGATGTGCACGCTGTTGAACGACGGCGCTTCCTTCCCGTCCAGCGCCCCGCTCATCGCGTCCTTCCAGATCGGTCCCGGGACCTGACCGCCGAAGACCTTCGCGTGGTAGGTGCCGCCGATGGTGATGTTCTCCATCTCCACCTTCTGGCTCGGGTCGCCCACCCACACCGAGCCGGAGAGGTTCGGGGTGTATCCGACGAACCAGGCGTTCTTCCGGAAGTCGGTCGTACCCGTCTTGCCCGCGCTGTCACGGCTGGTGAGACCGGCCTGCCGGCCCGTTCCGGAGTCGACAACGCCGCGCAGCAGTGTGTTGATGGTGTCGGCGGTCCGCTCGGTCATGGCCTTGGCGCACCTGGTCTCGGGTACCTCCAGGCTCTTGCCGCCCGCTGTGGTGATCGACTCGATGGCGGTCGGCGTGCAGTACGTGCCGCGGTTGGCGAAGGTGGCGTAGGCACTGGCCATGGTCAGCGGGGCGATGCCGGTGGAGCCCAGGGTCAGCGGGGCCGGTGAGACGGGCAGCTTCGCGCCGTTGCCCTGCATCACGCCCAGCTTGTCGGTCATCTCCTCGACCGGGCACAGCCCGATCTCCTCCACCATCTGCACGAAGTAGGTGTTGACCGACAGGGCCATGGCCTCCTTCAGCGCGTAGGGGCCGACCTCCGACTTGTTCTCGTTCGGGATTTCCTCGTTCTGGAGGTTCTTCCACGGCTTCCCGCTGCACGTCGTGACCTCGTCCGGATAGGGCATCTTGTACGGCGAGGAGTACACCTGCGTCGGCGGCTTGCCCTGCTCCAGGGCGGCGGCCGCGACGAACGGCTTGAACGTGGAACCGACGGGGAAGCCGTAGTTCGAGCCGCCCTTGCCCTTGTCGACCGAGTAGTTGATCGTCGTCTCGGTCTTTCCGAAGCCGTACGGGCGCGACTGGCCCATCGCAAGGATCCTGCCGGTCCCCGGCTCGACCATGGTCACCGCGGTGGCGACCTTGTCCGACTCGTAGACGTGTTTCTTTATCGCGTTCTGCGTCGCCTGCTGCGCCTGCGGGTCGAGGGTCGTCTTGATCGTCAGACCGCCGCGGTTCCAGGTCTTCGCCCGCTCCTCGCGCGTCTTGCCGAAGACGGGGTCGGACAGGAACACCTCGCGTACGTAGTCGCAGAAGAAGCCCGCGCCGTTGACGGCGGTGATGCAGCCGTTCTTGGGCTTGCTGACCTTGAGGCCGAGCGGGGTCTCCTTCGCCCGGTCCGCCTCCCCCTGTGGGATGTCGCCCACGTCCGCCATGCGCTGCAGCACCATGTTGCGGCGCATGGTGGCTTCCTGGGCGTCATTGACCGGGTCGTAGCGGCTCGGCGACTGGACGAGGCCGGCCAGCAGCGCCGACTCCGCCAGGTTCAGGTCCTTGGCGGACTTGGAGAAGTAGCGCCGGGCGGCCGCCTCGACGCCGTACGCCTGCTGCCCGAAGAAGGTGATGTTCAGATAGTTCTGCAGGATCCGCTTCTTGCCCAGTTCCTCCTCGACCTGGATCGCGTACTTCAGCTCGCGGATCTTGCGGCCGAGGGTCTGCTGGGTGGCCTGCGCGACCTTCTCGGGGTCGTCGCCCGCCTCCTCCACGAAGACGTTCTTCACATACTGCTGCGTGAGTGTCGAAGCGCCCTCGGAGACCCCGCCCGACTGCGCGTTGCGGTTGAGCGCCCGCAGCACGCCTTTGAGGTCGATCGCCCCGTGCTCGTAGAAGCGCGCATCCTCGATCGCGATGATCGCCTTCTGCATATGCGGGGAGATGTCCTTGAGCTCCACTTCGGTCCGGTCGCGGGAGTACACCGTGGCGATCGGCCCGCCCTGCGCGTCCAGGATCGTGGTGCGCTGGCTCAGCGGGGGAGTCTTGAGGTTGGCGGGGATCTCGTCGAACCCCTCGACCGTCCCCTTGGCGGCAAGTCCCAGAGCACCGGCGGCCGGCAGGGCGATGCCGGCCAGCACGGCTCCCGAGAGCACACTGACACCGAGGAACTTGGCGGCCTGCTGGGTCCCGGTCAGACCTCCGCCCGAGCGCTTCTTTGCCATGAGGGGCAGCCTACGTTCTCATTCGCCGGACAAGCCCACATGCCTTGGCCTAAGCTGCTCTCAGCTGTCACAGCAGTGCGATTTTGTATCACGTATGTGACAGAGACCCCGCCCTTTCACCCACGAGGCACTGTGGCCGCATGAGGTGTCATGTGCCCGATGAGACGCAGCTCAACTATCCCGCTTTGTCGGAATAGTCGTATATGCCCTCAGCTCACTCCCCTGGGTGATCTGCCGCGTACGCATAGTCCGTTCGGGCCATTCAAGATTGGGCCCCACGGGGGTGTTGCACTGTGCCTGCCTTCCGTAACGTCCTCAACTGGCGGCGGTGAATATGCCGCTGCCGCCGTGGGGGAGCCTCGATTCGGGAGAGGACGGCGCCGGCATGGGCTGGGTAACCGACTGGAGTGCGCAGGCTGCCTGCCGCACTACCGATCCGGATGAACTGTTCGTACAAGGGGCAGCGCAGAACAGGGCCAAGGCGGTGTGCACCGGATGCCCGGTGCGGACCGAGTGTCTGGCCGATGCGCTCGACAATCGCGTCGAGTTCGGCGTGTGGGGCGGAATGACCGAGCGGGAACGGCGTGCGCTGCTGCGCAGGCGGCCCACCGTCACTTCGTGGCGGAGGCTGCTCGAAACGGCGCGCACGGAGTACGAGCGCAGCGCGGGCATTCTGCCTGTGGGGCTCGACGACGACGAGACATACGAGGCATACGCGGCAGTGGGCTAGGCCGAGACACGTACGGTCGGCACACGTACGGTCGGCGCCAGCGGCGTCGGCGAACAGGGTCGGCACACGTACGGTCGGCGAACAAGGTCGGCACGCCCACAGCCCGCTCACGCACGGTCGGCAGACGCCCCGTCGGCGCATACGGCCGACAGGCACCGCCGACAGACGCGGCCGACGGGTGCGTCGGCAGTTCCCCGGGGCCGCGTGTCCTGGGGTGGACAGGGGCGGTCGACGGCTGTCGTCTCAACGACGGTCGTTCGCGGCGAGACGGTCGCCGATGGCCCGTAGCCCCGCGAGATCGTGTACGTCTCCGGGCAAGGCGGCGACCTCCGCCACGGCCACCTCAGGGTGGAGCGCGGTAAAGCGGTCGCGCGTGCGCTGTTCCCGGGCGAGCACCTGCATACGTTCGGCGTGCAACCGCAGCAAGCCTGCGGTCAGCTCTTCCGCCGAATGTCCGACAGCGCGCCCGTCGGCTGCGGCAGACGGGGATTCGGGAGAGGCGTCCGCCGCGTCATACAGCCCGGGTACGTGGTGCTCGTGGTGCTCGTCGAGTTCGTCGTGAACGTCGTCGGGGTCGTGAACGACGTCACGAACACCAGTCTTCCCGGGCATATGATCCACAATGCGGCCCTCATCAAGATTTTCTGCCGCCGCCAGCGCCCGCTCCGCCGACAGCCGCGCCGCGCCGCTGCCGTGCACCCGGTTCAGCACCAGCCCGGCCAGCGGCATCTCCTCCTCCGCCAGCCGCTCGACGAAGTACGCGGCCTCCCGCAGGGCGTCCCGCTCCGGCGCCGCGACCACCAGGAAGGCCGTCCCCGGGGCCTGGAGCAGCCGGTACGTGGCGTCGGCGCGGGTCCGGAAGCCTCCGAACATGGTGTCCATCGCCGCCACGAACGTCTGGACGTCGCGCAGCAGTTGACCCCCCAGCAGTTTGCCGAGCGTCCCCGTCATCATCGACATGCCGACATTGAGGAACTTCATGCCCGCCCGGCCGCCCACCTTCGCCGGAGCCATCAGCACCTTGATGAACTTCCCGTCCAGGAAGGAACCGAGCCGCTTGGGCGCGTCGAGGAAGTCCAGCGCCGAACGCGACGGCGGAGTGTCGACGACGATCAGGTCCCACTCGTCCCGCGCCCGCAGCTGGCCCAGCTTCTCCATCGCCATGTACTCCTGTGTGCCGGCGAAACCGGCGGACAGGGACTGGTAGAAGGGGTTCTCCAGGATCGCCCGCGCCCGCTCGGGGTCCGCATGCGCCTCGACGATCTCGTCGAACGTCCGCTTCATGTCCAGCATCATCGCGTGCAGTTCGCCGCGGCCCGTCGGATCCGCGATCCCCTCGACCCGGCGAGGGACGTTGTCCAGCTGGTCGATGCCCATCGACTGGGCGAGCCTGCGCGCCGGGTCGATCGTGAGGACGACCGCCCTGCGGCCGCGCTCCGCCGCCCGCACGCCGAGGGCCGCCGCGGTCGTCGTCTTGCCGACGCCGCCCGCGCCGCAGCAGACGATGATGCGGGTGTCCGGATCGTCGATGAGCGGATCGATCCGCAGAGAGGGCGGCGCGTCCAGGGCGTCCGCGGCGTCCAGACCGCCGCTGTGACTGTCCCGGGGCGCCCGGGGCGCCCGGGGCGCCCGGGACGGCGAGTGCAACGTCATGACTCGGCCGCTCCTTGCTTCCGCAGATCCTTCGCCAGGCGGTAGAGCCCCGCCAGGTCGACTCCCTCACTCAGCAGCGGCAGTTCATAGGAGTCCAGCTCCAGGCGGCGGAGCGCGGCGCGCTGCTCGCGCTCCAGCTCGACGCGCTGGGCGTGCTCCGCGGCCTCCTCCAGCAGCGGATCGACGAGACTCGCGGCGCCCGTTCCCCCGTCCACACCCGGCACCGCACCCGCACCGCTTGCGCCGCCTGACGTGCCGGCGCCCGCATCTGTGCCGGCGCCCGCACCCGCGCCCATGCCGCTTGCGCCGACTGTCGCGCCCGAGCCGACGAGGCCGCCCCCCGCGCCGCCCAGGCCTGCCGCGGCCAGCACCCGGGCGATCTCGTCACGTCGGCCGTCGGCGGCGCTCTGCACCGCCTCCTCGTCGAGGAGATGGGGCCGGACCATGTTCACGATCACCTTGCCGACGGGCAGCCCCGCCTCGTGCAACTCGGCGACCCCGTCCGCGGTCTCCTGGACCGGCATCTCCTCCAGTAGCGTCACCAGATGCACCGCCGTCTGCGGGGACTTGAGGACCCGCATCACCGCCTGCGCCTGATTGTGTATGGGGCCGATCCTCGCCAGCCCCGCCACCTCGTCGTTGACGTTCAGAAACCGGGTGATGCGGCCCGTGGGCGGGGCGTCCATCACCACGTAGTCGTAGGCGTACCCGCCCAGCTTGTCCCGTCGGCGCACCGCCTCGCAGGCCTTGCCGGTCAGCAGCACGTCGCGCACGCCGGGTGCGATGGTCGTCGCGAAGTCGATCGCACCCAGCTTCTTCAGCGCCCGGCCCGCGCCGCCGAGCTTGTAGAACATCTGCAGATAGTCGAGGAGCGCCCGCTCGGCGTCGATGGCCAGGGCGAAGACCTCGCCGCCTCCGGAGGAGACGGCGATCTTGCGTTCCTCGTAGGGCAACGCCTCGGTCTCGAAGAGCTGGGCGATGCCCTGCCTGCCCTCCACCTCGACGAGGAGAGTCCGCTTTCCCTCGGTGGCGAGGGCGAGCGCGAGGGCGGCGGCGACCGTCGTCTTACCGGTACCGCCCTTGCCGCTGACGACCTGGAGCCTGCTCACGCATTCGAGCCTAACCAGTCGGCCCGCGGCCTACGCAGGAGGCTGTCGGTCGGCAAGGGTGCGGTGCGGATACAGTCGGCTCCATGACCAAGTGGGAGTACGCCACTGTGCCGCTGTTGGTACATGCGACGAAGCAGATTCTGGACACCTGGGGCGAGGACGGCTGGGAGCTCGTCCAGGTCGTGCCCGGCCCGAACAACCCCGAGCAGCTTGTGGCCTATCTCAAGCGGGAGAAGTCCTCATGAGCGCCGTGGAGGCGAAGCTCGCCGAGTTGGGGCTGACCCTGCCGGAGGTGGTCCCTCCGCTGGCCGCGTACCAGCCGGCCGTGCAGTCGGGGCCGTATGTCCACACCGCGGGCCAGCTTCCGATGGTGGAGGGCAAGCTCCCGGTCACCGGCAAGGTGGGCGCCGAAGTCACCCCGGAAGAGGCCAAGGCACTGGCGCGCACCTGTGCGCTGAACGCCCTGGCCGCCGTGAAGTCGGTGGCGGGCGACCTGGACCGGATCGCGCGGGTCGTCAAGGTCGTCGGCTTCGTCGCCTCGGCCTCGGACTTCACCGGGCAGCCGGCGGTGCTCAACGGGGCCAGCGAGCTGCTGGGCGAGGTACTGGGCGACAAGGGCGTGCACGCGCGCAGCGCGGTGGGCGTCGCCGTCCTGCCGCTGGACGCGCCGGTGGAGGTCGAGATCCAGGTGGAGCTGGTCAACGGCTGACCAGGCTGTCCGACCAGCCGGTGATCCGAACCGGCCGCCCTCGAACATCCCGGTGATTGCGCATAGCATCCGGCCATGTCCAATGGTCAGTGGTACCCACCCGAATGGCCCGACCGGATCCGGGCGCTCGCTTCCGGCGAGCTGACGCCCGTCGCCCCGAAGCGGGCCGCGACGGTGATGCTGCTGCGCGACACGCCCGACGGCGGCCCCGCCGTGCATATGCTGCGCCGACGCGCCTCCATGGCTTTCGCCGGAGGCGCGTACGCATATCCCGGCGGCGGGGTCGATCCGCGGGACGACCGGCCGGTGCGGTGGGCGGGCCCCTCCCTGGAGAGCTGGGCCGCCCGGCTGGGTGTCGACGACACGGCGTCCGCGCAGGCCATCGTGTGCGCGGCGGTCCGGGAGACGTACGAGGAGGCGGGCGTGCTGCTCGCAGGCCGTACGCCGGACACCGTCGTCGGGGCTGTCGGAACCGCCGACGCCGACGCCGCTGATGCCGACGCCGCCGGCGACGACGACGGCGAGGGCTGGGAGGCCGACCGGCAGGCTCTCGTCGACCGCGAGCTGTCCTTCGCGGAGTTCCTCGACCGGCGCGGACTGGTCCTGCGCTCCGATCTGCTCGGCGCATGGGCGCGTTGGATCACCCCGGAGTTCGAGCCGCGCCGCTACGACACCTGGTTCTTCGTCGCCGCCCTCCCGCAGGGGCAACAGGCCCGCAACGTCTCCACCGAGGCTGACCACACGGTGTGGATCCGGCCCGTGGACGCGGCCGCCGGCTACGACAAGGGCGAGCTGCTGATGATGCCCCCGACGATCTCCACGCTGCGGGCGCTGACGGCGTTCCCGACGGCCGGGACGGCGCTCGTGGCGGCGGGGGAGCAGGACCTCACCCCCGTGATCGCCCGGGCCGCACTGGTGAAGGGGGAGATCGTCCTCAGCTGGCCGGGGCACGAGGAGTTCACCAAGAGGATCGAACCGGCGGCCCCGGGGCGGACCGCGGAAGACGAGGACGGCCGATGACGGACGCAGCCGCACTGCCGGGGCAGCCGCGCGGCGGGGTGCTCTCCGGCCCCGCCACCGCCCGTGCCGTCAACGTCCTCGCGCCGAATCCGTCCGCCATGACCCTGGACGGCACCAACACCTGGATCGTGTCGGAGCCGGACTCCGCCCTCGCGGTCGTCATCGACCCCGGGCCCCTCGACGAAGGCCATCTGGAGACCGTCGTGTCCACCGCTGAGAAGGCGGGCAAGCGCATCGGGCTGACCCTTCTCACCCACGGCCACCCGGACCACGCGGAGGGCGCGGCCCGTTTCGCGGAGCTGACCGGCACGGCGGTGCGCGCACTCGACCCGGCGCTCCGGCTGGGCGACGAGGGACTCGCGGCCGGAGATGTGATCACGGTGGGCGGGCTGGAGCTGCGGGTGGTGGCCACGCCCGGGCACACCGCCGACTCGCTCTGCTTCCATCTGCCCGCCGACCAGGCGGTGCTGACGGGGGATACCATTCTCGGCCGCGGCACCACCGTCGTCGCCCATCCTGACGGACGCCTCGGCGAATACCTCGACTCCCTGCGCAGGCTGCGCTCGCTGACCGTGGACGACGGCGTGCACACGGTGCTGCCGGGCCACGGGCCGGTGCTGGAAGACGCCCAGGGGGCCGTCGACTTCTATCTCGCCCACCGCGCCGGCCGGCTAGCCCAGGTGGAGACGGCCGTCGAGAACGGCCATCGCACGGCCTCCGACGTGGTGGCCCATGTGTACGCGGATGTGGACAGGTCCCTGTGGCCGGCCGCCGAGCAGTCGGTGCGGGCGCAGCTGGACTATCTGCGGGAGCACGGCCTGATCTGACTCCGTGGCGCTGAGCCCGTGCCGCTGAGCCCGTGCCGCTGAGCCCGTGCCGCTGAGTCCGTGCTGTTGACTCGTGGCGCTGAGCCCGCTCCGCTGACTCCGTGCCGGCGGGGCATCGGCCCGGACCACCCCGCGATCGGCGCGGAGGGCGAATGCTTTACGCTCCGCTTACTTCATGCGTTCGTCGTTCTTTTCGGGGGAATCACTGTGTTCGTACTCGCTGTCCTGCTTGTCATCGCGGCGGCGGTGCTGTTCTTCATCGCCCGCAGCGGCGGGAACAGCCGCCTCAGAGTGGGTGCGCTGGGCGCCCTGATCGCATCCGTCTTCGCCGCGATCGTCAGCTGTGTCCATATCGTCAGCGCCTACGAGGTCGGTGTGCCGGTCACCTTCGGCAAGGTCGGCTCGCCCATGTCGCCGGGCATGAACGTCATCTCGCCGTTCACCAACGTCACCACGTTCTCCACCCGCCCGGTCGACCTCAATCTGTCCGACAAGGACGTGGTCGAGGTGCGCTCCTCGCAGGGCGGTGTGATGTACGCGGAGGTCACCGTGAAGTGGTCGGTGACGCCCGCCAAGGCCGTCGAGCTGTACCGGCCGGCCGGCAGCGAGAGCGCGATCCAGCAGCGCCTGGTCTTCCCGGACAGCCGGGAGATAGTCCGCAATGTGTTCGCCCGCTACACCAGCGAAGAGGGCTACACCTCGGCCCGCGAGAAGATCAACGCCGAGATCGCCGACCTGATCAAGGAGCGGCTGGCCCCGCGCGGCATCAACGTCACCACGGTCAATCTGCGCAACGTCCGCCCTTCGGACAAGCTCCAGGACCAGATCGACCGGAAGATCCAGCAGGAGCAGGCCACTGAGCGGGCGCAGGAGGCTGCGCGCACGGCGAAGGCGGAGGCGGAGCGCCGGCGGATCGAGGCGGAGGGCATCGCCAGGGCGAACAAGATCCTCAACGAGTCGCTCAGCGACAAGGTGCTGGCCAACCAGTGCATCGACGCCTTCAAGGAGGCGGCAGCCAAGAACCCGGTGTACGCGGTGCCGTGCGGCGGCGGCAGCGGAAACCCGCTGATCGTCGATGGCACGAAGGACTGACAGCCCACAGCTGAACAGCCCACAGCTGAGCAGCCGACGGCTGAGCAGCTGAGACCTGAACAACTGAAACAGCCGACAGGCGGCGGGTGCGCGGAACCGCCTGCTGAGCAGAGGGCCGCCCCGGCCGAAGCCGGGGCGGCCCTCTGCTCGTGTGTGTCGTAGGTGTGCCCAGCCGGCGTGTGTGCTCAGCCGGCGTGTGTGCTCAGCGCGAGCGCTTGGCGAGCCGTTCCACGTCCAGCAGGATCACGGCGCGTGCCTCCAGGCGCAGCCAGCCGCGCTGGGCGAAGTCGGCCAGGGCCTTGTTCACCGTCTCGCGGGAGGCGCCGACGAGCTGGGCCAGCTCCTCCTGGGTGAGGTCGTGGACGACGTGGATGCCCTCCTCCGACTGCACGCCGAAGCGCCGCGACAGATCGAGCAGCGCACGGGCGACCCGACCGGGAACGTCGGAGAAGACCAGGTCGGACATCTGGTCGTTCGTCTTGCGGAGACGGCGGGCGACCGCGCGCAGCAGGGCGCTGGCGACCTCCGGCCGGGCGTTCAGCCAGGGCTGCAGATCGCCGTGGCCCAGGCCGAGGAGCTTGACCTCGGTCAGTGCGGAGGCGGTGGCGGTGCGCGGACCCGGGTCGAAGAGCGACAGCTCGCCGATCAGCTCGCCGGGACCGAGGACGGCGAGCATGTTCTCGCGGCCGTCGGGCGAGGTGCGGTGGAGCTTGACCTTGCCCTCGGTGACCACGTAGAGGCGGTCCCCGGGGTCGCCCTCGTGAAAGAGCGCGTCGCCGCGGGCGAGCGTCGCTTCACTCATCGAGGCGCGGAGCTCCGCGGCCTGCTCGTCATCGAGCGCCGCGAAGAGCGGGGCGCGCCGCAGAACGTCGTCCACGAGTTCTCTCCTTGTCGACCTGCTCAGGGGACGTTGGTCCCCATGATGCCGGACCGTCCTGTACTCGTCTGTACACGTCCGGGGTGGGCCCACGGACTTCCGGGCGGCAAAAATTCGTGCGATCAGTCACAACAAGTTTGACGCACGGAGGCGTCCGCCCCTACGGCAGGGGCCCGATTGGGGCCTGATTGCCGGTGACCGGGGCGGATGTCAGTGGCGGCCCTTAGGCTGGCCGGGTGTCCGATTCGCCGGTGAGAGCGCAGGCCAAGGGGGCTGGAAGCGTGTCCGCGAAGCAGAATTCCGCTGTGGGCGAACAGTCGTCGCCACCCCGCTCGCCTAATCCGTCAAAACGCAAGAAAAGCGACAAACCGGAATCGAGGCTGGCCATGGTCCGCCGCGCGCGCCGGATCAACCGCGAGTTGGCCGAGGTATTCCCGTACGCCCATCCCGAGCTTGATTTCGAGAATCCGTTCGAGCTGCTGGTTGCCACCGTTCTCTCCGCACAGACGACGGACCTCCGGGTGAATCAGACCACCCCCGCGCTCTTCGCCAGATATCCGACGCCGGAGGACATGGCCGCGGCCGTGCCGGAGGAGCTGGAGGAGATCATCCGGCCCACGGGCTTCTTCCGGGCGAAGGCGAAGTCGCTGATAGGCCTCTCCGCCGCCCTGCGGGACAACTACGGCGGCGAGGTCCCCGGCACCCTCAAGGATCTGGTGACGCTGCCCGGGGTGGGCCGCAAGACGGCGTTCGTGGTACTCGGCAACGCCTTCGGCGTCCCCGGCATAACGGTCGACACCCACTTCGGCCGGCTGGTGCGGCGGTGGAAGCTGACGGACCAGGAGGACCCGGAGAAGGTCGAGGCCGAGATTGCCGCGATCTTCCCGAAGTCGGAGTGGACGATGCTTTCACACCGCGTGATCTTCCACGGGCGGCGGATCTGCCACGCCCGCAAGCCCGCCTGCGGCGCCTGCCCCATCGCCCACCTCTGTCCGTCGTACGGGGAGGGCGAGACGGATCCGGAAAAGGCGAAGAAGCTGCTGAAGTACGAGCTGGGCGGGCAGCCGGGCCAGCGACTGAAGCCGCCGCCCGACTATCCGGGCAAGCCGGCGCCGCCCGCCCCCGCTCTGGGGGCGGCCGGGTGACGGGCCCGCTGGCGAGCGGGACGAGGGGCGGCCCGGAGGCGAGCAGGGCGGCGGTCGGCCCAGAGGTCGGGGCGGCGGTCGGCGCGGTGGTCGGGAGGGTGCGCGGCCCGGTGACGGGTCGGGCGAGGCCTGCCGCGATGAGCCCGGCAGCCGGCCGGGGGGCTTGCGGACGCGGAGCGCCGCGCCGCTGCGGCGGAACGATCCATATGCCCCGGGGCGTTGTGCCCAGGGGGTGCATCTGATTGCGCATGGGAGAAGACACGGACAAGACATCCCGTACACACGGGGTCACGGAGACGGGACGGGCCGCGGGCGAGGTCGTCGTCACGACGCAGGGGCTGCCCGAGTGGCTCGATCCCATCGTACGCGCCGTGCAGACCGTCGAGCCCGAGCAGCTCAGCCGGTTTCTGCCGCCCAAGAGCGGCCGCGGCCGTCAGTCCGCCGTCCTGATCCTGCTCGGGGACGGCGTGCGGGGCCCTGAGCTGCTGCTGATGGAGCGCGCGGGCTCGCTGCGCTCGCACGCCGGGCAGCCGTCCTTCCCGGGCGGCGCGCTCGACCCCGAGGACGGCGACCCGGCCGCCGGCGGCCCGCTGCGCGCCGCCCTGCGCGAGGCGGAGGAGGAGACCGGCCTTGATCCGTCGGGCGTGCAGCTCTTCGGGGTCCTGCCCAAGCTCTACATCCCGGTGAGCGGTTTCGTGGTGACACCCGTCCTCGGCTGGTGGCGCGTGCCGAGCCCCGTCGGCGCGGTGGACCCCGCCGAGACCGCCCGGGTCTTCACCGTCCCCGTGGCGGATCTCACGGACCCGGCCAACCGCGCGACCGCGCTGCACCCGAGCGGTCACACCGGCCCGGCGTTTCTGGTCAAATCCGCCCTGGTCTGGGGTTTCACCGCCGGAGTGATCGACCGGATTCTGCACTTCGCGGGCTGGGAGCGGCCGTGGGACCGCTCCCGGCAGGTCCCGCTGGACTGGCGCTCATGACAGGCTGATCCACACGCCGTGCTCCGGGAGACGGCACCCAGGGCGGCTCTGCCGCAGGACCCCAAGGCCGGCCGGACGGGCGCCGGCGACGACACTGCGAGGCAAATGACGGTGAACGTGCTGGACATCCTGTTGCTGGTCGCCGCCGTGTGGTTCGCGATCGTCGGCTACCGCCAGGGCTTCGTCGTCGGCATCCTGTCGGTGATCGGCTTTCTCGGCGGCGGCCTCGTCGCCGTGTATGTGCTCCCCGTCCTCTGGGACCATCTGACGAACGACTCGGAGGTGTCCACCGCCGCCGCGATCGCCGCCGTGGTGATCGTGATCGTCTGCGCCTCCGTGGGGCAGGCGCTCACCACGCATCTGGGCAACAGACTCCGCCGGTACATCACCTGGTCGCCCGCTCGGGCCCTGGACGCCACAGGCGGCGCGCTGGTCAACGTGGTGGCGATGCTGCTGGTCGCCTGGCTGATCGGCTCCGCCCTGGCCGGAACGTCCCTGCCCACGCTCGGCAAGGAGGTCCGCAGCTCCAAGGTGCTGCTGGGCGTCGACCGAGTGATGCCCGATCAGGCCTCCACGTGGTTCAACGACTTCTCCTCCGTCCTCGCGCAGAACGGCTTCCCGCAGGTCTTCACGCCGTTCTCCAACGAGCCCATCACCGAGGTCCGGGCCCCCGATCCGGCGCTCGTCGACAGCCCCGTCGCCGCCCGTGCCAAGCAGTCCATCGTCAAGGTCGTCGGCACGGCCCCGGGCTGCGGCAAGGTCCTGGAAGGCACCGGCTTCGTCTTCGCCGAGCGGCGGGTGATGACCAACGCCCATGTCGTGGGCGGCGTCGACGAGCCGACCGTGCAGATAGGCGGTGAGGGCAGGCTCTACGACGCCAAGGTGGTGCTGTACGACTGGCAGCGGGACATCGCCGTACTGGATGTGCCGGATCTGAGGGCGCGGCCGCTGCAGTTCGCGGACGGCGATGCGAGCACCGGCGACAGCGCGATCGTCGCCGGTTTCCCGGAGAACGGCTCCTACGACGTGCGTTCGGCGCGGGTGCGTGGCCGCATCAACGCCAATGGCCCGGACATCTACCATCGCGGCACCGTGCAGCGCGATGTCTACTCCCTCTACGCCACGGTCCGTCAGGGCAACTCCGGCGGTCCGCTGCTGACGACGGACGGCAGGGTTTACGGCGTCATCTTCGCCCGCTCCCTGGACGACCCCGACACCGGCTACGCCCTGACCGTCGATGAGATCCGCGAGGACATCACCCTCGGCCGCAGCGCCAACCAGGAGGTCGACAGCCAGCGCTGTGCGCTGTAGACGGTGACGGGGAGAAGGGCGCGACAGACGGTCAGCCGCGGATGCCCCGGCCGTGCCGGGCGGTCAGCCGGCGGGCCGGCCGGGCAAGCCGCGAGCGTGGCCGCCGGGGTCAGCCGCGGGTGTGTCGCAGCCGCGCGGACACCCAGCGGGCCCGACGCCTCAGGATGCGGGAGATGCCGACCCCCTGCCCGTAATGATCATGATCTCCGCCTCGGGGGCCACCTGTGTCATGGGTGATCGGCCCACTGGCCGTGCGGCGGTTGCGTGCTGCGTCACCGTAGTCGTGCGTCCAGCCCATACCCCGACGTGTGCCCGTGGCCCATGGTCGGTAACCGTGCCGGACGCGGCCAATTGGCCTATGCGCCGGGCATTTGGCCGTTCGTAGGACAACCGCCCCCGGCACATCCTGTAGAAGTCGACGATCGGACGGCCCGGCGGCCGGCGGCTTGCGGCGCACGGCTTCCGGAACGGGCCGGCGGCGTACGGTCACCGGTCCGGTTCGGGGTCCTTCAGCCAGTTGATGAGCTCCGTGGAGAAGGCCACCGGGTCCTCCTCGTGCGGGAAGTGGCCGAGACCGTCGAAGAGCCTCCAGCGGTAGGGGGCCTCCACATACTCGCCCGAGCCCGCCGCGCTGCGGGTCCGCATCGCGGGGTCCAGCGAGCCATGCAGATGCAGCGTGGGCACCCGCACCGGTCGCTTCATCCGCCGGTTGAACTGGATGCCGTCCGGCCGCGCCATCGAGCGCACCATCCACCGGTACGGCTCGATCGAGCAGTGCGCCGTCGACGGGATGCACATCGCACGGCGGTACACCCCGAGGGCCTCCTCGTCCGGGGGCTGCGGACCCGACCACGTACGGATCAGTTCGCCCACCAAGGCGCCCTCGTCCGCCACGAGCTGACGCTCCGGAATCCATGGGCGCTGAAAGCCCCACACATACGACCCGGCACGGCTCTGTGCGAAGTCGGACAGCATCGCCGAACGCCACCGCCGCGGATGCGGCATCGAGGAGACCGCCAGCCGGCGCACCAGCTTGGGCCGCATCACCGCCGCGGTCCAGGCCAGATATCCGCCCAGGTCATGGCCGACGAGTGCCGCGTCCGGCTCCCCGAGGGAGCGGACGACCCCGGTGATGTCGAGCGCCAGGTTGGCGGGGTCGTAACCCCGGGGCGTACGGTCGCTGCCGCCCACGCCCCTGAGGTCCATCGCCACCGCGCGGAACCCCGCGTCGGCGAGCGCGGTCAGCTGATGCCGCCAGGCCCACCAGAACTGCGGGAAGCCATGGAGCAGCAGCACCAGCGGCCCGTCGCCCAGCTCCGCGATATGGAAGCGGGCGCCGTTGGCCGCCACATCGCGGTGGGTCCATGGGCCGTCGATGCGTACGGGGCTGCCGGAGCCGCCTGAGCCGCCGGCACGGATGTCTGGGGCCGTCATGCTGTTGAGCGTCCCACATCCGGCGGAATGCGGCGCGGCTGCTCCGGAAGCGTCACACGACCGCCTTGTCCTGGGCCGGACGTGTGTGCGGCTTGACGGTCTGCAGGACGGCGGCCGTCTGCTTGGCCGACGCAATGGACTTCTCCGGCGGCTTGACCTTCTTGAACTTGGAGACGCCCAGCAGCGCGAGGCCCACGCCCAGCAGGATGTATGCGCCGCCCACGATCAGGAACGACCAGGCCAGGCCGAGGCCGAGATTGTGGATCCCGTACGCAGCCGCGAAGCTCAGCACGGGCAGCGCGAAGAGCACGAGCACCCCCGCGACGATGAACGCGAAGCCGCCGATCGCACCGCGTTTGACATCCTGGCGCAGCTCGGCCTTGGCCAGGGCGATCTCGTCGTGCACCAGCGCGGACATCTCCGCGGTCGCGGAGGCGACCAACTGTCCGAGGCTGCGGTCGGCGCCGGGTCCGCTGCCGTTGACGCCCGTCGTGCCCTGGGCGCTGCTGCCGGGGTCGCTCATCGCTGACTCCCTCTTCTCGCTCTTCTCGCGCTTCCCGATGTGTCTGACGTTGTCACGTTCTCGACTCTGGACCGCCTTCGGCTGCGAATCCGTCGCAGACGACTGCGAATCCGTGTCAGATCATGCCGGACTGTCGCCACCGTCGCGCGACGCCCCCGCCACTTCCGCCATGCGGCGGTGCTCTGCGGCCTTCTCCTCGTAGATCGCCGCCATCCGCAGGTGGTACTCGGGATCGTCCTGCTCGTAGACGTCGGGGATGCCGTCGCGGTCCTCATCGCGGTCCTCTTCCGCGCACAGCGCCTGGTACTTGCGCACACGCACCTTGAGCAGCACGGTCGCGCAGACCGCGGCGATCAGCGAGCCGAACAGGACGGCGGCCTTGATCTCGTCGGTCATCACCGGATCGTCGGCGAAGGCCAGTTCGCCGATGAGGAGCGAGACGGTGAAGCCGATGCCCGCGAGTGTGGCGACGGCGAAGACATCAGGCCAGGCCAGCTCCTCGTTCAGCTGGGCCTTGGTGAAGCGCACGGTCAGCCAGGCACCGCCGAAGATGCCGACCACCTTGCCGACCACCAGGCCGAGGACCACGCCGAGCGTCTCGGGCTGGGTGAAGACATCGGAGACCGCGCCGCCGGAGACGGAGACTCCCGCGGAGAACAGCGCGAACAGCGGCACCGCGAGGCCCGCCGAAAGGGGGCGCACCATGTGCTCGATGCGCTCGCCGGGCGAGCGCTCCTCGTCCTCGTGGCGGGTGCAGCGGAGCATCAGGCCCATGGCCACCCCGGCGATCGTGGCATGGACGCCGCTGTTGTACATCAGCCCCCAGATCACAAGGCCCAGCGGAACGTACACGTACCAGCCGCGCACACCCATGCGCAGCAGCAGCCAGAAGAGGCCCAGCCCGACGAGCGCGCCGCCCAGCGCCGCGAAGTTCAGGTCGCTGGTGAAGAAGATCGCGATGATCAGGATGGCGAAGAGGTCGTCGACGACCGCGAGGGTGAGCAGAAAGGCGCGCAGGGCGGACGGCAGCGAGGCGCCGATGACCGCGAGGACGGCGAGCGCGAAGGCGATGTCAGTGGCGGTCGGCACGGCCCAGCCGTCGGTCGAACCGCCGCCGATGCTGTTGACCAGCAGATAGACCAGCGCGGGGGCGGCCATACCGGCGATCGCGGCGACCACGGGGAGGGTGGCCGCCTTGGGGTCCCGCAGCTCTCCCGCGACCAGTTCTCGCTTGAGCTCGATGCCCGCGACGAAGAAGAAGACGGCCAGCAGACCGTCGGCGGCCCAGTGCTGGAGGGAGAGGTCGAGGCCGAGGGCGGATGGCCCTATGTGGAAGTCCCGTACGGACTGGTAGTCGTCGGCCAGAGGGCTGTTCGCCCATATGAGGGCGATGATCGCCGCGATGAGCAGCAGCACGCCGCCGACGGTCTCGGCCCGTAGCGCGTCGGCGATGAAATTCCGCTCGGGAAGGGACAGACGTCCGAGGAACCTGCGGTCCGTCTGGCCGGCGGGACGATCGGTCTGGCCGGTGGGGGTCGGTGCGGGCACGTCGAAGGACCTCCGATGGTCGGGTGGGCAGGGGTGAAGCGCATGCCGACCAGACTTCCCGGCGCACCATTCGTCACATGCAGTTCTTCCAAGAGCGTCGTTGACGCGCGCTTACCTTACCCAAGCCCGCAAGGGTGTATCCGTGATCCTCACCATAGACACATAAGGGACATCCGGCGCGTCGGCCGAATGTCCCTTATGTGGTTCGGCTGGTCAGTCCTCGCTGGGGGCGCTCGGCAGCCTCGTCTGGATGAGGTCCATCACCGAGGAGTCCGTCAGGGTGGTGACATCACCGAGCTGGCGGTTCTCCGCGACATCGCGCAGCAGCCGGCGCATGATCTTCCCGGACCGGGTCTTCGGCAGTTCGGCGACCGGCAGGATTCGCTTGGGCTTGGCGATGGGGCCGAGCGTCGCGCCGACGTGGTTGCGGAGATCGGCGACCAGGTCGGCGTCCTCGGCAGCGCTGCCGCGCAGAATGACGAAGGCGACGATCGCCTGACCGGTCGTCTCGTCCGCGGCGCCGACCACGGCGGCCTCGGCGACCTTGGGGTGCGAGACCAGCGCCGACTCGACCTCCGTGGTGGAGATGTTGTGGCCCGAGACCAGCATGACGTCGTCGACCCGGCCCAGCAGCCAGATGTCCCCGTCGTCGTCCTTCTTGGCGCCGTCGCCCGCGAAGTACTTGCCCTCGAAGCGGGACCAGTAGGTGTCGACGAAGCGCTGGTCGTCGCCCCAGATCGTGCGGAGCATCGACGGCCACGGCTCGGTCAGCACCAGATAGCCGCCGCCTCCGTTGGGCACCTCGCGCGCTTCGTCGTCCACCACGGTCGCCGCGATGCCAGGCAGGGGGCGCTGCGCCGAACCGGGCTTGGTCTCGGTGACCCCCGGCAGCGGAGAGATCATCATCGCGCCGGTCTCGGTCTGCCACCAGGTGTCCACGATCGGGCAGTTCCCGCCGCCGATGTGCTCCCGGTACCAGATCCAGGCCTCCGGGTTGATCGGCTCGCCCACCGACCCCAGGATGCGCAGGCTGGACAGGTCGAACTTGGCGGGGATGTCGTCGCCCCACTTCATGAAGGTGCGGATCGCGGTCGGCGCGGTGTAGAGGATGGTGACGCCGTACTTCTGCACGATCTCCCAGAACCTGCCCTGGTGCGGGGTGTCGGGCGTGCCCTCGTACATCACCTGTGTCGCACCGTTGGCCAGCGGCCCGTACACGATGTACGAGTGGCCGGTCACCCAGCCGACGTCGGCCGTGCACCAGTAGACGTCCGACTCCGGCTTGAGGTCGAAGACGGCGTGGTGGGTGTAGGCCGCCTGGGTGAGATAGCCGCCGGACGTGTGCAGGATGCCCTTCGGCTTTCCGGTGGTGCCGGAGGTGTAGAGGATGAAGAGCGGATGCTCCGCCTCGAAGGCCTCGGGGGTGTGCTCGGTGGACTGGCGGGAGACGATGTCGTCCCACCACACGTCCCGGCCCTCGGTGAACGCGGTGTCCTGGCCGGTTCGGCGGACGACGAGAACGTGCTCGACCTGGGGGCACTTGCTGACGGCCTCGTCGATCGCGGGCTTCAGCGCGGACGGCTTGCCGCGCCGGTAGCCGCCGTCCGCGGTGATGACCAGCTTGGCGTCGGCGTCCTGGATGCGGGAGGCGACGGCGTCGGCGGAGAAGCCGCCGAAGACCACCGAGTGGGCCGCGCCGATGCGGGCGCAGGCCAGCATGGCGACGGCGGCCTCGGGGATCATCGGCAGGTAGACGGCCACCCGGTCGCCCTTGCCGACGCCCAGCTCGGTGAGCGCGTTGGCCGCTTGGGCCACCTGGTCCCTCAGCTCCGCGTAGGTGATGGCACGGCTGTCACCCGGCTCGCCCTCGAAGTGGATGGCGACCCGGTCGCCATGGCCCGCCTCCACATGGCGGTCCGCGCAGTTGTACGCGACGTTCAGCCGGCCGTCCGCGAACCATTTCGCGAAGGGCGGGTTGGACCAGTCCAGGGTCTCGGTCGGCTCGACGGCCCATGTGAGCCGCCGCGCCTGCTCGGCCCAGAAGCCGAGCCGATCCGCCGTGGCCCGCTCATACGCCTCCGCCGTCACATTGGCGTGCGCGGCCATCTCGGCCGGCGGGGTGAATCGGCGCTCTTCGCGAAGAAGATTGGCCAGGCTCTCGTTGCTCACGACATCTCCCTTTCCCAGGGCGTCCTCTGTACCTATGTGTCCCAGGCCATAGCTCATCAGCCGACGGCCCGGGTGACAAGAGCCATCTGGAAATTGGTGTAGACCTATGTAGCCAATTCTCGCCGCATGCAGGAATCCGCTGCCGTGGGTGCGCTGAGCCCGGGGTTCCTCCTTCCCAGGGTGGCGAGGAAGGAGGAACCACCCGTTCCCACGGACGGACCGGGCCGGCGGTTCACGGGGCCGGTCGGTTCACGGGGCCGGTCGGTTCACAGGGAGGCGTGGCTCGGACGGGGAACTCCTCCAGCGGAGCGTGCGGCCCTTCGGCCGCGCGAGGGGCCCCGGAGGTCCGGGAGGTGGTCCGGGAGAACCGAGAGACGAGAGAGCTCCGGGAAACCAGAGAGCTCCGGGACGTCCGGGCGGCCCCGGACACCGGCAGGGCCGAGACCGCGGGGTCGACGCGGTGGAACACCGCGCCGCTGTTCCGCCCCTCCCGCTGTCCGTCGTCGCCCGGGCTGCTCTGTCGCCCCGCTTCGCCTTCGCCGTCCGTCAGGAGATACGCCTGGGCCTCTCCCACGTGGAAGTACATCCCGTGGAGCTCGAGGGTGCCCTCCGCGAGCCGACGAGCCACGGACTCATGCGCGCGCAGATGCTCGAGCTGCTGCACCACATTCGTCAGACACAGCTGCTCGACCGCATCGGCGGGCAGTCTCCCGGCGATGCGCACCCAGGAGCGGTTTTCGCCGCTCAGCCGCTCCAGGCTCGGACGGCCATGCCGGAGCCAGCGCTGCAAGGGGGTCGGTGCGCCGACTTCCCCGTCCGGCGTACTGCTCAGCAGTGCCTGCATCGCCCCGCAGCCGGAGTGCCCGCAGACCGTGATCGAGTCCACCTTCAGCACCTCGACCGCGTACTCGATCGCCGCGCCGACCGAGTCGTCGCCGCTCTCCTCGCCGGGCGGGGGCACGAGGTTGCCCACGTTCCGCACGGTGAACAGGTCGCCCGGGCCGCTGGCCGTGATCATGCTGGTGACGAGCCGGGAGTCCGCGCAGGTGAGGAAGAGCTGGGAGGGGCGCTGCCCCTCGCGCGCCAGCCGGGCCAGCTCGTCGCGCACCAGCGGGGCCGTGTTGCGCTGGAAGGAGCTGAGGCCGCTGGCCAGTTGGTGCACGGTCGGCGACTCTCGCTCGGCCGCAGCCTGGGCGCCGCTTCCGCAGTAGTGGTTGCGCCACGGCGTCCAGGGGCGGCAGCAGCCGTGTGTCTCCGACGCAGGCTCGCTGATCCGGCTGCCCGCCCTGCCGGTGAACTCCACCGTCCCGCCCTGTGCGATGTGCGCGGTCTGCCAGTCGTGCAGGGCTTCATGGGCGGCGTGGTCCATGAAGGAGCCGTCCAGTTCGACGAGGCAGTCCGCGCCGAACGGCACCTGGCCCAGCATCCGGCTCAGCCGGGGCACGGCCAGGAACGTCAGCTGCCCGCGCACCCGCACCCGGTGCACGCCCCCCTGCTCCTCGACGGTGATCCGCGTCCTGGTCAGCCGGTGCAGCGCCACCATGACCGCCACCGCGATCCCGATGGCGACGCCTTCCAGGACGCCGGTGAGCACCACTCCGGTCAGCGTCGCCGCGTACACCAGCGCTTCGCGATTCCGCTTGACGCTGCGCACATGGGTGATGTTGACCATCTGCACGCCGACGACCATCACCAGCGCCGCCAGGGCGGCCAGTGGGATCAGATCGAGCACGGGCACCAGCAGCAGTGCGGCGACCACGACCCACAGGCCGTGCAGGATCGTCGAGTTGCGGCTGACCGCGCCTACGGCGACATTGGCGGTGCTGCGCACGGCGACGCCGGTGACCGGCAGTCCGCCGAGGGCCCCCGAGACCACGTTGCCCGCTCCCTGGCCGGCCAGTTCACGGTCGAGACGGGCGCGCGGAATGTGAACGTCCGGCGTTTTGCGTGCGGCGGTCAGCTTGTCGACGGCGACCGCGGACAGCAGTGACTCCACGCTGCCGACGAGGGTGATGGTGAGCACGGCCGCGATCAAGCCGAGTACGGGCCCCTCGGGCATCTCGGGCAGGGCATGGCTGCTCCAGGACGGCAGGTCGACGCGGGGCAGGCGCAGCCCGGCAACTGTGGCGAGCACGGTCGCGCCCGCCACCGCGGCGAGAGCCGCGGGAAGCTTCCGCACGAGCTCGCCCGTCCGCCCCGGGATCCGCGGCCACAGCAGCAGCACCGCCACGGTGAGCGCGCTGACGGACAGGGCTGCGGGATGCAGGTCGGCCAACTGGGCAGGTAGCCCTTGGACGTTGGCGACGGCGGAGCTCTGGGGACTGCCGCCGAGCACGATGTGCAGCTGAGCGAGGGCGATGGTGACGCCGATGCCGCCGAGCATGCCGTGCACGATCGCCGGGCTGACGGCGAGGGCGGAGCGGGCCACCCGCAGGGCGGCCAGGCCGAGTTGAGCCAGTCCGGCGACCGCGGTGATGGCGCAGGTGGCGCGCCAGCCGTACCGCTGGATCAGATCGGCGGTGACGACGGTCAGACCGGCTGCGGGGCCGCTGACCTGGAGCGGAGCCCCGCCCAGCCGCCCGACGACGATGCCGCCGACCGCCGCCGCGACCAGCCCGGCCTGGAGCGGCGCCCCGGTGGCGAGTGCGATGCCGAGGGACAGCGGCAGGGCGATCAGGAAGACGGAGATGGAGGCGGACAGATCGGCGCCCGCAACGGGGAAGCAGAAGCGGCGGCCGCCGGGTGGTCGCGAGCCGGGCGGGCTGTGCGGCCGTCGTGGAGAGCGGGGGCTGCGGCCGAGGCGGGATCGTCGGGGTGGTGTGCGAGAAGTGTCGTCGTCGGTGCGGGTGGGGACGCAGGCGGACATGTTCCCGTCTCCTCCGGGGCTGCGCGGTCGCGGAATGTGGGGTCGCGGCCGTGTGGCACGGCGTGTAGCGGCGGGATTCTCAACTCTGGGTAAATTGATCGTAATGCAGAGTAAAGATTGCGGCATCATTTTCGGGGCAAACAGGGCAAGCTTTCACTCGTTCCGGTGATAAGTGATCTGATCGCGCCCCGCCTTCCCGCTTCTCCGCGGCCCTCGATGCGACGTTGGCGTGCCATCCGTCCTGTCGTACAGGCGGATAGTCGTACTGCCGGATCTTCTTCCGGCGTGCTTCCGTGCGGCGCGCCGTGCGGCGCCGTCCGGTCAGCGGAAGAGCGAGGAAATGAGGTGGGCGGATGAAGGCCGCCACGAGCAGGATCGCCGTCGGCGTGCTCGCCGCGGCGCTGACCGCAGGACTTGCCGGCTGCGCCGACCCCGGCTCGGACTCCGCGGACTCGGACCCGCGGGCGGGCGCGAAGCAGGGAGGCGCCGAGAAGCAGGGCGCCGCCGGCCCGAAGAACGCGGTACGGCTGATCGGCGACGGTTCCACGGCGGTCACGGGGCCGCAGCCGGGGCTGCTCAAGCCCAAGCGCCTGAAGCCGGGTCAGACTCCGCCGCAGTTCGTGGTGTTCTCCTGGGACGGCTCCGGTGAGGACGGTCAGAAGCTCTTCTCGCACTTCCGCTCGGTGGGCAGGAAGTACGGCGCGACCATGACCTACTTCCTGAGCGGCGTCTATCTGCTGCCCGAGGAGAAGGCCACGCTCTACGACCCGCCGAAGCATGCGGCCGGCCGCTCCGACATCGGCTTCAACGACACCGAGGGAATCCGGGACACGGTGCGTGAGCTGCGCGGCGCCTGGCTCGAAGGCAACGAGATCGGCACCCATTTCAACGGTCACTTCTGCGGTGCCGACGGCGGCGTGGGCACCTGGTCCGTCGAGGAGTGGAAGAGCGAGATCGGGCAGGCCAAGTCCTTTGTGAGGAACTGGAAGACGAACGCCGGGCTGAAGAGCGAGAAGCCCCTTCCCTTCGACTACGACGAGGAGCTCATCGGCGGGCGCACCCCCTGCCTGGAGGGGCGCGACAACTTTGTGCGCGCCGCCGGCGAGCTGGGCTTCCGCTATGACACGAGCGGCATCAACAACCAGCTCTGGCCCGAGAAGGACAAGGGCCTGTGGGATCTGTCCCTGCAGCTGGTGCCGGTGCCCGGCCGACAGTTCGAGACGCTCTCCATGGACTACAACTTCATGGTCAACCAGTCCGGGACCGCCAAGGGCGACCCCGCCATGCACCGGTACTGGGGCAACCAGATGCGCGACGGCCTGCTGCAGGCCTTCGACCGGGCCTATGCGGGCAACCGGGCTCCGCTGATCATCGGCAACCACTTCGAGTCGTGGAACGGCGGCACGTATATGCGCGCCGTCGAGGAGACCATTGCGACCGTCTGTGTGAAGTCGGACGTGCGGTGCGTGTCCTTCCGCCAGCTCGCCGACTGGCTGGACGCCCAGGACCCCAAGGTCCTTGGGAAACTGCGGGCGCTGAAGGTGGGCCAGGCCCCGGAGGGCGGCTGGACGGCCTATCTCGCCGCCCAGCCGGCTGCCCCGTCCGGGCCCGCCTCCCCGTCGGCCGCGGCGGAGGGCTCCGCTCAGGCGGGCTGAGGGGTGTCGATCCGCGAGGCGCTCTCGCGAGGGGCGTGCTCGACAGGGGGCGACTCGCCCAGTACGAAGCCGGGGTCGACCTGGGCGGCCAGGTCGACCCCGGCCCTCTCGTTCCCCCAGCTCGCGGCGTTCTTGAGATGGAAGTGCACCATCTGGCGTGTGTAGCGCTCCCAGTCCCGCCCGGCATACGACTCGCGGGCCGTGTGGCCCAGTGTCTCCAGGGCCGTGCGGATCTCCTGCTCCAGCAGCCCGAAGCGGACGGGACGGCCCTTCTCCATCGCCCGGACCCACTCGGAGTGTGCGAAGACGGTGAGCAGGTCGTCGCCCGTCTCGTCACGCAGAAACGCCACATCGTCCCGGCCCTGCGCCTTGTTCCCGACGACCCGCAGCGCGACGCCAAAGTCCCGTGCGTACTCCTTGTACTGGCGGTAGACGGAAACGCCCCTGCGGGTCGGCTCGGCCACCAGGAAGGTCATGTCGAAGCGGGTGAACATCCCGGAGGCGAAGGAGTCGGCGCCCGCGGTCATATCGACGACCACGTACTCGTCCGGGCCGTCGACGAGGTGGTTGAGGAAGAGTTCGACCGCCCCGACCTTGGAGTGGTAGCAGGAGACCCCGAGGTCGGACTCGGTGAAGGGGCCCGTGGCCATCAGCCGGATCTCGCCGCCGTCCAGGCACACCCGGCGGGCGCAGGCCTCGTAGACGGGGTTGCCCTCACCCACCCGCAGCAGCCGGGATCCCGTTCCCGGCGGAGTCGTCTTGATCATCGTCTCGGCGGAGGGGATGCGTGGATTGGAGCCCCGCAGATAGTCCTTGATCAGCGGCAGATGGGCGCCCATGGCCGGGAGAGCGCTGGCCTCCGCGTCATCGAGCCCGAGCGCTGCCCCCAGATGCTGGTTGATGTCGGCGTCCACCGCCATGACGGAAGCCTGACGGGCGGCCAGATGGCGGATGAAGAGCGAGGACAGCGTGGTCTTCCCGCTGCCGCCCTTCCCTACGAAAGCGATCTTCATGTTCACCTAGCGTAGTGGTCTGATTCCGCAGGGTGGTCGTGTCGAGTGAAGAAGACCACTCCAAGGTGGGGCGCAAGCCTCGGGCGCGTAGCCTCGCGCTATGAGTACGCATGCCTCGTCGGCCTCTCCCGGCCCCGCTGTCGATCCTCTCGTCACGCTGGCCGGTCTCCCGGGCGTCTCCGACTCGGTGGACGCGGTGCGCACATCGGTCGACCGGATCTACGGGCACCGGGTGATGCGACGCCGCAGCAACGAGATCACTTCTGAGGCGGCGCTGCGCGGAGCCCGTGCTTCCGCCGCGCTCTCGGGCGCGGACTGGGCCCTTGAAGAGGTCCGCAGGCGTACGGACTTCGGCGGGGAACCCGAGGCGCGGACGGTGGGAGCCGCCCTGCGGCTGACGGCGGAGGCCGGCCAGCTGCTGTCCATCTGGCGGCAGTCCCCGCTGCGCGTGCTGGCGCGGCTGCATCTGGTCGCCGCGGGCGGGGCGGTGGCGGACGAGACGGTCGGCCGGCCCAGGCTCGCGGGCGAAGGCGTCGACGAACCGCTGATCGAGGCGCCTTTGCCGGACGCCGGCGAACTCGCCGGCCGACTGGACGGGCTGGCGGAGCTGATCGTGGCGGGCAGCTCGGCGCCCGCCCTGGTGACCGCTGCCGTCGTGCACGGCGAACTGCTGGCGCTGCGCCCCTTCGCTTCGTGCAACGGCTTGGTGGCGCGGACGGCCGAACGCATCGTCCTGGTGGGCAGCGGGCTGGATCCCAAGGCCGTCTGCCCGGCCGAGGTCGGACATGCGGAACTGGGGCGTGCGGCCTATCTCGCCGCGTTCGACGGGTATCTGTCGGGGACGCCGGAGGGGATGGCCGCATGGATCGCGCACTGCGGGCGCGCGGTGGAACTGGGCGTCCGCGAGACGACGGCGGTCTGTGAAGCGCTCCAGCGGGGGGCCGCCTGAACGACCGGCGCCGGCGGCCGGGGAGCTCGAAGCCGCGTGCAAGCGCTGGACGACGCGCACAAAGGGCTGCGGCGGTACCGGAAGTGGTACCGCCGCTGGCATGTCCACCGAGTTACCAAGCGTCCTCGAAAATGTGCCCATCAGGTCGGGAACTTCTGCCCGTCACCTGGTGCGGCTGGCCCGTAATCGACGGGTCGACGTCGCGTGGGTGCTCAGTTTTCATGCTCCGGTCCGTGGGGCCTTGCGTTAAAAGATGATCCTTTCGGATGTCCTTGGTCTCGCGGGCCGTTGACTCCTTTGTACTCCAGGGGGCGGGCAAGCGGAACCCCTGGCTGCACTTCTTTACTTTTGGGTTCAAACGCGCGTGAAATGCTCGGCGAACCGCTCCGGCGTCCTGCCGGTCAGTCCCTCCGGCGTGTTCACGGCGTCCGCCGACCGGCCGACTGCCTTTTCCGCCACCCGGCCGGCGAACTCCCGCACCCGGTTCACCGCCCTGCTGTGCGCGGCGGAGCGGCGGCGGCTCGCATACCAGACCAGGCCCGCGGTCGCCGCCGCCGCTCCGACCGCGGCGGCGGCGACCAGAGCGGGTCTCGGCGGCATGGACAGGGCGGGCACTCGCTGTTTCAGTCGTACGGGACGGTGGAAGTCCAGAATCGGCCAATCACGTGCAACGGCCTCCCGGCGCAGTGCGCGGTCCGGATTGACCGCATACGGATGGCCCACTGACTCCAGCATCGGCAGATCGGTCGCCGAATCGCTGTAGGCAAAGCAGCGAGCCAGGTCGTATCCCTCCGACTCGGCAAGCTCCTTGACCGCTTCGGCCTTGGTCGGGCCGTAGGCGTAGTACTCCACCTCGCCGGTGAAGCACCCGTCCTCGCCCACCACCATCCGGGTGGCCACCACCCGGTCCGCGCCGAGCATCTCGCCGATCGGCTCGACGACCTCGGCGCCGGAGGTGGAGACGATGACGACGTCCCGCCCGGCGGTGTGGTGCTCTTCGATGAGGGACGCGGCCTCGTCGTAGATGATCGGGTCGATCAGATCGTGCAGTGTCTCGGCGACGAGCTGTTTGACCTGCTCGACGTTCCAGCCCTTGCAGAGCGAGGAGAGGTACTCCCGCATCCGCTCCATCTGGTCGTGGTCGGCGCCCCCGACGAGATAAACGAACTGGACGTAGGCGGTCCGCAGGACGGCACGCCGGTTGATCAGCCCGCCTTGGTAGAAGGACTTGCTGAAGGTCAGCGTCGACGACTTCGCAATGACCGTCTTGTCCAGGTCAAAGAAGGCTGCTGTGCGCGGCAAGGAGTGGTTTTCCACGAGCTTGAGCATAGGTGCCCGCCATTCGGCGTACGCTGGGGCGCGTGGGTTTGCCTGAGAAGGCTCTCGGGTACACCATGGAAGTCACGGATCGTTCGCGACCGTGCTAACCCGGACCGGCTCCTCCCCCCCCCGAGTCGGCCGGAGAGACGACCCCCGCTCTCCCCCCCGGCGGGGGTCGTCGCATGTCCGGGGGCGTTTCTCCGTTCGTTCGATGATCGGCTCCGACTGCCGGCCCGATGTGCCGCCTCTGTCGGACGGGGCGCAGCCATGCCCACATTCGTCACTGTGGGTAGTCGTGAGGGTGCTCTCCGGGAGTCACTGGTTTGGGCTACGGAGATATTCACAAGTGGCCAGTTGTCCACAGTTTTTCAGCAAGATCCACACGATTTCCCGGTGCGCTGCACGGTGATTCCGCCCGCGAAGTTCGCGGACTGAAGGAATCCACATCTCGCGGTGAAGCGAGGGCGCAGGAGGAGGCGTAGCGATCATGGCTGGATCCATCGCATCGGACATGCGGCAGACCCCCGAAGGGCGGCGCGACGGCCCGCTGATCATCACCGAGGATCTGGAGCTGCTCGACGATCTGCTGCGGCTGTGCGCCGCCGCGGGAGCCGAACCGGAGGTCTGTCACTGTCTGCCCGAGCGTGGGGGCGGCTGGACGGGTGCTCCTCTGGTGCTGGTCGGCGACGACGCCGCCGCGCGCTGCCGTGGGGCGACACGCAGAAGCGGGGTGCTCCTCGTCGGGCGGGACCAGGACGACCCGGACGTCTGGCGGCGGGCGGTGGAGATCGGGGCGGACTGCGTGCTGCGGCTGCCGGACGCGGAGGGCTGGCTCGTGGACCGCATCGCCGACGCCACGGAAGGGGTCGGTCGGCAGGCCCTGACCGTCGGAGTGATCGGCGGGCGCGGCGGCGCCGGGGCGTCGACGCTGGCCTGCGCCCTGGCGGTCACCGCGGCGCGCTCGGGCAGCGGCACCATGCTCGTCGACGCGGACCCGCTGGGCGGAGGCCTCGATGTGCTGCTGGGCGGCGAGCAGGCGGAAGGCAGGCGATGGCCGGATTTCGCGGCATCCAAAGGACGGGTGGCGGGCGGCGCGTTGGAGGAGTCGCTTCCGCAACTGCATCGGCTGAGGGTGCTCAGCTGGGATCGCGGCGACTCCGTGGTGATCCCTCCGGAGGCCATGCGCTCCGTCCTCGCCGCGGCGCGCAGGCGGGGCGGCGTCGTTGTCGTAGACCTGCCGCGCCGGGTCGACGAAGGCGTGGCGGAGGCACTCGCCCAGCTGGACCTCGGGCTGCTTGTCGTACCGGGCGAACTGCGTGCGGTCGCCGCGGCGAACAGGGTGGCGTCGGCGGTCGGGATGGTGCTCCAGGACCTGCGCGCCGTGGTCCGCGGGCCGTATGCCTCCGGGCTGGACGAGCAGTGGGTCGCCGGCGCCCTGGGGCTTCCCCTCGCCGGTGAACTGCCCTTCGAAGACGGTCTGCTGGCGGCGCAGGAAAACGGCACACCGCCGGGGGCGAGCCCCCGCAGCCCGCTGGCCCGGTTCTGCTCGGCCTTCTGGGAGCGCGCGCTGGCGGGCGACGGCATGAGGGGAGAGGACGTCTCATGACCGCGGGACTGCTCGACGAGGTGCGCAGGCAGCTGGCAGAGAGCGGGGCCGAACCCACCCCCGCACGGGTGGCGGCGGCGCTGAGAGCTCAGGGCCGGCTCCTCGGGGACGCGGAAGTGCTGGGCGGCACCGAGCGGCTCCGCTGTGAACTGGTCGGCACGGGACCGCTCGAACCGCTGCTGGCCGACCCCCGGGTGACGGATGTGCTGGTGTCCGGACCGGATCGGGTGTGGGTGGACCGCGGCCGCGGACTGGAGCTGACGGAGGTGACCTTCGAGGACGCGGGCTCGGTCCGCAGGCTGGCGCAGCGTCTCGCCGCCGTGGCGGAGCGGCGGCTGGACGACGCGCGGCCGTGGGTGGACGCCCGGCTGCCGGGCGGGACGCGCATGCACGCGGTGATCCCTCCGGTGGCGGTGGGATCGACCTGCCTGTCGCTGCGGGTGGTCCGGCCCCGCGCCTTCTCGATGGCGGAACTCGTCGCGGCGGGAACCGTTCCGCCCGGCGGGGACGGCGTGCTGCGCGCACTGGTCGAGGCCCGGCTGTCGTTCCTCATCGGCGGCGGCACGGGCTCGGGGAAGACCACCCTGCTCTCCAGCCTGCTTGGAATGGTGGGCGAGCGGGAGCGGATCGTGCTCGCGGAGGACTCGGCGGAGCTGCGCCCCGATCACCCGCACGTGGTCCGGCTGGAGACGCGCACGGCCAACCAGGAGGGTGCGGGTCTGGTGACGCTTCGGGACCTGGTGCGGCAGGCGCTGCGGATGCGGCCGGACCGGCTGGTGGTGGGCGAGGTGCGCGGCCCGGAGGTGTCCGAGCTCCTGGCCGCTCTGAACACCGGTCACGAGGGCGGCTGCGGGACAGTGCACGCCAATGCCGCGGGGGACGTTCCACCGCGGCTGGAGGCGCTGGGGGCGGCCGCGGGGCTGGACAGGGCCGCGTTGCACAGCCAGTTGGCGGCTGCGCTGAAGGTGGTGATCCATCTCGTACGGGACAGGAGCGGGCGACGGCGGATCGCCGAGGTGCATGTCCTCGAGCGGGACCGGGACGGCTTCGTGGTGACCGTCCCCGCGCTGCGGTGGGGCGAGGACGGCTTCATCCGCGCACAGGGCTGGGAGCGGCTGCGGTCACTGGCCGGGGGTGCGCTGTGAGGGGAGATGACCCGATGTACGCGGCCGCGCTGTGTGCGGGGGCGGCGGCGTGGCTGATGGCCGGAGGGGAGCAGGGGCTGCGGAGGGGCCGGCTGCTGCTCGCGGGCGGGGGCGCGGTGGCGTCGTCGCGAGACGGGGCGGCGGACCGCGTGCGGGCGGCGGCGCGGCGGTTGCGACGGCGGGCGGGCGCGCGGCGGGAGTGGTGGTGTGTGCCCGCGGCGCTGGCGGTGGCAGTGCTGGGCGGGTCGCTGCTGCCGCTGATCGCGGGAGCGGTGGCCGTTCCGCTGCTGGGCCGCCGGTTGCGGGCGGCGGAGCACGCGGGGGAGCGGGAGCGCAGGGCGCAGGGCGTCGTCTCACTGTGCGGCGCCGTTGTGGGGGAGCTGCGAGCGGGCCTGCAGCCGGGGCCTGCGCTGGCCTCCGCGGTGCGGTCCACCGGAGCGCTGGGCGGCGCGGAGACCGTGGTGCTGGCAGCCGCGCGCTTCGGTGGCGATGTGCCGGGAGCGCTGCGGGAGGCGGCCCGGGAGCCCGGGGCGGAGGGACTCGCGGGGATGGCGGCCTGCTGGCGGGTGTCCGTGGACGGCGGTGCGGGTCTTGCGGAGGGGCTTGACCGGCTTGAGTCGGCGCTACGGGCCCGCCGCGACCAACGGGAGGAGTTGCGGGCCCAGTTGGCGGGTGCCTGGTCGACCGTCCTGCTGCTGGCGCTGCTTCCGGCAGCGGGTCTGGCGATGGGCACGGCACTCGGCGCCGAGCCGCTGCGGGTGCTGCTGCATACGCCTGCGGGCCTTGGCTGCCTGACCGCCGGCGGGCTGCTGGAGAGCGCCGGTCTGTACTGGGCCGGCCGGATCGTACGCCGGGGGGAGCCGGTATGAGCGTTGACGCGGTCGGCGTTCCGCTGGACCCTGCGCGGCTGGACGCCCTCCGTGGACTCGCGGCGCCGGCGTCTGCCCTCGCGGTCTTGGCCCTGCTCGCCCTGATGGCGTCCGTCCACCGCCGTGAGCGCCGGACGAGGAACCGGGCCGAGGCCCTGCTGGCCGCCCGGGGCGGCCAGCAGGCGGGCCGACGACGGCGATGGCGCGTGCCGGCCGTGTGGGCACGGGGGTGGGCGGGGCCCTTGGGGGCTCTGGTTGCCGGGTGGGTGCTGATCGGCGGGGTCGCCGGTGCGTCGGCCGGGCTCGCAGCGGCCTATGCGGTGCGGCGGTGGCAGTCGGCCCGTGCGAAGGCCTCGACGCGCGCCGCCGCGGACGGCATGGATGGCGCGGGCGGTGCGGACGCCCGGGAGGCCATGCGGCAGCTCCCTCTGGCGGCGGACCTCCTGGCAGCCTGTCTCTCCGCCGGAGCGGCGCCCCGTGACGCCGCGGAGGCGGTCGGAGAGGCCCTCTCCGGGCCTGTGGGCGGCCGACTGGTGCGGACCGCCGCGGAACTGCGGCTCGGAGGTGAACCTGCCGGGGCATGGGCCCGGTTCGGCCGGATACCGGGAGCCGAGCAGCTGGCCCGCTGCCTGGAGCGGGCGGACCGCACCGGCGCGCCGGCGGCGGGGCCGGTCGCCCGGCTGGCCGATCGCCTGCGGGCGGATCAGGCCCGGCTGGTCACGGCTCGCGGCCGTAAGGCTCAGGTGCTGATCACCGCACCGGTGGGGCTGTGCTTTCTGCCGGCCTTCCTCGCGGTCGGCGTGGCCCCGGTGGTGATCGGCCTGGCGGACGGGCTGCTCGGCGGCGCCTGACGGCGTGTCATGCGCGCGGGCTGCAGCAGGCGACAACAGACAAGACATCTGAGACGACCTCTGGGAGGCAGACATGGTGAGGACAACGCAGGAGATGACGCAGGAGACGACACCGAACGGGACGTGGGGCCGCCTGCGGTGGACGCGGCGGGTGCGAGAGCGACTGTGTGCCCTGCGGGGTGACCGGACGACGCGGGACGCCGGGATGACGACCTCCGAGTACGCCGTGGGAACGATCGCCGCCTGCGCGTTCGCGGCCGTGCTCTACAAGATCGTCACCAGCGCGGCCGTGTCCGGGGCGCTGCAGTCGGTGATCGGCAAAGCGCTCAATGCGCAGTTCTGATCGGCTGCGGGGCAGGCGGCCGCGGGACACGGGTTCGGTGACGGCGGAAGCGGCGATCGCCGTGCCGGCACTCGTGGTCTTCGCCATGGCGCTGGTCTGGGCGCTGACGGCCGCAGCCGCGCAGATCCAGTGCGTGGACGCGGCGCGGTCCGGAGCGCGTGCCGCTGCGGCGTCCGAGCCGTATGTCGGGGCGGCGCGGGCGGTTGCCCCGCAGGGCGCGCGGATCACGCTGCTTCGGGCGGGCGATCTGTGGCGGGTGCGGGTGGAGGCAAGGGCCCCGGGCCCGGGAGCGCTGTCCCTCACCTTGAGCGCCGAGGCGGCCGCGCAGGCTGAGGACGCCGTCGGAAGCGCGGCGGTGCGAGGGGAGGCGGTGCGATGAGCAGCGGGGAGCGACCCGGGGCGCGGCCCGGGGAGCGGGGGTCGGCGACGGTGCTGACCGCCGTGGCGGTGACCGTGCTCTGTGCCGTATTCGCGACGGCCCTGGCGCTGGGGCAGGCGGTCGCCGCCCGTCACCGGGCCGCTGCGGCGGCGGATCTGGCCGCGCTCGCCGCGGCCGACCGGGCGCTCCACGGCGCTTCCGCCGCCTGCGCGGTCGCTGCCCGGACAGCGCGCGCTCAGGGGGCGGCGGTGGTGCGCTGCGCCGTACGCGGCGAGATCGCGGACGTCACGGCGCGGGCCCGCTTCGGCCCGTATGCCCCCGCGATCAGGGCACGGGCGGGTCCAGCGGCGCCGACGGGCCCTGTGGTTCCTGCGGGTCCCGTGCTTCCTGCCGGGCCTTTGCTTCCACGGGGGCGTGCCGCAGCAGTTCCGTGAGAAGCCGTACGGCAGCCCTCTTGTGGAGCGGGTCGTTGCCGTTGCCGCACTTGGGGGACTGGATGCAGGACGGGCAGCCCGCCTCGCACTCGCAGGACGCGATGGCCTCGCGGGTGGCGGTGAGCCAGTCGCGGGCGGTGTGGAAGGCCCGCTCGGCGAAGCCCGCCCCGCCCGGGTGACCGTCGTACACGAAGACCGTCGGGAGGAGAGTGTCCGGATGGAGTGGCACGGACACTCCTCCGATGTCCCAGCGGTCGCAGGTGGCGAAGAGCGGCAGCATGCCGATGGAGGCGTGTTCGGCGGCGTGCAGCGCGCCGCCGAGCTGCTCGGGGCCCACGCGGGCGCCGTCCAGTTGGTCTTCGGTGACCGTCCACCACACGGCCCGGGTGCGCAGGGTGCGGGGCGGCAGGTCGAGCTTGGTCTCGCCGAGCACCTCGCCGGTGATGAGCTTGCGGCGGAGGAAGGAGACGACCTGGTTGGTGACCTCCACCGAGCCGAAGCACAGGCGTCCGTCCCCCCAGGGGACTTCCATGTCGGTTTCGAGGACGGAGATGGAGGTGGTGTCGCGGGCGGTGGTGGAGTACGGCGGGCTGGCCTCCTCGACGAGGGCGACGGCGCTGCGGGGGTCTTCGAGATCGAGCTGTTTCACCAGATAGGTGCGGCCCTGGTGGAGGTGGACGGCCCCCTCGTGGACTGAGGTGTGGGCGGCGGAGGCGTCGACCGTGCCCAGCAGCCTGCCCGTGGCCGCCTCCACGATCTGGACCGGCCGCCCGCCCTCGCCCCGGATGTCGGTGAGATCGGCGGCGCGCTCGCGGCGGGTCCAGTACCAGCCGGAGGCCCGGCGGCGCAGCAGGCCGGCGGTCTCCAGCTGGGGCAGGAGCGCGGGGACGGACGGGCCGAAGAGTTCCAGGTCGGGTTCGGTCAGCGGGTGCTCGGCGGCTGCCGCGCACAGATGGGGGGAGAGGACGTAAGGGTTGTCGGGGTCGAGGACCGTCGACTCCACGGGCTGCCGGAACAGCGCCTCGGGATGGTGGACGAGATAGGTGTCCAACGGGTCGTCGCGGGCGACGAGCACCGCGAGGGCGCCCTCTCCGGAGCGGCCTGCCCGGCCCGCCTGCTGCCACAGGGAGGCGCGGGTGCCCGGATAGCCGGCGATGACCACCGCGTCCAGGCCCGAGACGTCCACCCCCAGCTCGAGGGCGGTGGTGGCGGCAAGGCCGAGCAGTTCACCTGAGTGCAGGGCCTGCTCCAGGGCACGTCGTTCCTCGGGAAGATAGCCGCCGCGGTAGGCGGCGACACGCCCGGGAAGTGAGCGGTCGACCTCGGCCAGGCGCTCCTTGGCGATCACGGAGATCAGCTCGGCGCCGCGCCGGGAGCGTACGAAGGCCACGGTGCGCACCCCCTGCACGGTCAGATCGGTGAGCAGGTCGGCGCTCTCGGCGGTGGCGGTGCGGCGGACGGGGGCGCCCTTCTCGCCGCGGAGTTCGGTCAGCGGCGGCTCCCACAGGGCGAAGACCAGCTCGCCGCGGGGGGAGGCGTCGTCGGCGACTTCCCGCACGGGCAGCCCGACGAGCCGTCCGGCGGCCGCGGCCGGCTCCGCGGCGGTGGCGGAGGCGAGGAGGAAGACGGGGTGTGCGCCGTAGCGGGCGCACACCCGGCGCAGCCGGCGCAGCACCTGGGCGACATGGGAGCCGAAGACGCCCCGGTAGGTGTGGCACTCGTCGATCACGACATAGCGCAGAGCGCGCAGGAAGGAGGCCCAGCGGGGGTGGGACGGGAGGATCCCCCGGTGCAGCATGTCGGGGTTGGTGAGGACGTAATTGGCGTACTGACGGACCCATTCGCGTTCTTCTACCGGCGTGTCGCCGTCGTAGACCGCGGGCCGGATCCGGTTGCCCAGGGGCTGAGCGAGCTCGGCCACGGCGCGTCGCTGGTCGGCCGCCAGGGCCTTCGTGGGCGCGAGGTACAGGGCCGTGGTCCCCCTGCCGTTGGGCGCCTCTGATCCGTCGAGCAGGGTGGAGAGCACGGGCGCGAGGTAGGCCAGCGACTTGCCGGAGGCGGTGCCGGTGGCGATCACGACGGACTCGCCGTCCAGGGCGTGCTCGGCGGCGGCGGCCTGGTGGGCCCAGGGGCAGTCGACGCCGGCCTGCTGAATGGCGTTGATCACTTCGGGGCGGATGCGGTGCGGCCAGACTGCATGGCGACCCGGCCTGGGGGGCAAGTGCTCCGTATGAGTGATGCGCGCAGCCCGGCCCGCGCCCGCAGCGAGGCGGTCGAGGACCGCATGAGGAGAGGGCCGGGTCTCCCGGCTCTCGGGTGGTCGTCTGGGACGCGGATTCCTGGCCATCGGCACGAGTGTGTCACCGGCGTGACGGACAATGGGCCCAAGGCGTCGTGCATGGCTGCTGGTAAGTGATTGAATGCCATCGCGGCTGGCGACCGTCCTCCGGCTCCGCCGGGGAGACCTGCGGGGGCGGCCGCTCGATAGCAAGGTGCTGGAGGATCCGTGGACCTGTCCCTGTCGACTCGCACTGTGACCGGCCGAGGCGGCGACCGCACGGTCGTCGAGGTCGGTGGCGAGATTGATGTGTATACCGCGCCCAAGCTGCGCGAGCAGTTGGTCGAGTTGGTGAACGACGGCAGTTACCACCTGGTCGTCGACATGGAGGGCGTGGACTTCCTCGACTCCACCGGCCTCGGCGTGCTCGTGGGAGGACTGAAGCGCGTGCGCGCCCATGAGGGCTCGCTGCGCCTGGTCTGCAACCAGGAGCGCATTCTCAAGATCTTCCGGATCACGGGCCTGACCAAGGTGTTCCCGATCCACAACACGGTCGAGGAGGCCGTGGAGGCCACCGACTGAGGCCCGGCCGTGCTGCCGGGACCCACAGTCGGCCGGAGGAGGTCGGCGGAGGCCGGAAGGGCCCGAGAAGGCCGAAAGGTCCGGTGGCGGGCCGCCGCGGCCGGAAGAGGCCGCCGGCGCGCAGCCGGCCGGCTGCGCGCCGGGGCTGACCGGCCGAAGCCGGGAGAAGGAAGTGAGGGCACCGGGCAGCCAGCCCGGGGCCCCGTGAGCACGCTCGAACGCCCGAGGGGGATGCATGGCTACCGTTGAGCTCCGCTTCAGCGCTCAGCCCGAGCACGTCAGGACCGCCCGTCTGGTGGCGGCCGCTGTCGCGCGTCGGGCCGGGGTCGACGAGGCAGCGCTGGACGAGGTGCGCCTCGCGGTGGGAGAGGCGTGCAGCCGTGCGGTGGGGCTGCACCGAAGCCACGGCATCGTGGCGCCCGTCAGGGTGGTGCTGACCGAGGAGGAGAAGGCGTTCTCCATCGAGGTCGGCGACGAGGTCCCCGGCGCGGGTCGCGGCGCGGCCGCCGGAGTCGAGGGCGCGGAGCCGGAAGCGGAGGGCGAGGGGGCCGACGATCAGATGGGGCTCGCCGTCATCAGCGGCCTCGTCGACGATGTGGAGGTCTCCTCTGACGAAGACGGCGGAGTGATCCGGATGAGCTGGCCGGCCAATCCGGCCAGTGCCGGTTCCTGACCCGCCGCCGGCCCGTCCGGAGCCCGGTCGGGAGCCGGCCGTTCCCACCGCCCGCGCGCCCGCGCGGCACTGACTGTTTCCTTGCGAAGAGGCCCTGTTCAACAGGGCCTCTTCGTATTTTCTAGATCATCGATCAAGCGTCAATGCGTTTGCCCCATTACCGCTTTCGAGGGTAGTTCCGGAACGCGATCAATTGCTGAGTAGCCACTCAAGGTCAATTCCATTTGCCGCGCCCTGTTTTGATCAGGTTCCGCTCCCTACAATCCGTCCACATCTTGAGCTCTGAACGTCAAGGAGGACGAATGGCGGGGCTCTTCAACCCGGCACTGATCGATCACCCCACTTCCCTCGCGGCAGCCGTACTCACAGATGACAATCGGATGATCGTCATTGTGATCGCGGCGGTCGCCGTGGCGGCTCTGTTCGTCGCGCAGCTGCTTGTGCGCCAGGTGCTCGCCGCAGGCGAAGGCACCGATTCCATGAAGAAGATCGCGGCAGCCGTGCAGGAAGGGGCGAACGCCTATCTGGCACGGCAGTTGCGCACACTCGGCATCTTCGCCGTCGTCGTGTTCTTCCTGTTGATGCTGCTGCCCGCGGACAACTGGTCGCAAAGAGCGGGCCGTTCGGTCTTCTTCCTGGTGGGCGCGCTCTTCTCGGCCGCCACCGGATACATCGGCATGCGGCTTGCCGTACGCAGCAATGTGCGTGTGGCCGCCGCCGCGCGAGAGGCGACCCCAGGCGAGGGCGAACCGGAAAAGGATCTGACGTCCGTCGCGCACAAGGCCATGAAGATCGCGTTCCGCACGGGAGGCGTGGTCGGCATGTTCACGGTGGGCCTCGGCCTGCTGGGCGCCGCCTGCGTGGTTCTCGTGTACGCGGCCGACGCGCCCAAGGTGCTCGAAGGCTTCGGCCTGGGCGCGGCGCTGATCGCCATGTTCATGCGAGTCGGCGGCGGCATCTTCACCAAGGCCGCGGACGTCGGCGCCGACCTCGTCGGCAAGGTCGAACAGGGCATCCCCGAGGACGATCCGCGCAACGCCGCCACCATCGCCGACAACGTGGGCGACAACGTCGGCGACTGCGCGGGCATGGCCGCCGACCTTTTCGAGTCGTACGCCGTCACCCTCGTGGCCGCCCTGATCCTCGGCAAGGCCGCCTTCGGCGACGCAGGCCTCGCCTTTCCGCTGATCGTCCCGGCGATCGGCGTGGTCACCGCGATGATCGGCATCTTCGCGGTCGCCCCGCGGCGCGCCGACCGCAGCGGGATGACGGCCATCAACCGCGGCTTCTTCATCTCCGCGGTGATCTCGCTCGCCCTGGTGGCCGGAGCGACGTTCATCTACCTTCCCTCCTCCTACGCGGAGTTGGCCGGTGTGACCGAGGCCGCTATCACGGCGCACGACGGGGACCCGCGCATCCTGGCCCTCGTCGCCGTCGCGATCGGCATCGTGCTGGCAGCCCTGATCCAGCAGCTGACCGGCTACTTCACCGAGACCAGCCGCCGTCCGGTCCGGGACATCGGCAAGACCTCGCTGACCGGGCCCGCCACCGTGGTCCTCGCCGGCATCTCCATCGGCCTGGAGTCGGCCGTCTACACCGCGCTGCTCATCGGCCTCGGCGTCTACGGGGCCTTCCTGCTCGGCGGTACGTCGATCATGCTCGCGCTCTTCGCGGTGGCGCTCGCCGGCACCGGGCTGCTCACCACCGTCGGTGTCATCGTCGCCATGGACACCTTCGGACCCGTCTCCGACAACGCCCAGGGCATCGCCGAGATGTCGGGCGACGTCGAAGGCGCGGGCGCCCAGGTCCTCACCGACCTCGACGCCGTCGGCAACACCACCAAGGCCATCACCAAGGGCATCGCCATCGCCACGGCCGTGCTGGCCGCGGCCGCGCTGTTCGGCTCGTACCGCGACGCCATCGCCACCGCGGCGGCGGAGGTCGGCGAGACCCTCGGCGAAGGCGCTCCGATGAACTTGGTGATGGACATCTCGCAGCCCAACAACCTGGTCGGCCTGATCCTCGGCGCCGCCGTCGTCTTCCTCTTCTCCGGTCTCGCCATCAACGCGGTGTCCCGGTCGGCGGGGGCCGTGGTCTTCGAGGTGCGGCGGCAGTTCCGCGAGCGCCCGGGAATCATGGACTACTCGGAGAAGCCGGAGTACGGGCGGGTCGTCGACATCTGCACCAAGGACGCCCTGCGCGAGCTGGCCACTCCCGGACTGCTCGCCGTGATGACACCCATCGCCGTCGGCTTCTCACTGGGCGTCGGCGCCCTCGGCGCGTTCCTCGCCGGAGCCATCGGCGCGGGCACCCTGATGGCGGTCTTCCTCGCCAACTCCGGTGGTGCCTGGGACAACGCCAAGAAGCTCGTCGAGGACGGCCACCACGGAGGCAAGGGCAGCGAGGCGCACGCGGCGACCGTCATCGGCGACACCGTGGGCGACCCGTTCAAGGACACGGCGGGCCCCGCCATCAACCCGCTGCTGAAGGTGATGAACCTGGTGGCGCTGCTGATCGCGCCCGCGGTGATCCAGTTCAGCTATGGAGACGACGCCAGCCCGGCGGTTCGCGCCCTGGTCGCGGTGCTGGCGGTCGGCGTCATCATCGGAGCGGTGTACGCGTCCAAGCGGCGCGGCATCGCCGTGGGCGACGAAGGAGAGGGCGGCGAGGCGACGGAGCGGAACGCCAAGTCGCCCGATCCCGCGGTGGTTTCCTAGCCGCGGGGGCACAACCCGGCTGACACGCCGGTGCGAAGAGCGGGTGGACGGCGCATCACCGGGCGCCGTCCACCCGCTTGTCTCTGCCCATGCCTCTGCCGCTGTCTCTGTCTCTGCCTCTGTCTCCGCCTTCGTGAGTCTCGTCTCGTGCCACGCTGGTGCAAATGGCTGCAATAGCCTATGAATCGGATGCACGACACGCGTTTGTCGCCCACTTGGCGTGTATGTTCCGGGGCCGAGAGCCTTGGAAGGGACCAATCCGGTGAACAAGAAGCTTGCGGCCGCACTGTCCGGCGGTGCGGTGCTCGTACTCGCGCTGTCGGGGTGCAGTGACGACGACGGCGACGAGAAGGTGAACGCCTGGGCCAAGACCTTCTGCGACCAGGCGCAGCCGCAGTTCGAGAAGCACAGTGCCGCGCACCAGACGATCATCTCGACCGCGGCCGACGGCCAGCCCGCCGACATCAAGCAGGCCGACTCGGAGGCGTTCCAGGACATCGCCGAGGCCGACCAGGCTCTCGCCGACGCCATCCAGGAGGCGGGCGTGCCGCCGGTGGACAACGGCGAACAGCTCCAGCAGGACGCCATCACGGAACTCGAAGCCGCGTCGAAGGCCTATCAGGACCTGAAGAAGCAGGTCGACGCTCTCGACGCGAGCAACCAGCAGGCGTTCGCGAACGGCCTGCAGGACGTCGCGGAGGGCCTGGCCGAGATCGAGAACATGGACCAGGACGCGCTGGAGAAGCTGCGCTCCGGTGAGCTGGGCACCGCGATGTCGAAGCAGCCCGGCTGTCAGTCGACTGCGACGTCCAGCCCGGCGGGCGGCGCCGGCAACGCGGAATCGGCGAAGTCGCCGAACGCGTCCACCCCGTCCGCCGCCGCCTCGTCTTCCGCCTCGTCCTCGGCTTCCGCCTCCGTCTCCGCGCGTGCGTCCGCATCTGAGTCCGCGTCTGGGGCCGACTCCTGAGCCGGGTCTGATGCCGTGTGACGGCCCGGCTCCCACGCGGTGGGCCGGGCCGTGCGGCGATTGTCAGCGGCGGCGACCACAATGGGTCGGGTGAGTACGACCACCCCTGCCGCAGGCCTCCCCCTGTCCGCCTCCCTCTCCGATGACTCCGACGCCTCCGCGGGCTCCGCGCTCCGCCTCCGCGAGGCGCTCCTCGACGCGTCCTTCACCGCCGACGGGCTGCTCGATCTGCTTGGAGCCCCCGCCTATGCCGCGCTCGCTCGCAGCGAAACCGTGCCCGCGCTGCGCGCCACCCGCGGGGACGGCGCGCTCGACACGCTCGTACGCCTGTTCCTGCTCCAGCGCCCCGTGGCCGCCGACCGCGCTCGTGCCGCCCTGCCCCTGGAGGAGTGCCTCGCCGACGGCTGGCTCGTCGAGGACGGCGAGCAGGTCCGCGCCACCGTGGACGTACGGCCGTACGGAGGACCGGAGGGAGAGGACTGGTTCGTCGTCTCCGACCTCGGGTGCTCGGTCGGCGGATCGGGTGGTGCGAGCGGCAGGGGCGAAGGGGTGGTGCTCGGCGTGGGCGGTGCGTCCACCACGCTCGCCGGGATCACCGTGCGCACCCCTGTCGGCTCCGCGCTCGACCTCGGCACGGGCTCCGGCATCCAGGCGCTGCACGCCGCCCGGCACGCCACCCGGGTGACCGCCACGGATGTGAACCCCCGCGCCCTGCACTTCGCACGGCTCACCCTCGCCCTCTCCGGCGCCCGGCCGGCCGATCTGCGCGAGGGTTCGCTCTTTGAGCCGGTCGAAGACGAGACCTACGACCTGATCGTGTCGAACCCGCCGTTCGTGATCTCCCCCGGTGCGCGGCTGACGTACCGGGACGGCGGCATGGGCGGCGACGATCTGTGCCGCACGCTCGTCCAGCAGACCGGTGACCGGTTGAACGACGGCGGTTTTGCCCAGTTCCTCGCCAACTGGCAGCACGTGGAGGGCGAGGACTGGCAGGAGCGCCTCCGTTCCTGGGTGCCGCGCGGATGTGACGCGTGGATCGTCCAGCGCGAGGTGCAGGACGTGACCCAGTACGCCGAGCTGTGGCTGCGGGACAGCGGCGACCACCAGGGCGACTCCGGGAGGTATGCGGCGCGGTACGAGGAGTGGCTGGAGGAGTTCGAGGCGCGGGGGACCAAAGCCGTCGGCTTTGGCTGGATCACACTGCGGAAGTCGAACGCGGAGCGTCCGTCGATCCTGATCGAGGAGTGGCCGCACCCGGTCGAGCAGCCGCTCGGCGAGGTCGTGCGCGCTCACTTCGACCGCATGGACTATCTGCGGACGCACGATGATGCGGCCCTGCTCGCCGACCGCTTCACCCTGGCGCCGGAGGTGGTGCAGGAGCAGGTCGGCATGCCGGGCGCGGAGGATCCCGAGCATGTGGTGCTGAGGCAGAACAGGGGCATGCGCCGGGCGACCCGGGTCGACACCGTGGGCGCGGGCTTCGCGGGCGTCTGCGACGGCACACTGAGCGCCGGCCGGATCCTGGACGCGATCGCCCAGCTCATCGACGAGGACCCCGTGGTGCTGCGCGATCGGACGCCGCAGGCGCTGCGCCGGCTGATCGAGGAAGGATTCCTGGAGCCTGCGGGCGAAGCGGGAGAGGAGTCCATGGGGACATAGGCCTTATGCCGGGGAATCACGGTGGGCCAAGGAAGAAATCAGCCAATGCCCGGCTTCCGTACCTTCCCCGATGCCTCCCCCTGACGCCTCCTCCCGGCGCCTCCCTCCGACGTCGGCGCCTGAGGCCCCCTGCACCGAGGCCTGTCCCCGAGGGTCTTCTGCCCCTGGTCCCCTGGTGACGCCGCGCGAGTGAACCCGCGGGCCGTTCACCTGGAATTCGCACCGACGACGTCCGGAGGTGTCAGCCTCGGGCGTCAGGGACCAGGCAGGGCGCACAGGGGCCAGGTGGGAGGGACACATGATGGAGAGCGGGCCGGCGATCTTCGCGGGGACGGCGTTCGCGCTGTTCGGGGCCACACTGCTGGTGTGGACCGGAGTGCGTCTGGCGCACCGGTCGCCCGTGGCTCATGGAGTGAGTCCCGCCACGGCGGCTGCCCTCACCACCCTGTTCGGGGCCGCCTTCCTCGCGCTGGGCGTCTGGTGCTTCGCCCGCGTGTGACGCGCAACTGACGGAACCGGCTCGATCCAGCCGCTCTAAGAGGGCAGCACAGGGGGCCTGACCAGGGGGATCGCCCACTGGGAGGCGGGGCCCGCGGGGGTGGCGTCCAGCGGGCGCACCCCATGAGCAGATCAGGGAGTCGAGGGACCGACGTGCCGGTCCGGGCGGCAGGAATGCCTGGAGTCGGGTTACCGTTCGAGTGGCCGTTGCGGGCTTTTGCCGTTTGACACGGGGGCGGGTTGTACCGTCACACTCCGCAGCGGCAGGAGCGACACGCACCGTGCAGCGCGACACGCCACCGCCGCACTGCCGTTTGTGTCACCGAGCGTCGACCGGAGAGAAGAGCGAAGTTGTCCCCGACCAGCGAGACCGCACAGGGCGGCCGCCGACTCGTGATCGTCGAGTCGCCTGCCAAGGCGAAGACGATCAAGGGCTACCTGGGCCCCGGCTTCGTCGTCGAAGCGAGCGTCGGGCACATCCGCGACCTGCCGAACGGCGCCGCCGAGGTGCCCGACAAGTACACGGGCGAGGTGCGTCGCCTCGGCGTCGACGTCAACCATGACTTCCAGCCGATCTATGTCGTCAACGCCGACAAGAAGGCCCAGGTCAAGAAGCTCAAGGAGCTGCTCGCCGAGTCCGACGAGCTCTACCTCGCCACCGATGAGGACCGCGAGGGGGAGGCCATCGCCTGGCACCTCCAGGAGGTCCTCAAGCCCAAGGTCCCGGTCAAGCGGATGGTCTTCCACGAGATCACCAAGGACGCGATCCGCGAGGCCGTCGCCAATCCGCGCGAGCTCAACCAGCGCATGGTCGACGCCCAGGAGACCCGCCGCATCCTCGACCGGCTCTACGGCTACGAGGTCTCCCCGGTCCTGTGGAAGAAGGTCATGCCCCGGCTGTCGGCCGGCCGTGTCCAGTCCGTCGCGACCCGGCTCGTCGTCGAGCGGGAGCGGGAGCGCATCGCGTTCCGTTCCGCGGAGTACTGGGATCTGACCGGTGTCTTCGCGACGGGCCGGGCGGGCGACGTCTCCGACCCGTCCGTCTTCAGCGCGCGCCTGAACACCGTCGACGGCAAGCGCGTCGCCCAGGGCCGGGACTTCGGCCCCGACGGGCAGCTCAAGGGCGGCTCCTCCGCCCAGGTGCTGCACCTGGACGAGGCGAACGCCCGTGCCCTGGCCGCCGCGCTCGGGGACGCCTCGTTCGCGGTGCGGTCCGTCGAGTCGAAGCCGTACCGCCGGTCGCCGTACGCGCCCTTCCGTACGACGACCCTGCAGCAGGAGGCCTCCCGGAAGCTGGGCTTCGGGGCGAAGGCCACCATGCAGATCGCGCAGAAGCTGTACGAGAACGGCTTCATCACCTATATGCGCACGGACTCCACGACGCTCTCCGACACCGCCGTCTCGGCGGCCCGGGCGCAGGTCACGCAGCTCTACGGCGCCGACTACCTGCCGGACAAGCCGCGTGTCTACGCCGGGAAGGTCAAGAACGCGCAGGAGGCGCACGAGGCGATCCGCCCGTCCGGCGACCGTTTCCGCACCCCTGCGGAGACCGGTCTGACCGGCGACCAGTTCAGGCTCTACGAGCTGATCTGGAAGCGGACCGTCGCCTCCCAGATGAAGGACGCAGTCGGCAACTCCGTCACGGTGAAGATCGGCGGCCGGGCGTCGGACGGCCGGGACGCGGAGTTCACCGCGTCCGGCAAGACGATCACTTTCCACGGCTTTATGAAGGCCTATGTGGAGGGCGCGGACGACCCGAACGCCGAGCTGGACGACCGCGAGCGGCGGCTGCCGCAGGTCGCCGAGGGCGAAGCGCTGACCGCCGAGGAGATCTCCGCCGACGGCCACGCCACCAAGCCCCCCGCCCGCTACACCGAGGCCTCGCTGGTCAAGGAGCTGGAGGAGCGGGAGATCGGCCGCCCCTCCACCTACGCCTCGATCATCGGCACGATCCTCGACCGCGGCTATGTGTTCAAGAAGGGGACGGCCCTGGTGCCCTCCTTCCTGAGCTTCGCCGTCGTCAACCTGCTGGAGAAGCACTTCGGCCGGCTCGTCGACTACGACTTCACCGCCAAGATGGAGGACGACCTCGACCGCATCGCGCGCGGCGAGGCGCAGGCCGTGCCGTGGCTGAAGCGCTTCTACTTCGGCGAGGGCGAGCAGGCCGGCGCCGCCTCCGAAGCCGGAAACGGCGACGGCGACCACCTCGGCGGCCTCAAGGAGCTGGTCACCGACCTGGGTGCGATCGACGCCCGGGAGATCTCCAGCTTCCCCGTGGGCAAGGACATCGTGCTGCGCGTCGGCCGCTACGGCCCGTACATCGAGCGCGGCGAGAAGGACGCGGAGGGCCACCAGCGCGCCGACGTGCCCGCCGACCTCGCGCCCGACGAGCTGACGGTCGAGTACGCGGAAGAGCTGCTGGCCAAGCCCAGCGGCGACTTCGAGCTGGGCGCCGACCCGGCCACCGGCCGCACGATCGTCGCCAAGGACGGCCGCTACGGCCCGTACGTGACCGAGGTGCTGCCCGAGGGCACGCCCAAGACCGGCAAGAACGCGGTCAAGCCGCGCACGGCGTCGCTCTTCAAGTCGATGTCCCTGGACACGGTGACCCTCGACGACGCGCTGAAGCTGATGTCACTGCCGCGGGTCGTCGGAACCGACCCCGAAGGCGTCGAGATCACGGCCCAGAACGGCCGCTACGGCCCGTACCTGAAGAAGGGCACGGACTCGCGCTCCCTCGAAACCGAGGAGCAGCTCTTCACCATCACGCTGGACGAGGCGCTGGCGATCTACGCCCAGCCCAAGCAGCGCGGGCGTGCCGCGGCCAAGCCGCCGCTCAAGGAGCTGGGCGCCGACCCGGTCAGCGAGCGCCCGGTGGTGGTCAAGGACGGCCGGTTTGGCCCGTATGTGACGGACGGCGAGACCAACGCCACGCTGCGCACCGGCGACAGCGTCGAGTCCATCACTCCTGAGCGCGGATACGAGCTCCTCGCCGAGAAGCGGGCCAAGGGCCCCGCGAAGAAGAAGACCGCCAAGAAGGCGCCGGCGAAGAAGACGGCTGCCAAGAAGACCGCGACCAAGAAGACCGCGACCAAGAAGACGGCCGCGAAGAAGGCCACGGCGACGAAGACCGCGGCCAAGAAGACCGCGACCAAGAAGACGGCGGCGAAGAAGACCGCGTCGGCGAACGCGTCCTCCGGGGACGAGTAGCAGCCGGTCGGCAGCCGATCCTGCCGCAGGCGTCCGGGGAGGGCGGGAACCCAGGATTCCCACCCTTCCCGCGGGGCTCCTGCACGCGCGCGCATGTTCGGGCGTACCTCCGGGGAGCATGGCAGTCCGGATAGGCTGGGCGGATGACGCGAGCCTCAGACACTGCTGCGGATTCCGACGTGTCCGACGTTCCCGACGGGCTGACCGCCGACTCACAAGAGCGCGCGGTGCGCGCCCTGCTGCGCTATCCCGCACTCAAGCGGCTGTGGAGCGCGCAGTTCGTCAGCGGCGTCGGCGACGCGCTCGCGGTGCTGGTGCTCCTGCTGCTGTCACTTGAGGCGGCGGTTCTGGAGGGCGCCTTCGGCGGCGGCTACCGCGGAGCGGCCTTCGCCGTCGCGGCCGTGCTGGGCGCGCGCGTGCTGTCCACCCTGCTCTTCGGAGCCGTGCTGCTCGGCCCGATGACCACGCTGACCGCCCCCGGCGGACCGCTGGACCGCCGCTGGACCATGATCGGCGCGGACGGCGTACGGCTCGCGCTGCTGGTCGTCGCGCCCCTGTGGATCGACTGGATCCGGGGCGACGCGCTCACTCTGCTGCTCGTCACCGTCTTCCTGACGGGGACGGCCGAACGCTTCTGGACCATCGCACGGGAGAGCGCCGCTCCGGCCCTGCTGCCCGGCCCGCCCCCGGAGGGGGCTGCGGTGCGGCCGCTGCCCGACCGGCTCGGCGCGCTGCGCAGGCTGTGGCTGCGCACCGGCTTCGCCGCCGTTCCCGCGGCCGCCGCGGCCCTGCTCGTCGCCACGCTGATCAGCAAGCTGCTCGCCATCGGTGTCGACTGGTTCTCGCTGCACCAGGCGGCTCTCGGATCGTATGTGGCGGCCGGCCTCTTCGCCGCGTCCGTCTCCACCCTGTACTTCCTGCAGTTCCCGGGCACGCCGACGCCACGGCCGCGCTCGCCGCTGGAGGGGCTGCGCCGTCCCTCCGCCTCGGCCGCCGGCAGCGGGGAGAAGGCGCTGGAGAAGGGGCGTACCGGCGGAATACCGCTGTTCGTGCTGGCCTGCGCCGCCGTCGCCGGGGCCATCTCCTCCGCCGTGGCGGTGTCCGTTCTGCACGCCGTCGACCTGGGCGGCGGCCCGGCGACCTTCGCGCTGCTCGTGCTGGGCCTCACCGGCGGCGCCGGGGTCGGCATCCGCGCCGCGGGGGCCGTCCTGCCCGCGCTCTCGCGCCGGCGGCTCCTCGCCCTCGCCCTCGCCGTCACCGGCGTGGCGCTGCTCGCGGTCGGTCTGGTGCCCGACACGGCGACCGTGCTGCTGCTCGCGTTGCTGGCGGGCTGTGCGGCGGGCGTGGCGGCCAACACCGGGCATGTGCTGATCGACCAGGAGACCGAGGAGTCCCGGCGCGCCAGGGTCACCGACCATCTGCAGGCGGTCGTACGGGTCGCCGTCGGGCTCGGCGCGATCGCCGCTCCGCTGTTCGCCGCGGGCATCGGCCGGCACCGGCTGACGGGCGGCGACGTCGTCTTCGCGCACGGCGGCGCGGCGTTCACCCTGATGCTGGTGGGAGCGCTGCTGCTGCCCGTGGCCGTCATCGTTCTCGCCAGGACGGACGACCGCGCGGGGGTGCCCCTGCGCCGCGACCTGGGCGAAGCGCTGCGCGGCGGTTCGGACCCGGCCCAGGCCACGGCCGCTGCGGGATTCTTCATCGTCATCGAGGGCGGCGACGGAGCGGGCAAGTCCACGCAGGTCAAGGCGCTGGCCGAGTGGATCCGCGCCAAGGGCCACGAGGTCGTGGTGACCCGTGAGCCGGGCGCCACGCCGATCGGCAAGCGACTGCGCTCGATCCTGCTCGACGTGTCGAGCGCGGGACTGTCCAGCCGGGCCGAGGCGCTGCTGTACGCCGCCGACCGCGCCGAGCACATCGACTCGGTGGTGCGCCCGGCGCTGGAGCGGGGTGCGGTGGTCGTCTCGGACCGCTATATCGACTCCTCCGTCGCCTATCAGGGCGCGGGGCGCGATCTGTCGCCGATCGAGATCGCCCGTATCTCGCGCTGGGCGACGGACGGCCTCGTACCGCATCTGACCGTGCTGCTGGACGTCTCTCCCGAAACCGCGCGCGAGCGGTTCACCGAGGCGCCGGACCGGTTGGAGTCGGAGCCGGCCGAGTTCCATCAGCGGGTGCGCGCCGGATTCCTGACGCTGGCCGCGGCGGATCCGGGCCGCTATCTGGTGGTGGACGCAGGCCAGGATCCCGAGGCCGTCACCACCGTCGTACGGCATCGGCTCGACCAGATCCTGCCGCTCTCCGAAGCCGAGGTGAAGGCCAAGGAGGAGGCCCGCAAGGCCGCGGAGGAGGAGGCCAGGCGGCGCGCGGAGGAAGAAGCGGCGCGCAAGGCCGAGGAGGAGCGCAGGGAGCGTGAGCGCCAGGAGCAGCTTGCCCGGCTGCGCGCCGAAGAGGAGGAGCGCAAGCGCCGCGAACTGGAAGAGGCCAGGCGGCGAGAGGCCGAACGGCAGGCGGAGGAGGCCCGGCAGCGGGCCGAGGAGGCGCGGCGGCTCGCCGAGGAGGAACGGCGTCGGCGCGAGGCCGAGGAGAAGGCCCGGCTCGCGGAGCAGGAACGGCTGCGCAAGCAGGCGGAGGAAGAGGCCCGGCTGCGGGCGGAGGCCGAGGCGCGGCGGCTGGAGAAGCAGCGCAAGGCCGAGGAAGCGCTCCTGAAGGCGGAGGAGGCGCGGCGGCTCGCGGAGGCCGAGGCCGAGGCTGCTGCTGCGAAAGCGGACGCTCCGGACGAGTCGGCCTCCGAGGTGACCGTGCCCACGCCGCTGGTGAAGCCGGAGCGCCGTGCGGAGGAGGTCGGTGCGGACGAGGCAGGGCCGGACGAGGTCGGTCCGGACGAGGTGACGCAGGAGGTCCCGCGGCCGGAGGTCGGAGAGCCGGCCCGGGACGCCGGGGCGGACGAGATCGAGACGACGATGCTGCCGAGGGTTCGGGAGGACTCCTCGGCGCCGTCGGGATCCTCGGACACGGCCGAGACGGCCCTGCTGCCGAAGGCGGCGGACCCCGTGGACCGGGTGCCGCCGGGCCTCTTCCGCGACGAGCGGCGTTCGAGCGGGTCCTCGGGTGGGTCCTCGGGTACGGAGGACCGCACCCGCGAACTGCCGCAGGTCGGGCCGGACGCAGGCGCCGACGGACAGGACAGCCGGGGCCAGGACCGGGGCCGAGACCGGGCCGCCGGCGAGCGTCCGCGCCGTCGGCGCCCGGACTGGGCCGAGGAGACCCCGCTGGACGACCTGCCGACCCTCGCGGACGAACTGCTCGGCCCGCACGAGGACGACGACCGCCGGCGCGGCCGCTGAGCGCGGCCGTCCGGGCCGCCGGTCTCATGGGAGGGACGGCCGGCGGCACGGATTGTCAGAGGGCTCGTTCACAATGGGAGGCCGCAGCGCAGGAAGGGCGGTGACGGCGCATGGCCGTATGGGACGACGTGATCGGGCAGGACCGTGTCCGGACGCAGCTCTCCGCCGCCGCGCGCGACGCCGACTCCCTCGTCACCGCCGCGGCGGCGGGAGAAGCGGCTCCCGCGGCCTCGAAGATGACGCACGCCTGGCTGTTCACCGGCCCGCCGGGCTCCGGGCGTTCCACCGCCGCCCGGGCCTTCGCCGCCGCACTGCAGTGCGTCAGCCCGGACCGGGCTCTCGGCGGTGAGCCGGGCTGCGGTTTCTGCGACGGCTGCCACACCACCCTCGTCGGGACCCACGCCGATGTGGAGGTCGTCCGCACCGACCTGCTGTCCATCGGCGTCAAGGAGACCCGCGACCTGGTCCGCCGCGCCCAGCTCTCCCCGGCCGGCGGACGCTGGCAGGTCATCATCCTGGAGGATGCCGACCGGCTCACCGAGGGCGCGGCAAATGTGCTGCTCAAGGCGATCGAGGAGCCGGCCGCCCGCACAGTGTGGCTGTTGTGCGCGCCCTCCCTGGAGGACGTGCTGCCCACCATCCGCTCCCGCTGCCGTCACCTCACCCTCCGCACGCCCCCGGTCGCGGCAGTCGCCGACGTCCTCGTACGGCGTGACGGCATCGCGCCGGAGGTCGCAGAGGCCTCCGCCCGCGCCACCCAGGGACACATCGGCCGAGCGCGCCGGCTCGCCACCGACGAGCGCGCCCGTGCCCGGCGGTCCGCCGTGCTCAAGCTGCCGCTGCGCGTCGCGGACATCGGCGGCTGTCTCAAGGCCGCCCAGGAGCTGATCGACGCCGCCGCCGAGGATGCCGCCCAGGCGGCGGAGGAGGTCGACGCAAAGGAGGCCGAGGAGCTCAAGGCCGCGCTGGGCGCGGCAGCGGGGGGCCGGATGCCGCGCGGCACCGCCGGTGCGATGAAGGAGCTGGAGGACAGGCAGAAGCGCCGCAGGACGCGCACCCAGCGGGACAGCCTCGACCTCGCGCTCTCGGACCTGACCGGTTTCTACCGCGATGTCCTGGCGCTTCAGCTGGGTTCCGGGGTCGCCCTCGCCAACGAGGACGTATGGGACTCTCTGGACCGCGTCGCGCGGGATTCCACGCCGGAACGGACGCTGCGCCGGATAGAGGCGATCGTCGCCTGCCGCCAGACGCTGGGGCGCAATGTCGCGCCGCTGCTGGCCGTCGAGGCGATGGCGGTGGCGCTGCGGGCCGCCTGACACCCTGCGCCGGGCCGGCGCCATGCGCGATTGGCGGCCCCCGCCGGGTCGGCACTCCGCGACCAGGCTGGCACCCTTTCCCGGGCCGATGCCTGGTGCGTCGGGTAGGCACCCCGCGATCGGCTGGCATTGCGCGCCGCCGGGTCGGCACTCCGCGACCGGGCCGGCACCCTGCCCCGGGCTGACGCCTCCTGCTGCCGGGTAGGCACCCCGCACCCTGCGCCACGATGGGCGCCCTGCTCCGGGCCGACGCCTCGTGTCCGGGGCGGCATATGCCTGCCCGCCCTTCCGACGCATCCGTCCATTACTCTCCGGGAATGGACACCAGGCGTCTGCTCCGCACCTCCGCCCTCGCTCTCATCCCGCTGAGCGTGCTCGTCTCCGGCTGCACCGGCGGAAGTTCGCCGTCCGACGCCGTCGAATCGCCGGCTGCCGCCTCTTCCCCGTCGTCCGCCTCCGCGGCGCCCTCCGCCGGCCTTGAGCGGTACTACACACAGAAGTTGACCTGGCGGGAGTGCGGTGTCCCCGGCTTCGACTGCGCCACGATGGAGGCCCCGCTCGACTACGACGCCCCCGGCGAGGGCTCCATCGAGCTGGCCGTCGCCCGCAAGAAGGCGACCGGACCGGGCAAGCGCCTGGGATCGCTCCAGGTCAATCCGGGCGGACCCGGCGGCTCGGCCCTCGAGTACCTCCAGGCGTACGCGGGCATCGGCTACCCCGCCCCGGTGCGGGCCCGCTACGACATGGTCGCAGTCGACCCGCGCGGCGTGGCGCACAGTGAGCCCGTCGAATGTCTGACGGGGGCGGAGATGGACGCGTACACCCAGGTCGACCAGACGCCGGACGACACGGCGGAGACGGCGGCGCTGACCCGGGCGTACCGGGACTTCGCGGCGGGCTGCGAGAAGCGCTCCGGCGAGGTTCTGCCGCATGTGTCCACCGTGGAGGCCGCCCGTGACATGGACATCCTGCGTGCCGTGCTGGGCGACGGGACGCTGACGTATGTAGGGGCGTCGTACGGCACATTCCTCGGGGCGACCTATGCCGAACTGTTCCCCGAGAGGGTGGGCCGGCTCGTCCTCGACGGTGCGATGGACCCCTCGCTGTCCGCCCGCGAGCTGAACCGGGACCAGACGGCCGGCTTCGAGACCGCTTTCCAGGCGTTCGCCGCGGACTGCGTCCAGCAGCCGGACTGCCCGCTCGGCCAGACGTCCGCGGCCGACGCATCGGCCCGGATGAAGGCATTCTTCGCGCAGGTCGACGCAGATCCGGTGCCCACGGGTGAGAGCCGTGAGCTGGGCGAGTCCCTGGCCACCACCGGCGTCGTCGCGGCGATGTACGACGAGGGCGCCTGGCCGCGGCTGCGCGAGGCGCTGGCATCGGCCATGGACGGCGACGGCTCGGGCCTGCTCTTGCTGGCCGACAGCTACTACGAGCGCTCTGCGGACGGCTCCTACGCCAACCTGATGTACGCCAACGCCGCGGTGAACTGCCTCGACCTCCCGCCCGCCTTCAAGGACGCATCCGCCGTGCGGTCGGCCCTGCCCGAGTTCGAGAAGGCGTCCCCCGTCTTCGGCAAGGGCTTCGCCTGGGCCGCCCTGAACTGCACTTTCTGGCCGACCTCCGCCACCGGCGCCCCCCATCGCATCGAGGCCGAGGGCGCGGCCCCCATCGTGGTCGTCGGCACCACAAGGGACCCGGCCACCCCCTACAAGTGGGCCGAGTCCCTCGCCGCCCAGCTTGACTCCGGCACCCTGCTCACCTACGACGGCGACGGCCACACCGCGTACGGCCGCGGCAGCGACTGCATCGACACCGCGATCAACGCCTACCTCCTGGAAGGCACCCCTCCCAAGGACGGCAAGCGCTGCTGACCCACCGCGCGGCAGGGCCTGGTCCACGGCGGGACCTGGTTCGGGGCACCCGGAACAACCCTGTAGACTTGGCGCCGCTGCTGATGCGAACGTGTTCCCGAGGGGGGACGTGTTTCTCGCGGCGCGCCACCTTAGCTCAGTTGGCCAGAGCAACGCACTCGTAATGCGTAGGTCGCGGGTTCGAATCCCGCAGGTGGCTCCATCCTGAACCCCAGCTCGGACCCAGTCTGAGCTGGGGTTCTTTGATTCAGCCCGGCGGGTGTCGCGCTCTCGGCCGGCGCGATGGGCCTTCCGCGTGCCGTCGCGTACGGCTGATCGTGTGGTCCCGCCTTGACGATCAACTGGTGGTAGCTTGAACACGCCGCTGACCACGGCATCTCTGGTGAGCCGACTGACCATTGGCGCACCCTTTGGGGGGAGTGGCTCCTCGAGATCGAGTTCCGCGCTTCGGCCGTGGGTTCAGGGCGGCAAGCCGTGATTGATTGCGTGAGGGAGACACGTGAGAAGGACAACGAGGTACGGGGCTTGGTTCGCCGGCGTGGTGGTTGCGGCGGGGACGCTCGTTGCCGGCCCGGCGCAGGCGATGGTGGGGAGCCCCGCAGGGGACGGGGAGAAGCCGTTTGTCGCCAAGATCGACATAGGTAAGGGGGAAGGTTCCTGCTCCGGCGCGCTCATAGAGGCGCAGTGGGTCGCCACGGCGGCGAGTTGCTTCGCCGGCGACCCGGCGCAGCTCGCCGCGGGTGCGCCTTCCCGGCCCGCCAAGGTCACCGTGGGGCGCACGGACCTGGGTTCCGCGTCCGGTCAGGTTCGCGACATCGTGGAACTCGTCCCGCGAGCCGATCGGGATCTGGTGCTGGCGAAGCTGTCCTCGCCGGTCACGGGCATCGCTCCCGTGGCGCTGAGCGCCAAGGCCCCGGCGGACGGGGAGAAGCTGGCCGTCGCCGGGTACGGCCGCACCAAGGACCAGTGGGTGCCGGGGCGGATGCACGTGGGCGCGTTCACCGTCACCGGCACGCGCGGTGCGCAGTTGGACATCGAGGGTCAGGACGGCGCGGCGGTCTGCAAGGGGGACGCGGGTGGCCCCGCGGTCCGCGCCGGCGCCGGGGGCGATGAGCTCGTCGCCGTCAGCAGCCGTTCCTGGCAGGGGGGATGCCTCGGTTCCGAGGAGACCCGCCGCGGCGCCGTCGAGGCCCGGGTGGACGACATCACGGACTGGATCGGCGCCCATGTCGCCCGCTGGTCCCTGAAGGCGCACGCGAACGACAAGTACGTGGCCGCCGAGCTGAACGCCGCCGGCGAGCAGGAGGGCAGGCTGCGGGCCCGCAGCGACAAGGCCCAGGGCTGGGAGCAGTTCACGCTCCACACGCGTGACGGCGGAAAGACGGCATCGCTCCGGTCGGTGGGCAACGGCCTGTTCGTGAGCGCCGAGATCAAGCGGACCGGCAAGTACGAGGGGATGCTGCGCGCCCGCGCCGAGCGGCCCAGCACATGGGAGTCGTTCACCATGGTGTCGCAGGGCGGCCGGAACTACGCATTGAAGTCGGTGCGGAACGGCAAGTTCGTCAGCACGGAAGCCAAGTACACCGGGGCGGACACCGGGCTGCTGCGCGCACGCTCGGACAAGGCGTCCACCTGGGAGCGCTTCACGCTGCAGCACGCTGACAACTTCCGTGTCGCGGGTTCCGCCCCGGCGGGTCCGGATCCTCTGCCGCTCGGCTGATCCCGTACGTCGCGGCGTAGGTCGAAGCCCAGGTCACTCTGTGTGGCCTGGGCTTTGTGCTGTCCATGGGGTGGGCGGCGGGGAGTGGGGGCGGGCTTGCCGACGATTGAACAAGTGTTTAGCATGCTGTACATGTGTTCAATGCGCGCTGGGTCTTCTGAGATGGCCGAGGACCGGACGAGCCGGGCCGTCGTCCGGGACGAGGCGTTGCGGCTCTTTGCCGAGCGCGGAGTCGAGGGGGTGTCCGTACGGCAGGTCGCGGCGGCCGCGGGGGTGTCGCCGGGGCTGGTGGTGCATCACTTCGGGTCGAAGGAGGGATTGCGGGAGGAGGTCGACCGCTATGTGGTGGCCGTCTTCGAGAAGGTGCTGAAGGAGGCCGTCGCCGGTGGGTCCAGCGGGTCCGTGGCCGAGGCGATGGCGGGGCAGCTGCCTGAGGGTTCGGCGGTGCCCGGGTATCTGAGCCGGTTGCTGACGGCCGACGGCGAAGCCGGACGGGCGCTGTTCCGCGGCCTCTTCGAGCTGAGTCGGCAGGCGCTGGCCGGGATGGTGGAGTCAGGGATGGCGACGCCGGGGCGGGATCCGCTGGTGCGGGCGGCGTTCTTGCTGGTCAACGATCTGGCCGTGGTGTTGTTGCGACGGCGGATTCAGGAGGTGATCGGGGTGGATCCGCTCTCGGCGGCGGGGCTCGAACGCTGGGGGGACGAGGTGCTGGCGGTCTACGGCGGGGGACTGAGGGAGAGGGAGGAGACGCGGTGAAGGCGGTGATCTGCGGGGCGGGCATTGCGGGGCTCGCCCTGGCGCAGCGGCTGGACGACATGGGGTGGCAGGTCGTCGTACTGGAGAGGGCGAGCCGCCCCCGCGGTCAGGGGTACATGGTCGACTTCTTCGGGCCCGGCTTTGACGCGGCCGAGGCAATGGGGCTGCTCCCCCGGCTGAGGGAGCTGAGCTACCGGGTAGGCGAGGCCGGCTATGTGGACGAGCGGGGGCGACGCAGAGCCGGACTGGACTACGGGCGGTTCTCCCGGTTCGTCGGCGGGCGGCTGCTGAGCATCATGCGGCCCGATCTCGAACGGGCGCTGCGGGAAGGGCTGTCGGACCGGGTCGACCTGCGGTACGGGACCGGCCCCGAGCGGATCGAGGACACCGCGGACGGCGTACGGGTCACGCTTGTGGACGGCGCTGTGGAGCATGCGGATCTGCTGGTCGGGGCGGACGGGGTGCACTCGACCGTGCGGCGGCTGGTCTTCGGCGAGGAGGACCGGTATCTGCGGCACCTCGGATTCCACACCGCCGCCTTTGTGTTCGACGATCCAGGGCTGATGCGTGAGGTGAGCGGAAGGTTCTGTCTCACGGACACCGTGGGGCGGCAGATGGGGTTCTATGCGCTGCGCGACGGGAAGGTCGCGGCGTTCGCCGTGCACCGCAGCGTGGATCGCCGACTGCCCGCGGACGCACGGGCCGCGGTGCGCGCGGAGTACGCGGGGCTCGGCTGGATCGTGCCGCGCGCCCTGGAGAAGTGCCCGCCGCACGAGGACGTGTACTACGACCATGTGGCCCAGATCGTGATGGACGGATGGAGCCGGGGCCGCACGGTGCTGACCGGCGATGCCGCTCATGCGGTCTCGCTGCTCGCCGGACAGGGCGCTTCGCTGGGGGTGGCCGGGGCGTATGTGCTGGCCGAGGAACTGGGTCGGAGCGCCTCGGTGGAAGAGGGGCTCGCGGCCTACGAGCGGCGCTGGCGGCCGGTCGCGGAGGACCGGCAGCGGGCGGGCCGGGCCGCTGCCGAGTGGTTTCTGCCGTCGTCGCCGACCCGGCTGCGGGTGCGGCGCATGGCCTTGCGGCTCACGGCGGTGCCGGGTGTGGACCGGCTGGTGGCGCGGTCGCTGTCGGGGAAGCCTGCTGTGCTGGCGGCGCAGAGGCCATAGCCCGGGGAGCACGCCGCGTGGCGTCGTGCCCCTGGGCCGGGCCGGGTGCTGCGCGGTGCGGTCGTCGTCCTGGGTGTCGCTCGTCGTGGCCCGGCGGGGCAGTGGCATGCGCCGCGGACCCGCCTGGACCGTCCGCGGGCGTCGTTCAGGACGCCCGCGTCGTGTGCGGGAGGTAGAAGTAGCCCGGGCGGGCACGCTCGAGTGAGGCGTCCCGAGGCGCGTCGGTGTCTATCGCGTAGATCATCAGGGGTGTGGAGCCCGTCGCCACGGCCGTCCCGGCCCGCAGCCGGAAGCGCTCCGTGCGGACGGCGTCGCGGGCGAGCGGCTCCCCGCCCTCGTAAAGCCAGTGGGGCATCGCGTCGTTGGCGATGCGCAGCTCCTGCGCTCGCCAGACGCCCGCCGCGCGGTCCCACCGCTCCAGGACGAAGCCCGGGCCCGAGCGCGGCTCGTCGCCGGGCTCGCGGAACAGGAACTCCATCTGGAACGCAAGCCGCAGATGCCGGTACGCGTGCGTGTTGCCGTTGTGCAGGGTGATGGTGAACTCCTGCGCCGCACCGCCGCGCACCAGGTTCAGACGGCCTCCCCGCGTCGAGGCGTGGAGCCCCAGCAGCGTCGGCACCGGCGGCTTGGCCGTCTTGGGCCCGGCCGGCGGAGTGGACGCCGCTGTGGACGCCGCCGGCTTGGAGGCGTCCGGCTTGGTGGCGGCCGACCTGGCGCTCCCACTGGGACTGGCGCTCCCACTGGGACTGCCGCTCGGGGACGCGCTCTGGTACGGGCTCTCGCCGGCACCGGGGCCGGCTGACGCTTCCGACGCGCTGGGCGACGCTGCGGCGGCAGCGGCAGGGGGCGTCGACTTGCGAGCGGCGTCCGCCTCGCCGTCCTTCTCGTCGCAGCCCGTGATCGCCGCGGCAAGCAGCACCGCCGATGCGGCGCAGACCGCCGCGCCCTTTCGCCCGAGACGCATGCCCGGTCCCCCCGTGGTCGTGTTGGTCTTGTGCCGGAACGGCTCGAAGTTAACAGCGGCGCATCACGCCGGTGGGGGGCTGTGGATAACGCTTGGGGCCCTCAGATGACGTTTTGGACACGGCGGCCGCGACCGCTGAAACATTTGGCCGAGGCCGGCGCGTCAGTCAGATGTAGGCGCGGAGCACGAGGAACGGGGAGGGCATGCGGCGATCACGCGCAGAGGAGTTCAAGGAGTTCGCGGTCGGCCGGTCCAGTGCGCTCTTCCGGTCCGCCTGCCTGCTGACCAGCGGTGACGCATATCTAGCGGAGGATCTGACCCAGGAGACACTCGGCCGGGTGTACACGCAGTGGGGACGTGTCTCCAGGGCCGACAACCCCGCGGGATACGCCCAGACCGTTCTCGTGCGCACCTTTCTGACCCATCAGCGACGCCGCTCCGCCTCGGAACGCCCCCTCGGCGAGTTGCCCGACTCCGCCGCTCCGCCCGGCGGCGACCCGGCCCTCCGCGTCGCGTTGCTGGAGGCGCTGGCCCGGCTCGCGCCCAAGGACCGCGCCGTGGTGGTGCTGCGCTACTGGGAGGACCGCAGCGTGGAGGAGACCGCCGACGCCATGAGCGTCAGTTCGGCCGCCGTCCGCACCAGATCCGTGCGGGCGCTCGCGCAGCTCCGGGATCAGCTCGGCGGCAGCATCGCCGAGTTCGCCGCCTCCTGAAATCAGAAGCCTTGCGTTTTCCATCCATCTGCCGCGGAGAGTGTGGTTTCCCATGCCTTTCGAAGACGATCTCGGCGACGCCATGCGCCGCACCGGCGACTCCTTCCGGCCGCCGGACCGTTCCGCACTGGCGACGGAGGGCATCCGTCGCGGACGTCGGCGGCTGGCGCGCCGCAGGGCCGCAGCCGTCACCGGGGGCGTGCTCGCCCTGGCGGCGGTCGGCCTCGGCGGGACGTACGGAGGCGGGCTGCTCGGCGGCGCCGATGACGCGGGCCGCGCCTCCTCGGCGGCGGCTGCCGACGTCCCCGGCACGCCGACCGCGCCCCCTGCCGATCCAGACGGCTCGATCACCGGGCGGCAGATGCTCGACACCCTCAAGGGCCTTCTCCCGGAGGGGAAGATCACACAAGAGGAGGGCGGCGGCGACGGCTCTGCGAAACCCCCGCCCTACGCCTCTGTCGTCTTCGACGACGGCGGCGGCGCGGCGGCGATCGCCGTCAGCCTGATCGCCCTGGACCCCGAGGGAACAAGCGCCGACGGCCAGGTCACCTGCCCTTCCGAGGCACTGGTCCCCCATGACTCCTGCACGGCCGAGACACTGGCCGACGGCTCGAGATACCTGATGTTCCAGGGCTACGAGTACCCGGACAGGCGTGAGGAGACCCGGCACTGGCGGGCGGCGCTGCTCACCCCGAAGGGCGTGCTGGTCGACGCCAGCGAGTACAACGCGCCCGCGCAGAAGGGCGCCGAGGTCTCCCGGCCGGCGCCCCCGCTGACTCCGCAGCAGATGAAAGCCCTGGTCACGGACGAGGCCTGGCATCCGCTGATGAAGGAGCTGGACGAGCCGCAGAAGGAGGATCCCGCGCCCGGCGCGGCCGGCCGGGACGCCGTCAGGGACGGGCTGCTGGGACTGCTCCCGGAGAACCTCGAGGTGAAGGACAAGGGCGGCCAGGACGGGTTCGGCTTCGTCGTCGTGGAGGAGAAGGGCGACGGCAAGGGGGCAAGCCTGATCCAGATCAATGTGCAGCACGGCATGGGGGACGTTGCCGGGGATCTGGTGTCGCGCGCCGACGACGTCACCACGCTGCCGGACGGCACCAAGGTCATGCTGGACGACGACCTGGGCACTCCGGGAAGGGGCACGGTCGGCTGGACGGTCGACACCCTGCGGACGGACGGCTTCCGAGTCGTGATCACCGCCTTCAACACGGGCAGCCAGGACAAGGAGGCCACCCGGGCCGAACCCGCCCTGACCATGGAACAGCTCAAGACCATCGCACTCGACGACCACTGGCTGTCTCTCAGGTGACCGGCGACGGGGCCTACTTCGCGTCGGAGTAGCGCTCCACCACCGCCGTCGTGAACGGGAAGCGCACCGGTGTGTCCCCGAAGGCGATCCGCCCGGCTTCCTCACCCGCCGCGCGGATCGCCGCGGCCACCTGCTCGGCCTCCTCGGCCGGACAGTGCACGATCACCTCGTCGTGCTGGAAGAAGACCAGCTCCGCACTCATCGGGGCGGTCGCCCTGCGCAGCGCGGCCAGCATCAGCAGCGCCCAGTCCGCGGCGCTGCCCTGCACCACGAAATTGCGGGTGAACCGGCCGCGGGCGCGGGCGCTGCCCGGCTGCGGCCCCGGCTCCGGGCCCTCCTGCGGCAGGCCCGCCTCACCGGGCGGGCCATAGCCGTCGTCGCCCTGGTCCGCGGTCGCGGGCGGACAGGTGCGGCCGAGCCAGGTCCGCACCAGACGGCCCTCCTCGCCCGCGCGGGCCGCGTCGTCCACATGCGCCACGGCTCGCGGGAACCTGCGGCGCAGCGCTGCCAGGTTCTTCAGGCCGTCGCCGGACGTCTGCCCGTAGACCGCGCCGAGCAGCGCGAGTTTGGCGTGGGCGCGGTCGCCGGAGAAAGCGCGGTCGGACAGTGCCGTGTAGAGGTCGCCCTCATGGCCGGCGACCTCCATCAGACCCGGGTCACGGGAGATCGCGGCCAGCACTCGCGGCTCCATCTGCGCGGCGTCCGCCACCACCAGCCGCCAGCCCGGATCGGCGACCACGGCTCGCCGGATCACCTTCGGGATCTGCAGCGCCCCGCCGCCGTTGGCGGTCCAGCGGCCAGAGACCGTGCCGCCGGGCAGGTACTCCGGGCGGAAGCGGCCGTCCCGCACCCAGTCCGTGAGCCAGCTCCAGCCGTGCGCCGTCCAGATCCGGTACAGCTTCTTGTACTCGAGCAGGGGGCCCACGGCCGGATGGTCGATCTCCTCCAGCTCCCAGCGGCGGGTCGAGCGCACGGTCACGCCCGCGGCGGCGAACGCCTTCACCACATCCGCGGGCAGATCGGGACGCACGCGCCGCCCGAACGCCTCGGACACCGCGTCGGCGAGCTCCGCCAGCCGACGCGGCTCGCCGCCGCCCGCGTACCGCTCGCCGAGCAGCTCGTGCAGCAGCTCCCGGTGGACGTCGGCCCGCCAGGGCAGCCCCGCCCGGCGCATCTCCGCGGCCACCAGCATCGCCGCCGACTGGGCCGCGGTCAGCAGCCGCATTCGGCCCGGATGATCCGTGGCCTGGTGTCTTCGCTGCTGGTCGGCGTAGACCTCCAGCAGCGCCTCCAGCGGGACCGGTACGGGCCGGGGTTCGAAGAGCGAGGACTGGGATCCGGGCTCCGCGGGTCTGAGCGGGGGATCGGGCGGTACGGGACGGCCGTGCAGTCTGGCCCAGGCCGCGGCGGCCGACCGCGGCTCGCCCAGCCGCCCCTCGTGGCCGAGCAGCAGCAGCTCCGCGTCCTCGATGTCGTAGCACCGCTCGACGCGGACGCCGGCGGCGAGCAGCCGAGGGTAGAGCTCCGCGGAGGAGCGCCATACCCACCGGGCGACAGACGGCCGGGACCGGACGGCCGCGATGAGATCGGGCTCCTCGACGACCGGGCCTGCGGGAAGCCCGCCGGGGGCGAGGGGGACGAGCCTGGCGCCCTCGCCCTCGGCTGCCGCCACAGCCCATCGTTCGCTCATGGATGCGAGTGTGACAGCGGGGTCTGACAACAGGGCCGATGACGGGGCTCGGCGAGCACTCTCTAAGGTTGGCCGGTCGACGGAACCGTCGGACGACCGTAGAACAACAGGGTGGGGGCCGGCCATGCGAAGCGAGCGACGCGCAGGCGAGCGACGCGACAGAAGAGCGTGGGCGCCGCGTGGCACGGGCGCGGGGCTGGCCGCGGTCGTGCTGGCCGCCGGAGTGCTGAGCGGCTGCTCGGGGAAGTCGGGGGCGGACAAGGCCAGAACCATGGAGCCCGGGGTGACGGCGGAGCCCGAGGGGACGACGGAGAAGTCGGAGGCGACGGGCGGAGCCGGGGCGGCGTCCTCGCCGGCCGCCCGCACACGCTCCGTCGGCGCACCGGACACCGCGTGCGAGCTGCCCGTGGCCTTCGACCTCGCGGCCTCCTGGGAGCCGGAGGCGGTGAAGCTTGACACGGAGTTCGGTGCGCTGACGCACGGTCCCGTCACTCTGGTCTGCGAGATCGACGCAAAGCCGGCGGGGAACATCGGCTTCCTGCGCGTCTGGACGGCCGGAGACGACGAGGGCGGCGGCGACGCCCGTGCGGCGCTTGAGGCGTTCGTCGCGGAGGAGGCGCAGAGCCGTGACGCCGTGGCCTTCACCGAGACGCAGGCCGGCGGCTTCCCGGCGGCCGAGGTCGGCTATCTCAACACCAGCGAGTTCCTGGACGGGCCGAAGAAGGAGCGTGCGCTGGCCGTCTCGGCCCCCGGCGGCCTGGTCGTGCTGCACCTGGGCGGACTGGACACCGAGGAGCACGAGGCGATGCTCCCGGCCTACGAGCTGGCCAAGAAGACCCTGCGGGCCGCGAGCGCGGGCTGACCGGCCCCTGACCGACGGCGGGCCCCCTCGGCCGTCGCGGCCACCCCGCCGACGGCGGTCTCCTGTCGGACGGCGGCCTTCCGTCGGACGGCGGCCTCCCCGACCCGCGGGCCCTGCCGAACGGCGGCCCTCGGCGTGCCGTCGTCGCCGCGCGCTGTCAGGCTCGACTCCATGCGAGTGGCACTGGCACAGACGGAGTGCGCACTGGGAGAGGTGGAGCACAACCTCGAAACGGCGCGGGATCAGGTGTCGCAGGCCGTCGCCCAGGGCGCGGACCTCGTCGTCTTCCCGGAGCTGCACCTCAACGGCTACCACCTGGGCGCGCTCAGAAGAGACACCTCGGTCGAGGCGCGCGATCCGCGGCTGCTGGAGCTGGGGACCCTCGGCACGGACGTCGTGATGGGCTTCCACGAGCACACGTCGATGCGCGCGTACAACACTTGCGCGTACTACACGGGCGGGGAGCTGCTGCACGCCCACCGCAAGCTGTATCTGCCCAACTACCTGGCCTGGGAGGAACGCAAGCACGTCAGTCCTGGGCAGCATCTGCGCGCTTACGAGCTGCCCCATAGCCGTGGCCGGGCGGCGACGCTCGTGTGCAACGACGCCTGGCAGCCGGTGCTGCCGTGGATCGCGGTGCAGGACGGCGCCGAGGTGGTGATCATCCCGGCGAACAGCGCGGCCAGCCTCGACCCCGAGGCCATGGACACCGGGCTGTACTGGGACAGCCTGCTCGCCTACACGGCGCGGATGCTGCAGTGCTGGGTGGTCTTCGTCAACCGCGTGGGCAATGAGAACGGCGCGTCGTTCTGGGGCGGCTCCCGGGTCGTGGACCCCCGGGGCACGGTGGTGGCGCAGGCCCCCAAGTGGGAGCCCGGCCTGGTCACCATCGACATCGACGCCCACGAGGCGCGACGCCAGCGCCGCTCGGTCCCGCTCGTGGCGGAGGCCCGTCTGGGCCTGATCGACCGTGAGGTACGCCGTCTGATCGACGAGGGCGGCGACAGCTGACCCCGTGATCCTCGCCCCGGAGGTCGCGCCCCGTGATCCTCGCCCCGGAGGTCGCGCCCCGTGATCCTCGCCCCGGAGGTCGCGCCCCGTGGCCCTCGCCCCGTAAGTCGTGCCCTTGGAGGTCGTGCCCCTTGGAGGTCCGGAGGCGTCCGAGGCGGCCGTCAGGGCGTCGGAATGCCCGTCGGCGTGTTCAGCGGCGTCCCGTCCGGCAGCTTCGCGTCATCGAGCTCGCCCGGATCGGTCTTGACCAGAGTGTCCCTTGTCCCCGCCTCCCAGGCGAGGACGAGGGTTTCGCCGTCGTTGGACTCCACCGTGCCCGCCGTCCGCTCCGATCCGCCGCTCGCACACGTGAGCGTCAGCGTCGGCCTGCCCGAGGACGACGCGCCCGCGTCCGTGACCTGGCCGGTGCAGACCTGGCCGCCGGCGACGACCACCGCGAGCGTGCCGGTGACCGAGAGGGCGACGGGCCTGCCGTCCGTCTTCCCCGACCAGCTGCCCTCCAGGCTGCTCAGCGACGCGGTGCCGGCCGCGGCCGTGGACGTCGTCGGGGCGCCGGACGGCTCCGTCTTCTCGGAGTCGCCGCCCCCGCCGCCCCCGCCGCATCCGGCGAGGGCGAGCGCCGCCGTCAGCAGACCGACGGTCGCGGCGACCCCTGACACACGCACCGGCATGCGTACGGGCAGGCGCGGGGGCATGCGTACCGGCGTATGTACGGATCTGAGCACGGCTCATCCTCTCGTGGCGGCTGGCGCGGGCGGCTGCCCAACTGCGCAAGCTACCAGGAGGACTTGCGCAGGCCGGGCAGGAATCCGGCGTGCGCCTGTTCCCGCAGCCGTACCCGGGAGAGGCCGAACCTCCTGACGCGAGCCTCGGCACAGCGGCAGCGGCAGCTCGCCCGAGCGATCGGGAACGCCCGGGAGACGGCCGCTGCCGCACTACTCCTCCACGTGGCGCTGAACGCCCGACGGGGGCGGAACAGCCTGATATCCGGGCGGCCGTGGAGCCTCGGGCGCCCGTCGTTCGTCTTCTCCTGGGAGGTGACTGCCGTCTTCTCCTGGGAGGTGACTGCGGGAGCACCCTCCGTGCACGTGCATCTGCGTCTGCATTCGTTCATGCATCAGCACGTGAACGCCGCTATGATCCGGGAACAGTTGACCCATGCACCTTTTATCCCGGGAGCGACTGTGCACGACGTGTACAACGGCATGGCGGCCACGGAGCTTCAAGGGGTCGTCTGGCAGAAGAGCAGACACAGCAACTCGCAGGGCTCGTGCGTGGAGTTCGCCAAGCTGCCCGGCGGGCATGTGGCGATGCGCAATTCACGGCACCCGGACGGGCCCGCCCTGGTCTATACGCCCGCAGAGATCGAAGCCTTGCTGCTGGGCGTCAAGGACGGCGAGTTCGACCATCTGGTCGCGGGAGGCTGACGGTCGTACAGAGCGAGGCAGAGGGCTCGGCCGTCCGGCCGAGCCCTCTGCCTCGTCTCCGCGTTCTGGCGAGCCCCGTGCCCCCCGGCGCCACCTGTTCCCGCTGTCCCGCCCGTCCCGCCTGTTCTGTGCTGCACGGCGAGCGTCACGGCAGCCGGAACAGCGCCCAGACCACCTTGCCCCGCAGCGTCCCCGCCAGCGGATGCCAGCCCCACCCGTCGCTGAAGGAGTCCACAAGGAACAGCCCCCGCCCGGACTCGGCCGAACCGCTCGGGTCGGGAAGGAAGGACGTGTCGATGAGCGAGTCGCCCGCCTCCGGGCTCTCTTCGCTGGGATCGCGCACCGCGCACACCAGGCGGCCCGTCCAGCGCATCAAGTGCAGCCGCACAGGCGGGTCCTGAGGGCTCACGGCCGTGTCCGCGGCCGGCGGCAGCGCGTGCCGCAGGGCGTTGGTGACCAGTTCGGAGACGACCAGGGCCACATCGTCGAAACGCTCTCCCAGGCCCCACTGGCCGAGCGTCGACTTGGTGAACTGCCGGGCCCCGCGCACCGCTTCATAGCGGGCGGGCAGCGCGCACGAGGCGGAGCTGGAGACCGTCGAGGGGTCGAAGGGAGGAAGCCCCTGCCTTAACGGCTCGAGCATGGTCGATCCATTCGTCCCCATGCGAGGCACTCCCCGGAAATCGCGGTTGTGGTGCTACAACACGAACGAGCACGCAGGTGCGCGAGCACCATCGTTCCCAATGCGCAGGACAGATGCAAGGGCAGATGCACGTGCACGCGCCCGTCGTGTCCGGCACCGTGCCGTTTCTTAACCATTTCTTCCCGGCGTCTTCTTCGGGCCGCTCACCCATTGCTACCCAAGAGTTGCCCCGGAGCGGCTCATTTCCGTAATCGAACGAGTACACGCTGAAGCGTTTGGTGGCAGAATCCACCGCAGTCGGGGCTCGGGGGACTCCGGGGAGGTACAAGAGACGGACGGACAGGCCGAGCAGCGATGAGGAGGGTGGAGACCGTGACCGGTGTCGACGCTGGAGGCGGGGCATGGGGACTCCCCCGGTCCGAAGGGCCGGGCGGGGGATCCGTGGTGCGGCGCATCCTGCTGGGTTCACAGCTGCGCCGGCTGCGCGAGACCCGCGGAATCACCCGTGAGGCCGCCGGTTACTCGATCCGCGCCTCCGAATCCAAGATCAGCCGTATGGAGTTGGGACGGGTGAGCTTCAAGGCGAGGGATGTCGAGGACCTGCTCACGCTCTACGGCGTCTCCGACGACACGGAGCGGCAGGCGCTGCTCGGACTCGCCAAGGAGGCCAATGTCGCCGGCTGGTGGCACAGCTTCAGCGATGTGCTGCCCGGCTGGTTCCAGACATACATCGGCCTGGAGGGCGCGGCCTCGCTGATCCGCATCTACGAGGTGCAGTTCGTCCACGGCCTGCTGCAGACGGAGTCGTATGCCCACGCCGTCGTCGCACGCGGCATGCCGGGCGCTCCGGCCGCCGAGATAGAACGCAGGGTCGCGCTGCGCCTGGAACGGCAGAAGGCCCTGGTCTCCGAGCGCGCCCCGCATTTCCACGCCGTGCTGGACGAGGCGGCGCTGCGCCGGCCGTACGGCGACCGCGCCGTGATGCAGGCCCAGCTGAAGCATCTGATCGAGATATCGGAGCAGCCCAACATCACCCTTCAGGTGATGCCGTTCAGTTTCGGCGGGCACGCGGGCGAGAGCGGGGCGTTCACCATGCTGCGCTTCCCCGAGTCGGACCTCTCCGACCTCGTCTATCTCGAGCAGCTCACCAGCGCCCTCTACCTCGACAAGCGCGAGGACGTCGCCCAGTACGAGCGGGTGATGGAGCGGCTGCAGCAGGACAGTCCCGATCCGGCCGGAAGTCGTGATCTTCTTCGTGGTCTACTCCAACTCATCTGAAACAGCAGTACGATGACGCGGCATCAGGCAGTTGCCGAGCCGCGGTCGGTCGCAGCCGTGAACGGCAGCCGCCATCGTCGGCGTATACACGGCAGAGGTCGTACATACGGCTGTGTAACCGTGGGTACGTACGGCAGACGGCACCACCCGGCAGTTCCCCCAGACGACCGGCAGTAGGGATCGGATCATGTCCTTCTTCACCGAACTGGCCCATCAGTACATAGACGGCGAATGGAAGCCCGGCAGCGGCTCCTGGGACATCATCGACTTCAATCCCTATAGCGGAGAGAAGCTGGCCTCCATCACGGTGGCCACGGCCGACGAGGTCGACCAGGCCTACCGCGCCGCCGAGCGGGCGCAGCGCGCGTGGGCGGACACCAACCCGTACGCCCGTCGGCTGGTCTTCGAGCGGGCGCTGCGGATCATCGAGGACCGCGAGCAGGAGATCACCGAGGCGATCGTCGCGGAGCTGGGCGGCACACGCCTCAAGGCCGCCTTCGAACTGCACCTCGCCAAGGAGTTCCTGCGGGAGGCGGTCCACCTGGCGCTGCGTCCCGAAGGTCGCATCCTGCCCTCGCCCACCGACGGCAAGGAGAACCGCGTCTACCGGCTGCCCGTCGGCGTCGTGGGGGTGATCAGCCCCTTCAACTTCCCCTTCCTCCTCTCGCTCAAGTCGGTGGCGCCGGCGCTGGCGCTGGGCAACGCCGTCGTCCTCAAGCCGCACCAGAACACGCCGATCTGCGGCGGTGCGCTGGTCGCCAAGGTGCTGGCGGACGCGGGGCTGCCGGCCGGGCTGCTCAACGTCGTCATCACCGACATCGCGGAGATCGGGGACGCGCTGATCGCCCACCCGGTGCCCAAGGCGATCTCCTTCACCGGCTCCGACAAGGTCGGCCGCCATGTCGCGACCGTCTGCGCCGCGAACTTCAAGCGCGCCATCCTCGAACTGGGCGGCAACAGCGCCCTGATCGTGCTCGACGACGCTGACGTCGACTACGCGGTGGAGGCGGCGGTCTTCAGCCGCTTCGTCCACCAGGGCCAGGTCTGCATGGCCGCCAACCGCATTCTCGTGGACCGCAGCCTGGAGGCGGAGTTCACGGAGAAGTTCGTCGCCAAGGTCAGGACCCTGCGGGTCGGCGACCCGGCGGACCCCTCCACCCACATCGGGCCGCTGATCAACTCCTCCCAGGCGGACGCGGTGTCCTCGCTCGTCGAGCAGACGGTTAAGGCGGGGGCGACGCCGCTGCTGCAGGGCGGCGCCCAGGGCAATCTGCTCTCCCCTTCGGTGCTCGCCGGGCTGCCGGCCGACTCCCCCGTCCTGCAGCAGGAGATCTTCGGGCCGGTTGCGCTGATCATGCCGTTCGACGGGGAGGAGGAGGCGGTCCGCATCGCCAACGACACCCCGTACGGGCTCAGTGGGGCCGTGCACACGGGCGATGTGGAGCGAGGCGTACGGCTCGCCCGGCGCATCCACACCGGAATGATCCACATCAATGACGGCACGGTCCACGACGAGCCGATCGTGCCGTTCGGGGGCGAGAAGAACTCAGGCGTCGGGCGGTTGAACGGCGACTCGATGCTGGAGGCGTTCACCACCCAGAAGTGGATCTCGGTGCAGCACGGACGCTCGCAGTTCCCGTTCTGACGGAACGGAGCAGCACGCCCAGGGGGCTTGAGGACCGTACCTGTCCTCAAGCCCCCTTAGCGTGAGTGGTGTCAGCAAGGCCGTACGGCAGAGAGAGGCACCTCATGGTCACGCACGTTCCGGCAGAGGCCCATGGCGATGAGCGCGGCGCGCTGCTCGCCTTCGTCGAGGCGCAGCGCGGCGCCGTCCGCCGCGCGGTTTTGGGCCTGACGGAGGAGCAGGCGGCGAGCAGGCCGAGCGCCAGCGAGCTGTCCCTGTCCGGGCTGCTGAAGCATGTCGCGGAGGTGGAACTGAACTGGCTGCGGATGGCGCAGCAGAAGCCGAACGAGCTGAAGCGTACGGAGGCGGACTGGGGCGACGGCTTCCGGCTGACCGGGGACGAGACGACCGCCTCGACGCTCGCCTTCTGGGGCGGCGTCGCGAGGGAGACGGAGGAGTTCCTGCGCTCCGTGCCGAGCCTCGACGACACCTTTCCGCTGCCGCCCGCGCCGTGGTTCCCCGAGGACGGGAGGGTGTCCATGCGCTGGATGGCGCTGCACCTGATCGAGGAGCTTGCCCGGCACGCGGGCCATGCGGACATCATCCGGGAGTCGCTGGACGGCAAGGACTCCTTCGAGCTGATCGCCCTGGAGCGGTCCGGGGCGTAGCCGGAGTCTCGTCCGGAGTCGTTGCGAGGCCCGGCCCCCTATTCCGGCGGTGGCGGCGACGAAGGGTCGGTCTCGGCTGCCCGGGCCCGCAGCCGGGCGGCCAGTTCGTCGTCGTACATGCGCAGGGCGATGTCGGCGCGCAGCAGCAGGAGGCGGACGAGTTGGCCCGGCTTGGGCCGCTCGTCCTTCCGCGCCAGCGCCCGGTCCAGGATTCTCGCCGCGCCCGGCAGGTCCTCCTTGGAGTCGGCGAACAGTTCCGCCATATGGAGGGCGCGGGCGAAGGTCTCCTTGGGGGCGGCGCGGAAGCTCATGTCGTCGCCGGCCGGCTGGCCGACCCGGATGCTGTTGCCGCCCGGGTCGGTCATCAGGAACTGCCGCATGCCGTAGCTCATGTCCTTCAGCGGGCCGATCCGGGGCAGGCCCCGCCGCGGGATCCTTCCGTACGCGGCCTTCAGTCCGGAGCGGAAGGACTCGTACAGCGTGTCGACGCCGTCGGTGAGGACGTAGCAGCCGGACAGCGACGCGGCGGGGTCGTACTGCTTCATCCCGAAGAACTGGAGTTGTATGTCGCCGCGCTCGACGACCGCGTACGCATAGGGGGCCGTCTGGCGGTAGGTGACCTGGAAGCCGAGTGCCGTGTAGAAGTCGGTGACGGGTTTGATGGCCTGGCACGGGAGGAGCGGGATCGTCTTCTCGGACATGTCCGTAGTCTAGTCAAACTTGAATAGGAAGGGGGCGTCATGGCGACCTCGGCGATCCGGCTGCTGGTCCTGGGAGCCGTGCGCCAGCACGGCCGTGCGCACGGCTACCAGGTGCGCAATGACCTCGAATACTGGGGAGCGCACGAGTGGTCCAACGCCAAACCCGGATCGATCTACCACGCGCTGAAGCAGATGGCGAAGCAGGGACTGCTGCATGCACACGAGATCGCGCCGTCCACGGCCGGCGGCCCGCCGCGCACCGAGTACGAGGTCACCGAGAAGGGCACGCGGGAGTACTTCGCGCTGCTGCGTGAGGCGCTGACGACCTACGACCAGAAGATGGACGTGCTCTCCGCCGGGATCGGTTTCATCGTGGATCTGCGCCGCGATGAGGCCGTGGAGCTGCTGGAGCAGCGGCTGCGGTCGCTGGCCGAGTGGCGCTCGTCGGTCACGGACTACTACACGCCGGAGGAGGGGCCCGAGTCCCTCGGCCACATCGGCGAGATCATGAACATGTGGGTGCACTCCGCGGACGCCGACGCCCGATGGACGCGGGGGCTGGTCGAGCGCATCCAGGGCGGCGCGTACACCTTCGCGGGGGAGGGCGAGCCGTTCGTCGGAGTCCTCGGGGAGGGGCAGGAGAACCCGTACGCCACCGGCGTCCCGCACCCCGGCGACGAGGCCTGAACGGGGGCGGGGCCTGAACGGGGGCGGGGCGGATGCACGCCGGAGACGGATGCACGCCGGAGACGGATCCACGCCGGAGACGGATCGAGGGTGGAAGCGGATCGAGCGTGGAAACGGATCAGTGGTGGAACGCCCTGGGCTGCTCGGTGTCCTGGCTCATCGGATGCGGCTGCCTCCGCAGTTCTGGCAGCAGACTGCGCAGATCCTCCAGGAGCAGCTCCGCCAGATCGGCCGAGAAGCCGTTGCGGCACACCACGCGCAGCACGGACAGATCCTCCCGGTTCGGCGGGAAGGTGTACGCGGGCACCAGCCAGCCGTGTTCGCGCAGCCGCCGTGACACGTCGAAGACGTCAAAGTTCTCCACCTCCGGCGCGGTCGTCAGCGCGAACACCGGAAGCTGGTCGCCGCGGGTGAGCAGCCGGAAGTCGCCCAGGGCCATGATGTTCTCCGCCAGGCCGCGGGCCACATCGCGGGAGGTCTGCTGGACGGCCCGATAGCCCTCCCTGCCCAGCCGCAGGAAGGTGTAGTACTGGGCGACGACCTGTGCGCCGGGCCGGGAGAAGTTCAGCGCGAAGGTCGGCATGTCGCCGCCGAGGTAGTTCACCCGGAAGACGAGCTCCTCCGGCAGTGCGTCCTGCGAGCGCCACAACGCCCAGCCGACGCCCGGGTAGACCAGCCCGTACTTGTGCCCCGACGTGTTGATGGAGCAGACCCGCGGCAGTCTGAAGTCCCACACCAGGTCCTCGTCGAGGAAGGGCGCGACCATCGCACCGGACGCGCCGTCGACATGGACGGGGATGTCGAGACCGGTGCGCTCCTGCAGTGCGTCCAGCGCGGCGCACACCTCGGCCACCGGCTCGTACGACCCGTCGAAGGTCGAGCCGAGCACCGCGACCACGCCGATGGTGTTCTCGTCGCAGAGGTCGGCGGCGGCCTGCGGGTCGATATGGAACCGCTCGCCCTCCATGGGCACCAGCCGGGGCTCCACCTCCCAGAAGGTGCAGAACTTCTCCCAGCACACCTGGACGTTGACGCCCATGACCAGGTTGGGCCGCGCGGACGCCGGATAGCGGTCCCGGTTGCGGGCCGCCCAGCGCCTCTTGAGCGCCATGCCCGCCAACATGCAGGCCTCGCTGGAGCCGGTGGTGGAGCAGCCGACCGCGGAGTCGGGGTCCGGGGCGTTCCAGAGGTCGGCGAGCATCGCCGTGCAGCGCCGCTCCAACTCGGCGGTGCGCGGATACTCGTCCTTGTCGATCATGTTCTTGTCGCGGCACTCCGTCATCAGCGCCCCGGCCTCCGGCTCCATCCAGGTGGTGACGAAGGTGGCCAGGTTCAGCCGGGAGTTGCCGTCGAGCATCAGCTCGTCATGGATGAGACGGTGCGCCGTGGCGGGCGCCATCGGACCGTCCGGCAGCCGGTGCACGGGCGGGGCGGAGGTCATTCCGCCGACCGGGTCTGCGAGCCCGTAGAAGGGGTTGGGGGAGAGCCGGCGAACGGCGGCGGACGCTTCAGGGCGTCGCGCCGTGCGGCGTGACGTGCTCTTCTCCGTACCCTTGTAGAGCACCATGGTCCCGTCCTCCGCTCAGTCGCCGTCGGCCGCGGCAAGCCCGGCCTTGATCGCCCTGGTGAACCTCACGACGCGTTCCGCCTGCACCCCGGCTCATGGGCCTTGCGCAGCCGCACCCCGGCGCCGGCCCGTTCCGCGTGCTCCGCGACGGCTTCGGCGTTCGTGTGGACGGCGCCGGTCGAGGGGCAGCAGACGACGGAGAGGTTCACGGGCGTCGGCATGGTCGTGTGTCTCCCCAGAGTCGGTCCGGTGGCACGGCTACAGACGCGACCATACGGACAAAGAGGGTGAACGGCTCGCTGGGTGATCCATAGGGATTCGGGTGTGAGGGCCGATCGGGCTTGCATCTCACGCGGCGTGAGGACTCAGGCTGAGGCGCGTACCGAGCAAGTGAAGGAGCGGAAGGCGATGAGCTACTCCGTGGGACAGGTCGCCGGATTCGCCGGAGTGACGGTGCGGACCCTGCACCACTACGACGAGATCGGGCTGCTCTCCCCGAGCGAGCGCAGCCACGCGGGCCACCGGCGCTATGACGACGCCGATCTGGACCGGCTGCAGCAGATCCTGTTCTACCGGGAGCTCGGCTTCCCGCTCGACGAGGTGGCGTCGCTCCTCGACGACCCGGACGTGAACCCGCAGGAACATCTGCGACGGCAGCACGAGCTGCTCACCGGCCGGATCGCCAAGCTGCAGGAGATGGCCGCCGCCGTCGAACTGGCCATGGAGGCGAGAAAGATGGGCATCAATCTCACGCCCGAGGAGAAGTTCGAGGTCTTCGGCGACTTCGACCCCGACGCCTATGAGGACGAGGTCCGGCAGCGCTGGGGCGACACGGAGGCGTACCGCGAGTCCCGGCGCAGGGCGGCGCGCTACACGAAGGAGGACTGGCAGCGCATCCAGGCCGAGGGCGAGGAGGTCACGACGCGCTTCGTCGCGCTGATGGAGGCGGGGGAGCCGGCGGAGTCCGAGGCGGCGATGGACGCTGCGGAGGAGCACCGGCTGTGGATCAGCCGCAGCCACTACGAGTGCTCGTACGAGATGCACCGGTGCCTGGGCGAGATGTACGTCGACGACGTCCGTTTCACGGAGAACATCGACAAGGCGAAGCCGGGGCTGGCGGCGTACGAACGTGCCGCGATCCTCGCGAACGCGGCACGCCACGGGGCCTGAGCCCCGGTCCGGGGTCGGGGCCTTCCCGCCCACCGCCCTCCCGGGGGGCGGGGGTACCCCGTACCCTCGTCCCCCGGGGGCCGTGCAGGCTCCGTCGCGCGGCGGAGCCCCGTCGCGGGCGTGCCCTCCCCACCGTGTACGCGGCCGTGTACGCGGCCGGTTCAAAACGCCCGTGCAGGACATCGGCGGTGGCGAGCCGTCAGGGGGCTGCCGACCGCGCCGGAGGCCTCATACGCGGGCGATGACGGCCGCCGTGCCGTACGCGCACACCTCCGTGCCCACGTCCGCCGCCTCCGCCACGTCGAAGCGGAACATCAGCACCGCGTTCGCGCCCCGAGCCCGCGCCTGTTCGATCAGGCGTTGCATCGCCTGGTTGCGGGTCTCGACGAGGGTCTTGGTGAGGCCCTTCAGCTCCCCGCCGACGAGGGACTTCAGCCCCGCGCCGAGCTGGCTGCCCAGGTGGCGGGAGCGGACGGTCAGGCCGAAGACCTCCCCGATCACCTGCTGCACCTGGTACCCGGGGACGTCGTTCGTGGTGACGACCAGCACCTCGGGGCCCGGTCCCTGTCCGCCGCCGTATTCGTCGATGCTCATGGGCATCCACCTCCACCGGCAGCTTCACGCGCCGTCGGCGGCCGCGCATCTCAGACTGCGGGGACGAGCGGCCGGGACGAGCGGCCGGGACGAGCGGCGGGGACGAGCGGCCGGGACGAGCGGCCGGGACGAGCGGCCGGGACGAGCGGCGGGGACGGGGTCAGTCGGACGCGCCGACCGACACGCGCGCGTGCCGCCCGCGCCCGCCGCCGCGCTGCTCCCCCTGCTCCCGCCTGGCGTGCGCGCGGTGCTCCACCGCCAGCACCGCGACCACCGCGGCGATGCCCAGGGCCATCAGCGCGAAGGTGAGGCCGACCGAGCCGCTCGGCGCGAGCAGCTGGCGGTCGTCGTCCTGCCAGGGCCACAGGGCGCGCAGCGATCCGGCCATCAGACCGGTCATCACGACGAGCGTCATATGGTGGTAGTTCTCCAGCAGCCACTTCAGCAGCTTCACGAAGAGCGCGAGACCGACGACGCACCCGGTGCCGAAGACCGCGACATAGCCGAGGTCGCGCTCGTTGACCGCCTCCATCGTCGGCTCGTACAGCCCCAGCGTGAGCAGGATGAACGAGCCGGAGACGCCCGGCAGCACCAGGGCGCAGATCGCCACCGCCCCGGCCAGCCCGACGATCAGGGGGTGGGTCGGCATCTGCGCGGGCGGCAGGCCCGTCAGCACGAACGCCCCTGCCGCGACGAGCAGTCCGAGCAGGTAGTTGCCCGCGGTCCAGCGCCTGCCGGAACCGGAGTACGGCACCCACAGCGAGGCCAGCACGAGCCCGAAGAACAGGGCGTACGCGAACTGGGGATGCTCCTCTATCACCGGGGCCAGCAGCTTCGCGCCCAGCACCAGCGCGGCCGCCATGCCGACGAGCAGCGGGAGCAGCGTGCCCCATTCGGCCTTCTTCATCTCGGCGGCCGCCCTGGACACGCCCCGGCCGCGCGGCACGTCGGCCGCGGCCATGCGCAGTCCGCTGGTGATGAACCCGGCCCCGCCGATGAGCTTCTCGTACACCCCGGTGATCAGGGCCACGGTGCCGCCGCTGATGCCGGGGACCACCTCGGCGGCCCCGATGAGAGTGCCGCGGAAGGCGTTGAAGGCGTGACCGCCGGGCGACTTCGCCATGATCTCCTGCTTTTTCGTCGTGCGAACCCAGAACCGTGCGAACCCCAGAAGGAGGGTTCATCCTATGCGCCGTGCGGGAACGCCCGGGAAACGGGCCAGAGGCGCAGGCGTCAGAAGCCGCGCGTGCGCTTGGCCGCACGCCGCCCCGGGCCGCCCTCCGCGCCGAGCCCCGGCACCCGCAGGAACAGACGCGACAGCTCGCCTCCGAGGTTCACCCCGATCGCGATGGCCAGCGCCAGCGCCGCCGCCTTGCTCAGCGAGGCCAGACCGTGGTTCAGATTGCCCCTGGCGATCTCCAGCAGCCCGAAGTAGATCGCGCTGCCCGGCAGCAGCGGCCCGATCGACGCCGTCACATACGGCAGGGCCGAGGTGAACTGATAGCGCGAGAGCATCTGTCCGAACAAGCCCACCAGGCCCGCCGCCGCGGCCGTCGACAGCACCGGGGAGAGATCGCCGGTGTGCGCCATCGCCCCGAACGCCACCCAGGCCACGCCGCCGTTGAGGGTGGCGAGCAGCACCGTGGAGCGTTCCTGCTGGAGCAGTACGGCGAAGCACAGCGACAGCCCCATCGCCGCCAGCGTCTGCACCTCCGCGCGCTCCCTGCTGGGCAGCTCCGTCTCCGGGGTGAGCCCCGCGTCCAGCGCGACCCCGAGATACAGCACGAGCAGCACGCCCACGACGATGCCGACGACCAGATAGACGACCTCCAGCAGTCGCGCGGCCGCCGTGATGTAGAAGCCGGTCAGTCCGTCCTGGACGCCGGCGACCAGCGCCCGCCCCGGGATCAGCGCGAAGAGGCCACCGGTGACCACCGCGGAGGCTCGGACGTCCAGCGGGGTGAGCGACAGCCCCACGCCCATCGCGGCGGACGGCATCGCGGCCGCGACGAACTGGTAGAACTCCGGCAGCCCGCGTCCGGCGAGCAGCCAGGCCAGCCGGTCGCCGAGCATCGCACTGATCGCCGCCGCGATGAAGACGATCGTGTTGCCGCCCACCAGCACGGACGCGGAGCCGGCCAGCAGACCGGCGGCTGTGGTGACCGCCCAGCCGGGGTAGGGGTGGCGGTTCCTGCGGATCTCCGCGAGCCTGCGGTAGGCCTCCTCCAGGGAGACCTCTTCCTCCTCGGTGCTGATGTCGTGCACCAGGCTGTAGACGGCGGCCAGCCGGGTGTAGTCCGTGCCCCGTCGCCGAACGGTCCGGTTGGCGCTCACCGGGTCGTCGACCAGCGACGGCTGATAGGTGATCGACAGCAGGGTGAAGGTGACGGTCGGCTCGCAGCGGTCGAGGCCGTACGACTGGGTGACGGCGAACATCGCCGCCTCGACGTCCTCAGCGCCCTCGCCGCCCGCCAGCAGCAGCTCGCCGATGCGCAGGGAGAGGTCCAGTACGCGCGGCACCGCCGGGCCTTCGTCCTCGTGCCGCTGCATCGTCTCCGGAACGGGGCGCTCGCCGACCGGCATCCGCAGCACGGCGCGCATCCGGTCCTGCCAGGGGGTGTGCCGGGCGAGCCGCACCGCGGGGATGTCCTGGGCGGGGGTGAAGGCGGGCGGGGACTCCTTGGCGCGGTAGGTGCGGGGCGGCGCGAAGGCGGAGCCCTCGGAGTCGGGGTGGGCGTCCGAGGGGGCGGCCATGCCCGCCGGGACGGCGAACTCCGAAGTCGGCGACTCGTCCGCGGGTGCTTCCGGTGGCTGCTCGAATCCATCCGGCGGGGTGAACGCGCTGTGCGCCTCATCGGACTCGGGCTTCCGGTCTTCCGGACCCTCCGGTTCCGCCACCACTGGCCTTTCCTCGCTCCCTTTCCAGGCTCTGACGGTTCCCCGTTCCTGTTGTACGTGCCATCGGCTGATGTGGTCGTCTCAGCTCAGTATGGACACGGCCCGGCATACGACGAGGGCGGGGCACCCCGCAAGGGGGCGCCCCGCCCTCGTCGTCATCGCGGAAGCGAGCGGAAGGAAGGGCCGTGCGGCCCGTGTCTCAGTGGCCGCCCTGCGCCTCGTAGCGCTTGTAGGAGGCCTCGATCTCCGCCTCGGCCTCGGCGCGGCCGACCCAGTTGGCGCCCTCGACGGACTTGCCGGGCTCCAGGTCCTTGTAGACCTCGAAGAAGTGCTGGATCTCCAGGCGGTCGAACTCCGACACATGGTGGATGTCCCGCAGGTGCTCCACGCGAGGGTCGGAGGCCGGCACGCACAGCAGCTTGTCGTCGCCGCCGGCCTCGTCCGTCATCCGGAACATGCCGATGGCCCGGCACTTGATCAGGCAGCCCGGGAAGGTCGGCTCGTCGAGAATGACCAGTGCGTCCAGCGGGTCGCCGTCCTCGCCGAGGGTGTCCTCCACGAAGCCGTAGTCGGCCGGGTAGCTGGTCGAGGTGAAGAGTCGACGGTCCAGGCGGATCCGACCGGTCTCGTGGTCCACCTCGTACTTGTTCCGCGAACCCTTCGGGATCTCGATGGTGACGTCGAACTCCACGGGTGGCTCCTCCATGATCAACACATACGTCTGGTGATTAAGTGTCCCTCACGCAGATGTGTGATCGCGAAAGGGGCTGATGCGAGGTGCCGTCAGTCAGGCCGATGGTCAGGACTTGGCAACTCGCGACGGGCGCGGCCGCGGTCGGCTGCGTCCTTGCAGCCGGGGCGGTGGCCGCGGCGGGTCCGTGGGACTCGGGTCAGCGTAAGGCCGAGCGGGAGTGGGCGGCCGCCCGGAGCCCCGCAGGTGGCGCACATCACGAAGGAACGGCTCCCGGGCCCCCGCGGACGCGCCCCGAGCCCGCCCCCAGCGCCCCTGACGTCCTGGCCGCCCTCGGCGTCCCGGACGCCGCCGCGCTGCGCGCGCCGCGTCCGCGGACGCCGTCGGCCGACGCCCCCGCCGAACCGCAGCGGAAGCCGTCCCGGCAGCTCGCCCGCGAGCTGTCCCGGAAGCTGGACCCGCTCCTCGCCGACCCCGGCCTCGGGCCGGTGCGCACCGCGTCGGTCGTCGACGCCGCCACGGGGGAGAGCCTGTACTCGCGCGGCGCGCGGTCCCAGATGACGCCCGCCTCCACCATCAAGATCGCTACGGCGACGGCCGTGCTCGCCGCTCTCGGCCCGGACCACCGCATCGAGACCGCGGTCGCGGCGCCCCCGCCGCGGCCGGGGGCCGCCACCACCGAGATCACGCTGGTCGGGGGCGGCGACGCCACCCTCGACGAGAAGCGGCTGGGCACGCTCGCGGAGCGGACGGCCACCGCCCTCCGGGGGCGCGGCGCCGCCTCCGTACGTCTTGTCTATGACGCCTCGCGCTTCTCCGGGCCCGCACGTCACCCCATCGGCCCCAATGGCAACATCGCCCCTGTCAGTGCCCTGATGCTGAACCAGGGGCGGCTGGACGGCTCGCTGCGCGGGCCCGCCCCGCGCAGCGCGGACCCCGCACGGGACACCGCCGACGCCTTCGTGCGGCTGCTGGCCGAGCACGGCGTCGAAGCCGCCGCCGACCCCGTCCCGGGCCGGGCGCCCGCCGCCGCACGGCCGCTGGCCTCCGTCGCCTCCGCGCCGCTGTCCGCGCTGGTCGAGCGCATGCTGACGTACAGCGACAACGACCTCGCCGAGGCGCTCGCCCGCCAGACCGCCCTGGCCGCCGGCGAACAGGCGAGCTTCGCGGGCGCCGAGCGGGCCGTCACCGCACAGCTCGCCGCCCTCGGGCTGGACGTCAAAGCCGCCCGGTTCGCCGACGGAAGCGGGCTCAGCCGGCGGGACCGGGTCTCCGCGGGGTTGCTCACCGCCCTTCTCGCCCGGGCCGCGGAGCCCGGCCGGCCCGAGCTGCGCCCGGTCCTGACGGGGCTGCCGGTCGCCGGGTTCAGCGGCACCCTGGAGCAGCGCTACGCAGGCGGTCCGCCCGCCACCGCGGCCGGCACCGGACTGGTGCGCGCCAAGACCGGCACCCTCACCGGCGTCGACACCCTCGCGGGCGCCGTCGTCGCCCCGGACGGCCGTCTTCTCGCCTTCGCCTTCCTGACCGGGGACAGCCCCTCCCCGTACACGACCCGCCCCGCCCTCGACCGCCTCGCCGCCGCGCTGGCGTCCTGAAGCGCCGGGTCCGGGGCAGGGGAGCGCCGTCACAGGAAGCCCGTCCGGCGTTTGCGGACACGGCCGAAGGCCGTAACAGGGCGTCTGGGGGCTTGCCCCGGTTGCGGGAAGGGGCGGGGCAGGGGAACAGACCCCCGCGGGGCCGTACGCCGTCGATGGCTCTACGCCTCACCGACCGAGCACGTACGGTTGACGCATGACGAGCATCGGTGGTGCCGAGATGGTCGACTGGAACCTCGCGGTGGCGACCGCGACCCGCTTCGTGCGGCCGGGGCCGGACGTCAGCCGGGACGAGGCGCGGGACGTCGTCAGCGAGCTGCGGCGGCATGCCCGGGCCTCCGAGGAGCACGTCCGCTCCTTCACCCGGATGATCCCGCACGGCACGGTGCCGCGGGACACCCCCGTCCTCATCGTCGATCGGCCCGGCTGGGTCCGGGCCAATGTCGCGGGCTTCCGCGAACTGCTGAAACCCCTGCTGGACAAGATGCAGGAACGCCGCTCCGGCACTCCCGGCGGCTCCGTGCTCGGGGCGGTCGGCGGCAAGGTCACCGGCGTGGAGCTGGGCATGCTGCTGTCCTTCCTGGCCTCCCGCGTCCTCGGCCAGTACGAGACCTTCGCCCCGGCGAGCCGCGAGCTGCCCGCGGGCGACCCCGCGCAGCCCGGCGGCGAGGGCGGCGGACGGCTCCTCCTGGTCGCCCCCAACATCGTCCACGTCGAGCGGGAACTGGACGTCGACCCGCACGACTTCCGCCTCTGGGTCTGCCTCCACGAAGAGACCCACCGCACCCAGTTCACCGGCGTGCCCTGGCTCAAGGACCACCTCGAAGGCGAGATCCAGTCGTTCCTCGCCGAGACCGACGTCGACCCCATGACCGTGCTGGAGCGGTTCCGGGAGGCGGCCCAGTCGCTCGCCGGGGCCCGACCCGAAGGGGAGGCCGAGGAGGGCGGGCGCTCCATCGTGGAGCTGGTGCAGACCCCCGCGCAGCGGGAGATCCTCGGTCGGCTGACCGCAGTGATGTCGTTGCTGGAAGGGCATGCGGACTATGTGATGGACGGCGTCGGGCCCGAGGTCGTGCCGTCCGTGTCCGAGATCCGTGAGAAGTTCCAGCAGCGCAGGGCGCGCGGCGCGAGCCGGCTGGACCAGGCTCTGCGCAAGCTCCTGGGGCTGGACGCCAAGCTCCGCCAGTACCGTGACGGAGAGCGCTTCGTCCGGGCCGTGGTCGACGAGGTCGGCATGGCCGGCTTCAACCGCGTCTGGACGTCCCCGAACACCCTCCCCACCAAGGCGGAGATCGCCAAACCGGCGGACTGGGTCGCGCGGGTGCACCGTAAAGCAGAGTCGTGAAGAGCGGGCGATCGGCGGCAGAAGAACACCCCCTCAATCACCCATCCGAGGGACCGTAGCCAATGGGTGGGCGTGCAATGCTCGGGGAACGGCCCAGTTCTGTCACCATCAACACACTCTGAGTGACCGAACCTTCCGATTCAGACTCCGACAGAGGCACCCCCAACCTTTCACGAAGGGCACCGGACATGGGTCCCCATCCTGCGGTCGCGGCGATACGCCTGGCGGTCCGCCGCGTACTCCACGACGTCCTGACCGAACAGACAGCACACACAGAACAGACCGAGCAGAGCAGCCGGCACCGGATCAGCCGGCGCAGCCGCCCCCCGCAGGGCGACGGCGCAGCCCCCTCCGCCTCCCTCGGGACTCCCGCCCCCCGCGCGCTCCACGGCCCCCTGGTCCTCGTCGCCTGCTCCGGCGGCGCAGACTCCATGGCGCTGGCCTCCGCCCTCGCCTTCGAGGCCCCCAAGCTGGGCATCCGCGCCGGCGGCATCACCGTCGACCACGGCCTCCAGGAAGGCTCCGCGTCGCGTGCCGCCGAGGTCGCCGCCCGGCTGAGCGCCATGCACCTCGACCCGGTCGAGTCCGTCGCCGTGCGGGTCGGCGAGGCGACAAGGGTGGCGCACAGCGCCTCGAACAGGGGCGGTGGCGCGCGACGGACGGGCGGCGGGCCCGAGGCCGCGGCCCGCGACGCACGCTACGCCGCCCTTGACGACGCCGCAGAGCGCCTCGGCGCCGCCGCCGTCCTGCTCGGCCACACCCGCGACGACCAGGCTGAAACCGTCCTGCTCGGCCTCGCCCGCGGCTCCGGCATCCGCTCGCTGTCCGGCATGGCCGCCGTCTCCGGCGTCGCCGGCCGCTACCGCCGCCCCTTCCTCCAGCTCGATCGGCAGACCGCCCGCAAGGCCTGCATGGTCCAGTCGCTGCCCGTCTGGGACGACCCGCACAACGCCGACCCGGCCTACACCCGCTCCCGGCTGCGCCACGAAGGGCTGCCCGCTCTGGAGAAGGCGCTGGGCAAGGGAGTCGTCGAGGCCCTCGCCCGCACCGCGCAGCTCTCCCGCGACGACGCCGACGCCCTCGACGCCTGGGCGGCCTCCGCCGAGGCCTCCGTACGGGATGAAGCGGGGCGCCTCGTCTGCACCGAGCTCCACGCGCTGCCCCCCGCCGTCCGCCGTCGTGTGCTGCGCAAGGCCGTCATCGAGGCCGGCGCGCCCGCGGGTTCGCTCTTCGCCCGCCATGTCGAGGAAGTCGACCGTCTGATCACCGGCTGGCGGGGCCAGCGGGCCATCAATCTGCCGGGCCGCGTCGAAGCACGCCGGCAGGGTGGCACACTGGTCATCCGGCAGAGCTGACGCCGACCCTCGACAGACAGCCGGAACGACAGAGAGCGACCGCGTGAACGAGAAGGACATGGGCGCCGACCTGCAGTCGGTGCTCATCACCAAGGAAGAGATCGACGCGAAGCTGGCCGAGCTGGCCGCGAAGATCGACGCGGAGTACGCGGGCAAGGACCTGCTCCTCGTCGGAGTCCTCAAGGGGGCCGTCATGGTGATGGCGGATCTGGCGCGTGCGCTGTCCGCCCCCGCCACCATGGACTGGATGGCCGTGTCCTCCTACGGCGCGGGCACCCAGTCCTCCGGCGTCGTGCGGATCCTCAAGGACCTGGACACCGACATCAAGGGCAAGCACGTCCTGATCGTCGAGGACATCATCGACTCGGGACTCACCCTGTCGTGGCTGCTGTCCAACCTCGGCTCGCGCGAGCCCGCCTCCCTGGAGGTGTGCACCCTGCTGCGTAAGCCGGATGCCGCAAAGGTCGCCATCGACGTGAAGTGGATCGGCTTCGACATTCCGAACGAGTTCGTCGTCGGCTACGGCCTCGACTACGCGGAGAAGTACCGCAATCTGCCGTTCGTCGGCACGCTCGCGCCGCACGTCTACGGCGGCTGACCGCAGCCGTCGCCGCGGCCCGGGAACCCCGGCCCCCCTCCCGCCGTTGAAGGATGGGAGGGCGGGTTTGTCACCCCGTACCATGCGGTCGCAGTGACGATGCTGGGGTACCGTCCGAAGAACAGTCTTTTTCTCACAGCAGCATTTACCTACGGGCAGGAGGGACGGGGCGAAGTCGCTCCGTATGGATGGACGTGAAGCGATACTTCCGTGGGCCGGTCATGTGGATCGTGCTGGCCGTCCTCGCCGTGGTCGTGTTGATGCAGGTCGTCGGCTCGTCCGGCGGCTACAAGACGGTGGACACCGGTGAGGTCGTCCAGGCGATCGACAAGAACCAGGTCGATCAGGTCAAGCTGACCACCGGCGACGAACAGATCATCAAGGTCGACCTCAAGGACGGCGTCGAGGTCAAGGGCAGCGACAAGATCCAGGCCAGCTACATCGGCACCCAGGGGTCCGATCTGGCCGACAAGCTGCAGCAGAAGTACGAGGCCGGCGACATCGAGAAGGGCTACACCGTCTCGCCGTCGAAGCAGTCCCCGTTCGTCTCGGTGCTGCTGTCCCTGCTGCCCTTCGTGCTGATCGTCCTGGTCTTCCTGTTCCTGATGAACCAGATGCAGGGCGGCGGCTCCCGGGTGATGAACTTCGGGAAGTCCAAGGCCAAGCTGATCACCAAGGACACCCCCAAGACGACGTTCTCCGATGTGGCGGGGTCCGACGAGGCAGTCGAGGAGCTCCACGAGATCAAGGAGTTCCTGCAGGAGCCGGCGAAGTTCCAGGCCGTCGGCGCCAAGATTCCCAAGGGTGTGCTGCTCTACGGCCCGCCCGGCACCGGCAAGACCCTGCTGGCGCGCGCCGTCGCGGGCGAGGCGGGGGTGCCGTTCTACTCGATCTCCGGCTCCGACTTCGTCGAGATGTTCGTCGGCGTCGGCGCCTCCCGTGTCCGCGACCTCTTCGAGCAGGCCAAGGCGAACGCCCCGGCGATCGTCTTCGTCGACGAGATCGACGCCGTCGGCCGGCACCGCGGCGCGGGCCTCGGCGGCGGCCACGACGAGCGTGAGCAGACCCTGAACCAGCTCCTCGTCGAGATGGACGGCTTTGACGTGAAGGGCGGCGTCATCCTGATCGCCGCCACCAACCGGCCCGACATCCTCGACCCGGCGCTGCTGCGCCCCGGCCGCTTCGACCGGCAGATCGCCGTCGACCGCCCGGACATGCAGGGCCGGCTGGAGATCCTCAAGGTCCACCAGAAGGGCAAGCCGGTCGCCCCGGACGTCGACCTGGGCGCGGTCGCCCGCCGCACGCCCGGTTTCACCGGCGCCGACCTGTCGAACGTGCTCAACGAGGCCGCGCTGCTCACCGCGCGCACCGACAAGAAGCTGATCGACAACCAGTCCCTGGACGAGGCCATCGACCGCGTGGTCGCGGGTCCGCAGAAGCGGACGCGGATCATGTCGGACAAGGAGAAGAAGATCACCGCGTACCACGAGGGCGGTCACGCCCTGGTCGCGGCGGCCTCGCCGAACTCCGATCCGGTGCACAAGATCACGATCTTGTCGCGCGGCCGCGCCCTGGGCTACACGATGGTCCTGCCGGACGAGGACAAGTACTCGACCACGCGCAATGAGATGCTCGACCAGCTCGCCTACATGCTGGGCGGCCGGGCGGCCGAGGAGCTCGTCTTCCACGACCCGACCACCGGCGCGGCGAACGACATCGAGAAGGCCACGGCCACGGCCCGCGCGATGGTCACCCAGTACGGCATGACCGAGCGCCTCGGCGCGATCAAGTTCGGCGGCGACAACTCCGAGCCCTTCCTGGGCCGGGAGATGGCACACCAGCGGGACTACTCGGAAGAGGTCGCCGCGCTGGTCGACGAAGAGGTCAAGAAGCTCATCGAGGCCGCGCACAACGAGGCCTGGGAGATCCTCGTCGAGAACAGGGACGTCCTGGACAACCTGGTGCTCCAGCTGCTGGAGAAGGAGACCCTCGGCAAGGACGAGATCGCCGAGATCTTCGCCCCGGTCGTCAAGCGCCCGGCCCGCCCGGCGTGGACCGGCTCCTCGCGTCGTACGCCCTCCACGCGTCCTCCGGTGCTCTCGCCGAAGGAACTGGCGCTGACGAACGGCGCGAACGGCTCCAGCACCAACGGAGCCCTGCCGCCGTCGACGGACACGACGAAGAAGGCCCCGGCCGTCGAGGCGGCCGCGGAGGAGCGCCCGGAGGCCTGACCTCCGGGCTCCCGGCCGCTGCCCGGCCCAGGTGCACGTCCCGGGCCCCGCCCCGGAATGAATGCCGCGCCCCGTAAGGTTTTAGCCTGGGGGCGCGGCATTGTGCATGCGTGCACTTCAGAGCAGAGGAACGAGGCACCACATGACCGACCCGGTGACGCTGGACGGCGAGGGCACGATCGGCGAGTTCGACGAGAAGCGCGCCGAGAACGCCATACGCGAGCTCCTGATCGCGGTCGGCGAGGACCCGGACCGCGAGGGCCTGCGGGAGACGCCGGGACGCGTGGCGCGCGCGTACAAGGAGATATTCGCCGGGCTGTGGCAGCAGCCCGAGGATGTGCTGACCACGACGTTCGACCTGGGCCACGACGAGATGGTCCTGGTGAAGGACATCGAGGTCTTCAGCACCTGCGAACACCATCTGGTGCCGTTCCGCGGTGTCGCCCATGTGGGCTATATCCCGTCGACCACGGGCAAGATCACGGGCCTGTCGAAGCTGGCCCGGCTGGTCGACGTCTTCGCCCGCCGCCCCCAGGTGCAGGAACGGCTGACCACGCAGGTCGCCGACTCGCTGATGGAGATCCTCGAGCCGCGCGGCGTGATCGTCGTCATCGAGTGCGAGCACATGTGCATGTCGATGCGGGGCATCCGCAAGCCCGGCGCGAAGACGATCACCTCTGCGGTGCGGGGGCAGCTGAGGGATGTGGCGACCCGCAACGAGGCGATGAGCCTGATCATGGCCCACTGAGCGCGCCCGGCTGCAGGGGCTCCGCCCCGGACCCCGCGTCCGGGGCTCTGCCCCCGGACCTCCGGGTCCTCAATCGCCGGACGGGCTGGAAATTCCAGCCCGTCCGGCGATTGAGGACAGAACAAGCCCCTCCGGCGATTGAGGAGCGGGTCCGGGGCTGAAGCCCCGGTAGGTCAGGACGCCCGCGCCGCGCCCCCGCCCCCGCGCCCGGCCTCGTCTTCGTCCCCGTCCTCCGGAAGCTTGCAGACCCGCTCCAGGAACAGCGCCGCGGCGATCACCGCGATGCCCGCCAGGACCGAGAAGCCGGCGTAGACCGCCTGCTCGCGGCGGGGCGGGATGTCCAGGGAGCCCAGCAGGAACACGGCCGTGCCCCCGTACATCCCGGCCACCAGCGCCGCGACCAGCGCGCTCGCCTGGGCGAAGACCACCGCGCGGGCCGCCATCAGCGGCTCGACGCCCTTGGCGTCGGGGCGGCGCTCGCGCTGGGCCTTGAGGCGGGCGCGGAGCGACAGCGCGGTCGCCGTCAGGATCGCGGCGATGGCCGCGAGGACGATCGGCGCGGCCAGCGGCACGCTCGGCAGAGTGCCGAAAGCGTCCCACAGCCGCACTCCGCCCCAGGACAGCACACCGGCCGCGGCGAAGAGACCGGCCAGCACCCCGAGCCGTAGTTGCTTCACCGAGAAGGCCGCCCTTTCACGCTGTGACCACTGAGCACACTCCGATGAGCCTAACGACTACTCGGGCAGACGGAGTTCCAGGTCCTCGCGGGTCCGCACGTCTTCGCGCCCGACTTCGGCCAGCAGATCGGAGACCGGGCCGCGCCCGGGGAGCCGCGCCTCGGGGTCCACGTCCAGCCAGGGCGCCAGGACGAAGGCGCGCTCATGGGCACGGGGGTGGGGCAGCGTCAGCACCGGGTCGTCGGAGATCACTTCCGCGTACGCCACGATGTCGACGTCGATGGTGCGCGGGCCCCAGCGCTCCTCGCGCACCCGGTCGAAGGCCTCCTCGATCGCCTGGCCGCGCTCCAGCAGCGAGGACGGCGGCAGGGTCGTCTTCACCACGACGATCGCGTTGAGGTACGAGGGCTGGGAGCCCGGCTCGACGCCCCACGGCTCCGTCTCGTACACCGGGGAGACGGCCTTCACCCGCAGGCCGGGCGTGTCCTCCAGGGCGTCGATCGCGCCCTGGAGCGTCTCCAGGCGGTTGCCCAGATTGGAGCCGAGGGAGATCACGGCCCGTTTCGGATTGGACAGGGTGACATCCGCGGCGTCCACCTGTTCCACCACGGAGGTCGGCACCGGCTGCACGGTGGGATCGCTCTGGGTGCCGCTGGAGGGGGACGCTGAAGACGACGAAAACGCTGAAGACGACGAAAACACGGTCATACTCGGCTCCGGCTGATCGTGACGGTCACATCGTCGAACGGCACCGTGATCGGGGCGTCGGGCTTGTGCACGATCACCTCGACCTCCTGGACGCCGTCGTGCTTGAGGCACTGCTCCGCGATGCGTTCCGCGAGCGTCTCGATCAGATCGACGGGCTCGCCCTCGACGACGGCCACGACCTCCTCCGCCACCACGCCGTAGTGCACGGTCTTCGCCAGGTCGTCGTCCGCCGCCGCGGGACGGGTGTCCAGGCCGAGCACCAGGTCCACGATGAAGGTCTGGCCTTCCTCGCGCTCCCGTGGGAAGACGCCGTGGTGCCCGCGGGCCTTGAGGCCGCGCAGCGCGACACGATCCACGCGAATCACTCCTGCTCATTCAACTGTTGCGGGCTGCGGACACGCGGCCGCGTGCGGACGGCAAGCGGTGTCGGTATTCGAATCTACCTGCGGGCACTGACAGTGCCCGCCCACGGGGGGCATGGACAAAACCCCGTGCGGCTGGTACCCGCCTATACCCGAGGCCCTGAACTCCAACCCTCCACGGGGCCGCCTACCCACTTATGCGAGGGCCTACGAGCCGACGAGGCCAGTGCCGCAACAGGGCAAAGCTTGCCGGGAGGGCATCAGGCCGGGCTCTCGTCGCCCTGCTCGTCGTCGCTTTCCGTCAGTACGGGTGAACCGTGGTGCGACCAGATCTTCCACCCGTCCGAGGTGCGGCGGAACACGTTCGTGGCGACGACGAGCTGCCCGACGAGCGGCCCCAGCTCCCCAGCCTCCTCGGCCGGTCCGCCGCTGAGGATGTTCTCCGTGCAGCTCACCAGCGCCGTGTCGCCGGCCACGCTCACCTTCACATCGGTGAGGAAGAACTGGATGTACTCGGTGTTCGCCATGATCAGGGCATATGAGCGGAGCACCTCGCCGCGCCCGGACAGCACCGGCCACCCCGGGTGGACGCAGGAGATGTCGTCGTCGAGCCAGAGCTCGGAGAGCCGCTCGAAGTCGCCCCGCTCCATCGTCTCGTAGAAGGCGGTGTTGGCCTCCTCGACCAGTTCGACGTCGGTACGGCTCACCGGGCGGCCTCGACGGCCCGAGCGACCCTGACGGCGTCCGCGGTCGCCCGCACCTCGTGGACCCGTACGGCCCACGCACCCCTGTGCGCCGCGATCGCGGAGACCGCGGCAGTGGCCGCGTCCCGCTCCCGTGCGGGCGGCGGCGCGCCCTCCTTGGCCAGGACGCGGCCGAGGAACCGCTTCCGGGAGGCGGCGATCAGCAGCGGCCGGCCGAGGGCGTGCAGTTCGTCCAGGTGGGCGACGAGCGCCAGATCGTGCTCGGCCTGCTTGGCGAAGCCGAGGCCGGGGTCGACGACGATGCGCTCGGGGGCGATGCCGCCCTCGACGACGGCGTCCATGCGCTCGCGCAGCTCCGCCAGCACCTCGCCGACGACGTCCTGGTACACGGCCCGGCTGTTCATGTCCCGGCTGAAGCCGCGCCAGTGCATGACGACGAAGGGAACCCGGGCGTCGGCGACCGCCGGGACCATGCGGGGGTCGGCGAGACCGCCGCTGACGTCGTTGACGAGTACGGCGCCGGCCGCGACGGCCTGCTCGGCCACCGAGGCGCGCATGGTGTCCACGGAGACGGTGACGCCCTCGGCGGACAGCCCGCGGACCACCGGGATCACCCGGCGCAGTTCCTCGTCCTCCTCGACGCGGGTGGCGCCCGGCCGGGTCGACTCGCCGCCGACGTCGACGAGGTCCGCCCCCTGGGCGACGAGGTCGAGGCCCCGCTTCACGGCGGCGTTGGTGTCGAACCAGCGTCCGCCGTCGGAGAAGGAGTCGGGAGTGACGTTGATCACGCCCATGACCGCGCAGCGGTCCCACTCCGGCAGCCCGCTCACCACGCCCCGACCGCCGCCTGTGCCCCGTGTCCGCAACGTACTCATGGCCCCAGCCTAGGGCCCGTGCAGCTGTCGGGGCGCGCGGCCCGGAGCCGTGCGCCCGAGCCCGGCGGCGGGGCGGGCGGGCGCAGCTCAGGCGGCGTGGGCCTCCCGCTCCAGGCGCTCCCGGCCGTGGGCCGGGACCGCGGCGACGACATGGGCGCAGGGCCGTGGTTTGCGACCCCGGCGGCGGGCGAAGGGCCGCGGCAGGGAGAGGTTGACGAAGCCCTCGGCCTGCATCGCGGCGAAGCCGATGCGCGGGAGGTCCCGGGTGTTGCGGAAGACCACGAAGCGCGGCTCCCAGCGCGGCCGGAACTTGGCGTTGAACTTGTACAGCGACTCGATCTGGAACCAGCGGGACAGAAAGACCAGCAGTCCCCGCCACATCCGCAGCACCGGGCCCGCGCCGATCTTCTCGCCGCGGGCGAGCGCTGAGCGGAACATCGCGAAGTTGAGCGAGACCCGTTCGATCCCCAGCTCCGGCGCGGCCTGGAGGGAGGCGACGATCAGCAGTTCGTTCATGCCGGGGTCGGCGGAGCGGTCGCGGCGCATCAGCTCCAGCGACATGCCGTCCTCCCCCCAGGGAACGAAGTGGATGACCGCCTTCAGGTCGCCGTAGGAGGGGGCGGAGGCGTCGTCGTCGATCCTCTTGTGCGCCGTGGCGATGACCGCGTCGCCGTCTGCGGGGTCGCCGATCCGGCCCAGCGCCATGGAGAAGCCGCGTTCGGTGTCGGTGCCGCGCCAGTCGGCGGCGGCCCGGCGGATCTGCTCCAGCTCTTCCGCTGTGAGGTCACAGGCGCGCCGTACGCGGGTTTCGTAGCCATTGCGCTCGATGCGCTTGACCATCTGCCGCACATTGCGCATCGCGCGCCCTGTCAGGGAGAAATCCCTGACGTCCACCACCGCCTCGTCGCCCAGTTCGAGGGCGTCCAGGCCGGTCTCGCGGGTCCAGACCTCGGCGCCGGTCTCGGAGCAGCCCATGACGGCGGGGGTCCAGGAGTGTGCCTTGGCCTCGTCCATGAACCGCTCGATCGCGCCCGGCCAGGCCTCGACGTCGCCTATGGGGTCGCCGCTGGCGAGCATCACGCCGGAGACGACGCGGTAGCAGACGGCGGCCTTGCCGCTGGGGGAGAACACCACCCCCTTGTCGCGGCGGAGGGCGAAGTGCCCCAGTGAGTCGCGGCCGCCGTGCCGGGCGAGCAGCGTGCGCAGCCGGGCCTCGTCGTCCTCGGTGAGCCGCGCGGCCGGGTGCTCGGGGCGGAAGGCCAGATAGATGGTGGTGACTGCGGTCAGCATGCCGAGGGTGCCCAGCAAGCAGCCCACGGTCCAGGAGACGTTGCCGGTGTAGCCGACGGGGCCCTCGACGCCGAAGAGCCCGTACAGGACGTGTTCCAGCCGGTCGCTGAGGCTGGGGCTGCCCACCACGCTGCCCGGATGGGCGCTGACGATGACGAGGCCGAGGGCGATGGACCCCGCGCCCATGAGGACGAAGTTGGCGAGTGCCCGCCAGCGGCTGCGCGGATCGGGCAGCGCGGCGAACTCCCGCCGGTGGCGCAGCAGCAGCGCCAGCAGGGCGAGTGAGAGCAGGACGCCGACGACGGAGTGCCGGTAGAAGAACTGTCCTACGGCCCCGGCCGGCAGCAGGATCACCGCGGCACGCCAGGCGCGCCGCTTGTGGCGCTTGAGGCCGTGGGCGAGCAGCAGCAGCAGCACGCCCGCGCTGATGGACAGGGCGGCGGCGAAGGGCCCGGTGGCGCCGGGCAGCACCTCGGCGAGGGTGTGGAGACGGCTGTGCCTGAAGCGCGGGAAGGCACCCGCGGCGACATCGATCAGTCCGACGACGGTTGCGGCCGTGCCGACCAGAGCCGGGACCGATTCGGGGCGGGGGCCGCGCAGAGCACGTCGTACTCGGCCGGTCCAATCCGGAACCAATCCTGATTTGTCTCCATCTTTGGTTGCAGACATCGCTTCCCGTGCTTCCCGTGGCTCCGCGAGAGATCGAAGATCGTGTGTCCGAGCCTCAGGTCAGTCGGCTCCGGACGATGTGTGCTCTCTAGGACGGCACTTCCGGGGGGGCGGGTTTACTCGCTCTCAGGAAAATCTCACGGAAAGCTCACACAAGACATGGGTCTGACCAGCAACAAGGTTCTGGCTTTGGCCGTGGTGGCGGCGGTGCTGCTGTTCGCGGCCACCGTCTGGCTCTGGCCCCGGCTGGCCGGGCGCACCTGGCGGGCGGTGGCCGGCCGGATCGGGCTGCTGTTGGCGACCCAGCTCGCGCTCTTCGCCTCCGTGGGACTGGCGGCCAACAAGTCCTTCCTCTTCTACGGTTCCTGGGCCGACCTGTTCGGTCAGGAGCAGGAACTGGGCGTGGTGGTGGACCACTCGGCCGCCGCCTCGCACATCAAGGTGATCGGCAGACAGAAAATGGACGTCGCGGGGGGCGGGACGCCCGCGACCGGCGGTCAGATCCAGAAGGTGGTCATCGCGGGCAAGAAGTCGAAGATCGACAGCCCGGCGTATGTCTATCTGCCGCCGGAGTACTTCCAGGAGGCATACAAGAAGCGGAACTTCCCTGCCGTCGTCGTGCTCACCGGCTACCCAGGGACCGCGGAGAACCTCCTCAAGGGGCTGAAGTATCCGCGTACGGCCTTCGAGCAGGCCAGGGACGGCAAGATGCAGCCGATGATCCTGGTGATGCTGCGGCCGACCGTGGCGCCGCCCCGGGACACCGAGTGTGTGGACATCCCGGGCGGGCCGCAGACGGAGACGTTCTTCGCCCGGGACGTCCCGCAGGCCGTCTCGGAGACATACCGGGTGGGCGCCCAGCCCCGGAACTGGGGCTTCATAGGCAACTCCACCGGCGGCTACTGCGCCTTGAAGATCGCCCTCCACCACCCCGAGCAGTTCGCGGCGGGAGCGGGCCTGTCCGCCTACTACAAGGCGGCCGAGGATGTGACCACCGGTGACCTCTTCCGCGGGGACGACCGCGCCCGCAAGCGCGCCGATCTGCTGTGGAGCCTGGACCATCTGCCGCAGGGGAAGTCGTCGTTCCTGGTGACCAGTTCGCACCAGGGGGAGGGGAATCTCAAAACGACGCGGGAGTTCATCGAGAAGGTGAAGCGGCCCGCGCGCGTCTCGTCGATCATGCTGGACAGCGGCGGGCACAACTTCAACACCTGGCGGCGGGAGATCCCGCCGACCCTGGAGTGGATCAGCGGCCGACTCAGCGCCGCCTGAGCGCCTGACGCCATCTGGCGGCGGTGTGCCCCACCCAGTAGACGGCCGTCACCACATAGAGCCAGAACCAGAAGGACGTCGGCTCCGGATCGGCCAGCTTGTCGACGAGCACCACCAGGATCGCGGCGGCGAGCAGCGTGACGCCGTAGAGCTTGCGCCGCTCCAGCCGGGCCTCCCGGCGCGGTCCCTCGGCGAGACGCAGCGCGTACACCTCCACGTCGTCGAAGGCGTCGGCCGCGCTCTCGCCGGAGGTCGCCAGATGGAGGCGGGCCTCCTGCACATGGCTGTGCGCCTCGGCGGCCCGCATCGCGTGCCGGGTGCGCAGCAGCGACTCCAGACGGGACAGCCAGCGCTCGTCGTCGCCGTGCGGGAGGGAGGGGGCGAACCAGCGGTCGAGGACGGCGTTCGGGATGCCGGCAGCGGCGGCCGCCAAGAGGGCGCCCGCCGCGGCCAGGACGGGGACGGGCATCCGGAGCAGCTCGTCGTCCGGCAGATACACGGCGGCCGCGATGCCGTTGCCGAGCGCCGCGCCGGCGGCCGCGCCGAAGCCCCCGGCGCCCTTGATGCGCCCCGCGGACCAGGCCCCGATGCCCGCGCAGAACAGGAGCGCGCCGACGGCGATCCCGGCAAAAGCAGCGATGGAGGACCAACTGGGCGTCACCCACAGGCCCTCGCGTATCCAGCGTATGACGCTGATCGCGATCCCGGTGCCGCCGACGGCGACGAGGGCCGCGGTGAACCGCTCGCCCGGCGTCATGCCCCGTGAGTCCGTACGCGCGCGTGCTTCCTCGGTGACATGCTCGTCGGCCGCGGCGCGCGCGTAGGCCTCGGGTTCGCCGAAGAGTTCGCGGGCGCTGCGGCCCGTCTCGGTCACGGCCTCGTACGCCTCGGCCAGGACGCGGCCGGCCAGACCCTCGGGGGAGTGCGGGGCGAGGGCGAGCCGCAGCTCGACGGCGGCCGCCCATGTCTCGTCCTCGTCCCGCGGCCAGTTCAGCTTCTCCTGCGTGGTCATGCTTGCTCCCCCGGTTCTCCCTGTTCCTTCCGCTCCCGCGGCGCGCGGTCCGCGAGCACGGACTCCACGGTGGCGGCGAAGGCGCGCCAGGCCGCTTCGTCGCCGTGCAGGCGCGCCCGCCCCCGTTCGGTGATGCGGTAGTACTTGCGTCCCGGCCCGCCGTCGCCGGCGCCCCACTCGACCTCGACCGCGCCCTCCTCCTCCAGCCGGGTCAGGGCGGGGTAGAGGGTGGCGGCCTTCATGTTCTCGAGGCCGGCGTCGGAAAGCCGGCCCAGCAGGGCGTATCCATAGCTCCTGTCCTCGGAGTCCAGCACCGAGAGCAGACACAACGGAAGAACGCCGCGCATCCAGGCCGGTTGCGGCGACTGTGCCGACCCCATGGGCGCCCCCTCATGTATACGACGGTCCCGACTATTCTGGATTGCAGAATAGTCGGCAAGGAAGAAGTCGTGTCTGTCGGGGGTGGACCGGGCGGACGGGCGGACGGGTGGACCGAGCGGACGGGGACGGGCCGGGGACGGTGCTAACTCACCGTCTCCAGCGTCACGTCGGCGCGGGGAATGTCCTGGGCGTCCGCGTCGATGGAACGGCGCAGCGCCTCATGGAGCCGGGCCGGGGTCAGCACGCCCAGGAAGCGCCCCCGCTCCTCCGCGTCGATCACCGCGATCCAGCCGGCGTCGTGCTGGAGCATCGTCGAGAACGCCTGCTTGAGGGAGGCCCCGACCGGCAGCCACGCCTCCATGCGGCGTGCGTGCTCCCGCACCGTGCCGCTGCCCTGAGACGCCTGCTCCGCGGAGATCCAGCCGTGCAGTTCGTCGTCCCCGTCCAGGACGACCGCCCACCGCGAGCCGAGCTGCCGGGGCAGTGGGTCGTCGAGGTGCACGACCGGAGGCTGCTCCAGATCGCTCTCCTCGATGGGGGTGACCGACAGCCTCTTCAGTCCGCGGTCCGCGCCGACGAAATCGGCGACGTACGGGGTGGCAGGGGCGCCCAGCACAGCGGCCGGCGCGTCGAACTGCTCGATGCGGCCGTGCCCGTACACGGCGATCCGGTCGCCGAGGCGCACCGCCTCCTCGATGTCGTGGGTGACGAAGAGCACCGTCTTGCGCACCTGGGACTGGAGTCTGAGGAACTCGTTCTGCAGATGCTCGCGGACGACGGGGTCCACCGCGCCGAACGGCTCGTCCATCAGCAGCACCGGCGGATCGGCCGCCAGCGCGCGCGCCACGCCGACGCGCTGGCGCTGGCCGCCGGAGAGCTGCTCGGGGTAGCGGTCGCCGTAGACGGCCGGATCGAGGCCGACCAGGTCGAGGAGTTCGGCCGCCCGCTCGCGTGCCCTGGCGCGTCTGACGCCGAGGAGATGGGGGACGGTCGCGGTGTTGTCCAGCACGGTCTTGTGCGGGAACAGGCCCACCTGCTGGATGACATAGCCGATGCGGCGGCGCAGTTGCACCGGGTCGACGGCCGCGATGTCCTCGCCGTCGAGGAGGATGCGGCCGCTGGTGGGCTCGATGAGGCGGTTGACCATCTTCATGGTGGTGGTCTTGCCGCAGCCCGACGGGCCGACGAGCGTGATCAGCTCGCCCTCGGCGACCTCGAAGGACAGGTCGTCAACGGCCGTGGTGCCGTCCGCGTAGCGCTTGGTGACGTGCTCAAAGCGAATCATGTTTCCTCGTGGGGGCGGTGACGGGGACGGCGGTACGCGCCGCTGCCGGTTGCGGGCGACGGCGATGACGGCGGCCGGAGGGCGGTTGTCAGTGCCGGCCGATAAGGTCACTGCAAACGGTAGACATATGTTCGGGATTGCGGGGGAGGTGAGGTCCGATGAGTACCTATGCCGTGTCGCAGACGGTGCACCAGGCGGCACAGAACTGCCTGGTGGCCAATGACTGGATCTGCGGCGAGTATCTGCGCACCCGCAGCGAGGAGCTGACCGAGGCCACCCTCCAGCACATCTGGATCACGGCCGCGTCCGTGCTGATCGGGCTGGTCGTCGCCTTCCCGCTGGCAGTGCTGGTGCGCGCCCGGCCCCGGTTCGCCGGCCCGGTGCTGGGGCTGACCACCCTCCTCTACACGATCCCCTCGCTCGCCATGTTCTCGCTGCTGCTGCCCGTCTTCGGGCTGTCGGCGGCGCTTGTGGTGACCGGCCTGGTGCTCTACTCGCTCACCATCCTCGTGCGGAACATCATGGCCGGTCTCGAAGCGGTGCCCGAAGACGCCCGAGAGGCCGCGCGCGGCATGGGATACGGGCCGTGGCGCATGCTCTGGGAAGTGGAGCTGCCCCTTGCGCTGCCCGCACTGATGGCGGGCGTGCGGATCGCGACGGTCTCGACGATCGCACTGACCACGGTCGGCGCGCTGGTCGGCAAGGGCGGCCTGGGCAATCTGATCGACGACGGCGTGCAGACCACCTTCAAAGCGCAGGTGCTGACCGCCTCCGCGCTGTGCGTGCTGCTGGCGGTCACCGCCGATCTGCTGCTTCTCGGCGCGCAGCGGCTGCTGACGCCCTGGACCCGAATACGCGCGGTTTCGAAACCGGCGGCTTCGAAGGCAACGGCTTCAGTCGCAACGGCTCCGAAGGCGGTCGTGTGATGGGGGTCGTCGCCGACGCATGGACCTGGCTCGCCACCGGTTCCAACTGGTCGGGGGAGAGCGGCGCATGGCACCGGCTGGGCGAGCATGTGTACGTCAGCGGCGTCGCGCTCCTCGTCGCCTGCGCGATCGCCCTCCCGGTCGCGCTCTGGCTCGGCCACCTCGGCAAGGGCGGCGCGCTCGCGGTCAACATCTCCAACGTGGGCCGGGCGATCCCCGTCTTCGCGGTCCTGGCGCTGTTCATGCTTACCCCGCTGCGCACCGCGGGCTATCTGCCGACGATCGTCGCGCTGGTGCTCTTCGCGGTGCCTCCGCTGCTCACCAATGCCTATGTGGGCATGCGGGAGGTGGACCGCTCGGTCGTGGAGGCCGCGCGCGGCATGGGGATGTCGGGCGGCCAGGTCTTCCTCCGCGTGGAGCTGCCGCTGGCCTATCCGCTGCTGATGACCGGGCTGCGTTCGGCGGCCGTCCAGGTGGTGGCCACCGCCACGATCGCCTCGATGGTCGGCCAGGGTGGTCTGGGCCGCATCATCACCGCGGGCTTCAACACCTACAACACCCCGCAGGTGGTGGCCGGTGCGCTGCTGGCGGCGGGTTTGGCGCTGCTGGTCGAGGGCGCGCTGGCGGTCGGCGCCCGGGTGATGGACCCGAGGCGTCGCCGGAGGCCGACGCGGGCAGCTCTGGTGTGACTCTGTTGTAACTCTGGTGTGATTCAACCCGTTTTCCCACTCTTTGACACCCTGTGGACGGAGACCTGATGAGCAAGACCTCGCGGATCGCGGGAGCCGTACTCACCGTGGCGGCCCTGACGGGCTCTCTCGCCGCGTGCGGCGGAGACAGTCTGGAGGAGGGAAAGCCCGGATCGGGTTCGGCTGCGGGCGCCGGGAAGAAGGGCACACTGGTCGTCGGCGCGGCCGCCTTCACCGAGGCCAAGGTACTCGCGGAGCTGTATGCACAGCTTCTGGGCGACGCCGGATACCAGACGTCCGTGACGACCGTGAAGAACCGTGAGCTGTATGAGCCCTCCCTGGAGAAGGGCGAGATCGACATCGTGCCGGAATACGCGGCCACCCTCGCCGAATTCCTCAACGCGAAGGTGAACGGGCCGGATGCGCCGCAGGACAAGCCCGTCGCCTCCAGCGATGTCGCCGCCACGGTCGCGGCGCTGACCAAGCTCGCCGAGCCGCGGGGTCTCAAGGTGCTGTCTGCGGGTGAGGCCGTCGACCAGAACGCCTTCGCGGTCAGCGAGGAATTCGCCCGGAAGCACAACCTCAAGACTCTCTCCGACCTTGGGAAGTCGGGGCTGAAGGTGAAGATCGCAGCGGGGGACGAGTGCGAGGTCCGCCCGTTCTGCGCACCGGGGTTGAAGAAGACGTACGGCATCGACGTGGCGGGCATTGACCCCAAGGGCGTGGGCACCCCGCAGTCCAAGCAGGCCGTCAGGGACGGCGAGGACCAGCTGGTGCTGACCACGACCACGGACGCCGTGATGGACGGCCTGGTCTTCCTGGAGGACGACAAGCGGCTCCAGAACGCGGACAACGTCCTTCCGGTGGTCAATGCCGAGGACGCCGGCGACAAGGAGATAGCCGAGGCCCTCGGCAAGCTCACCAAGGTGCTCACGACGGAGGATCTCGCCGGTCTGAACCGCAAGGTGGACGCGGAGCGGGCGAAGCCCGAGGACGCAGCGAAGGCATATCTGGAGTCGAAGGGACTGATCGACTGACCGCCGCGGAACGGGAGCGGAAGAAAGGCCCGCACTTTCCTCGGAGATTTGCCGACCCGTCATCCCATTCGGGGCCTACGCACGGTAAATTTCAGGCCATGCCACGTGGACGCCACCGCCATTCCCCGCCCCTGCACAGGTTGCTGCCGCCCTTGGCGGTCGCCGGAGCGTCGGTGCTGTGTGCCGCCGGCGCGTGGTTGGTCGCCGAGCCGGTCGTGCTCCGTCCGCTGGTCGCCCTCGCGGCGGCCGCGGCGGTCACCGGCTCCGTGCTGATGCGGAGCTGGGACCGCGCCGCCGGGCGGCGCGTCGCGGAGCTCACCCGCGCCCGCGCCAGCGACCAGTGGAAGAACGAGGAACGCGTCGCGGAGCTGGAGGCCGACCTCGAGGAGTCCCGCGAGCTGCGGACCAAGCTCGAGACGAAGCTGCGCGCCAAGCGGGTCGAGCTGGCCGGACTCCGCGGTGAGCATGCGGCGCTGCTCCGCCGCTACGCCACCGCGGAGACCGAGCGCGCCAGCGCGCTCGAAGGCCGCCGCCAGCTCGAGCTGGAGGCCTCCGCCCCGGCCAAGGCCCTTCCGGCGTCCCCGTCCACGCCCACCGCGTCGGTCTACCTCCGCGCTGCGCAGGCCCTGGAGAACCTCTCCAAGAACGCGGCGGAGCAGGAGAAGCACCGAGCCGCGGAACAGACGCGGGAGCAGGACCGGGACGAGCCGTCACAGGAGGACCCGGAGCCCGCCCCAAAGCCGCCCGCCCCAAAGCCGCCCGTCCCAAAGCCGCCCGCCCCAAAGACCCGCGCCGAACCGGCCCTCCCGGCCCGCCGCCCGGCCCCCGCCGTGGGGATCGTCCCCGACGGCCCCCGGCGCCGCCCTTCCAAGCCCGGCCCTGAAGGCGGCTTCGACTTCTTCGGCACGGGCGACGCCGCACTCCCGCCCGGGGACGCCCCCGGACGGAGTCTGAAGGAGATCGAGGCGGCGGAACAGCAGGACCTCGCGGACGTCGTGGGCGAGGAGGCCCTCGCCTCCCACCGCCGCGACAACGATTCCCGCGAGGTCGGCAAGGTCATCGACCTGACGGCCCACGACGAGACGGAACAGCTGGACGTGGCGGAGCTGCGCACGGCGATCTCCTAGGGCCTGATCCGAACGAGCGGGTCCCGCGCCCCGTGCGCTGTGACGTCCGCCGTCACTTGTCGATGTCGCCCACGACGAAGAACATAGAGCCCAGGATCGCCACCATGTCCGCGACCAGGGTGTCCGGCAGCAGGACGGTCAGGGCCTGGATGTTGTTGAAGGACGCCGAGCGGAGCTTGAGGCGGTAGGGGGTCTTCTCGCCCTTGGAGACGAGGTAGTAGCCGTTGATGCCGAGCGGGTTCTCGGTCCAGGCGTAGGTGTGGCCCTCGGGGGCCTTCAGGACCTTGGGCAGGCGCTGGTTGACGGGGCCCGGGGGCAGGGCGTCCAGGCGGTCGAGGCAGGCGTCGGCGAGTTCCAGGGAGTTGTGGGTCTGGTCGAGCAGCACCTCGAAGCGGGCCAGGCAGTCGCCGCCGGAGCGGGTGACCGTCCTCAGGGTGTCCCGGAGCTCCCCGTACGCCAGATACGGCTCGTCGCGCCGCAGGTCGAAGTCCACGCCCGACGCGCGGGCGATCGGCCCGCTGACCCCGTACGCGTGCACCGCGTCCGCGGAGAGGACGCCGATGCCGCGGGTGCGGCCGCGGAAGATCTCGTTGCCGAGGACGAGGTTGTCGTACACGTCCATCCGCGAGCGCGCCTCCGCGACCGCGGCGCGGGCGCGGCCGAGCCAGCCCGCCGGGAGGTCCTCCTTCAGGCCTCCGACCCGGTTGAACATGTAGTGCATCCGACCGCCGGAGATCTCCTCCATCACATGCTGGAGGTCCTCGCGCTCACGGAAGGCGTGGAAGATCGGTGTGATTCCGCCCAGTTCAAGGGGGTACGACCCGAGGAACATCAGATGGTTGAGGACACGGTTGAGTTCCGCGAGGAGCGTACGCATCCACACCGCGCGCTCCGGGACCTCCATGCCGAGCATCCGCTCGACGGCCATCACCACGCCCAGCTCGTTGGAGAACGCCGAGAGCCAGTCGTGCCGGTTGGCCAGCATCACGATCTGCCGGTAGTCCCGGGCCTCGAAGAGCTTCTCCGCGCCCCGGTGCATATATCCGATGACCGGCTCCACGCTCCGGATGCGCTCTCCATCCAGCACGAGACGGAGGCGGAGCACGCCATGCGTGGAGGGGTGCTGGGGGCCGATGTTCAGCACCATGTCGGTGCTTTCCGCCGCCCCGCCGATGCCGACCGTCGTCTCCGTCATGCGCCAATTCTCTCAGAGGGGCATGTCGTGATCTACGGTGCCCGCCGCCGGGGCGCCCGTCGCCGGTACACGGCGCCCGCCGGCCGGTCTACGGCGCCCGCCGCGGGTCCACGGCGCCCGCCGGCGGTCTACGGCACCCGCTGGAACAGCCACAGAAAGCCGCCCAGCCCCCCGGGCGCCGTCAGCTCGGCCGCCTCCCCCGCGCCCGACAGCGCACGGACGTAGGCCGCCGGGTCGGAGCTCGCCAGCGCCAGGGGCGGGCGTTCGCCGCTGACGCCCAGGCGGCGCAGCGCCTCGCGCTGAGTGATCAGCTCCGTGCCGGGCGGGGCGCAGGCGTCCAGTGCCACATGCGCGGTGATGTCGCACGAGCCGTCCGGCACGGGCCGCACCTCCCGGCCCTCCCGGAAGCCGGTCAGGCTGCCGAACGACGGCCGGGAGTCCACGGTGTGCGCATAGTCCACGGCGACGGCCAGGCCCGCCCTGAGGGTGGCGGCGGCCCGCGCCCACGCCTCGTCCCTGGGGCGTCCGATCTCCGCCCGCTCGCCGGGCTCCCGCAGCGGCCACCACCGCTCCAGCCAGTGCGCGTCGGCGTCCCCGAGGGCGTCGGCGACGGGCGCGCCGAGCCGTTCCGCGCCGTCCGCGGCGCGGACCTCGACCAGTCGCGGCACCCCGTCCTCGGCCACCTCGGCGACGTCCACCGGCACGTTGTCCAGCCACTCGTTGGCGAACAGCAGTCCGCTCACCCCGTCCGGCGGCTCCGGGAGCCACTCGATACGCGGATCGAGCCCCTCGGGGCGGGCGGCGCGCTCGACGCCGTACGCCCGTACCGGGAAGTCCGGCGGCAGCGCCGCCAGCACGCCGGTCAGCAGTTCGCCGCGGCCCGCGCCGACGTCGACGAACGCGGGGACGCCGGCGTCCGGCGGCAGCGACCGCGCCGTTTCGGTCAGCAGCCGCGCCACCGCGGAGGCGAAGAGCCCGGAGGCGTGCACGGAGGTGCGGAAGTGACCGGCCGGGCCCTCGGGGCGGTGATAGAAGCCGCCCGGCCCGTACAGCGCCGTTTCCGTCGCCTCGCGCCACCCGCGCCACTCAGACCGCTCGCTCCGGCCTTCGCCTCCGGGCTCTTCGTTCATCACGCGCACCAGTCTCCACCTTGCGGAGTACGACCCCGCCGCACGTATCGCCCCTCCGGTTGACCCTGCACCTATTCGGCTTCCCTACGCTGGGTTACGTGCAGCGCCTCTATGACTTCATCCGCAGACACCCGACGGGCGTCGACTCCTTCTGGGCTCTCATGCTCCTGGGGTTCTCCGGGCTGTGGGCGGCCGGGATCAGGGACGGCGGTTTGCGCGTGCTCGCCGGTGTCGCGGTCGTGCTGCTGCTCTGCCTGGTCGTGGCGCTGCGCCGGCTGATGCCGGAGAAGATGCTGCTGCTCGCCGTCGGGGTGGGCGTTGTCCAGCTGGCGCTGGACGTCATGATCAACCCGGCCGACTTCGCCATTTTGGTGATCATCTACACGGTCGCCGCGCACGACGGCCCCCGCTGGGCCTCCCGGCTGGCGCTGATCGGCGGTCTCTCCGCCGCCTCGCTCGCCCAGATCCGCTGGCCGGAGCCGGATGCGAGCACACTCGGCAGAGTGGTGATCACGATCGTCCTGAGTGTGCCGTTCGCGCTCGCCTGGGTGCTCGGCGACTCGGTGCGCACCCGGCGCGCGTACTTCGCCCAGCTCGAGGAGCGCGCCACCAGGCTGGAGAAGGAGCGCGAGGCGCAGGCCAAGGTCGCGGTCGCGGCGGAGCGCGCGAGGATCGCCCGTGAACTGCACGACGTCGTCGCCCACAACGTCTCGGTGATGGTGGTGCAGGCCGACGGCGCGGCATACGTCCTGGACGCCGCCCCCGACCAGGCCAAGCAGGCGCTGGAGACCATCTCGACCACCGGCCGCCAGGCGCTCGCGGAGATGCGCCGGCTGCTCGGCGTGCTGCGCACCGGGGACGCCCCGGAGAACGGCGAGTACGTCCCGCAGCCCGATGTGAAGCAGATCGAGGAGCTGGTGGAGCAGGTGCGCAGCGCCGGCCTGACCGTGGACTTCAAGGTCGAGGGGAAGCCGCGGCAGCTGCCCAGCGGCGTCGAGCTCACCGCATACCGCATCGTGCAGGAGGCGCTGACCAACACCCGCAAGCACGGCGGCCCGGAGGCCGGCGCCAGCGTCCGGCTGGTGTACTTCGACGACGGCCTGGGGCTGCTGGTCGAGGACGACGGCCGTGGCTCGTCCCACGAGCTGTACGAGGACGGCGGGGCGGACGGGCGGGGCCACGGGATGATCGGCATGCGGGAGCGGGTCGGCATGGTCGGCGGCACGCTTGACGCGGGGCCACGGCCCGGCGGCGGCTTCCGGATCAGTGCGCTGCTCCCGCTCAAGCCCGCCGGATAGCCTGCCGCCGCCCCCCCGGTCGGCGTTGCCGGCCAGCCGCCCGCCCGGCGGACGGGGGCCGGGCCGCACCCCGGCTCCTCGGCCGGCTCCATCCGTTCCGTCCGTTCCATTCGTTGCGCCTGTGGCGCGAGCATGCCGCACAAGCCCGCACCCACCGCCGCCCCCGGCGCAAGCCTGTTTCCGGCCCGATGGGGGGAGCCAGCCCACTGGCTCCGCCCGCACATCCACTGGAGGATTCCGTATATGACGATCACTGGAGGATTCCGCATATGACGATCCGCGTGATGCTCGTCGACGACCAGATGTTGCTGCGCACCGGATTCCGCATGGTCCTCGCCGCCCAGCCGGATATGGAGGTCGTCGCCGAGGCGGGCGACGGGGCCGAGGCGATCGAGCTGCTGCGCTCCACACCCGTGGACGTGGTGCTCATGGACGTACGCATGCCGCGGCTGGACGGCGTGGAGGCGACCCGCCGCATCTGCGCCGCGCCGGACGCGCCGAAAGTGCTCATCCTGACCACCTTCGACCTCGACGAGTACGCCTTCTCCGGGCTGAAGGCGGGGGCCAGCGGCTTCATGCTCAAGGACGTGCCGCCGGGCGAGCTGCTCGGGGCGATCCGTTCCGTCCACAGCGGTGACGCGGTCGTCGCGCCGTCCACCACCCGCCGCCTGCTCGACCGCTTCTCGCCCATGCTGCCGAGCACCGGCAAGGAACTGCCGCGCAAGGAGTTGCAGAGGCTCACCGACCGGGAACGCGAGGTGATGATGCTGGTCGCCCAAGGGCTGTCGAACGGCGAGATCGCCGCCCGGCTGGTGCTGTCCGAGGCGACGGTGAAGACCCATGTGGGACGCATCCTCACCAAGCTGGACCTCAGGGACCGGGTGCAGGTGGTGGTGCTCGCCTACGAGACGGGGCTCGTGCGGGCGGGTGGCGGAGGGGCGGCCTGAGGGGATGGCCAGGCTGTCCGACGCGACGCTGCTGTGGATCAACGGCCCCTTCGGGGGCGGCAAGACCCAGACCGCGTACGAGTTGCGGCGGCGGCTGCCCGGCAGCGCGGTCTGCGACCCGGAGCACGTCGGCTTCGGTCTGCACCGCATGATGCCGCCCGAGCTGCGTGAGGACTTCCAGGACCTCGCGTCGTGGCGGCAGGGCGTGTACGAGGTCCTGGATCTGACGCTGCGGCGGTACGAGGGCGTGGTCATCGCGCCCATGACGCTTACGGAGCCCGGCTACTTCGACGAGATCGTCGGCGGGCTGCGCGACAGCGGCCATGTGGTGCACCACTTCACGCTCCTCGCGGAACGCGACACCGTCCTGCGGCGGCTGACCGAGCGCGGCCTGGGCCGCGGGCTGAAGCGGGACAGTTTCGCGGTGCGGCGGCTCGACCACTGTCTGGAGCGCCTGCACGGGCCCCGGTTCGCCCACCACATCCACACCGACCGGCTCGGCGTCCCCCAGGTCGCGGACCGTGTCGCGGCGACGGCCGGCCTGCGGCTGCTGCCGAACGACGACGGTCCGCTGCGGCACCGGCTGCGCAAGGCGTGGACAGGGGTGCGGCACATCCGCTTCGACTGAAATGTGACACCCATCCCGCAGTGCCGCGGGGCCCTGCAGCATCCGGGGATGCGCAAAGAGAAGGCGCATCCGCGGCGGGGCGCGTCCACGGGCTGTGGAATTGCCTGTGCCGTCGCGGCCTGTGGACAGCGCAGGGGGCGGGGGAAACGCTGGCGTAGCATGACGGGGAATCGTCCGGTACCCACCGCGGACTGGAACGGAAGGCCCCGCCGCGTGAACCCCACAGCATCACAGGAACCGCTCGACCCCCGGGACCGGCCCGCACGGCTCACCGTCGGCGTCGTCGGCGCCGGCCGCGTCGGGCCCGCGCTCGCCGCCTCGCTGCGGCTGGCCGGACACCGGCCGGTCGCGGCATCCGGCGTGTCCGACGCGTCCGTGCGCCGTGCCGCCGCCCTGCTGCCCGAGGTGCCGCTGGTGTCGCCCGCCGAGGTGCTCGCCCGGGCCGAGCTGGTGCTGCTGACCGTCCCCGACGACGCGCTGCCGGGTCTTGTCGAGGGGCTCGCCGAGACCGGGGCGGTGCGCCCCGGACAACTCCTCGCCCACACCTCCGGGCGGTACGGGGCCAAGGTGCTGGACCCCGCCACGCGCGCGGGGGCGCTGCCGCTCGCGCTGCACCCCGCCATGACGTTCACCGGCACCGGAGTCGACGTCCAGCGGCTGGCGGGCTGCTCCTTCGGCGTCACCGCACCCGAGGAGCTGAGGCTCGCCGCCGAAGCGCTGGTCATCGAGATGGGCGGGGAGCCGGAGTGGATCGCGGAGGAGGCCCGTCCGCTCTACCACGCGGCCCTCGCCCTCGGCGCGAACCACATGGTCACACTGGTCGCCCAGGCCATGGAGCTGCTGCGCACCGCCGGGGTCGGGGCGCCGGACCGGATGCTCGGCCCGCTCCTCGGCGCGGCGCTGGACAACGCCCTGCGCTCCGGGGACGCGGCCCTCACCGGACCGGTGGCGCGCGGTGACGCGGGCACGGTCGCCGCGCATATCGCGGAGCTGCGCGAGCATGCGCCGGGCGCGGTCGCCGGATACCTCGCCATGGCCCGTACGACCGCCGACCGCGCGCTCGCCCACGGACTGCTCAAGCCGGAGCTGGCCGAGGACCTCCTCGGCGTGCTCGCCGAAGGGGACCCGACATGAGCCGACCCCGGTCGGGCCGACCCGAGTCGAGCCGGTCCGCGGCCGCCGAGAACGCGGGCGCCAAGTCTGCAGGCACCGAGTCCGCGGGCGCCGAGTCCGCGGGCGCCGAGTCCGCGGGCGCCCGGCCCGCGCCTGACGAGCCCGCCGCCGAGTCTGTGCCGGCTCGGTCGGCATCCGCCGGGGCGGGTGCGCAGCGGCCCGGGGACCGCGTGGCAGAGTCCCGTCCGGCAGCGGCGCGCCCGGCGCTCGCGCGTACCGCACACGACCTGCACACGCTGCAGGATGCGCACACCCGTCGCATGCCGCCGGGCGCCGCCGCGGCGCGCGCCGTCGTCATGACCATGGGCGCCCTCCACGAAGGCCACGCCGCTCTGGTCCGCGCCGCACGCCGCCGCGTCGGCCCGGACGGCTCGGTGACCGTCACCGTCTTCGTCAACCCCCTCCAGTTCGGCGCGGGGGAGGACCTCGACCGCTACCCCCGCACCCTCGACGCCGACCTGCGCACCGCTGAGGAGGCGGGCGCCGACGTGGTGTTCGCCCCGGTCGTAGACGAGGTCTACCCCGGCGGCGAGCCGCAGGTGCGGATCACGGCCGGCCCGATGGGCGAGCGCCTCGAAGGGGCGTCCCGGCCCGGCCACTTCGACGGCATGCTGACCGTCGTCGCCAAGCTCCTCCACCTCACCCGCCCGGATGTGGCGTTCTTCGGGCAGAAGGACGCCCAGCAGCTGGCGCTCATCCGCCGCATGGTGCGCGATCTGAACTTCCCTGCGGAGATCGTGGGCGTGCCCACCGTCCGCGAGGCCGACGGGCTCGCGCTCTCCAGCCGCAACCGCTATCTCTCCGCCGCCGAGCGCCACACCGCCCTCGCCCTGTCCCGCGCCCTGTTCGCGGCGCGTGACCGGCTCGCCGCCCAGCAGGCCCTGCACGCACGCGCGGAGGCCGGCCCGGCCGCGCCCGACCGGGCGGCCGCGCTGTCCGCGATCGGCGAGGTGCGGGCTGCCGCCGACGCGCACGCGGTGGCGTACGCGGCCCCGCCCGGCGGGGCCGACGCCGTGCGCGCCGCGGCCCGGTTCGTCCTGGACGAGGCCGCCAAGGCGACCCCTCCGCTCGCGCTGGACTATCTCGCCCTCGTCGATCCGGCCGACTTCGCGGAGGTCCCGGACGACCACGAGGGGGAGGCGATCCTCGCCGTCGCCGCCAAGGTCGGCACCACACGCCTCATCGACAACATGCCCCTCTCCTTCGGCGCCCCGTATCCCCAAGCCCCCTTGACCCCTGGAGCCGTCCAGTGACCGGAATACGGCTGAACGCCCCCGCTCCCGGCTGGGCCATCGAGGCCGACGTCGTCGTCGTGGGCTCCGGGGTCGCGGGCCTGACGGCCGCGCTGCGCTGCGCCGCGGCCGGGCTGAGCACGGTGGTGGTCACCAAGGCACGGCTCGACGACGGCTCGACCCGCTGGGCCCAGGGCGGCATCGCGGCCGCCCTCGGCGAGGGCGACACCCCCGAGCAGCACCTGGACGACACCCTCGTCGCGGGCGCCGGCCTGTGCGACGAGGAAGCGGTGCGGACGCTGGTCACCGAGGGGCCCGGCGCCGTGCGCCGGCTGATCGCCTCCGGCGCGCGCTTCGACACCTCCGCCTCCGGCGAGATAGAGCTCACCCGCGAGGGCGGCCACCACCGCCGCCGCATCGCCCACGCGGGCGGCGACGCGACCGGCGCGGAGATCTCCCGCGCCCTGGTCGACGCGGTGCGCGACGCCGGTCTCCGCACCGTCGAGAACGCCCTGGTGCTGGATCTGCTCCTCGACGCGGAGGGCCGCACCGCGGGCATCACCCTGCACGTCATGGGCGAGGGCCAGCACGACGGCGTGGGCGCGGTGCACGCCCCGTATGTCGTCCTGGCCACCGGCGGCATGGGCCAGGTCTTCTCCGCCACCACCAACCCGGCCGTCTCCACCGGCGACGGCGTGGCGCTCGCGCTGCGCGCCGGCGCGGAGGTATCCGACCTGGAGTTCGTGCAGTTCCACCCGACCGTCCTCTACCTGGGGCCGGACTCCGAGGGACAGCAGCCGCTGGTGTCGGAGGCGGTGCGGGGCGAGGGCGCGCACCTCGTCGACGCCGACGGCGTCCGCTTCATGGCCGGGCAGCACGAACTGGCCGAGCTCGCCCCCCGCGACATCGTCGCCAAGGGCATCATGCGCCGCATGCAGGAGCAGGGCGCGACGCATATGTACCTGGACGCACGCCACTTCGGCGCCGAGATGTGGGAACAGCGCTTCCCCACGATCCTGGCCGCCTGCCGCAGCCATGGCGTCGACCCGGTCACCGAGCCCGTTCCCGTCGCCCCGGCCGCCCACTACGCCTCGGGCGGAGTGCGTGCCGATCTGCACGGCCGGACCACCGTGCCCGGTCTGTACGCGTGCGGGGAGGTCGCCTGCACCGGGGTGCACGGAGCGAACCGCCTCGCCTCCAACTCCCTCCTCGAAGGCCTGGTCTTCGCCGAGCGGATCGCCGAGTCCATCGCCGCGGAGCACGCTTCCTCGCCCGGCGTACGGCGCTGGCCGGCCGAGATCGCCGAACCGTCCCTGCTGCCCCTGATCGCGCCCGAGGCCCGCGCCGAGATCCAGCGCGTCATGTCCCACGGCGCGGGCGTGCTGCGCTCCGCCGCGAGCCTGGCCGGGGCCGTACGGGAACTGGAGGCCGTCCACGCGAACGCCGTGCTGGCGCAGCAGGGCGCGGCGAACGGCCCCGGGGCCCTCGGCGGCAAGTCCGCCGAGCCCGGCGTCGAGTCCTGGGAGACCTCCAACCTGCTGTGCGTGGCCCGGGTGCTGGCGACCGCCGCGCTGGAGCGCGCCGAGACGCGCGGATGCCACTGGCGGGACGACCGCCCCGGGCGGGACGACGAGACCTGGCGCCGCCATCTCGTCGTACGCCTCGCTCCCGACCGCAGCCTGGTCGTCACCCGCACCGAGGGCACCGCCTTCCCCCCGACCGTCCCCACCGTCCGCCCAGCCCCCAGGGAGCGATAACCGTGAGCAGCAGCAGTACGCCGACCCCGGAAGAACGTCCGCACCCGGAGCCGGTGGACGTACCCCTGGTTCGCATCGGCGGCGCCGACGACCCCGGTGAGGCCGGCGGCGGCTGCGGCGACGGCTGCGGCTGCGCGTCCGGGGGCGACGGGGACGATCCGTACGAGTGCGGGCTCGACCCCGCCCTGGCCCAGCTCCTCGCGGACGCCGGGCTCGACCCGGTCCAGGTCGAGGACATCGCGCATCTCGCCATCGCCGAGGACCTGGACCACGGCGTCGACGTCACCACGGTTTCCACCGTCCCCGAAGACGCCGTCGCCACCGCCGACTTCACCGCCCGGGAGGCCGGGACCGTCGCCGGGCTGCGGATCGCCGAGGCCGTGCTGTCCATCGTGTGCACCGAGTCCTTCGAGGTGGAGCGGCACGTCGAGGACGGCGAGCGCGTCGAGGCGGGCCGGAAGCTGCTGTCCGTCACCGCGCGCACCCGCGATCTGCTCACCGGCGAGCGCAGCGCCCTCAACATCCTGTGCCGGCTCTCCGGCATCGCGACCGCCACGCGCGCGTGGGCGGATCTGCTGGAGGGCACTTCGGCGCGGGTGCGCGACACCCGCAAGACCACGCCCGGCCTGCGCGCCCTGGAGAAGTACGCGGTGCGCTGCGGGGGCGGCGTCAACCACCGTATGTCCCTGTCCGATGCGGCGCTGGTCAAGGACAACCACGTGGTCGCGGCGGGCGGGGTGGCGCAGGCGTTCAAGGCGGTGCGCGAGCGGTTCCCGAAGGTTCCGATCGAGGTCGAGGTGGACACGCTGCACCAGTTCCGCGAGGTGCTGGACGCGGGCGCGGACCTGATCCTGCTGGACAACTTCACCCCCGCCGAGACCGCCGAGGCCGTGGCCCTCAACCACGGGCGCGCCGCGCTGGAGTCCTCGGGCCGCCTCACCCTCGACAACGCGCGCGCTTACGCGGAGACCGGCGTGGACTATCTGGCGGTCGGCGCGCTCACCCACTCCTCGCCGATCCTCGACATCGGCCTCGACCTGCGTGAGGCTGACCGCTGATGCTGCTCACCATCGATGTCGGCAACACCCATACGGTGCTGGGCCTCTTCGACGGCGACGACATCGTCGAACACTGGCGCATCTCCACCGACTCGCGCCGCACCGCCGACGAACTCGCCGTGCTGCTGCAGGGACTGATGGGCATGCACCCGCTGCTCGGCGAGGAACTGGGCGACGGAATCGAGGGCATCGCGATCTGCTCCACCGTCCCCTCGGTGCTGCACGAACTGCGCGAGGTCACCCGCCGCTACTACGGCGACGTCCCTGCGGTCCTCGTCGAGCCCGGCATCAAGACCGGCGTGCCGATCCTGATGGACAACCCCAAGGAGGTCGGCGCGGACCGCATCATCAACGCGGTCGCGGCCGTCGAGCTGTACGGGGGCCCCGCGATCGTCGTCGACTTCGGCACGGCCACGACGTTCGACGCGGTGAGCGCACGCGGGGAGTACGCGGGCGGGGTGATCGCCCCCGGCATCGAGATCTCGGTCGAGGCCCTCGGCGTCAAGGGCGCCCAGCTTCGCAAGATCGAGCTGGCCCGCCCGCGCAGCGTGATCGGCAAGAACACCGTGGAGGCGATGCAGGCGGGCATCGTCTACGGCTTCGCGGGCCAGGTCGACGGCGTGGTCGGCCGTATGCGCCGGGAACTGGCCGCCGACCCCGACGACGTCACGGTCATCGCCACGGGCGGCCTGGCGCCGATGGTTCTCGGCGAGTCCTCCGCCATCGACGAGCACGAGCCCTGGCTCACCCTGATCGGCCTGCGCCTGGTCTACGCCCGCAACGTCTCCCGCCTCTAGCCGGGGCTTGGCCCCAGACCCCGTTTCCGGGGGCTCCGCCCCCGGACCCCCGCTCCTCAATCGCCGGAGGGGCTGGATGGTGCGCGGCCTGCCCCCGCTGTAGAACCCCGGCACGCCCACCCACCCCAATTAAGCCGATTTTGTCCGATTAGCTCGTATCGTCGGTTCATGCCCACGCCATACGGATCCCGCGGCGGCATGGCCTTCGGCCCCGACGAGCTATGTGTGCTCCGACGCGCCCTCGCCATCGCCCTCCATCCCGTCCCCCTCGACGACGAGGACGTGCAGGACTGTCTGCGGTTGGCCGAATCCGTGGACGAGGCGGTCCGCGAGGCCGGCAGGATGCGCGACTTCCTCCTCGCCGACCTCGCCCGCTACCGCGCGGCCCTCCCCGGCTCCGCGGTCGGCTATCTGGAGCTCCTCCAGGACGCGCTGGCCGCCGGGTACGATCCTCGCCCCGAGGATCTGGCCGGGCTGCGCACCCTGCGCGGCCGGCCGTCCGCTGCGGCGCTCCTGGAGCGCTGCCAGGCGCTCGCCGAACAGTCCGCAAGGGCGCGGCTGGCGAGTCGCACGGCCCCGGTCGCCTCCGCCGCGGCCACCGCCCCCGCCGCCCGTGACCGCCGCGGCCATCTGCTCGCGCTGCCCGGCGGGCGCGCCGCGGACGGGGACAAGAAGCCCAGACCGCAGCCCCAGCCGCAGACCCAGCCTCGTCCCAAACCCAAGCCGCAGCCCGGCGAGCGTCCGGTCCCCAAGCCGTCCGAGGTGTTCCCGCCGCGTCGCCGCCCCACGCCCCCGCCCGCGCAGCGCGCCGCCGGATAGCTACTCTGGGGCCATGGACTACGTATCCGCTCTCCTGCCGCCTGTGGTGATGGCCGTCTTCTTCACCGCGCTGGTGGTGACGATCGTCAAGAGCCAGGGCGGGCCCAACAAGGCGAAGGAGGACGCGGCCGTGGACGCGGCGCTCGCCCGCGCCGAATCCGCCCGTCAGCCCGGCACTGCCGACTGAGACCGCGCCGGGCCCGCCTGAGGGCGTCCGAGCAGCACAGGATGTACGGCCGATACTCGGCCGTACATCCTTTTTGTCTCATTTGTCATGACTGTTAGGTCAATGGCCTGACATTCTGAGATCTCCCACTATGGTGGCGATGTGCCCCGTCAATTGGGAGACCTTGAAGACGCCGTCATGACGCGGATCTGGCAATGGAACCGTCCGGTCACCGTCCGGGAAGTCCTGGAAGACCTTCAGCAGGAACGGTCCATCGCCTACACCACGGTCATGACCGTAATGGACAATCTCCATCAGAAGGGCTGGCTGCGCCGGGAAGTCGAGGGCCGTGCCTATCGATATACCGCCGTCTCCACCCGCGCCGCCTACTCCGCCGCACTGATGAACGAGGCGTGGTCCCAGAGCGACAACGCCGCGGCCGCCCTTGTCGCCTTCTTCGGCATGATGTCCCCCGAGCAGCGTGAAGCCCTGCAGGCCGCGCTGCGCATCGTCCGGGGCGACGGGCCCGCCGACGGCGCGGATGGCCAGGAGCGATAGCGTCGGGCCATGTCATATGACCCAGCAAATGCCATCACCGTCCGGCGGGCCCGGACCAGCGATGTGCCGGCCGTACGCCGGCTCGTCGATCCGTACGTTCGTGAAGGCATCCTGCTCGACAAAGCGACCGTCACGCTTTACGAGTCCATCCAGGAGTTCTGGGTGGCGGAACGTGACGCGGACGCCGCCGTCGTCGGCTGCGGGGCGCTGCACGTCATGTGGGAAGACCTCGCGGAAGTCCGCACACTCGCCGTGGACCCCGGCCACAAGGGGCACGGCATCGGCCATCAGGTGCTCGACAAGCTGCTGGGAACCGCCGGCTGGCTCGGAGTGCGGCGGGTATTCTGCCTCACCTTCGAAGTGGACTTCTTCGGGAAGCACGGCTTCGTCGAGATCGGCGATGCTCCGGTCGACGGAGATGTCTACAGCGAGCTGCTGCGTTCCTATGATGAGGGCGTCGCCGAGTTCCTCGGGCTCGAACGAGTGAAGCCGAACACCTTGGGTAACAGCCGCATGCTTCTGCATCTGTGATCGCCCCGCCGGAAGCGGTGCGACTCGGAACCCTATGTCCGAATCGCGTATGTTTCCCGCGTTCCCCGGGTTCTGAACCTCCCCCGGGGGTTTGAGTTTTCCCGGGAAAAGCGGTTTCCTTTCCTCGTACTGCATTTTCGATGAAAGGAAATCCGGTGGCACAGAAGGTTCAGGTCCTTCTTGTCGATGACCTCGACGGCGGCGAGGCGGACGAGACGGTGACGTTCGCGCTGGATGGCAAGAGCTACGAGATCGACCTCACGACCGAGAATGCGGACAAGCTCCGTGACTCGCTGGCCGACTTCGTGAAGGCGGGCCGCAAGACCGGCGGCCGCAGCAGCGGTCGCGGCAAGGGTCGCAGCGCCTCCTCCGCGAGCAACGACACGGCCGCAATCCGCGCCTGGGCGAAGGAGAACGGCTACAACGTCAACGACCGCGGCCGGGTCCCCGCCGACATCCGCGAGGCCTACGAGAAGGCCAACGGCTGAACAGCCTGCGGCTGACCATTTCCGCGGGGTGTATTCGCACGGCTGACACCCCTGGAAGCACCACCCCCCACGGCGCTGTTCCTCGTACGCCGCAAACGGGCCCGGAAGCACTCCGTTGCGGCCACGCCCACCACGCGTACGAGATCGGGCGTCAATGCGAGATCGGAAGCCCCGACGCGGTCGGGGCAGCGCACAGCGGCGGCTTCACCGCGGGACCCCACGCCCGCGCGGCCGCCCGGGAGCCCGCCGCCGGGCCCGAACGGGGCAAGGGCAGGCAGCAGAGGCTCCATGGCGCATCCCGGTTCGGGGGGCCGCAGCCACACGGCGGCCCCCCGTGAAACGGCCCGCTCCGACGGCGCGGGCCATCCGGGCGGCGGGGGAGCGGCCATCCGTCCGCCCGCTCCCAGCGCGGTCAGAGCCAGATCGACGCCGCTCCATTCCAGCCAGTCGAGGAGCCCCGGCAGCTCGTCGGCTGCTCCCGGGGCCACCAGAAGCCGCACACGGGCCCCGGCGAGGGCGACCGGCCCCGGCAGGCCGGTCCGCTCCAGGAGGGCCGCCCCGGCGTCCGAGGGCAGCTCCAGGACGTCGAAACGCAGGCCGGTGACCAGATGCACCGCGCCGTCTCCGGATGCCTCCACGGCCCAGCCCAGCTCGTTCTCGTACCACCGGGCCCACCGAGCCCGCCGGGCCCACCGAGCCCGCCGGGCCTGCCGCGTCCGCTGTGGCCGCCGCGCCCGTCCGGAGTGGCTGCTGGCGCCGCTCGCCGGCGCGGGCGTGCGGGGGAGCGGAAGGGTGAAAGCCATACTCGGGGAACTCTCACGGGTCCTTTGGAGTTACGCAGGGTGTGCGAGTGGTTGCTCAGGGTGCCTGTCCTCGGGTGGGGGAGGCGTCCGAAGGCGGATCGGCAGACGCAAGGTTGTTCGCCCATAGCGGAGGGAACCCGTCTGCGCCGCATGGACTGTCAGTGCGAACGGGTAAGACTTACCTAGTGGGGAGGGGCGACAGACCCGCAGGGATGTCTCGCGTTCGCCATCGGCGTACAGATGGTGAGGCTAACCGCTTGGCCTGCGGGAACATCGTCTCGCACCATCAGGTTGGAGCAGTTGTCGGCGTTCGGGGGTCAGGAGGCCACAGACGGGTGTCGGCAGTTGGAATGAGCGGTCCCCGCTCGCGGGACTAAGCTGCGGAAGGACAGGGAGGGGATCGACCCCTTTACTGACTGACCGCTCTGAGGAGCGATTAACGATGTTCGAGAGGTTCACCGACCGCGCGCGGCGGGTTGTCGTCCTGGCTCAGGAAGAAGCCCGGATGCTCAACCACAACTACATCGGCACCGAGCACATCCTCCTGGGCCTGATCCACGAGGGTGAAGGTGTCGCCGCTAAGGCCCTGGAGAGCCTCGGGATTTCGCTCGAGGCGGTCCGCCAGCAGGTGGAGGAGATCATCGGCCAGGGCCAGCAGGCCCCGTCCGGGCACATCCCCTTCACTCCCCGTGCCAAGAAGGTCCTGGAGCTGTCGCTCCGCGAGGCCCTTCAGCTGGGCCACAACTACATCGGCACGGAGCACATCCTGCTGGGCCTGATCCGTGAGGGCGAGGGCGTGGCCGCCCAGGTCCTTGTGAAGCTCGGCGCCGATCTCAACCGGGTGCGGCAGCAGGTCATCCAGCTGCTCTCCGGTTACCAGGGCAAGGAAGCCGCCACCGCGGGCGGCCCGGCCGAGGGCACGCCCTCGACCTCCCTCGTCCTCGACCAGTTCGGCCGGAATCTCACCCAGGCCGCACGGGAGTCCAAGCTCGACCCGGTCATCGGGCGCGAGAAGGAAATCGAGCGGGTCATGCAGGTGCTGTCCCGCCGCACCAAGAACAACCCGGTCCTCATCGGCGAGCCCGGCGTCGGCAAGACCGCCGTCGTCGAGGGGCTGGCGCAGGCCATCGTCAAGGGCGAGGTGCCCGAGACCCTCAAGGACAAGCACCTCTACACCCTCGACCTGGGCGCACTGGTCGCCGGCTCCCGCTACCGCGGCGACTTCGAGGAGCGCCTGAAGAAGGTCCTCAAGGAGATCCGCACCCGCGGCGACATCATCCTGTTCATCGACGAGCTCCACACCCTGGTGGGTGCGGGCGCCGCCGAGGGCGCGATCGACGCCGCGAGCATCCTGAAGCCCATGTTGGCCCGCGGCGAGCTGCAGACCATCGGTGCGACGACGCTCGACGAGTACCGCAAGCACCTGGAGAAGGACGCCGCGCTGGAGCGCCGCTTCCAGCCCATCCAGGTCGCGGAGCCGTCGCTGCCGCACACGATCGAGATCCTCAAGGGTCTGCGCGACCGCTACGAGGCCCACCACCGCGTCTCCATCACCGACTCCGCGCTGGTCGCCGCCGCGACGCTGGCCGACCGGTACATCTCGGACCGCTTCCTGCCGGACAAGGCGATCGACCTGATCGACGAGGCCGGCTCCCGGATGCGCATCCGCCGGATGACCGCGCCGCCGGACCTGCGCGAGTTCGACGAGAAGATCGCAGGCGTCCGCCGCGACAAGGAGTCCGCGATCGACTCGCAGGACTTCGAGAAGGCCGCCTCGCTGCGCGACAAGGAGAAGCAGCTCCTTGCCGCCAAGGCGAAGCGCGAGAAGGAGTGGAAGGCCGGCGACATGGACGTCGTCGCCGAGGTGGACGAGGAGCTGATCGCCGAGGTCCTGGCCACCGCCACCGGCATCCCGGTCTTCAAGCTCACCGAGGAGGAGTCCTCCCGGCTGCTGCGCATGGAGGACGAGCTCCACAAGCGCGTCATCGGCCAGAAGGACGCCATCAAGGCGCTCTCGCAGGCCATCCGCCGTACCCGCGCCGGCCTGAAGGACCCGAAGCGCCCCGGCGGCTCGTTCATCTTCGCCGGCCCGTCCGGCGTCGGTAAGACCGAGCTGTCCAAGACGCTCGCCGAGTTCCTCTTCGGCGACGAGGACGCGCTGATCTCCCTCGACATGTCGGAGTTCAGCGAGAAGCACACGGTGTCGCGCCTCTTCGGCTCCCCGCCCGGATACGTGGGCTATGAAGAGGGCGGCCAGCTCACCGAGAAGGTGCGCCGCAAGCCGTTCTCCGTCGTCCTCTTCGACGAGGTGGAGAAGGCCCACCCGGACATCTTCAACTCGCTGCTGCAGATCCTGGAGGACGGTCGGCTGACCGACTCCCAGGGCCGGGTCGTGGACTTCAAGAACACGGTCATCATCATGACCACCAACCTCGGCACCCGGGACATCTCCAAGGGCTTCAACCTGGGCTTCGCCGCCCAGGGCGACGTCAGGACCGGCTACGAGCGGATGAAGGCGAAGGTCAACGATGAGCTGAAGCAGCACTTCCGGCCCGAGTTCCTCAACCGTGTGGACGACACGGTCGTCTTCCACCAGCTCACCGAGGACGACATCATCCAGATCGTCGACCTCATGATCGCCAAGGTGGACGAGCGGCTGAAGGACCGCGACATGGGCATCGAGCTGAGCGGTGAGGCGAAGTCCCTCCTCGCCAAGCGCGGCTACGACCCGGTCCTGGGCGCCCGCCCGCTGCGCCGCACGATCCAGCGCGAGGTCGAGGACGTGCTCTCCGAGAAGATCCTCTTCGGCGAGCTGCGCCCCGGTCACATCGTGGTCGTGGACACCGAGGGCGAGGGTGAGGAGAAGAAGTTCACCTTCCGCGGCGAGGAGAAGTCGGCGCTTCCCGACGTCCCGCCGATCGAGCAGGCAGCGGGCGGCCCTGGCCCGAACCTCTCGAAGGACGCGTGACGCCCAGGCGTCGAGCGGCTGAGTGAAAGGGGCTGCCCCGGACCGTCCAAGACGGTCCGGGGCAGCCCCTTTTGCCGTTCCGCCATGCCCTGTTGCACGCCGAATGCGGCGGCGACGCGCGCGGTATGAACACGGCCGCGCGGCCGTGTTCATACCGCGCGCGTCACTGTGCCCCGCGGCCAAACCCGGAGATGTCGGCCGTGCGCGGGTTGCCGACTTTGAACGGCCCGGATGATTCCGCAGCGACGGGTTTGAGGGTGAAGGCCACCTTGTGCGTGTGGCCCGTCGTACGGGTGCCGTCGGCGCCGGCTTCCACCACCCAGGCCTTCACCTTCGTTCCGCCCTTGACCTCCTTGCGGAGTTCCAGCGTGAACTCCATCTGGATATCGCCGACTTCGAAGTCGAGCGGCTGGCCGGTTCCGAGGGCGGCTGCTTCGAGGAGCTGGTCGCGGATGGACTGGATGGCGTCGGCGAGCTCGATGCCGTCGAATTCGCTGCTCATGTGTCCCCCTGTGTGGTGTGGACGGTTATCGGAACCTCCAGAGCGTCTGCTCCGGTGAGATGGAGACGGGTCTGCGCGGAGTGGCGGATCTCGACGGACAGCCCCGGTATGCCGCGCAGCGGCGTCAGGTCCAATTCCTGGCCGCTGACCTTCCCGATCTTCAGCTGCAGATGGAGCAACGACGGGAACATTCTTGCCAGCGCCGCAGTGTCGACGGGGAAGTCCACTCCGCTCAACCGCAGTTCGCTGATGCGCGGACACCGGTCGGCCGAATCCCAGTCGAAGGACCCCCAGATGTAGTTGATCCACAGGCGGCGCAGGCCGTGAATGGCCCCGGCGGCATTCACCAGCGAGGGCACGTGCTCCGGGGTGTCCGCGATGAGGTGCTCGATGCTCCCCCAGCGCAGTAGGTCCGCGGTGCGAATCGGGTCGTGCCCGGTGACGCGCAGCGTGCCGACTCTCGGATAGGGGCCGGGAACCGCCAGTGTTCCCGAGTCGACCGTCAACACGTCGAATGAGCGGTCGGCGATGTCCGCAAAGGTGGACAGCCCTGTGCAGAAGGCGAGAGTCACGGCCGTGACGGAGGGACGATCGGCGAGGAACCCGAGAGTGGTCAGCTCGCGGTTGCGGTACACCGACAGGCTCTTCACACCGCTGCGCGGCAGATATGCGTCAAGTGCGTCCGGGGTGCAATGGCCGCGCACATTCAGCCGGGGTGTCGGCGTGCAGTAGCGGAGCGCGGCCAGTTGCCCGGCGGTGGAGACTTCCACGGTGAAGTCGTCCATACGCAGCCGGGACAGCACCTGACGCGCGTATGCCGCGGGCGGAAAACGGCTCCAGGCCCGGGCGAGTTCCGCCCGCACGCCGCGATCCGGGTGCCCGATGAACTCCGTCAGCCGCTCCAGGCCTGTCTCGTCATCGCCCACCTGCGCGATGATCTGGATGACGTTGCGGAGGTGGTCGGGGGCGATGTCCTCGGACGCCGCGTCCGACGGGCCCGGCAGCAGCGGCAGCACACAGGGGCCCAGGGCGATCAGGTCGACCACGTCTCTGATGTCCTTCGGCGGCATCAGCGCCCGGATGCGGTCCTCGGTCGCCGTGCGCGTCCGGTCGTCGAGGTAGATCGCCGCCGCGGCGCAGTGGGCCGCCAGCAGATACAGCGCACGGCGTTGTCCCGCGTCCTCGGAGGTGTCGCCCAGCCCGCCGAGGCGTTCGATCAGCAGCCCCGCCCTGCGGCGGTCGAGATGGCCTGTGGACAGCCGGATGACGTCCTGCCACTGCTCGTCTCCGGCGCGGCGGAGAAGTTCCTCCACGCTGTCGGTCTCGGCGAGTTCCTTGGCGGCCAGATAGTCCTGGAAGGTGCGGTGGATGAACTGCAGGACGCCCTGGCTGCGCTCCTGGAGCAGACCGCTGCGGTTGAGCAGATGGGACAGGATCCGTTCCGGTGTGCCCTGGCGGGCCACCTGCGGCATGCCTCGGACGGCCTGACGGATCTGGTGGACGGCCTGGGCGCGGGTGAGCTGGGTCTGCCCGCCCCGCACAAGCCATACCGCGATGTGTTGCAGGAGGAGTTTGTGCTGTTCCACGCCGATGGTGACGCCCTCGACGGCCCTCACTCCGCGCCGCTTGTCGCGGTTGCCGAGGAGCATGTCGAGACCGGCGTGGTACAGCTGCCAGCGGGTGTCCGGGAGATCGCCCTCCCGCTTGCGGTGCAGCGCGCAGATCACGGCGCACAGCAGCGGCGTGCGGGCGAGGTCGCGCAGGGCGTGGCTGCGGCGGAACTCCGTCAGCAGGCTCTTCTCCAGGGCGTGCAGCCGGCGCTGTGCCGCCGCGGCCCGGTGGCGGTCGCCCAGGGCCGCGTACTCTCCGCGGGCCGCCGCATGCCAGGAGGCGACGAACGCGCCGATGTCCTGATCGCTCATGGGGAGCAGCAGCACTTCGGAGAAGCCCTCCGAAGTCAGCCAGTGCCTCTCCACCGCTCCCGGCCGCACCGTGGCCAGACAGCGGTTGTCGCGGTACAGGGCCAGCAGCCGGGTCAGCCAGGCGCGGGCTTTCGGGCGGTCTTCCTGGGGAAGTTCATCGAGCCCGTCGACGAGGATCAGGGCGCGGCCCGCCTCCAGTACGCGTTCCGCCCAGCCGTCGGGGGCCGGTCCGACCGGCAGCTCGGCGGCGCGGTGCAGCTGGTCCGGGGCAGGGAAGCGGTCTTGGTCGGCGTGGACGGTGCGCATCGGGATGACGAAGGGGACGAGTCCGTTGAGGGCGTCGAGCTTGCGGGGGAGGGTGCCGCAGGCGGCGTGTGAGGCGAGCCACCACACAAGGGTGGTCTTGCCCGCACCGGCCTCCCCGCGCAGCAGGGTGCGGGGGCGGGCGCCGAGCAGATCCTCCACGCGCTGCGGGCGGTGGGCCCTGTCCCAGGGCCGGTCGGCGGCAGGCTCCGCGTCCGTCGCCTCCAGACTCAGATAGGCGGTGTCCAGGTCCCAGCCGGACTCCTGGACGCCGAGCTCGTCGATGCCGAAGATCTCCGTCCTGCGGTACTGGGCCCGGAGGCCGGCCGCGTATCTGTTCTCGAAGGGCGCGTCCTCCGGGTCAAACCCGGAGACCCTCTCGAGCGCGGGCAGGCGGTTGCGGATCGACGCCGGGACGGCGGAGACGGCCCCTTTGGAATCCGGACGCCGCCATGCGGCCTTGACCGCTTCGACGGACACCGTGCGGAGCTGCTGCTGTCCTTCGTCCGCGGCCGTCTCCGAGACCAGGCCGATGAGCACGGCGCCCGCGAAGACCGGCGAGCCCGAGAGCCCGGCCAGCGGGGACTCGTCGCGTCGTACGGATCCGGGGGAGTGGTCCAGCCAGAGCGTGAGAGCTCCCCGTAACCGTCCCATCGCGGGCAGCACGGTGCCCGTGTACTGGCCGAGGTCCAGTCGGCCGTCATCCCCGTACCGCTGGCAGCCGGGGAAGCCGATGGTCTGGCAGTGCGGCAGCGGGGCGTCCTTCGTCAGACGTCCCCAGCGGAGCCGGGGGAGGTCCGGGACCACCGGCCGGTCCGCGGCGAGCAGGGCCGCGTCGCAGGATTGCGGGGATCCGGTCCACAGGACGGTGCAGCGGATCGCGCCCGAGTGTCCGGGGTGGGCGACCGAGGCCCGCACCTGCTGTTCGCCCAGCAGATGCGCACTGGTCAGGACGAGCCGGGGGCCGAGCAGCACGCCGGTCCCCTGCCGCTCGCCGAGCACCGCCACGACCCGGCGGGAGACGGCGTACTCCACAGGACCCCACCCCCTGTTCCCACCCCTGATGGAGATCGAGATTAGCCGCGACGCCGGGGTGGCGGGGGGTGAATCCGTGACAAGGCGCACAGGCCCGAGAGGGCCTACTAGCCGGGGTAGTGCGCCTGGGCGCGGCTCGCCCGCCGCCTTCGGGGCCGGTGCGGGCGCAGCTGCCGGGTCCCGTGTGCCGTCCAAGGTCAATCCATCCCTGATGTCCTTTTCAGGCCGTCCTGTCAGGGGTTTAAACCTCATTGAGTGGGGATTTTTCCGGTTTCCTACTTATGAGTGACGGTGCGGTGGACAGATGTCAATGGCGTGGATTACCCCGCCTTGCACTACGACGGAACGTCGTAGATGGGGTGTTTGAGACAAAGCGGAGGTACGGGTTACCAAGGGATGGCCAACCCGCCCGGCGCTCCGCACGCGCCGGGCCCGCTTATGCCCCCGGAGGTCATCCCGTATGTCGAAGCGCGTCACGAACCCCGCCCGTACCGCCATCGCCGCCCTTGTCGCAGGGATGGGGGTGTCGGCCGTGCTGGGGAGCGGGGTCGCCTTCGCGGGGGAGCCCGCGGTGAGCAGCGGCTCGCCCGTCAGCGCCGTCGCGAGCGCCGTCGCCGCTCAGGCGGAGGCCCAGGCCAAGGCCGCGAAGGCGACCGCCGAGGCCGCCAAGAAGGCCGCAGTGGCCAAGAAGACCGAGGCCGCCGCCAAGAAGGCCTGGCAGAAGCCGGTCAGCAAGTACACGCTCACCGCCACCTTCGGCAAGGCCGGCAACATGTGGAGCAGCAACCACTCCGGCCAGGACTTCGCCGTGCCGGTAGGCACCAAGGTCAGTGCTGTGGGCAGCGGCACCGTTGTCAAGGCCGGCCCGAACGGCGCCGGTGACGGCCCCGCCTACGGCAACGCCGTCGTGATCAAGCACGACAACGACACCTACTCCCAGTACGCGCACCTCTCCCGCGTCGATGTGAAGCCGGGCCAGAAGGTGAAGGTCGGGCAGCGCATCGCCCTCTCCGGCAACACCGGAAACTCCAGCGGCCCGCACCTGCACTTCGAGATCCGCAAGACCCCGAACTACGGCTCCGCCATCAACCCGGTCAAGTACCTGCGCTCCGAGGGCGTCAGCATCTGACGGACGCGGTCACCGGCGGCGGAGCGCCGGACTGGCACCCGGCTGCTGCGCGGTCCCGGCCGGCGGATTCCCCGCCGACCGGGACCGCGCTTCCGTATCGCCACTGCGACTGTGAGAAGCCATGAGAGGGGCCTCTCGCGGCAAGCAGCGGGGCCCGCAGCCGTCAGGCGGATCTCGCCCGGCAGCTGATCCCCGCCTGCGGGACATCCGGCGCGGCGGCTCCGCGGCGGTGGACCTGTGCGGTGTAGCCGCCGGACGGCCGGACGGGCCGGCGCCCCGACGGCCTGCGGTGCGGCACGGCGCGCGCGGTGTGGGGCGCTGGCTGCGGTGTGGCATGGCGCGCGCGGTGTGGCTTGCCGCGTGGTGTGGGGCTGGCTGCGGTGTGGCATGTCGCGCGGTGTGGGCACCGGCTGCGGTGTGGCACGGCGTTCGGCGGGGCACGGCCTGCGGTCGGCTACGATCGCCGCTGCCGCTGTCGCTGCCGGCGATCGCCGCCGCCGTCGCCGTCGGCCGGCGACAGCACCGCAAAGCTGCCCGTGTTCGTCGGCGCATGCTCCGGCAGCCACAGCACCGCGACCGCGCCGCCCGCCCCGTCCTGTGCCGTCGCCCCTTCCGGGGCGGCGTTTGCGTTGCGGAAGGTCAGCCGAGCCCCGAGGACGCGTGCCTGGCCCTCCGCGATCGTCAGACCCAGGCCATGGCCCTGCCCGGCCCGGTCGCTGGCGCCGGTGCGGAACCGGCTCGGCCCCTCCGCCAGCAGTTCCTCAGGGAAGCCGGGGCCGTGGTCGCGCACCCGCACCACGCGGCCCTCGACCGTGACCTCGACCGGCTGCTTGCCGTGCTTGGCGGCATTGGCCAGCAGATTGCCGAGGATCCGTTCCAGCCGCCGTGGATCGGTGCTCACATACGACTCGTGCACCACATAGACCACGGCGTCCGACGCCAGCACCGAGACCCGGCGGGCGACGAACTCGCCCAGCGCGATCTCCTGGAGTTCGGCCCGCTCCGACGCGCTGTCCAGCCGGGCAACCTCCAGAACGTCCTCGACCAGGGTTCGCATGGCCTGCGCCCGGTCCCGCACCAGCTCGGCCGGGCGGCCGGGCGGCAGCAGCTCCGCCGCGGTCAGCAGGCCGGTCACCGGAGTCCGCAGCTCATGCGCGATATCCGCGGTGACCCGGCGCTCGGCCTCGATGCGCGCGTTGAGCGCGTCGGTCAGCGCGTCGACGGCGCGGGCCAGCTCATCCGTCTCATCGCGGACGACCCCGCCGATCGCGTCCCGCACCCGTACGTCCGTATTGCCCTGGGCCACGTTTCCGGCTGCGGCTGCGGCCTTCCGCAGCCGGCGCGACAGCGAGCCGCCGATCAGCACACCGAGCGCGCAGCCGCCGAACACCACCGACACCGAACCGATGATCAGCGCCCGGTCGAGCGCCTGGATGATCGTGGCGCTGCGGCCGGCGAACTGACTGTGCAGCGAGAGCACATCGCCGTTGGACAGCGGCACCGCCGCCCATATCTCGGGCGGGCCCTCGGCCGGCTCGTGCACATAGGAGCCGCGCCGACCCTGCCGCACGAGTTTCTGGAGGTCCTTGGGGACGGCCGGATCGTTGATCTTGGTGTTGAAACGCGGGTCCTTGTTCTTTGACTGCTCGTACCAGCGCTGCGCCAGCAGCACCCGGTCCATCTGGACGTCGCGCGCGTTGTCGAGCATCGAGACGCGGGCGGCGTTGTGCACGACCAGGCTCAGAGTCATGGCGACGAGCGCGCCGACGCCCGCGATCGCGATGCTGATCTTCCAGCGGACACCGGTGCGCAGGGCGGGCTTCCTCATGCCGCACGCCTCCGTGCGGCGGCCCTGCGCCTCCACGGGGCCGTACGGCTCCGAGGGGCGGCCGGGCGCGGCCGTATCGCTCTCATCCCTTGAGCTTGTAGCCGAAGCCGCGGACCGTCTCGATCCGGTCCTGCCCGATCTTGGCACGGAGCCGCTGGACATGGACGTCCACGACACGGGTGTCGCCGCCCCAGCCGTACTCCCAGACCCGCTCCAGCAGCCGGTCCCGGGACAGCACAGTGCCGGGTGCGGCGGAGAACTCCAGCAGCAGCCGCATCTCGGTCGGCGTCAGTGCCACCGGCTCGCCGCCCTTGCGCACCTCCATGCCCTCGGTGTCGACCTCCAGATCGCCGAAGACGAGCCCCCCGCCCTGGCTGCTCTGACGCCCCGCCGAGGCCGGCTCGCCGCCCGTCGCGCCGCCCGCGTGCCCGAAGCGCCGCAGCACCGCGCGGATACGGGCGACCAGCACCGCGCCGTCGAAGGGCTTGGTGACATAGTCGTCGGCCCCGGCCTCCAGACCGAGGACCACGTCGATGGAGTCCGCGCGGGCCGACAGCATGATCACGGGCACGGTCGACTCATCGCGGATCCGGCGGCAGAGGCTGACCCCGTCCAGGCCCGGCACCATGACATCGAGCAGGGCGATGTCCGGCCGGTTCGCCCGGAACGCCGCCAGGCCCTGCAGGCCGTTGGGCATGGCGGTGACCACGAAGCCGTCCCGCTCCAGCGCGAGCTGGGTGGCCTCGCGGATGACGTCGTCGTCCTCGACGAACAGGACATGGGTCTCGGCCATCCGGCTGCTCTCTGCTCTCTTGTTCTCTCGGTCGCCGGTCGTTTCACGCCGGCCGTTTCACGCGGGTCGATTCACGCTCCGGCCGGGTGCGTCGGTCCGGATACATCGGTCGTCCGGCAGTTCGGTCGCCCGGCAGTTCGGTCGTCCGGCGGTTCAGCGGTCGTCGAACTCGGGCACCGGCTCGGTCGCGATCACCTCGCCGCCGCCGACCGCCGTGTTGAACTCGTTGCGCACCCAGTGCTCCTGCGCGAACTTGCCGTCCTGCCAGCGGTAGGTGGTCACCTCCTGGCCGGACGGCTGGGCCACAGGGTCGCCCTTGGCGTACACCTGCCGGGTCACCACCAGGTCGCCCCGGTCGATCGCGGCGTACACAGCGGGTTCCTCCGCGGCGAAGACATTCTCGTACCTCTCGCCGTTCTCGCGGTACACATACGTGCCAAGGCCGACCGCGTCGCCGCACGTCAGCACATTGACCACCACGTCGGGCGACGAGCCGCCGGTGAGGTTTCCGTACGACGTGTCCACGGGGAACAGATCGCGGCCGCAGGGCCGGAGATCCTCCTTGACCCGGGCGCTGACCTTCGGATCCGCCTTGAGCAGCGCCACCGCGTCCACGGTCCTGTTCGCCTTGCCGGTCCCGAAGGACGGCGTGGCGTCCGGGGAGGGGGCGGCGGTCGCGGCGTCGGAGTGCGCCGCTCCCTCGTCCTTCACCCCGGTCCCCCCGGTTGCGCAGCCGGCGGCGAACAGGACGACGGCGGCGAGCCCGGCCGTCGCCGCGCTGCCCGCCGCCCATCTCGCCGTCTCAGCCCGGGAGCCGTCGTCCACTAGGCCGCACACCGCTCCCGCCCCTGTTCCCCCAGCACCCGGTCACGCCCCTGTCCCTGTCCGTGTCCCTGTCCGTGTCCCTGTCCGTGTCCCTGTCCCCGGCGGCGGCCGCCGCCCTGCCCGGGGACGCGCGACACCTCGTCCACATCGTCACGCGCTGCCACCCCGGCGTCCAGCTCCCGTTCCCGGCGCTCCAGCTCCTGCCGGAGCCGCGCCAGCGCCCGGTGCAGCGTGCTCTTCACCGTACCGGCCGACATACCCAGCGCCGCAGCACCACCACGCTGCGCTGCTTCGGAGCAAGCACCTTCAGCACGTCCATCAGCAGGGCGCGGTCGGCGCGCTGTTCGCTGCCGTCCTCCACGCTGGCGTCCGGAAGCTGCTCGGTGGGCACCTCCTCCAGCTTGCGGGCGCGCCACCACTCGGTGCGCGTGTTGATCATCACGCGGCGCAGATAGGCGTCGGCCAGCGACTTGTCCGCTATGCCGTCCCAGCGGCCGTAGGTGCGGGCGAGGGCGGTCTGGAGCAGATCCTGGGCGTCGACCGGGTCGGGGACCAGACGGCGGGCGCTGCGCAGCAGGGCCTCCTGCCGGGTGCGTACGTACTCCTCGAACTCGAGCACCTCGCCGTTCGTCTGCGCCATTCCAACCGCCTCCGTCCCCGTGACACGCCGTGCGCTCGCCGGCTGTCGCTGTCGTTCGCTTACCTGGGGGAGAAGTTACGGAGGCGTTGTCACGAGGTTGTCCGAAGCGGCCGTCGGCGGACGCACGGGCATCCATCGGTTGTGTAACAGGCCCGACGACAGACTCGGCGGGGCGGGCGGCGGGGGGCCGCCTCTCAGGTCAGGTCAGGTCAGCGGAAGGCGGTACCGGCCACCGTCCAGCGGCTCCACGAGGCCGTCGGCGACCAGACCGTCCAGCGCCCGTGCGCGCTGCACGGGCTCGTTCCAGACGGTGTCCAGCGCCGACCGCGGGACCGGTTCGGTCGCGTCCCGCAGCACCGCCAGCAGCCTGCCGCGCACCTGCCGGTCCGTTCCGGCGTAGGTCTGGCCGCGGCGCGCCGGGCCCTCGTGGGCGGGCTTGCCCGCCAGCCGCCAGGCGCAGCGGTCGGCGATCGGGCAGCGCCCGCAGTCCTCGCTCTTCGCCGTGCACACCAGCGCCCCCAGCTCCATGGACGCCGCCGCCCAGCGTGCCGCGGCAGCCTCGTCGTCGGGGAGCAGCGCGCGGGCCAGCCGGCGCTCTGCGGCCGTCGTCGCGTTCGGCGGGTACTGGATGCCGGTCGCGGCCCGTGCGAACACCCGGCGCACATTGGTGTCCAGGACCGGATGCCGCTGCCCGTACGCGAACGAGGCCACGGCGGCGGCCGTGTACTCGCCGATCCCGGGGAGCGCCAGCAGCTGGGCATGGTCGCGCGGGACGTCGCCGCCGTGGCGTTCCGTTATCGCCTGGGCGGCTCCGTGCAGACGCAGGGCACGGCGCGGATAGCCGAGCCTGCCCCAGGCGCGCACGGCCTCTCCGGAGGGCGAGGCGGCCAGGTCCGCCGGACGGGGCCAGCGGGCGAGCCACTGCTCGTACACCGGCAGCACACGGGCAACCGGCGTCTGCTGGAGCATGAACTCGCTGACCATCACGCCCCAGGCGCCCGCCTCGGGGCGGCGCCAGGGCAGATCGCGGGCATGCCGGTCGAACCAGGCGATGACGGAGGTGTGCAGCGACGCGGGGTCGGCGACTGACGGACCGGCGGCGTGCGGGCCGGTGGATGAGGCGGCGACGTGCGGGCCGGCGTCCTCAGCGGTGGAGTGAGTCACGGTGGCGTTCGTGGCGTTCGTGGTGTTCATGTCCTTCCGATCCTGGCATGTCCGCGGGAGCGTGCGCCTGCTGCCGCGCGGAGGCCGCGCCCGACGCCGTACGGGAAGCGGCGCGGGACGGGGCCCTGTGTGCGGAGGCGGGGCCGGGGCCGGCGAACCAGACCACGATCCCCGCGCGGCTCGTCCGCATCGTCGTCGTCAGCGCGGCCGCGGGGCCGGCCAGCGCCATGACGCACCCCGCGGCGACGGCGGCGCCCAGCAGCAGGCCCACGGCCACATCGTGCGGATAGTGGACCCCGACGAAGACGCGGGAGAAGGCCATCAGCAGCGCCAGCGGCGCGGTGAGCAGTGCGATGCGCAGCCTGAGCGGCCAGGCGAGGACGATCGCCGCGGCGGCCGCGCCGGCGATCGCCGAGTGGTTGCTGGGGAAGGACCAGTCGCCGTACGGCGGGCAGGTCGCCAGTGAACCGGCCGCCTCGGCGACCGTACGGCACGGACGCTCCTCGTCCACCAGGGACTTCAGCGACTCGCTGACCACATAGCCGACGGCGGTGGCGAGCGGTGCGAGGACGGCGACGGCGAACGCCCGGGCGTCGGCGTGGCGTGCGCGCCGCCAGGCGACGACGAACAGCACCGCGAACAGCAGCAGTCCCGCGTCGGTGAAGATCTCGGCGAACTGCTGCACCCAGGCGGGTGTGGTGTGGGCGAAGTCGGTGATGTCGCGGTAGAGACCGCGGGTGATGCTGCTGTCCATGGTCGACGACCGTACGCGGTCGCCGCGGCCGTTCGCCCGGCGCCATCGGCCGGAACGGCCCTTGACGAAACAGAGGGTGACGAAAGGTGTGGCGGGGAGCCGGAGTTCCAGGGAAAGTCGGGCGGTGGGTGGGGCCGGAGTTGCCACGGATCTCTCGTAGAGTTTGACCGTGGGATCTCTGCGCAATCCGATCGGGCCGCTTCCCTCCTCCATCTACTGGCGACGGAGGGCAGTCGCGGCGGCGTTGTTCGCGCTGGTCGTGCTGCTGGCCGTATGGGTCGTCAGCTCCTTCGGGGGCGGAGGCGGTGACGGGAGCAAGGACGACGGCAGGGCCGGAGGCGCCGGGAAGCCCACCCCTTCGACGATCACGCCGGGCCCTTCCGGCTCCGGCCCCGCGATCAGCCAACAGCCGGGCGGGCGGGACGAGTCCGGCGACTCGGGGGCCACAGAAGGCGCGAACGGCTCGAATGGTTCGAACGGTTCCGGTTCTGGCTCCGGTTCAAACTCCGGTTCCAGCGCCGGTTCCGGTCAGGACGGCGGCGGTGGCGAGGGCGGCGGCGCGGCAGGCGAGCGTGTCCCGGCGGGCTCCAGCCTGCCCCAGTGCGCCCCGGGGGCGCTGAAGTTGACCCTGCGCAGCGTCAAGGTCTCGTACGAGCCGGGCGAGAAGCCCCGCTTCCAGCTCGTCGCCTCTAACACCTCGGGAACGGCCTGCAAGAAGGACTTCGGGCCCCGGGCGGCCGTGGTCACGGTCGTCGACGCCACCGACGGCAATAACGACACGGTGTGGTCCACCGAGGACTGCCCGAGCCGCGCGGGCCTGGAGTCCGGGAGCCTGCTGCTGAAGGTGCCCGCGCGCGCAAGCATCACCCACACCGTGGAGTGGGACCGCAAGCGCAGCGAGCCGCAGTGCGCCACCCCGCCGCCGGGGGCCGTGCCGCCCGGCAACTACCTGGCGGAGGCCCGGGTCGGGGGAGTGAAGGTGCTGCCGGCGCCGTTCCGGCTGGAGAAGGACTAGGGCGAGGCGGGGGAAACCCCGCCCGCGCCCCTGGACGGGTCCAAGCCTCAGACGTACCGCTCCAGGATCGAGGACTCCGCCAGCCGCGACAGCCCCTCCCGCACACTCCGCGCCCGCGCCTCGCCCACGCCGTCGACCGTCTGGAGGTCGTCCACGCTCGCGGCCAGCAGCTTCTGCAGTCCGCCGAAGTGCTCCACCAGCCGCTCGATGATCGCGCCCGGCAGCCTCGGCACCTTGGCCAGCAGCCGGTAACCGCGCGGGGAGACCGCCGAGTCCAGCGTTTCCGGCGAACCGCTGTAGCCCAACGCGCGGGCTACCGTCGGCAGTTCCAGCAGCTCGGCATGGGTGAGCGAGTCCAGATCGGCGAGCGCCTCGGAGACCGTGCGGGAACGCTTCGCCGTGGGCTCGGGCACATAGTCGCGGGCGACGAGCTCCCGCTCGGGCTCCACCCCGGCGATCAACTCGTCGAGCTGGAGGGCGAGCAGCCGGCCGTCCGTGCCCAGCTCGACCACGTACTCGGCGATCTCGGTGGCGATCCGGCGCACCATCTCCAGCCGCTGCGCCACCGCCGAGACGTCCCGGACGGTGACCAGGTCCTCGATCTCCAGCGCGGAGAGAGTCCCGGCGACCTCGTCGAGACGGAGCTTGTAGCGCTCCAGGGTGGCCAGCGCCTGGTTGGCCCGGGACAGGATCGCGGCGGACTCCTCCAGGACCCGGCGCTCCCCGTCCACGTACAGCGCGATCAGCCGCATCGACTGCGACACCGAGACGACCGGGAAGCCGCACTGCCTGGACACGCGGTCCGCGGTGCGGTGGCGGGTGCCGGTCTCCTCGGTCGGAATGGAGGCGTCCGGCACCAGCTGCACCCCGGCGCGGTGGATCTTGGTGATGTCCTTGTCGAGGATCAGCGCGCCGTCCAGTTTGCACAGCTCGCGCAGCCGCGTCGCGGTGAACTCCACATCCAGCACGAAGCCGCCGGTGCACATCGACTCGACGGTCCGGTCCATGCCCAGGACGATCAGGCCGCCCGTGTTGCCGCGGAGGATGCGCTCCAGGCCGTCCCGCAGCGCCGTGCCGGGGGCGACCGCGCTCAGGGCGGCGCGGATCAGCGCTTCGTTGCCGGAGCCTCCGCCGGACTTTCCGGGTGCTGCTGCCCGGTCGTTGGCTGCCACTGCGCTCCTCCGGCTCGTACGGACAGGCGAGACCAGGGCAAAGTCTACCGGCGCGCATCCGCCTGGAGGGGGGCCTCTGCGCGCTCGGTGCGCGCGGAGGCCCGGGAACCGGCTTTGCGGCCGCGCGGGAGCACCCGGAGCGCGTCCCCCATGTCGGCGACTTCCGTGACCTTCATCCCGGGTGGGACCCGGCCCGGATCGCCCGGAACCAGGGCATGGGTGAAGCCCAGCCGGTGCGCCTCGGACAGCCGCCGCTGCACGCCCGTGACGCGTCTCACCTCCCCCGCGAGGCCCACCTCGCCGATCGCCACCAGGTTCTTCGGCAGGGGGGTGTCGCTCGCCGCAGAGGCGAGCGCGAGCGCGACGGCGAGATCCGCGGCGGGCTCGGAGAGCTTCACCCCGCCGACGGTGGCGCTGTAGATGTCCCGCTTGCCCAGGGCGGTGATCCGGCCGCGCTGCTCCAGGACGGCCAGCATCATCGAGACGCGCGAGGTCTCCAGGCCGGAGGTGGTGCGCCGCGGGGAGGGGATCTGGGTGTCGACCGTCAGTGCCTGCACCTCGGCCACCAGGGGGCGGCGGCCTTCGAGCGTGACCGTGAGACAGGTGCCGGGGACGGGTTCGTCACGTCGGGTGAGGAAGAGGCCCGAGGGGTCGGCCAGCCCGGTGATGCCGTCGTCGTGCAACTCAAAGCAGCCCACCTCGTCCGTGGCCCCGAACCTGTTCTTCACGCCGCGGACGAGACGCAGCCGCGCATGCCGGTCGCCCTCGAAGGAGAGCACCACGTCCACCAGGTGCTCCAGCAGCCGCGGTCCCGCGATCGCGCCGTCCTTGGTGACATGGCCCACCAGGAGCGTGGCCATTCCGCGCTCCTTGGAGGCGCGGATCAGCGCGCCCGCGACCTCGCGCACCTGGGCCATGCCGCCCGGGGCGCCGTCGATCTCCGGAGACGCGACGGTCTGCACCGAGTCGAGGATCAGCAGGGACGGCTTGACCGCGTCGAGGTGGCCGAGGACCGCGGACAGGTCCGTCTCCGCCGCGAGGTAGAGGCAGTCGTGCAGTGCTCCGATCCGGTCGGCGCGCAGCCGGACCTGCCCGGCGGACTCCTCACCCGTCACATAGAGCGTGCGGTGGTCCTCGGCGGCGGCCTTGGCCGCGACGTCGAGCAGCAGGGTCGACTTGCCGACGCCCGGCTCGCCGGCGAGCAGTGCCACCGCCCCCGGCACCAGACCGCCGCCGAGGACCCGGTCGAGCTCGGGCACGCCGGTGGAGCGGGCGGCGGCCTGGCGGCCGTCGACCTGGCCGATGGGGAGCGCCGCGGCGGTGACGCGCCCCGCGGCGGTGGTGCGGACGGCGGGCGCGCCGTACTCCTCGACCGTGCCCCAGGCCTGGCACTCGGGGCAGCGGCCGAGCCATTTGGCGGTCGTCCAACCGCACTCGGTGCAGCGGTAGGACGGCCGGTCCTTCGCGGATTTCGTACGGGCAGCCATGCGTCAAACCGTAGCGGGACTCGCTGACAGTCCGGTCCCTCGCCCGGTGTCTCCCGGCCCCCGCCCGGACCGTGTGAGGCTGCGGACGACTGTGGGATGGGCAGGCAAGCGCGTAACGCACGAGCCGAGAGCAAATTCGCGTTACTCCTTTGGGTGACCTGTTCACCCGTAATGATTAAAAGCATTCAAGGGGTGCGAAGCGGGTGTGCTTCTGGCCCTACGGTCGCGGCGTGACGAGCAGCAGGCTGGAACCACCCACGCACACCAGCGGCGCACACCGGGCGCACGCGCGCGCGAGCCGCACCAAGGGGCAGCGGTCGTCCGCGGCGGCGCGGCACAAGCGATATGAGCCGTATCTGGACGGCCTGTTCACCTACTGCCTCTCCATCATGTGCGACCACGACGCCGCGACGGCGCTGCTCGGCGATGTGCTCGCCATCGCCGAGCGCCAACGGGGCCGTTGCCCGTCCGACGAGGCGGGGCGGAAGGCGTGGCTGTACGCGCTGGCACGCTGGGCCTGTCTGCGCCGGCTGGCCGAGCAGCGGCGCGAACGTCAGCGGCAGGCGTCGGCCGCACGCCAGGGGGCGCACACCGGGCGGCGCCCTGCGCGCTCCCCCCACGGAGCGAGGGGCGCCCGCCCGGCGGTCTCCGGGGAGCCGCCGGCCGCCGCCCGGGTGCGGGC